>DATGEK010000001.1:0-96388 GCA_035310205.1 Aliidongia sp.
CATGAAGAGGGCGTCCTCGAAGCTGGGCACGGTTCGCGAGCCGCTTGCGAGATCGCGAGCATGAACCTCGAAGAGATCGGCGAGCTCCAGCACGCCGCTCGGAAGATCAGAGGGTGGCAACCAGTTGTACGATGCGGGCACGGCGAGTGGCGCCATCTTGGTGTCCGCTACGCGGGCGCCGAATAATTTATATTCTTCGCCCACGCCCCCGAACGCCGAGGTGTTGGTGATCTGCAAGTCACCATCATCACCCGTGATATCGATCTGAACGCCGGTGCCATGATGCTTCCCGCCCTCGATATGAACGGCGAACACGGCTCCGCTTGCGAGGATGCCTTGCAGCAGCAATTGATCCGGAACCTTCGTGCTGATCTCCTCGCCCGTTTCGACGATTGTGATTTCCGGCCACTGGTTAACAGAAACGGCCGAGATCTCAGTCGGGCGGCCTACGATCGAGAAGAGCGGGTCCATCAAGTGCGCGCCGAAAATTGAGGTAACGCCCATGAAATTTTCGGGGAAGACGCTCCAACGAATCGCCTTGCTGCGATTTTTGCCGAAACTGCTCACCGTCACATGCATCCTGACCGAGCGCACACGACCGACGTAGCCATCACCGAGAAGATCCTTCAGATAGCGCAGCCCTGGCGCGAACCGGCGTTGGGTGGCGAGAATGGTTTGCACACCAGCTTTTGCCGCAAGGTCGACCAGTTCAGCCGAGGTCTTCGAGTCCGGCGTCAAGGGCCACTCGCAGTACACGGTCTTCCCCGCAGCGATCGCTGCGCGTACCGCTTCCTCGTGCTGCGGACCTGTCGTGAGCACGAGGACGATGTCGACGTCTGGATGGCGAACCAATTCTTCGATCGATCCGACGACATGCCTGATACCGAAGGTGTCCGCAGCAGACTGCGCGGCGTCGCGACGCTGGCTGTAGACAGCCGCCATTTCATATTGCGGCATAAGGCTGAGCACGCGGACGGGGCCGTTCAAAGCCCAGTTTCCGAGGCCGATCAGGCCAACACGGATGATCGTGTGGTTGGCAGAGGGGGCACTGCTGTCGGCTATCGTCGATGAGGTGGACATGGGCTTCTCCTGCTTGTTGAAGCCAATATTGGTTGCCTTTGTCTCGTCGATAATTAGGCTATTCTCGATTGGACCTTTCGGGATTTGCGAGAAATGGACACCCTGGAAGCCCTCCGCCTGTACGTAACGATAGCTGAGACCGGCAGCCTTTCAGCCGCCGCCCGCCAAGTGTCTGTTTCGACCTCAACGGTGACGGTCGCGCTTCAGCAGTTGGAAGAGCAGGCGCGTGTTAGTCTGATCACGCGATCGACCCGCAGATTGAGCTTCACGTTCGAAGGGCGACGTTTTCTCGCCGATGCTAGAAAGCTCTTGGCAGACTGGGACGCATCCATCGCCGGGGTTCAGGATGGGCCCTTGCGCGGCCCAATCCGGATGACGGCCACACAAGATTTTGGCCGGACCGAAGTAGCGCCGCTGATCAATCGCTTCCTCGACTTACACCCCGCCGTACAAATTGCGCTGCACTTGTCCGATGGTGTCGTCGATCTCGTGGAGCGGGACATTGACCTAGCGCTCCGCAATGGCCCTTTGACGGATTCGGCTCTCAAGGCTCGACTGATGCGTCGAGGGCGCCGCGTGGTGTGCGCCGCGCCATCCTATTGGGCAAACCATGCTGCACCCAAGCACCCAGATGACCTGGCCGCGCACAATTGCCTCGTCCACCCGCGTCCTGGATCGACCTTTTCGTCGTGGTCTTTCACCGTTGAGGGACGACCGGTTACGGTTCGTGTTGCGGGCGATCGCGTTGCCAACGATGGCGGCGTTCTTCGCCAATGGGCGCTCGACGGCCACGGCGTCATCCTGCGAAACGATTTGGATATCCGCAAGGAGCTTGCCTCTGGCGCACTTGTCACCGCTCTCGACACGTTCGTGACTTCAAACGCCAATCTGTACGCTGTCACCGCAGGCAGCGTCTCCAGTCAGCGTGTGCGAACGTTCATCGATTTCCTGGCGGAGAATCTGGGCGCGGACTGACCTTTCCGGTGCCGCTTTAACGACATTGCTCGCAAATCCCGAAAAGTCCTGTCGACGTTCATCCGATTATCATCGTCGCGACAACGCCCGATATCCCGCGGCACCAGAAACGACGGGCGGAGCCGCTGCCTTCGGTCTGGTCTGCTCACGGCTGTGAGCGTGAATCGAGATGAAGGACGCCCGTGATGAAAAAGATCCCCGTCTATGTGAACCCGTACGATAAGGTCCATTTTGGACCGTCGACTGTCATGACTCTGCACCGCTTCGGCATTTTCGAACCCGACGTCGCGCGCAGGGTCCCGACGCTGTCGCCTTTTTCTGCGAAGCTGACAGCTCATCTTCGTTTCCAAGGAATCCCCTTCGAACCCGTCGCCGAGCAGGGCGTTGGCAATGCGCCACGTGGAAAGGTGCCTTTCATCACGGTCGATGGCGTGAAAGTCGCCGATTCCGACCTGGTCATCGGCTTTCTGAAGACCGCCTTTCCAGATCCCGACGCCGGTTTGAGCGACCATCAGCGCGCTGTCGGCCACCTCGTCCAGCGTACGCTGGAGGACCACCTCTATTGGATCGCGCTGATCTACGAGTTCTATGATCAAGAAGGTTCGGACTGGTTCTTCGAGCATGCCTTCGGCGGAATGGCCCCCGGCCTTCAGGGCCTGCGGGACGACATGGAAGACCGCACCTACAAGCAGGGCATCGCGCGTTATACGCCCGACGAAATCGTGGACAAGGCGTCCAAGGATCTGGCGGCCGTCGCCGAAATTTTGGGCGAAAATCGGTATCTTCTCGGGACCGACCGGCCGACGTCTTTTGACGCGGTCGTCTTCGGAATGACCATCCTGGTCTATCAGCTCCGCGAGATGCATCCCAGGCTGACCGACTACGCCCGAAGCCTCCCGAACCTCACACAGTACATCGGCAATTTTCTTACCGAGTTCTTCCCCGACCTCGATCGCGACTTCTAGGTCTATCGCCTAGCGGGGCTGGGGTGCCGCCCGGCCGCTCTTCGGCTTGGGGCCGAGAGCAGAACGGCAGCTTCTCTATTGCGGCTCGGGTCAAGGTTGATCTGCTGACGTCATAGGCGTTGCTCCTCGCATCGATCTGCGCGGACTGATGTCACCACACGGGGCTCTTGCTTCTCTTCGAGGTCGGCGGCGGGCCGCCTCATGATGGGGTAAGAAGGATGGCGCGGCTCAATCTTTCGGGCGCCCTTGCCGCTCCAAGCGGCAGGATCTGCAGCCATTGCGAACTCACGCCACCCATCGTCCCCGTGAGGACATCTTTCTGCCGAGGCAGAACCGGTTGATCCTTTGCCGGCGACGCGGCTTTATCCCGCGGCGGTCACGACGATGGCAGAGTTGCTCCAGCGGAAGTCGGTGCCATCGACCCACATGCGATGCAGGATGACGGCGAGCCGCCGGGCGAGCGCGACGATGGCGCGCCGCATGCCGCGGCGCTGCGCGACCCGCATCGCCCAGGCCTTGAGCCACGACCATTTCTTGCCGTTGGTGAGCATCGACTGGGCCGCCTCGTACAGCATCGCACGGAGCATGGTGTCGCCGCATTTGGAGATACCGCCGTCATAGTCGATCTCGCCCGACTGATGGCGCTTCGGCGTCAGGCCTGCATGCGCGCCGACCGCTCTGGAATGAAGAAAGCGGTGTGGCTGATCGACCGAGGCGCGGTAGGTAAGTGCCACCACCGGACCGACACCGGGCACCGTCATGAACCGTCGGCACACCGGATCATGCCGGACGGTGTCGAGCAGCAGCTTGTGGAGTGTTGCGAGTTGCTGGCGCATCACGCGCCGGACTGTCAGCAATGGCTCGACGATGGCCGCCAACTTCGGAAAGCCTTCAACCAGGTGCCGGATGCGCGCTTCATACCCGGCCGTGCCGATGACGCCGACCTTGAGCCCGAAGTTGCGCAGCGTGCCGCGCATACCGCACTCGATGTCCATCAGCTTGCGCTGGATGAGCTTGCGGCTGGTCAGCAGCATCCGTTGCTCCTGGGCCGCCAGCGTCTTCACATGCACCGGCTTGAACAGGCCCACCCGCATCATCTGCGCGATCCCACGGGCATCGTTGCGGTCGGACTTGTTGATCTGCTGCGCCGTCAGCAGGGCCTTCATGTGCCGTGTCTCGACGCACACGACCGGGAGTCCGGCCTCGGCCAGACCATTTACCAGCCACTGCGACAGCGGCCCGGCTTCGATGCCGACCCTGACATACTCACCGCCGATCGATGTTAGCAGCACGGCAATATCATCCGGCTCGGTCGGCACCTTCCGCTCGCACAGCATCCGGCCGGCATCGTCGACGACGCACACCGACGTCTCCTTCACCGAGACGTCCAGACCTACGAAATGGGCCATCGCCGTCGCCCCTTCCCTCGATGATCGAGGCCAGGTTCGACCCCGGTTCAGACATCGTACGTGAAGGGGCTGCGCTCTCATCCGCCATGAGACGCAGCCGCCGCGATACACCATCTTTCGGGCAATTGGAACGCCGAATCGGACATCATGCCTGCGGGGTTGTGGGCGGCTCTCGACACCAAGACGGGGGGTGAAGCCGCCTGTTGGCTCTAATCTATATACGCATCCGCTCCGTTCCCTCCGCGAAGGCCACGGCAGGCCGAGCACGTGCCGAACGAGACGGCAGATAAACGCCATTGATGCAAGGTCGGGTAGGGTCGGCTCGGCCAATGCGAGCCATAGGTATCCCCAAAAGCAATCGATCTAGCCTTCGACATATATTGGGCAGCAGAGCTCGGCGCCCTCACGTTCCATGGCAGCAGAGGAGACGATTGCCATGGATACCTCCCCCTATAAGCGCCCGTTGCGGAGTTGGCTGTTCACCCCAGCCACCCGGCCAGACCGGTTCGACAAGGCGGCGGCCGTCGGTGCGGACGTGCTGATCCTCGACTTGGAGGATTCGGTGGCTCCCGCGGACAAGGACAGCGCCCGGCGAACCGCGTTGCAGTACCTCGGCCGGTCTGAAGGGGGCGGTCCGGCGCGCGCGCTGCGCGTCAATGGCCTCGGAACGGCCGCCGGCAACGCCGATCTCCAGGCGCTGCTGGCGTCCAATGCCGTGCCGGACTTTCTCGTCCTGCCCAAGACCGAGCGGGCGCTGCAACTGCAGCCCCTTCAGCGCCAGCTCTTCGCCGTCGGCAAGCGCAGCCGGTTCATCGCCCTGATCGAGAGTGCTGCAGGCCTGGCGACGGTCGAGGAGATTGCCGCCGCCTCGCCGCGTCTGACCGGCCTGATGTTCGGTGCCGGCGACATGGCCGCCGATCTCGGCGCCGCGACGGCTTGGGAGCCGCTGCTCTACGCCCGCTCGCGCCTCATTGCGGCCTGCGCTCGATCCGGCGTGCTGGCCATCGACGCTCCGTTCTTTGATGTGCGCGACAGGACGGGGCTGGAACAGGAAATCGCGCGCTCTAGCGCACTAGGCTTCACCGCCAAGGCGGCCATCCACCCGGGTCAGGTCGCCGCCATTCACGCCGCACTGACGCCCAGCGCTGAAGCCATCGCCGAAGCCCGGGCCATCCTGGCGGAGAACGCCAAGGGCGTTGGCACGGTCAACGGACGAATGGTCGACGAGGCGATCGCCCGCAAGGCGCGACGCGTGCTCGCCGCCATTGGCGAAGCAGCCTGACGCCGCACGCCCCTCCCCGCCGACCGGGGATTTCCATCAAGGAGACGAACCGTGGATACCATCCTTCCGGCCTACAAGGCCGTGGGCGAACGCCGCTATCGCGAGACCTCGGGCCTCTATTGGGAGGATTTCGTGCCGGGCGACGTGTTCGAACATCGCCCCGGCCGCACCGTGCTCGATACCGACAATGTCTGGTTCACGCTGCTGACGATGAACGTCCAGCAAGTCCATTTCGACGCGGCCTACGCGGCGAAGACTGAATGGAAGAAGCTGCTGGTCGACTCGACTTTCACCTTGGCGCTCCTGACCGGCATGAGCGTGCGCACGGTGAGCGCCAAGGTCGTGGCGAACCTCGGCTGGGAGAAGGTCAAGGCGACCCATCCGGTGTTCGCCGGCGACACGCTCTATGCCGAGAGCACCGTCCTTTCCAAGCGCGAATCCAAGAGTCGCCCGACCCAGGGGATCGTCACGGTGGCGACCCGAGGCGTGAACCAGGACGGCATCGAGGTGATGAGCTTCGAGCGGACCATGCTGGTGCATCGCCGCGGTCACTCCCCGGAAGAAGCCGCCAACTATTGATCCCCCAGTAACCAGGAAGAGGAGGCAGCGATGGATATCGCATCGCTCTACCAATCTAAGCTGACCACGGCCGATCAGGCGGTGGCGACGATCTCGTCGGGCAGCCGCCTGTCGATGGGCATGTATGCGGCCGAGCCGCCGGCACTCCTGAAGGCGCTCGCGGACCGCGCGGTCGCCGGCGCGGTCGAGGATCTCAGGGTCTATTATTACGAGACGGCGCGGATCGCCGGCGACACGATCCTGCGCTACGAGCTCAACCACCGCATCCGCCCCTACTGCATGTTCGTGACCGCCGTCGAACGCGCGCTCATCAAGCGCGGCATGGAAGACGGCGGCCGCAAGGTCGTCAACTACGTGCCATCCAACTTCCACCAAGCGCCGCGGCTGCTGGCGGAGGAGATCGGCATCGACACCTTCGTCTGCACCGTCTCGCCGATGGATCGCCACGGCTTTTTCAGCTTCGGCACGGGCAATGATTATTCGACCAGGGTCGCCCGCTCCGCCAAGCGGCTCATCGTCGAGGTCAACGAGAACATGCCGTGCGTCCATGGCGAGGGGGCGGAGCTGCACCTCTCGGAAGTCGCCGCGATCGTCGAGAACCACGTGCCACTGCTCGAGCTGCCATCGCGCGGCGCCAGCCCCGAGGACGAGGCGATCAGCCGCATCATCGCCGATCTGGTGCCGGACGGTGCCTGCCTGCAGATGGGCGTCGGCGCCCTGCCGAACCTCGTCTGCGCCGCGCTCGTCAATCGCAATGATCTCGGCATCCATACCGAGGCCTTGAACCCTGGTCTGGTCGACCTCGTCCGCGCCGGCGTGGTGACGAACCGGCGCAAGACGATCGACCGCGGCAAGTCGGTCTTCACCTTCGCCATGGGGCAGAAGGCGATGTACGACTATCTCGACAACAACCTTTCGGTCGAGAGCCACCCGGTCGATTACGTCAACGACCCGCGCATCATCGCGCAGAATGACAACGTCATCTCGATCAATGCAACGCTCCAGATCGATCTGACCGGCGCCTGCAACTCGGAGCACATGCTCGGCCACCAGTATAGTGCCACCGGTGGCCAGCTCGACTTCGTGCGCGGCGCCTACGCTTCGAGGGGTGGCAAGTCGATCATCGCGGCACGGTCGACGGCAGCCCAAGGCAAGGTGTCGCGCATCGTTGCGCGGCTCGATGGCCCGGTCACGACGCCGCGCATCGATACCCATTACGTCGTAACGGAATTCGGCGCGGCCAATCTGAAGGGCCTGTCCTCGGCCGAGCGGGCGCTCAAACTGATCGAACTGGCCCATCCCGAGTTCCGCGACGAACTCTCCGCAGCGGCCAGACAACTCCACCTCATCTGAGTGCCCCCGATGTCAGAGCTCATCAAGGACCAGCATCCCGTGCTGGCAGCCATCACCGGCCGCCGCAGCGTCAGGGCTTTCCTCGACAAGCCCGTTCCGCGTGAAGCGGTCGAAGAGATTCTCGCAGCGGCCTCCCATGCCCCGAGCGGCAACAATACCCAGCCCTGGCGCGTCCATGTGCTGCAAGGGGCCGCGAAGGACAGCCTCACCGCTGCGATCATGGCAGTGCGTCACGCAAGGGAGCAGGAGCCTCCTGCGGAATATCCCTACTACCCTGAGGCGTGGTTCGAGCCGTATCTGGCCCGTCGCCGAGCGATCGGCTGGCAGCTCTATGGCCTCTTGGGCATCGGCAAGGGCGACCGGCAGGCAGCGCAGGCATGGCACGACCAGAACTTTCGCTTCTTCGGCGCGCCCGTCGGCCTGATCTTCACGGTCGATCGTCGCCTCGGTCTCGGTGCCTATCTCGATGTCGGCATGTTCATGCAGAACATCATGACCGCTGCCCGCGGCTGCGGTCTCGATACCTGCGCGCAGGCCGCCTTCGCCGCCTATCACGACGTCATCCGGCATGAGCTGCAACTGCCGTCGGAAGAGCTCGTTCTGTGCGGCATGGCGCTGGGATGGGCGGATCCGGACGCTCTGGTCAACCGCTTATCGACCGACCGCGAGCCGCTCGAAACCTATGCCTCCTTCGTCGGCGGGGCGCGCTCGAGCGCCTCCAAAGAGACCTCCATCTAAGGACGAAATCATGAGCGGAACCATCGCGGACCTGATGGTCGATACCCTGGCCGCTGCCGGCGTCCGGCGTATCTACGGATTGGTCGGCGACAGCCTCAACGGCTTCACCGACGCGCTGCGCCGACACGGCGGCATCGACTGGATCCATGTGCGCCACGAAGAGGTTGCGGCCTTCGCCGCCGGCGCCGATGCGCATGTCACGGGCGAGCTTGCGGTCTGCGCCGGCAGCTGCGGTCCAGGCAACCTGCATCTGATCAATGGCCTGTTCGATTGCCATCGCTCACGCGTGCCGGTCGTGGCGATTGCCGCGCATATCCCATCGCCCGAGATCGGCAGCGGCTACTTCCAGGAGACTCATCCCGAGCAGCTGTTCCGCGAATGCAGCGGCTATTGCGAGCTCGTGACCAACGCCGAGCAGATGCCACGCGCGCTGGAGATCGCTGTCCGTCGCGCGACGGCCGAGCGCTGCGTCAGCGTGCTGGTCATTCCGGGCGACGTGGCGCTGCGGCGGGCGCCGGAGACGCCGGCGCCGAAGCCCCACGGCCTCGTCCCAGCCCGACCGACGGTCACACCGCCGGCCGAGACGATCGAGCGGCTGGCGGCCCTTCTCAACCAGGCGCGCAGCGTGACTTTGCTGTGCGGCGGCGGCTGCGAGGGCGCCCATGACGAATTGCTGCAACTCGCCGAAACCTTGAAGGCGCCGATCGTCCATGCCCTGCGTGGCAAGGAGCATGTCGAATGGGACAATCCCTACGACGTCGGCATGACCGGTCTGATCGGCTTCTCGTCCGGATATCGGGCGATGGAATCCTGCGACCTGCTCCTCATGCTGGGGACGGATTTTCCTTATCGGCAGTTCTATCCGAAGGACGCGCGCGTCGCGCAAATCGACATAAGGCCGGAGGCGATCGGGCGCCGGGTGCCGGTCGATGTCGGCCTGATCGGCGCCGTCCAGCCGACTTTGAGGCTGCTGCTGCCGCAGCTTGAGCCGAAGCTCGACCGCTCCCATCTCGATGCCGCCGTTGCGCATTACCGGGACGCGCGGCGCAGCCTGGATGATCTTGCCGACGGCAAGCCGGGCGGCCGCCTGCATCCCCAGCATGTGGCGCGCGTGGTGAGCGAGCTCGCCTCCGATGACGCGATCTTCACCTGCGACGTGGGCCTGCCCACGGTCTGGGGCGCCCGCTACCTCGCTATGAACGGTCGGCGCCGGCTCATAGGCTCGTTCTGGCACGGCTCCATGGCCAATGCCATGGCCCAGGCGATCGGCGCCCAGGCGGCCTTCCCTGCGCGGCAGGTCGTGTCCCTATCGGGGGATGGCGGCTTCACCATGCTCATGGGCGACCTGCTGAGCCTGGTTCAGCTAAATCTCCCTGTGAAGGTGATCGTGTTCAACAATGGCGCGCTCGGCTTCATCGAGCTCGAGCAGAAGGCGTCGGGCTTCCTCGACACCGGCACCGCGCTCGTCAATCCGAACTTCGCCGCCATGGCCGAGACGATCGGCATGAAGAGCATCCGCATCGAGGATCCCGCCGAGGTCGAGGCCGGGCTTGCCGAGGCGTTCGCTCATCCCGGCCCGGTGCTCGTCGATGCGGTTGTCAATCGGATGGAACTTGCCATGCCGCCGAAGGTGACGGCCGAGATGGCCAAGGGCTTCACGCTCTACATGCTGAAGGCGATCCTGAACGGGCGTGGCGACGAGGTGGTCGAGCTCGCACGCGCCAATCTCGGGCGCTGAGCGCAGCAACGCCGCCGTGTATGGAAGCGTTTGGGCCGGCCGGCTGTTCGCGCCATTTGTTCTGGAGACTGCGCTCGAAGAGCTGGCCGCCCTGCGTCGCAAGGGCATGCCGCAGCTCTCGGGAACGCTGGCCGCCGCCGGATTGCGGATTACCGAACCGCTGGCCGCCGTGCGTTTCTGGCCCGCGCTCATCGGGCTACCGCCCGCCAAGCTGGTCGAGGTCCTGACACGCGACCTGCCAACGCTGCGGAAAGGCGAGCTCGAAGTCGTCGTCACGCTGAACCAAGACCGGCTCGAGCTCGCCATCGTCGGATGCCGATCCCGCACCAGTGAGCTGAAGTACGCGTTCGTCGCGGATTTTTGCCAGGGCAGCGTCTTTATGACCGAGTCCCAGCTCCCTGAACCCTTGCGCGGCCTGGGCATCGCCTTCCCCCTGGTTGATCGGGCGGTCAGGCTGTTGACGCTGCTCGTGCAGAGCGGATCGCGCAGCAGCGAGACACGAACGGCACAAGATCAGCTGAGAAGCAGATTCACGACCTAAAAAATATTTGAAACCTATTTAGATAAGTTCGTCCTGAGCCATTGCCAAAACATATCGCAGGAGACGTTGAAATATATTGGGAATACCTGTTCTCGAGACCGAAATACTAATTACGAGAACGCCCCCAATATGAGGTTATTAAAATGCACACATCTTTATTCTGCCGCCTTTTACTGGCCCTGTCGGCGATCACTATTGTCGCCAGCCTCGCCGCCTGTTCTTCAATTTCCGCGCCGAGGGCCCTTACGCCCGATGAGATGCAGCAACTCGACACCATAATGGGCTAGGACCTATGAGCGTCGGATGCCGACCGACTCCGCCCTCTGGGCGTCAGGCGCCCCCTGCGCAGATGCGCATCATGACACCGCCTGCGTGATGAAATTGCGCACCACTTTGGATGTCTCGCCGCGGCGAACGGCCAAGGCGAGGCGGGCAATCGGCGCCACCCCGGCAATCTCTCGATAGACGACACCGGACACCTGCAACTGGTTCATCGACGCCGGCACGAGCGAGACGCCGAGCTCGGCCGCGACCAGATTGACGATGGAGTCAATCTGCGGGGCGGACTGACCGAGAATAGGCTCGAAGCCGGCATCCCGACACGCCGCAATGATCGTATCGAACAAGGTCGCTCCGGTCGCGCGCGGAAATAGGATGAAAGGCTCATCTCGCAAGTCGATCAGACTGATTTCGTTCGCCGCCGCCGCCGGATGACAGGTCGGCAGCGCTACGAGCATCGGTTCCTCCGACAGGAGACGGATCTGCAGATCTTGGCTGACTGTCGCACCCGGCCGCAGGAAAACGATATCGAGCTCGCCCTTGAGCAGCCCGTTGGTTAGGCGGGTCGTGCCCGCTTCCTCAAGCGACAAATCGACCTCGGGATACGCCCGCCGAAACGACCGGATTGCCGACGGCACGACCGTGCTGAAGGCCGAAGAGCTAGTAAAGCCAACGTGGAGCGAGCCAATTTCACCGCGCGCAGCCCGTTGCGCTGCGACCTTGGCCCGCTCGACCTGCGGCAGGACGCCCTCGATCTGTTCGAGAAAGGCGCGACCGGCGACCGTCAGTTCCGCGCCCTGCGCCAGCCGGCGGAAGAGCTGAGCCCCGACCTCCGCATCGAGATCCTTGATATGCTGGCTCAACGGCGGCTGCCCGATGTGAACAAGAGCGGCCGCCCTCGTGAAGTTCAGCTCCTGCGCGACTGCGAGGAAATAGCGAATGTGACGGAGTTCCATCAGGTATCTCCAAAATCAATCGACTTAGCGCCCACCATATATTGGACGACGGCCAAGCCGCTCCACCTCATCTGAAGCCCTCGATTGCCCGCGGCAAGCATGTCACGCCATGCTCGCCCTGCGTCGCGCGACAGCATTAGGTCGCGCCACCGGCGCACCGACTATCAAGGAAAGGCACCATGAGCAGAACCATGGCGGATCTGATGGTCGCCCTCCCTGTCTATCGGTAAGACCGCATGTCCCTCTCATTGAGGTCCGGACCAGACAGCGCCCTGCGTCGGCTCGTCGGGTTAGCAATCGGTCCTCATCATCGGAGGACGGATCATGACGGAGCTGAAGAAAGCGTACATCCGGGTTGACGTCGCCAAGCTGAGGAACGCGGTTGCGATAGTGGAGGCCGGTCGCGACGGCGAGATCCGGTACGCCGGCGAGATCGACGCATCGCCAGAGAGCATGAGGCGGCTGGTCGGGAAGTTGGCCTCCACGTACGAGCGGCTGCACTTCTGTTACAAAGCCGGGCCGACGGGGTATGGGCTGCATCGGCAGATCACAGGCCTTGGCCATTCGCGCATGGTCGTGGCGCCCTCGCTGATCCCTCGGAAGGCGAGCGACCGGATAAAGACCAATCGACGTGACGCTTCGGCCCTGGCACGGCTGCTACGAGCTGTCAGAGTGTCCGCTGCGATGCCGGCGCAAGAGGAAGGGCGTCGCGGCGCCAACCGCAAGCGCTTCCGCCACGGCTGGCCCGGTGCCAGCGGCCGATCGCGCGATCGGCGCTCCTGGCTGACGGACGCCGCATGTCAGTCCGGCGCCTGCTTATCGAGATCGTTGAGGCCGTTGATCAGCACCGAGGGCAGCCGGGCCAGCAGCGCCGCCATGGCAAACACCAGCATCGTCCCGGTCGTGTTCCGCTCGGCCTGGACGGGGTGGTGTCTCAGAAATCGACGATCGCTTCTCCGATGACCCGAACGCGGAGGGAGCTGGCGCCGGTGCCGGCGATCGGCCTTGATTCCGGACCAAAAGACGCCCCTTGAGGCCAAGAGCGACCGCGTGCGCGGCGAAGACGAAGGCCAAACCAATGCTGCCGCCGAGAGCGACGTTGGCGACACGCTCGATGGCCCCTTCCGTCTGTCCGGCAAAAGTCAGGGCGAAAGCGACACAGGCGCATCGGGCACCAAAGCCCAAGCGATAGATCCGAAACGCCGTCAAGGTCAGCACCGCGCTGATCTCGGCCAGATGAAGCAATGACGGAACATGCGGAACCAGCCACGCGCAGATGACGCCGATCGGTACGCCGACCAGCGCGCCTGCCGCCCGATCCGTGAGCTTGCGCCGGGCGCCGGCGGCGTTGCCCGTCACGACGCTGGCGGCCGACCAGATCAACCATTGTGCGTAGGACAGGTGGCGCCATTCGGCGAACAGCGCCGCGACCCCGGCCGCCAGAGCGACGGCGACCACTCCTTCCCAGTATCGAGCGGCTGTTCCCAGATCGGCGTCGGGGTGGCGGACGCGTCCGAGATGCGCCGGATAGCGGACGTGCGGTTCCCTCTTGTACTCGTGCTCCGCTGCCGAAAAGAGGAGCACGGGTAGGATTGCGAGGGCGAGGTAGGGCAGGAACGTGCAGCCCCGCACGAAGGCCGAGTCGCCCCTCATCTCAGTGAATTCGCAGGCGAGGTAAAGGGCCGGGATGAACGTGAAGTTTCCCAGTGTGCGCAGCCTCTCGCCCTTGACGGTCAGCAGGATCGTTCCCGCAGCCATGGTTGCGCTGCCCACCGCGAAAAAGGACGGAAATGGGACGGTCGCAAGAAGGGTGAGGAAGCCTGCGCCAATGGCCAGCCCGTGCAGCGCAACCCCGAGCGGGGCGAGTCCGGTCTTCTCCATCGCGATGAATGCCGAAGCCGTCACCAGGGCCGCACGCATCCACTGCGGGTTTCCGGTGCTCAGCGCCGCCGCGAAGAGCGGCGCCAGCACCAGCACCGCCCGCGCCAGGCTCCGTATATCCACCGTTTGGTCGATCTGGCGCAGGAGAGCGGTCATAGGTTGCCGAGTTCCTTGACCGTCACCACTTCGGCGATCCGGCGAAGAAGCGCGATGGAGGATGCATGCTGTTCCGGCGTTGCGGCTGCACAAATGTCCTCGACGACAACCACCTGGTAGTCTCGGTCGTGGGCATCGCGCGCCGCCGCCTGTACGGCCCACGCGGTGCTGACGCCGCCAAGCACCAGCCGCTCTATCTTCCGCGCCCGAAGGGCTGCCTCCAAATCTGTAGCGTAGAACGCGCTGACCCGGGGCTTGACGACGACGAGATCTGCACAATCGGCACGGAGGGCGGGATGGAATTCCGTTCCCTTGGTGCCGAGCTCAAGCACTCCGGCCTTGTCGGCGGCGCCGAAGATCGGAGAGCCCTTCGGCTGATTCACATAGCCTGGCGCAAGGCCGACCTTGACGAGGATGGTAAGCCACGCCTTTTCACGCGAGATCGCGAGTGCTTCGTTGACCCGCCCGATCATGGCGTCATCGAGGGCATGGGCCGTTCCCTTGGCCAGCTTGCCCTCCGGATGGCTGATGTCGAAGATGTAGTCCAGTCCGATGAATGCCGTATTCACAACTTGCTCCCTTCATGATTTGACCCGATGGCTTTGCGGCCTAAGCCGATCGGGACGGAGGCTTCACCCGTGCCGGCGCCGTCTGCCGCTGGGGAAAGCCTCGGGATCCGCTAGGCCGCGTATTTCTTTCCCGAGGCGTCGAAGGCCAGCTTGCCGACCAGGCGCTGACGCTCGCTGAAGCTCGCCAGCAATGCGGCCGCTTCGCCGTCGACCCTTCATCGCAAGGTTTTGAGGGCACGCTGCATGCCGATGACGGCGCCTTGAAGCGCGGCATTTGCGGGGAACCGCTTCGATTGTTTCGTCATGGGTCGCTCCCTTTTCGTCCGCCGCCCGATCGGCCCAAGGTGGCGCTGCTGACGGAATGTGGAGCTCAACGACCTCTCGGTCCAATATATTAATTTTCGTCTTTTGATATGTTATATTTATCGGATGGAATTGAGACACCTCCGCTATTTCCGCATCGCCGCCACCGAACTGCATATCGGGCGCGCCGCCGAATTACTCCACATCGCGCAGCCCGCGCTGACAATTCAGATCAAGGCGTTGGAACGCGAACTCGGCATCGACCTGTTCGATCGGATCGGACGGAATGTCGTGCTGACGGAAGCCGGACGGCATTTCCTCGTCGAGGCGACTGCGATCCTTGAGCAGGTGGAAAAGGCGGCCCTAACGACCCGCGAAATCGGCGGCGGATTCGCCGGCAAGCTGCGCGTGGGCTTTACGGAATCCGCCTCCTTCAGTCCCATAGTGACGACGGTTCTGGCGGACTTCAGATCGCAATGGCCGGCGGTGCAACTCGTCCTCGAAGAAAGCCAGACCGAAGATCTCGTCTCGGGCGTGGTCCAAGGTCGGATCGATGTCGCCTTCGTTCGGCCGCCCATCCGGGCGGAGGACAAGCTCGTCGCCAAACCCCTGGCGGATGAACCGATGATGCTGGCGGTACCGGTCGGTCATAGCCTGGCGGGGCGGAGGACGATCAGGCTTCGCGATCTCGCCGACGAGGATTTCATCGTCTATCCACGAAAGCATGGCATGGGCCTCTCGGAAGGCGCCATCGCGGAGTGCCGCAGGGCGGGCTTCGTGCCCCGGATCACGCAAGAAACGCCGCAGCTCTCTTCCACCATCAACCTCGTCGCGGCGGGCATGGGGATCGCGATCGTACCTGCCTGCATGAGCGGAATGCGGAAGGACAGCGTTGTATTCGTCGACGTGTGCGACCTTGGAATCAAAGCCCAACTGGTGTTGATCTTCCGCGAGGGGGAAACATCTCGCACAGTAAGAAATTTCTCGTCCGTCACACCTTCATTGAAGAAGTGACCGCCTGAAACGTTTTTATCTTCTGTGCCGTCTGTTCCGGACCGCGCCGAACTATGGCTTTACACCATAAGCGTGAGACCCGACCTCCGCTTCGAGATCCTTGATCTGCTGGCTCAACGGCGGCTGCCCGATGTGGGCCAGGGCCGCGGCCCTCGTGAAGTTCGGTTCCTGCGCCACGGCGAGAAAATAGCGGATGTAACGAAGCTCCATCAGGTATCTCCAAAATCAATCGACTGAGCGCCCACCAAGTATTGGACGACGGGGAGTCCGCGCCTCAAATCTCTGAGCATTGCAGGAGACAGCGCCATGACACGCACTCGACTGCCCCTCCACGGGCCAACAGATCAATCACGCAATGATTTCGAAAATAAAATCTCGGAAATCATAAGTAAATCTATGCAAAATACCGCGGATTTATAAAACACCTCACTGAATCCGCGATCACAAACCTGAGAATTATTCTCAATTACTTTCAAACAGCGAGCGCTGACCAATCGTCGCGCCCTAACGGAGTCTGACTGATGTGGATCGTCCGCGTCGCCCTCACGCGGCCTTATACGTTCATCGTATTCGCGCTTATGGTACTGATCGTCAGCGGGGTCGCCATCATGCGCACTCCGACGGATATCTTCCCGAACATCGATATCCCCGTCATTGCGGTCGACTGGACCTATACCGGCCTCAACCCAGAGGAGCTGGAAGGCCGGCTGACCAGCGTCTACGAGCGGACGCTGACCACCACGGTCGATAACATCGAGCATATCGAATCGATCACGGTCAACGGCCAGGCGATCGTCAAGATCTTCCTGCAGCCGGGCGCAAGCATCGACACCGCCAACGCGCAGGTGACCGCCATCTCGCAGACGGTCCTCCGCCAATTACCGCCGGGCACGCTGCCACCGCTGATCATCAATTACAGCGCGTCCAGCGTTCCAATCCTGCAGCTCGGGCTCTCCGGCAAGAGCCTGTCCGAGCAGCAGCTGAACGACCTCGGCCAGAACTTCCTCCGTCCTCAGCTCGTGACCGTTCCCGGGGCTGTCGTGCCCTCTCCCTACGGCGGCAAGCAACGCCAGGTGATGGTCAACCTGGTGCCACAGCTGATGCAGGCGAAGGGCGTGTCGCCGACCGATGTACTCAATGCCATCACCAGCCAAAATGTCGTGCTGCCTTCCGGCACGGCCAAGGTCGGTGGCTTCGAATACGACACCGCCGTCAACGCGAGCCCCCGCTCGATCGAAGAGCTCAATGCCCTGCCGATCAAGACGCTGGGCAAGGCAACCATTTACTTGCGGGACGTCGCAACCGTCAGCGACGGCTATTCACCCCAAACCAATATCGTGCGGCAGGATGGCCAGCGCGGCGTCCTGGTCACCATCCTGAAGGCAGGCACCGCCTCGACGATCGACGTCGTCAATGGCATCCACAACGTGCTGAAGCGCGCCGTGCAGACGCTTCCGCCGGCGCTCAAGATCACTGCGCTCGGCGACCAGTCGGTCTTCGTCAAGGGTGCGATCCAGGGCGTCGTCCAAGAGGTGGTCATGGCGACCGTCCTGACCGCAGTCATGATCCTGGTCTTCCTGGGCAGCTGGCGCAGCACCCTGATCATCGCGGTGTCGATCCCGGTCTCGATCCTCTGCGCGGTCATCGCGCTCAGCGCCAGCGGCCAGACCATCAACATCATGACGCTCGGCGGCCTGGCGCTCGCGGTCGGCATTCTTGTCGACAACGCCACGGTCACGATCGAGAACGTCGAACGTCACCTCGGGGAAGGCAAAAGCCTGAAACAGGCGATCCTCGACGGCGCCGAACAGATCGGCACGCCGCTGCTGGTCGCGACGCTCTGCATCTGCGTCGTGTTCTTGCCGATGTTCTTTCTCGGGGGCGTGGCTCGCTACCTGTTCGTTCCGCTCGCCGAAGCCGTCGTCTTCGCCATGATCGCCTCGTTCTTCGTGTCGCGAACGCTGGTCGCGACCTTGGCGATGTATCTGCTGAAGCCGAAGCATGAAGAGCCTCGCCCGTCGCGCAATCCGCTGGTGCGCTTCCAGCGTGGGTTCGAACGTGGCTTCGAGGCGCTGCGGGAGCGCTACCAACGCTTGCTCACGACGCTGATCGGTCGGCGGGCGATCTTCATCGGCGCGTTTCTGCTGGCTTGTGTCGCGAGCTTTCTCCTCGTTCCCTGGCTCGGCCAGGACTTCTTCCCAAGCTCCGACACCGGCCAGTTCATCCTGCATGTCCGCGCCAAATCCGGAACGCGCATCGAGGAAACGGCCCGCCTGGTCGACTTGGTCGAGGCATCGATCCGCCGGAAAATCCCGGCCAACGAGACCGACGGCATCCTCGACAACATCGGCCTGCCCTACAGTGGCCTCAACTTCATGCACGCCACGTCCGGCCTGATCGGCGCAGGCGACGCCGACATCATGGTCGCGCTCAAGGAAAACCATCGCCCCACCGCAGACTATGTCCGGTCGCTCCGACAGGATCTGCCGCAAGAATTTCCAAGCGCCACGTTCGCCTTCCTGCCCGCCGACATGGTGACCCAGATCCTGAACTTCGGCCTGCCTGCCCCGATCGACATCCAGATCGACGGCGCCGACATCGACCACAATCGCGATGTCGCCAACCAAATCCTCAACGACCTTCGCAATGTCCCCGGCATCGTCGACGCGCGCATCGAGCAGGCATTCGACTATCCGAAATTCAACATTGCGGTCGATCGCACCAAGGCGGCCGAAAGCGGCCACACGGAGCGGGATGTTGCGGACAATATTCTCAACTCGCTCAGCGGCAGCTTCCAAATCACGCCAATGTTCTTCCTGAACTTCAAGAACGGCATCAACTACAATCTGGTCGCCCAGCCACCGCAATACGACATCGGCTCGATCGAGGATATCCAGAACATTCCGCTGACCTCGAGCGACCGAAAGAATCCCGAAATCCTGGCGGATGTCGCCTCGGTCAAGCGGACGCAGGAAATGGAGGCGATCTCCCACTACAACATCCGCCGGGTCGTTGATGTCTACGCGGCGGTGCAGGATCGCGACCTCGGCGCGGTGGCAGCAGACGTGCGCAAGATCGTCGATCGGGACAGCAAGCAGCTGCCCCGCGGCAGCTTCGCCACGATCCGCGGCCAGGTGCAGACGATGGAGAGCTCCTATGCCAGCCTGCTGGGCGGCCTCGCCTTCTCGATCCTGCTCGTCTACCTGCTGATCGTGGTGAACTTCCAGTCCTGGCTGGACGCCTTCATCATCATCACGGCGCTGCCCGCGGCACTGGCCGGCATCGTCCTGCTGCTGTTTTTCAGCCATACCAGCCTGAGCGTGCCGGCGCTCATGGGCGCCATCATGTGCATGGGTGTCGCGACCGCAAACAGCATCCTGGTCGTTGCCTTTGCGCGCGAGCGGCTCGCCGTCCATGGCGACGCGGTCAAGGCCGCGCTCGAGGCGGGCTACGCGCGCTTCCGCCCGGTGCTGATGACCGCGCTCGCCATGATCATCGGCATGGTGCCGATGGCCCTTGGCCTCGGCGACGGCGGCGAGCAGAACGCCCCGCTCGGCCGCGCTGTCATCGGCGGCCTGTTGCTCGCCACCGTTGCGACGCTCGTCTTCGTCCCGGCTGTCTTCAGCCTGCTGCAGCGCCGGCGGGCGGCGGCGACCCCACAAAATTGATGCGAACACCAAGTACCAAGAGGGACTTTTCATGCCACCTAACTCCGGAACAGAACCCAAGCCCGAAGTTCCCAGCCGCCGGCGTTCGTCAGAACCGCGCAGGCTGAGATTGGCGCTGATGGCCACGGTGGCCGCGGTGTTCGGCGTCGCGATCTATGGCGGGATTCACAGCCGGGTCCGTGCCGAGGAACAGCTCGTGCGCACAACCGCAGCCGCGGCCGTGCCGAGCGTCCTCGTCGTGCATCCCACCCTGCATCCGCCGCAAAGCGAAATCGCGCTGCCAGGCTATACCGAGGCCTTCACCGACACGCCGGTCTATGCGCGCACCAGCGGCTACGTAAAGGCCTGGTCCTTCGATATCGGCGCCCATGTGAAGAAGGGCGACCTGCTGGCTGAGATCGACACGCCGGAGGTCGACCAGCAGCTCCGCCAGGCCCACGCGGATCTCGCCGCGGCTGAGGCCGATCTCAAGGTCGCGCAGATCACGGCCAAGCGCGATGAGGACCTGCTCAAGTCCCGCGCCGTTTCGACCCAGGATCGCGACAATTCCGCCGGTGCGCTCGCCGCCGATGCGGCCGTCGTCCAGTCGCGGCAGGCGAACGTTGCCCGGCTCGAGCAGCTGCAATCCTACGAACGGGTCGTAGCGCCGTTCGACGGCGTCGTCACGGCCCGCAATATAGACGTGGGCGCGCTCGTCGACGCCGATGCCAATGCTCCATCGAAGGAGTTGTTCCATCTCGCCGCGATCGGCAAGCTGCGGGTCTATGTGGCCGTTCCGGAAATCTATGACCGAGCAGCACTACCCGGCGCCAAGGCGAGCCTCACCCTCGACGAATACCCAGGGCAATCCTTCGAGGGCACGCTGGTCCGCAATGCCAACGCGATCGATCCCGCCTCGCGGACGCTGCTGGTCGAGGTCGATGTCGCCAATCCTGACGGCCTCCTGCTGCCCGGCGCCTATACCTTCGTGCATCTCAGCCTGCCGGCATCGGCGAACTCGGTGTCGGTTCCGTCGAACACGCTGCTGTTCCGCCGCGAGGGTCTGCAGGTGGCCGTCGTGCGCAACGGCAAGACGGATCTCGTTCCGGTCAAGATCGGTCGTGACCATGGTCAGACCGTGGAGATTCTCTCCGGCCTCAAGCCATCGGATGACGTCATTTTGAATCCGGCCGACTCGCTAATCACCGGAACCCCCGTCCACCTCGAAGATGCGCAGCAAGGCTAGTCAACATGCGATCCCGGCTTCTCCTCCTCCTCGCCAGCAGCCCGCTGGCCCTCGCCGGCTGTAGCGTCGGCCCGGACTATGTCAAACCAACGACCGCCATATCGCCGGCCTACAAGGAGCAACCGGCACAGGCTCCAGGGATCGGATCCGCGGCGGATGGAACGCTCTGGAAGCCGGCGCGTCCGAGCGACCCAACGATCGCCACCAACTGGTGGGAGGCTTTCGGTGATCCCGAGCTTTCCTCGCTCGAGGAACAGGTTGGTGCCGCCAACCAGGACCTGAAGGCCGCCGAGGCCCGTTACCGCGAGGCACGAGCCCTGATCGGCTATGCCCGGGCCGACGAATTTCCGACCATCGGCGTCGGAGGTGACGGCGCCTCACTCAAGAATTCGGCGGACGCGCCCTATTCGCCGAGCCGAAACCTGCGCGCGACGGGCGACCTCGCCCTGACGACCGACCTGTCCTATGAGGTCGATCTGTGGGGTCGAATCCATCGGGAGGTCACGGCAGCCACCGCGAATGCGCAGGCAAGCGCCGCCGACCTCGCGGCCGCCAGGCTCAGCCTGCAGGCCGAGCTCGCGCTGGATTATTTCAACCTGCGCAGCGACGATGCGCTGCAGCGGCTGCTCGACGACACCGTGACGTCCTACGCGGAGTCCCTGCAACTGGCGCAGGTCCGGCTCGACCGCGGCGCGGCGCCCGCGTCGGATGTGGCCCAGGCCAAAAGCCAGCTCGACACGGCTCAGGTGCAGGACACCGATATCGGCGTCGAGCGGGCGCAGTTCGAGCACGCGATTGCCGTGCTGATCGGCAAGCCGCCGGCCAGCTTCACGCTAGCCCCCGCCCCGCTCAAAGAAGCGCCGCCGACGATCCCCGTGGGCGTGCCCTCGGATCTGCTGCAGCGCCGGCCGGACATCGCAGCGGCGGAGCGCCGGGCGGCACAGGCCAACGAGCAGATCGGCATTGCCGTGTCGGCCTACTATCCCTCGCTCTCGCTGAGCGGCTTCGCCGGGGCCGAGGGGACGTCGCCGGCCAACTGGTTTGACTGGCCGAGCCTCCTCTGGGCAGTCGGCACCTCCGTATCGGAGACGATCTTCGACGGCGGACGGCGCGATGCCAAGACGGACGCCGCCCGCGCCGACTATGACGTGGCGATCGCCAATTATCGTCAGACCACGCTCACGGCTTTTCGGCAGGTCGAGGACAATCTCGCCGCCTTGCGCATCCTCGATCGGGAAACCCGGCAGCAGGACGAAGCCGTCGGTTCGGCCAAGACCAATCTGGACCTGTTCACGGCACGCTATCTCGGCGGCCGGGACAGTTATCTCCAGGTCACGACGGCCCAGACGAGCTACCTGCAAAATCAGCGCAATGCCGTGGAGATCGAGCGGCGGCGCATGAAAGCGTCAGTACGCCTTGTGAAGGCGCTGGGTGGCGGTTGGGATGGCGACTTAAGCGTCGAGCCGGATCAGGCGCACAAGCGAAGCGTCTTTACCCAAACGACGGCCGGGCAGGAAGTGAGCGGGCACTAAACGCCGAGGCACCAAAGCCAGGATCCCAGAACTGCCCCACCCACATAGAGTTATGTTTCGCATATGGGCGTTAGCATCAAGAAATATCAGAAATTATACAGGTAAATATCTAACTTCACTTTAGAAATCGCAAAAAAGCACAATCAAAGACACCATGAGAAAGTGTGATCGTGATAGACCTCGCCCCCACGCCAATCGGACTTACAACGCAAGCGTCAAACCCGGCCACTACCCGCAAGACGGTGGCGTCCGCCAGCAAGCTGCTGGCGCTTTTCGTCGTCTTGACTGCGGCGGGACTGCTCCCAGCGACAGTCGCCGATGCGCAATCGGGTCATGCTGGTGCGGCCGCCAGCTCGGCCACCAACGTGTCTCGCCAGCGAGCCCGGGTTCAGCCCCAGGCCTGGGAGTTTTCGGCACCCTATGGCGCATCGGACTTGTCGCCCGCGGATGCGCGCGACGTGGACGAGCTCTATCGGCAACTAATCCACGGCACTTTGGCGCAACGTTCAATGAACAATCCTTCAGGCGCCGAGGGGGGCGGAGCTGGCCCGCGATCATCGGAGTTCGGCCGGCCTGGCGGCGCCGAGACTCGCCGGGGCTCCGGATGGGTAACGCCGCTGTTGCGAGCGCAGGGCACCCCTTGATCGGGTACAGCCCAAGCAGTCGTCAGCAGATTCGAGAACCTGTGACGGCGTCCAGTCTTGACCGGCTGCCATCGCCGAACCGGCTATGAGGACTTCCATGATCGGCGGCAGGTTTCAGAGCTGCACGCCGGCGCGAGGTCGCCGCGGGCGGCGATCACTTCTCCGGGGTGAACGACGAGACTACAGGCTCGGAACCCTCGCCTTCATGCCCTATCCCCATTTCGAGTACGAAATGCGCACGGACACCGGCGGTGCTGTGTTGTTCCTGCAAGGTCCCGGGCCGACCACGGGCGCGCGCTTGTAACATCAGAGCCTTGCTGGTGCCCCCCGCATGAAGACGGCGGGAATAGCTCGCTGGATCATGGCGTCTCTCCCTCCATTCGAATCTGGCGGACTTTGTCTTCCCCGGCCGCCGCGAGATGCGCGGCCAGCAGGCGTGCGGCCTCGGTGCGCTCGCCTTGCTCGGGCAGGTTCAGGATGGCGAGGTGCTCCTCGCACTGCGGGGCGATTCGTTCGTGGTCGTCGCTGACGCGGTATTCCAACAGGCGGCGGAACTGGTTCTGCCGACTGATGAGCTGGACGATGAAGCAGTTGCCGGACAGCTTGCCAACCGCCGCGTGGAAGGTCGAGTTGGCCTGGGACAGCTCTACACGTCCAGCGGCGCAGATTGCAGTGGGGCGGCCGGCGCCGGCTGGAAAGCCAACCCCGGTCGCGAGCCAGATCACGGCCGTTGCGGCCGGTGGGATTGCCCCGCCGGGTCTTCTAGCCGCGATGACCAGCGTGTCTCCGGCATGACCAGGTAGACGATGAGCGAGATCAGGACGGCCCCGGCAACGTACCAGTAGAACCAGTCCTCATGCCCTATGGCCTTGACCTGGAGCGCCAGCCATTCGGTTGTCCCGCCGAGGATCGCAGTGACGATCGCGTAGGGCAACCCGACACCGAGCGCCCGCACCTCGGCCGGAAAGAGTTCGGACTTGACCAGCATATGGATGGAGGTGAATCCACTGAGGATGAACAGGGCCGCGAAGTTCAGGGCGAACGCCTGCTGCACGCTGGCGGCGTGGCTCATGGCGGTCAGCAGCGGTACGGTCAGCACCGCGCCTGCGGCCCCAAAGAAGATCATAACAGGCCGCCGGCCGATGAGATCTGACACGAAGCCGAACAGGGGCTGGAGCGGGAGGTAGCACAGGAGGGCGGCCGCGGCCGTGAGCGAGGCCGCCTCCCTCGACATGCCGACGGTATTGACCATGAATTTCTGCATATAGACCGTGTAGGTGTAGAACGAGATCGTCCCGCCCACGGTGATGCCGATCGCCAGCAGGATCGCCCTGCGGTGCGCGAGGAGTCCCCGGACGGAGCCGCGCGTCGCTGCCTTGGTCCTGGATCCCCGGAAGGCATCGGTCTCGGCGATGCCGCGGCGCAGGTAGAGCGCGAACAGCGAGAATACACCGCCGATCACGAACGGTATCCGCCAGCCCCAGGCCTCCATCTGGCCGGGACGAAGGATGACGTGCTGCAACAGCAGCAAGAGTGCCAAGGCGGCCAACTGGCCGCAGACGACACTGACCTGCAGGAAGCCGATGAAGAAGCCGCGGCGGTTCCTTGGCGCCATCTCGCTGAGATAAGTGGCGCTCGTGCCATATTCGCCGCCCATGCTCAATCCCTGGAGCAGGCGCGCCGCGATCAGCAGAATTGGTGCCGCGACCCCGATCATCGCGTAGGTCGGCGTCACCGCAATCGCGAGAGAGCCGCCGCACATGAGGGACACGGACAAGGCGAGTGCTGCCCGACGGCCCTTGCGATCGGCATAGCGCCCCATGAGCCAGCTGCCGAGCGGGCGCGCGACATAGCCGACGGCTGCGACGGCGGAGGCATTGAGCAGCTGGGCCGTCTGGTCGCCCTGGGGGAAGAACGCGCTCGCGAAATAGACGGAAAATATCGAGTAGACTAGGAAGTCATACCACTCGATCAGATTCCCGATGCAACCGCCAATGATGGAGCGCAACCTGCCTCGGGCGACCGCGCTCTGGTGCGGACATGCGGCATCGATCGGCGCATCGTGCGATGCACTGGTCATCGTTCTCCCCCCTTGTAGGATTATTCTGTGGCGACGTTTTGTCGGTTCAAGTCACGGCATAACGGCGCTCAAGCTCGTCATACCGGCCCTTCTCGACGAGACGCTGTCGCTCCGCGAAGCTCGCCACGAGCGTGCCGTCCTCGTCCATGCGGCCGTCGCGGGCGAGCGCGCCGAGGGCATTCTGCATGCCGAGGACGGCGCCTTGCAGGGCCACATTGGCATAGAGCGCCATGGCGAAGCCCATTTCCGCCAGCTCCGCCTGGCCAAGGATCGGCGTGCGGCCGCCGACGACCAAGTTGACTAGCTGCGGCACAGGCAAAGAGGCGGGAATGCGGCGCATCTCCTCCTCGCTCTCCGGTGCCTCGATGAAAATCACGTCGGCGCCGGACTCGGCATAGAGCGCCGCCCGATCGAGCGCGGCCTGGAAACCTTCGACCGCGCGCGCGTCCGTACGCGCGATGATTAGCAGCTCATCCGAGCGGCGCGCATCCACCGCGGCGCGGACCTTCGCCGCCATTTCCTTTGGCCGCACCACTTCCTTGCCCGTGAAATGGCCGCAGCGCTTCGGCATCACCTGATCTTCGATCTGGATCGCGCTGGCGCCGGCCCGCTCGAGCATCCGTACCGCGTGCGCGGCATTGACAGCGTTGCCGAAGCCGGTATCGGCATCGACCACGAGTGGCAGGTCGGTGACATTGCGGATCGCCATAGTGTGCTGAACGATCTGGCTCAGATCGATGAAGGACAAGTCGGGCAGCCCGAGCGACATATTCGTCACTCCCGCGCCGGTCACATAGATCGCCTCGAAACCGAGATCGGCGATCACGCGGGCCGCCAATGGATTGGCCGCGCCGGGCACAATGATGGCGCGCCGCTGCTGCAGCTTCTGTTTGAACGACATGACTTGGGACATTTCCAATCTCTCCGTGTCGAGAGCACGACTAACCTGTCCGCTGATATTGGGCTCTCGATACTGCCAGTCAAATATCTAGATACAGACCAATCCATATGTTATGAATATAGATATGGAGCTCAGGCATTTGCGCTACTTCCTCGCCCTCGCCGAGGAACTCAGCTTTACCCGCGCAGCCGAACGAGTCGGCATCGCGCAGCCGCCGTTCTCGCAGCAGATCCAGGCACTGGAACGCGAGATCGGCGTCCGGCTCGTCGACCGCACGCCGCGCCGCGTCGTGCTGACCGAGGCCGGCGCCGTCCTTGTGGAGCAGGTGCGCTTCATCCTTTCCCGGATCGACGAAGCAGTCGCTGTGACCCAACAGGTTGGACGAGGCCTATCGGGCCACGTCTGCATCGGCTTTACAGAGTCCGGCTGCTTTCATCCGGCGGTGACCCAGACGTTACTCGAATTTCGCCAGAGCTATCCCGGCCTCCACGTCACCTTGGAGGAGAAAAGCTCAACCAATCTCGTCGCCATGATCCGAGAGGGTACGGTCGATGCGGCCTTCATCCGGCCGCCGTTCGAGGGCGACGAGGTCGTGGCCTACATGCCATTGTTGCAGGAGGAAATGGTCGTTGCGGTCCCAAAGGGGCACCGGTTAGCGTCCCGCACAGTGGGCGAACTCCGCGATCTCTCCGACGAGACCTTTGTATTCTATCATCGTCGCGTCCGGCCAGGGCTGACCGATGCCGTGATCGCCGCCTGCGAACGATCGGGCTTCCATCCCCGCCTAGGCCAAGTCGCGCCCCAGCTGACCGCGACCCTGAACCTCGTCGCAGCCGGACTTGGCATTTCGGTCGTGCCGGAATCTCTGAGGCAGCTTAGAACAAACGATATTGCCTATCTTCGGCTGAGAGGCGACGCACCGCAGGCCGCTCTGGGACTGGCCTCGCGGGTCGAAGAGAAATCGGCGGCGGTCGGACACTTCATCGCCGTGGCGGCCAAGGTCGTACATGAATACGAGCAACGGCGGCGGTCGCCCGCGAAGCATCGCGCCGATCTTGACGAATAACGATGCCCGGGCCGCCGCAGTGACTGGGCGCCCGCCTGGGTCTGCATCACCTGGGCCCGCAGCGATTGCAGTTGCTGCTGAAGCAACTCGATCTGCTGTTGCAGCGTATCGATCTGGCCCTTGACGGGCGCAGTCTGCGCCTGGGCCGCACCGGCGGTCACGACGGCGGCACCGGCGAGGGCGACTGAGCCCAGCAGGCGGGAAGTTCTAACCATGCAACGAAAACTCCGGAGGCGAAACCGGAGAGCGTGATGGGCTCTCGCGGTTTGCCGATTAGCCTCAAATGATCGTTCTGGACGGCCGGCAGGCGGCTCGTTACCGCGGACCCGGCTTGTCTGCCTGCATGGCCTGGACCTCGGCCGAGGTGGCTGGCCTGATCTCGCTGCAGGCGCCGACCGATGCCGCAATCGCGACAAGGCCGATGACTGCGGCCAATCGCTTGATGTTATCCATTTCGTCTGTTCCTTGTTTCGAGCATGTCCCGCCCGTGGAAGAGGGACCCGTCGCCGGGACACGCGTATGGGGGCGCAGTGCCCGGCGACGGGCCAGTAGGGGCGCGTCCGTGGGGATGGCCACGCGCCCCGCCGGCCGTTGCGGCCGGCATGCGATCGAACGGCTGGTGACACCCGATGCCCCGGGTGAAGTGAAACGGTCCGCCAGCTAGATCGCGGTCCTCGCTGCAGAGAGGCCGTCGTTCGTTGCCGACTTCGCCGCCCCGGGGCACAAGCACCCGATCGACGCAAAATGAAATTAATTATCGAGAAGGCAGTCGTCCAATATCTGTGACTTGCGGATTCAATATGCGAAACCAATCGGCTTGCGCGTTACGCAGCGCTGTTATTCATTCATTGCTTCCGGCAGCCGGATGAAACATTCAAAAGCGGGCTCCCGGCGCCGATCAGCCCTGCTGCCGAGGCAGGCGAACCGCCGGTCGCATTTTCTTCCCGAGCTGCATGGGGTGCCATCGCGACCAGGTTGCGTACTGCCGCGGACCGTTCGTTGCTGCGCTGGACGATGCTGATCTGGGTGTGGGGCATATCGCCCTCGATCGGGCGATAGCTGACGATGCTGGGAGGCCGGCACGATCGACACGCCCATGCCCGAAGCCACCAGATACAGCAGCGGCGGAAATTCGCCGACCTCATGGCCAGTTGTACGGTCGCGCCAAATTCAATCTGCTCCGCGCTCGCTTCGTTCAAGCCGCGTGAAGAGACAGGGCACTGCACCAAAATTGCGGAAGAGCCACGCTTTGGCGCTTATTCGCAGAAACGCTGACGCATGGGATGTTCGGCGGAGGCCAGAGCTGTGCGCCGTCGGCGAAGGAGCCGACTTAGGGGACGACCGCTTTCTGGGAGATGACTTTGATCTTGCAACGGCCGTAGTGGGCGCTAAGCAGACCGGCGGAGATGGGCCGAAGAACGAACCCGTTGCGCGAATGGGAGTCGGCTTGGCGCAAGTCCGAGATATTAACGTCGCTTGCCAAGCAAACGAGCCCTTCTCCGATTCCGCCGACGGCGATTGCTCTGGTCCGTCGAGCCGCAACCAACGCCAGTCTTCGCCTGAATATCAGCTCTCCAAGGCGACATGAGTTGAATGTGGGGACCGATCCCTCGGAAAGCGAACGATCACACAAGACCCGCGCATACCCAGTTATCGCCTCCACGCCGATTTCCGGCTCACAAAAGTTCATGATGCCGCAGAACGTCGGCGAGACCCTGGGGAGAAATGTAATGGTGGGCTGACAAGCCTGCACGCCGTGCGCCCGCCACGTTTCCGGCGAGATCATCCACGAACAAGACGTCTCGGGGCGCCACGCCGAGCGCACCGAGACAGCGGTCGAAGCACTCCAGGCTGGGCTTGACGGCTCTGAAGGCAGCAGAGGCATAGATGGCGTCGCCAAACAGGGGCCGAAGTTCCGGAAACAACCGTTCGATATGGTCCGCGACCAGTGTCGTGTTGTTGGTGAGTACGGCGACGCGCGCCCGTTCGCGCACCCGCCGCACCAGGTCGAGCACCTCGTGCTTCGGCGTCGTCGACGCCTTGCGGGCATCCAGCCATTCGCTCAGCGTCAGCGGGTAGCCGAGTCGCTCGCCATAGCCCCGCAGGTAATCGCCCGCATCGAGGATGCCCGCGTCCGCTTGCGCTTCGAAGCCGGTTTCCCAGATGGCGGCATAGACCGCTTCTGGCGTACTTCCGGCCAACTTCGCCAGATAGGCGCACCGCGTCGGCCTGCTGTAGGCGCACAGCACGTCGTCCATATCGAACAGCAAGAGCGAGATCCGAGGCATCGAGCCGCTAATCCTGTCTCAGTTAAGGGCTGTGTAGCATAGCGGCACGCGTCCGGCCTATCGGCGTTAGTTCGGTTGAGTCGCGGAGGCAGGGTGCCGGAATGAAAATCATGGCGTGTGCACCATCGGCAGAAAAGCGCAAATAACAGAAAGGTGGGACGCGAGTCCTAACGCCCCTCCTTATTGTGGTGATACTGCATTGCGGCATGGGTCAAAGAACCCCGTTCGCAAATCTTGTTCAACCCCGGCCGAGGGGAAACGACATGGCAGTTAAACTGACATCCCGACACCATGGGTACAGCTTGGGTCAAACGGCCGGTCGCGCGCTGGCAGATCGGATTATCGAGCTTTCGCGCGACGGCGCGACAATCATCGACAACTGTCCCTTTGTGGTTCATGACCGGCGGAAATCCGCCGCGTTGGGACCAAGCGCGATTTTACCAGACCGTCGGCGAGGGCATGGCACCCCGGTCGATTGAGCCACTTGGCATTTGAGCCGAAACGGCAGAGGCAAAAGCGTTCATTGGCCGTGCCCGCGCCCGAGCGACGGCGCCGATGTCGGATCGGGATTCCCCGGGGCATACGGGGCCGCGAACGATGTTGATCGAAGAGCCGAACCGTGCGTTTCGTTGCAGGGAGTCATAGGCAGGAGACGAGCGTGAGCGAAACCTCTCCGACGAACCGCATCGACCTCCGTTCGGATACCGTAACTCTGCCCTCACCTGGCATGAGGCAGGCGATGGCGGAGGCGCCGGTCGGTGACGATCAGTATGGCGAGGACCCCTCGATCAACCGCCTTCAGGAGCGGATCGCCGAGATGCTCGGCAAGGAGGCCGCCCTATTCATGCCGAGCGGCACCATGGCGAACCAAACCGGCCTCAAGCTGCTGACGCGGCCCGGCGACGACGTGATCGTCGGTGACGAGGCCCACGTCGTTTGGCACGAATCCGGGGCGGCAGCCGCAAATTCCGGCGTGCAGTTCACTGTCGTCGGCCGCGGCGGCCTCTTCACCGCCGACCAATTCCAAGCGGCCTACAAGGCGCCGGGCCACAGCATTTTTCCGCCGACGACATTGGTGACCGTCGAGAACACGCATAATCGCGGCGGCGGCGTCGTTTTCCCGCAGGCCGACGCGATCGCGATCTGTGCCGCCGCTCGGCAACTCGGCGTCAGCAGTTACCTCGACGGCGCTCGGCTGTTCAACGCCGCGGCGGCAACCGGCCGCTCCCTTGCGGAACTCGCGGCCCCCTTCGATCTCGTGTCCGTCGCGCTATCCAAAGGTCTCGGCTGTCCCGCGGGTAGCCTGATTGCGGGAGGAAGCGCCGATATCAAGCGAGCGGTACGCGTGAGGCGCATGTTCGGCGGCGCCATGCGCCAGGCAGGTATCCTGGCCGCGGCCGGTCTCCATGCTCTCGATCACAATCTCAGTCGGCTGCCGGAGGACCACGCCAACGCACGGGTCTTGGCGGAACGGCTTGTTGGCGTCGGTGGCGTGCAGCTCGATTTACAGACCGTGCAGACCAATATCGTGGTCTTCCGATTGGAAGACGGCGCCCCCGACGCGTCGACGGTGGTGGAGCGCGCCAAGGAGCACGGCGTCCTGGTTGCCGCATTCGCCGCGCGCACAATTCGTGTCGCGACCCATCTGAACGTCGACAGGGAGCAGTGCGAACGGGCCGCTGAGGTCTTGGTGGCGGCTATCGAACGAGGCTGAGTCGAGGTCCAAGGCAGAGCGAAATGTAAATCCGCGCGCGGGGCCTGGCGCCAATCGGCGTCGGAAGCGTTTGATCTCGCAAGCGCAGGAGGGGCGCGACGTCGCGCTTCACAGTCCGCCACACGCCGCCCCACTTGCCCATCACCGAAGCGAGGCAGCTTCACGCGAGGCCGACCTGAAGAGGAGCATGCCAGGCGGAAGACGCAGGCGACCAGCGATATCGTAGAGCCGAAGGCGACATTGCCATCCGCAGATTTTGGCGCGTCCGATGCAAGACAGCGAGAACCGTCGCATGTGTCGTGGCGGGATGATCGTTGAACGCGTCGACGCTTTCGTAGCTGCATCCGGTCACCTGCGTGATGGCCTGGAGAATGGGTGCTTCGAGTGCCGACGCCGCATCTTCGGCCCACAGCGCGCCCCAAAGGCATCGTCGCCCGTCGCTGGACAGGGCGAAAAACTTGCACCAGCGGTCCTCGGTCGCGATCAACCCGATGACCTTGTCCACCTTCTCGAGCGCGCTGTTCCGCTCACGATACCGGTCGTCATAGACGGGCATGATCTCCTCCGTGACCTCGCAGCGCCCATCGGGGGAGCCGGGAGTTCGGTGGTTCGCGCTTCCCAAACGCCCATGCGCGCCGGGGCATCACACCCGGGGGCTGGCGAGACAACGAGAGTCGCGGACCCACTATTTTTCAGAGCAGGTCCACTCGCTTGGGGCGCTCCTGCAATAGATATGCAGGCGCTTCCTCCAAAGCGAGGTCTGCGAGATACCACGTCGCCACGAGGCTCTCCGCCCTGCGTTACGGATTGCTTCGCTCGCTGATGGCCGACCATGCCTACGTTGTCGCGATGATGGTGTAAATCGCGACGGGCGAGCCACCTGCAAGTCGGCGTGGGCTCCCGATGTGGTGCGGAGCCGGACCCGTGACGCGGGTCGCGCGGTAACATAAATGCGGCATCGAGCGTCAGCTTCAGCGCTCCGGGAATTTCTTCGTGACGGTGGCTGTCGCGAGCGTTCTTCCGCTTTCGTCCCGGGCTTCCACGATCCACTGATAGCTATGCTGACCCTCCGGTGGACAGGGCCCCTGGTACGAGAAGGCGCCCCGAGCGATCTGATTTTGCCCGGCATAGGGGATCGATCCTCCGCCGTGCGGATAAGTCGGAGCGTCCAAATCCTTCATGGAGAATTTGAGCGCCTTCGTCCCGTTGGGAACCCCGGTGAGCGAAAACGGTGGTGATTTCGGGTCAAAGCACGACGTCGTTCCCCGCCACGTGAAGTCGACCGCGAAGGCAGGGGACTGGGCGTACAACGAGGCGCCGCACGTCACTCCCAGCACCGCTGCGATTGCGCAGAACTGCTTCCGCATCCGGCCCTCCCAACTCGTTCGCGCGCTCGCTTGGTATTAGCATGCGACTGGCGCGACGACGGCGATCCTCTGCGCTTCGGCGCGGTTTGGTGCAGGGTCTCGACGCCGATCGGCGTCGGCAAGTGCTTGAGTGCTTGATCTCAAAAGCACAGGAGGGGTCACGAAGCGGCTCTTCCACACTCTTGGCGCAGAAAACACTCGCCAAAAGTCGCCAGGCAGCTGAGCAAGTTGGCAAATTCTGAGATCTCGGCTGCGGAGCGATCCTCACAAAGGCATACGACACCATGGCAATTTCGCGACGCGAGCCGCTCAATTTGATCGCCGCCCAGATGAGCCTCGGCCACCGCTGCGCTTCGCCTTTTTTGATGTTGCACTCTGTCGTCACCGGCCGCGGATTGCTGATGCTGGGACGGCACCGTCCTTCCTGAACGGCCCAATCGCCAACAGAGCCCCGGCGCCGGGGCGTCGTACCGCCCCATCGGCCGCATGCTCCGCGAGGTCTCTGGCGTAGCGTTACCTCGGCCATGCCCGCGGGCCTCACCGGGTAGCCACCGTCGACCTCCCGCCTTCCGGCTGATCGGAACGGAATTCCTCGATCCGGACCTCGGCCTCGCCGTCCTCGACGATGCCGAGCGCGCGGGCGGCGGCGGCCGACAGGTCGATCACACGGTCTCGTTCATAGGGCCCGCGATCGTTGATCCGAACAGTCACGACCTTGCCGGTGTCGAGCCGGGTGACCCTCACCACAGTGTCGAAGGCGAGCGTTCGGTGGGCCGCCGTCAGCGCATGCATGTCGAAGCGCTCGCCGCTCGCGGTCCTGTGCCCATGGTGATGGCGACCGTACCACGAGGCGACCCCGAGCTGAGTGAAGACTGGTCTTTCGGCCCCGCCTGGCCCAAGGGCGGAGCAGCCCGACAGGAAGGCGAGCACACTCAGCAGCAGGCAGGATCGGTGACGCACCGAGGCCATGCGATGCGGCCAGTCGCGCCACGGACGCGGTAAGCCAGCGGAAGCGCCCGGCAGTAGGATATCGTCCGCCCCTGCCATATCGTCCCCCGCGTTTGTTATTGCTCTTCGTGTCGCTCCTATAACCGGCGACACGCCGGGATCACTGGATCAAAAATTGGCGCGCGCGAGATGGGCAGGTTCAGACGCGAAGGGCTTGATGCGGGCACCGTCTGGCCGCGCCCAGTCATCGAACTCATGGCCGCGGCGGCATGCCCCCGCCACTTCGACGTGCTGATTTTCGAACCGCGCCTTGTCACGTACAAGCGCGGCAGCTGCTCAGTCCAAATTACTTCGGCTTTCGCCCACACACCTGCGTGACGATGATCCGAGCGGCGCAACACGGGCTAGGCCGAACGGTCTGATGTTTGTTGTCAACTGTTTCAGGTAAAGCGGCCCTCTACGCCGCCGTTTTGGCGTCGCCTAGAAGAGCTTGGCGTGCATGGTCGGCGACGAAACCCAAAGACGTCGGCGGAAACGGTGTGAACGTCGGCTGGATGCGGGGGGATGCCAAGTCTAAAGTGAGCGGCTGGAACCAACAGCGGCCCTTGCCTTCCACTCCGCAGTCCTGGGATTTCTTTTCATGAGTATCGCCCTCGTAATCGCTGCAATGCTGACCTCGGTGCCCCAGTCCCCACCGGCGGCTGTCGTGGCGGCCTTGCCGGAGTGCAAGGGCCAGCTTTCGGTCGGGCTCGATCACGAGGGCGGGGCATTCAACGGCATGTCGCAGTCGGGTGTTCTGCTCGTTATCCGAAACGTCGGTCCAATCGCCTGCAAGGCGCCTGGTCTTCCTGCCCTCACTTTTCAGGATGCGGCCGGACACAGCTTGGACATCCAGCGGAAGGCGCCAGCGGGGATGCATCCCGGCCCCGTCGTACTTCCGGTCGGTCTCGCTGCGGGGGCCGAGGCCACGGCGGCGCTGCATTGGGTGTCGGGCGATGCTTTCGACGGGCATAACTGTCTGTCTCCGGTCACCGTCGTCGTCTCGGCCGGGGGCGCGCCTTCGACGCTGGCCTGGTCAGGACAGCTTTGCGGACCCGCGGGGGCGGTCATCACTTATGACCAGCCGATCTTGAGAGCTGATCCCGTCCTCTCACCTGGAGCAGGAGCGCCAACCGGACAGCATTGAGATCTCCGGTGTGTGGGTCTGCGCGGGATCCCGGCGCCAATCGGCGTCAGGCCCCCGCGCCAATTCATGATGAAACGCCAGGAAGCCGGACATGAAGGCAACGACAATACCGATCGTGATCGCCGTGGCCGCCATGGCGTGCAGCGGCGGCGGCAATCCGGCGCGTGGGGATCCGATCAGCACATCCGGCACGGCGGTCGTCGTCCGATCCATCGCCTTCGACGACATCGCTCCCACCGGCCTTGCCCTCAAGCAATGCTGGAACGCGATGGGCATGGATGGCCGGGAAAGGGTCTATGTCGGCGCCACCAGCAGACGCTCCGACGGGCGGGAAGATTTCGCCGTGTTCCGTTACGACCCCGCCTCCGGCGAGCGTCGCTTCCTGGGCAGCTTCATCGACGCATCTCAGGCGGCCGGGAATCTCGAGCCCGGTGAGGAGATCCCCAAAGGCCACACGCACATGCTGGAGATCGACGGCAAGATGTACATGGGCTCGCAGGGCTTCCATGATTTCAAGGGATCGATCGACGCGCTGCCGCAGTACCGCGGCGCCCATCTCTATGCCTACGACCCTGCCAGAGAGAAACTGGAAGATGTCAGCCGGTCCCTGCCCGGCGGCGTGGTCATAGCGCATGAAGGGCTCGTCGCGCTGGCCTTCATGCCGTGGAACCATCTCTTGGCGGGGTTAGCCCATCCCTCCAGCGACATCATCCTGTTCGACTATGGGCAGGACAAGGTCCGCCAGGTCGTTCCCGGCATTCCTTGGAAACTGGGCAACCCGTTGAGCCGCGAAATCGTCGTCACCAAGAAGGGCAAGATCTACACTTATCGCGGGACGGAGGATCCGGCGCAGCGGAACGAAACCCACGATATCTGGGCATTCGATCTCAAGACGAACGCGATGACCCGTACGCCCTATGCGGCCACCGGCGGCTTCTGGGACGGGCAGACGTGGACCCGCGATGGCGAGACCATCTATGTCTCGACGGTCAACGGGGAACTCTACAAATTGGACGTCGAGTCCGAAATCTTCACGCACCTGGGCCATTTCCTGCCGAAGCAAGACTACGAGGCCGGGGTGCGCGTGGATTACCTGTACGGGATCGCCCTGTCCGGTGACGAGAAGAGGATATATGGGATCCCCCGCAGCACCCCCTCGCGCGGTTCGCGCTTGTATTCCTATGAGATCGCAACGGGCGATGTAACTTCGGTCGGCGAACTGGAGACGGCGATCTACACCGGCAGCAACATGCGCGACTCTCATGGAAACATTTACTTCGCTCGGTTTGGCGAAGGGGAATCTTGGGAAGGCGATGTGCGCTTGGTCGTCCTGCATCCCTCCCCGCCCGACGACACGAACAAAACGAGCCGCGCACCGCGCTGACTCGATGACGTTTTGGGAGTTTTGAGTTGGATCGTTTCGTCGTGATCTCGGGATGCTCGGGCGGGGGCAAGTCCACGCTGCTTGCCGAGCTTCGCCGACACGGGCATGCCGTCGTGGAGGAACCCGGCCGACGAATCGTGAAAGACGAGATGGCTGACCGGGGCTTTGCGCTCCCTTGGGTGGATATGGTTGCCTTTGCGCGTCGGGCTATCACGATGGCTCTCGCCGACCGGGACTCCGCCAACGCGTTTGACGGCTGGATCTTCTTCGACCGAGGTCTGATCGACGCCGCGTCCGCCCTTCAGCACCTGACAGGCGAGCCGGTGCTGGGGGCGCTTGGTCGAACTCACCGCTACCATTGGCGCGTGTTTCTGACGCCGCCTTGGCCAGAGATCTATGTGACGGACCCCGAACGGCGTCACGACCTCGACGCCGCCCTTGCCGAGTACACACGGCTTCTCGAAGTCTACCCGTCGCTCGGCTTCGAGGTCTTTGTCCTGCCGAAGGCCAAGGTGATGGAACGGGCCGATTACGTCATGAACACGCTCGCGGAACGGGCATGTTCGTCGAGTCATGCATCCGGACGGCCCCCATAAATCGGCGTTGGCTCTCGGTGTAAATCGGCGCCGCAAGTGTTTAAACTCGATAGCGCCGAAGGGCCATTACATCGCGCTGCTTAACACTATATCGCGGCGGCGGCGCTGGGCTGGTTCATTCACCCGGCATTCGCGGTGGGGATTTTCATCCTCGTGGTCGGCTATTACGCCTGGACCAGCCAAGGCATCGGCTCGAGCCGATAGAACCGGCAAGCGGAACTCAAATTCGGAAAGACGGTGAGTTTGATTCCGGCGCAAGAAGCGGAGTTCGGTGATTGGCGCTCCCTGGCAATTTCGCAGGTGACGAGGGCTAGGCCGATTTCATCGAGGAGCGCTTCACCATGGACATCATCACCGCCAACCAGCGCCTTGCGAGTGTCGAGATGCTCGATATCGAGACTGTCACCGCGAACCCGGCGCTGCCGACCGACCGGAAATGGGCCATCCGCTTCAACGCCGGCGGAACCGTGACGATCGTGCTCGGCATGAGAGATTACGGGCGCGGATGGTTTTCCGCCTATTTCGCGGGCCTAGTGGCGGCGCGCCTCGGCATTCCGTTCAGGCGGATCCGCGTCTATTACAGTGCCAATCTCCCAGCTGTTCTGCGAACCCCAGTGCCGTCGCCCGTCCTATTCCGTCGTGGTGATGTCGGTCCGGTTGCCGGCGCCGCCGCCGACATCATCGAACGGATGTGCGACCAAGTGGTCGAGCAAGGGCGTTTGGCTTTTGCCGCCATGGCCGGCATCGGCATCCGCGATGTCGGCTTCGATCAGCCGACCGGCCGGTTCTTCGTCCTGGACAGAGAGCGAAGCGGCAACATCCTTGATCTGGCCCGGGCCGCCCCGCGCGGATTCTCCAAATCGACCGGGTCCGCGATGAAGCGTCAGGCGGGCGACAGGCACTCGATTACGGCAACGATCCCGTCGGCAGCGTGATTGGGCGCGGAGCGGAAGGGATGGTTCGGCCCGACAGAGGACCGGCTGCTTCGTAGCGACCGGTACGAGGAAGCAGATATTCGTGCCTGCCGCGTCTCGTGCCAGCTCTTTGTCCCGAGTGGGCTGCCCCCGCACGCATGCTCGCGCAATCGATTGTGCCAGCCCGCATCAACATTCCAGTCGAGAGTGTTTTGTTTTTTGAGCCGCTCGTTGCAAAATTTTCCGGTAACGGCGGGTCTACGCTGAGGGGCAGGTTCATGCGACGTTTGGTCGGCCTAACGATGCTGGGTATCGCGCTCGCGATGCCGGCTTCCCACGCACGGGCGGAGAACCAGGGCGATGGGGCGGCAGTAACCGCGCAGCAGATCGCTTGGCGCGAGGGCGATGTTGAGGACGCCTTCGGTGAAGCCAAGGAGGTGAATAAGCCGGTCCTGCTCTATTGGGGAGCTAAGTGGTGTCCGCCCTGCAACCTGATGAAACAGACCCTGTTCAAGGACCCGAGCTTCATCGCCGAGACCAGGAATTTCATTCCTGTCCACCTCGATGGTGACGCCAAGGATGCCCAGATTTGGGGCCAGAAGTTTGGCATTCGGGGCTATCCGACGGTCATCGTCCTCCTGCCCGACCGAACGGAAGTGACACGCCTGGACGGTGGTGCGACGACGTCTGCGCTCACGGACGTGCTCAAGGTCGCGGCGAGACGCACCATCTCTACCGAGGAGTTGCTGAAGCGTGCCGAAAGCCCGGCAAGTCTCTCGACAGATGACTGGCACCTGCTTGCCAGTTTCGACTGGACCGACGATCCCAAGCATTTCGGCGATCTCAAGAAGGCTGCTGCCTTCGTTGCCCAACTTGCCGATGCCGCTCCCGATGCTGCGGTGAAGCGGCATTTCAAGCTCACCAGCCTGCTGATGGCGAACAACAATGCCGATGTCGCCAAGCTCACTCCCGAAGATCAGGCCGAGTTTCGTGCGATTTTGCCGGCAATCCTCGCCAACTATGACGAGGTGAAGGCCAACCGGCAGGAATTGAGTGATGGCGTCGCTTCGCTAATCCTGGGGCTTCCTGATCCCACCGAGAAGCAGGCGCTTTCGAAAAAACTGGTTCGCGCCCTGGACAGGCTTGCGGCCGACGACAGCGTGCCGCTCGACGATCGCCTCTTGACCGCCAGCGCAGAGGTCGCGCTCTCCAAGGCGGCCAACGGGGGGAAAGTCGCGCCCGGTGTGATGGCCAAAGTGCGCGAACGCGTGGCCATGGCCGACAAGGCGGCGATGGATCCTTCGATGCGCCAGGCGGTGATGCCTGACGCGGGAGAACTGCTGGCCGACGCCGGCGACAAGGAGGGTGCCGAACAGCTGTGGGAGGCGGAGCTGCCCCACGCCGTTGCGCCCTATTACTATATGCTCGATCTTGCCCACCTGGCCGAGGCCGGCAAGGACAACAAAGCGGCGATCGGCTGGCTCAAGAAGGCTGCGGAGGCGGCACAGGGGCCGGCGACACGCATCCAGTGGGCGATCTCGTATTCGAACGGCGTCATACGTATGGCGCCCGACGACAAGGTAGCGGTGGCGGAATCGGCCGGCATGGTTATCGAAACCCTCGGCCGGAACAACAGCGGCTACGCCGAACGTACCGAGGAAAAGATCACTATCTGGAGCCAGAAGCTGCGCGATTGGGGCGCAAAGCATGACGGTGCCGAAGTCTTAACGCAGCTCAGCGCCAAAATGGATCAGGCTTGCGTGAAAGGCGGCTGCAAGAACGAACTCAAGACGTAGGTCGCCAATGCGCGTGGAGTGAGCAACACAAGGCGGCACATCGCGCCTTGAGTGCATCCCTTTTGCCCGCTCGCGGGCGGTCCGGCCGTGAGTCAGGTTCATCTTTGGTCGCAGGAGAACGCCAGGGCATATCGGAACGCGATCGACGCGCCTACATCTGCTTCGCAGCCATCAGGATTGTAAGGTGGCATTTCCCGTTTCCAGATAACGGACACGGGACAAAAAAGCCGACACAAATCCCGGATTAACCACACTTGGAATAGCCGCAGTTGGTGCATTGGGCGCAGCCCTCCTGGCGGACCAGGGCGGCGACGCCGCATTTCGGGCATTGGGCGAGCCGCGGCGCGGCACCCTCGCCCGGGATCGCGACCTGGCGCCGCGGCTCCGGCGCCTCGTCGACCTCGCCGGCGATGAAGCCGATCTCGACCAAGTGCCGGGCGATGACGTCGCCGATCGCGGCGAGCAGCGACGGCACGTAATGGCCCTCCATCCAGGCGCCGCCGCGCGGATCGAACACCGCCTTCAGCTCCTCGACCACGAAGCTCACGTCGCCGCCGCGCCGGAACACGGCCGAGATCATGCGCGTCAGGCCGACCGTCCAGGCGTAGTGGTCCATGTTCTTGGAATTGATGAACATTTCGAACGGCCGCCGGCGACCGTCCTGCATCACGTCGTTGATGGTGATGTAGATCGCGTGGTCGCTTTCCGGCCAGCGCAGCTTGTAGGTTCGCCCCTGCAGCGCATCGGGCCGCGACAGCGGCTGCATCAGCTGGATCACGTCGCCGCCTTCCGCGCGCCGCGCCGCCAGTTCGGCGGCACCCTCGGCCGGCCGGACCGCCTCGATCGGGGCCGCAGCCGGCTCGCCCTGCTCGCGCACCGACAGGACCGAGCCCGTCACCTCGTTCGGCCGGTAGGTCGTGCAGCCCTTGCAGCCGAGCTCATAGGCCTTGAGATAGACGTCCTTGAACCGCGCGAACGGAATGTCGGCCGGCACGTTGATCGTCTTGGAGATCGAGCTGTCGATGTATTTCTGCACCGCCGCCTGCATGACGACGTGATCGTCCGGCGTCAGGCCCTGGGTATCGACGAAATAGTCCGGCAGCGGCGCGTCCGCGCCCTTCAGCGATCGGAACAGGCGGTAGGCATGATCGCTCACCTCCTCGTCCCGGCGCGTGCCGTCCCGCATCAGCACCGTGCGCGTGTAGCTGAAGCTGAACACCGGCTCCAGGCCCGATGAGACATTGTCGGCCATGATCGAAATCGTGCCGGTCGGCGCGATCGAGGTCAGCAGCGCGTTGCGGATGCCGTGCTTGGCGATGCCATCCCGGATATCGGCGTCGAGTTCGCCGATCGATTCGCCCGCCAGATAAGCGTTCCGGTCGAACAGCGGAAAGGCGCCCTTCTCCTGGGCAAGCTCGACCGAGGCGCCATAGGCAGCGCGCCGGATCGCCGCCATCCATCGCTCGGTGAGCGCCACCGCCGCCGGGGAGCCGTAGCGGGTGCCGCACATGATCAGCGCGTCGGCGAGACCGGTGACGCCAAGCCCGATCCGGCGTTTCGCCTGGGCCTCCGCCGCCTGCTGCGGCAAGGGAAAGCGCGAGACATCGACCACATTATCCATCATGCGCACGGCCAGCGGCACCAGCCGGGCCAACCGGTCGAGATCGAGCGTGGCATCGGGCTCGAACGGCCTCGTCACCAGGGCGGCGAGGTTGATCGAGCCCAGGAGGCAGGCGCCATAGGGCGGCAGCGGCTGCTCGCCGCACGGGTTGGTCGCCGAGATCGTCTCGCAATAGGAAAGATTGTTCCGCCGGTTGATGCGGTCGATGAAGATCACCCCCGGCTCGGCATAGTCGTAGGTCGCCTGCATGATCCGGTCCCAGAGCTCGCGCGCCTGGACCGTCTTGTAGATCGTGCCGCCGAACACGAGAGGCCATGTGGCGCCCGCCTTCACCGCCGTCATGAAGGCGTCCGTCACCAGGACCGACAGGTTGAACATCCTGAGCCGGCCCGGCTCGCGCTTGGCGTCGATGAAGGCTTCGATATCGGGATGGTCGCAGCGCAAGGTCGCCATCATGGCGCCGCGGCGGTAGCCGGCGCTCATGATGGTCCGGCACATGGCGTCCCACACGTCCATGAACGACAGCGGACCCGAGGCATCGGCGCCGACCCCGCGCACCGGCGCGCCCTTCGGGCGGATGGTCGAGAAATCATAGCCAATGCCGCCGCCCTGCTGCATCGTCAGCGCGGCCTCGCGCAGCTGGTCGAAGATCCCGCCCATGTCGTCGGGGATCGTGCCCATGACGAAGCAATTGAACAAAGTCACAGTCCGCTCGGTACCGGCACCGGCAACGATCCGGCCGGCGGGCAGGAACTGAAAGTCTTCAAGCGCGTGATAGAAGGCTTCTTCCCATCGCGCCGGTTCCTTTTCCACAACCGCAAGGGCACGAGCAACGCGGCGCCACGTGTCCTCCATGGTTTTATCCACAGGCTCGCCTTCCGCCGTCTTGAACCGGTACTTCATGTCCCAGATCTGCTGGGAAATGGCGGCGAGAGAGGTCATAGGATCAACTCCTCAACGGCGGACGGCAAGAGTCCGCCAAGTCAGCAGTCTTTCAAAAAACCTACCGATACCAAGCGCTTTCGCCAATTCTTCCTTTGCCGGCACCATGCCCGGCTCCGCCCGGCCAAGCGGCCCTTCCGGCATCGCTCCTCGGGCCCATTAGAATCGACATGGTAAACCGGTCAGGCCAATTCCATAGCGGACGCAAGCCGTTCAGCGACTTGGCGCCAACCGATCCACAGAGTTTTCCACAGGCTTTTCCCAACCGCCCTCGGCCAGCAGCGCGTCGGTCGTCGTCTCGATGTCATGCTCCAGCCGGGCCATGACCGTGCGCCGATCGAGGCCGGCCGGGATCGGCGGCAGGATCTGGACCAGCACCGTGCCCGGCCGCTTCAGGAAGGCGCGCCGCCCCCAATAAAGGCCGGAATTCAATGCGATCGGCACCATCGGCACGTTCAGCTGGTTATAGAGCGCGGCAACGCCGGGCTGGTAGGGCAGCTTGCCGCCGACCGGGCCGCGGGTGCCTTCGGGGAAGATCGCGATCGGCCGGCCGGCGGCCTTGGCCAGCTCGGCGTCGGCCAGCAGCTTCTTCAATGCCGCCGCCTTGCCGTGCCGGTCGATGGCGATCGTGCCGTGCTTGCGCAGGAACCAGCCGAACAGCGGGATCCGCCAAAGCTCGCGCTTCAGCACCACCGCCGGATCGTCGAACAGCACGAAGATCGCGAGCGTGTCCCAGGCCGACTGGTGCTTCATCGCCAGGATCGCCGGACCGGGCGGCAGGTTCTCGCGGCCCCGCACCTCATAGCCGAGGCCGACCGCAAGCTTCAGCCAGGTGAACATCGACCAGGTCCAGAGATGGGCGAGGTGATTGGTCAAGCGCCGGGGCAGAGCCAGCAACGGCAGGGCCAGCGTCATCAGCAGCGCGGAGCCGCAGAAGAAGCCGATGTTGTAAATCAGGGCGCGGAGCGCGGTCATGGCGAGGCAGAAACCACCGGATTGGGAATGAACAGGGGCCGCACGAGCGCCCCCAGATATTTAACATATTCGATGACGATCACACCCGCGCCCGCACGCGTGAGCCAGAAGCGGCCCGGCCGCACCGCCTCGGGGAACACCGGGTGCGCGATGACCGTGACATCCGGCGGCAGGACCCGGGCGAACTCGAGCAGGCTGCGGCGCATGTGATAGCTGGCCGTCACCAGGCGGATCGTGTGGAAATGCTCCGCCTCTAGCCAGGCGGCGGTCTCGAGCGCGTTGCCGACCGTATTGTCCGCGGAATGGCCGAGGACGACGCAGCATTCGACCCAATGCGGGGTCTGCGGCGACGTCTTCAGCACCTCGGACATGTCGACCCCTTCATGGACGCCGGAGACGAACAGCTTCTTCGCCTGGCCGTCGACCAGCAGGCGAAAGCCGACATCGATGCGCTGGCTGCCGCCGGTCAGCACCACGATCGCGTCCGTCGGGCGGACCGGATCCTCCACCGGCGCATCGATGCCTGCGGCGAACCAGACGAGCCCGGCGCTCCAGACGAGCGCCAGGAACAGAACGATGCCGAACGCCCGGCCGAAGGCGCGCACCAGGCGCCGGAGGAATGGGATCACGGCATCCGCCCGAGCGTGCGCAGAACCGTTCGGCGCGCCGTGACCAGCCCGACGAGCGCCATGATCAGCGGCAGCGCCAGGACCGCCACCCAGCCGGCGAGCGGCAGGTGGAACGCGGGCAATAGTGCCGTCTCACCCGGCAGCAACCCTTCTTCGGCGGTCCATTTGAGCGCGCCGAAACTGACCAGCGCCATGACCAGCCCGATGCCGCCGCCGCCCAGTGCCAGCCGGAAGGCGTGCCATTGGAACTGCCGCGCGACATAGGCGTCGCTGGCGCCGATCAGATGGACCAGTTCCACCACCGGCGCATGGATCGCGAGGCCGGTGCGCGTGGCGAAGATGACCGAGACCACCGCGACCAGCCCGATCAGCACCACGACCGACGCGGCGCCGAACTCGACCAGGCGGGCGATGCGGAACAATCGGTCGAGCCAGGAACCATGGCTCTCGACCGTCGTGCCCGGTGCCACGATGCGCAGGCGCTGGGCCAGCGTGTCCGGATCGAGCGCCAAGCCCGGCTTCAGCTGCACGTCGATCAGCACCGGCAGCGGCAAGGCCGAAACGTCGACGTCCTGTCCGAGCCAGGGTGCCAGCAGGCGGGTTTCCGCGGGCCCGTCGAGCTGCGCCGCCTGCGCAATGCCCGGGATCTCGCCCAACTGCTTCAGGGCGGCATCGACCCGCTCCTGCGGCACGGCGGCGCCATTGGCGCCGCGCGGCAGTTCGACCGTCAGCGTGCCGCTGAGGCCAGCATCCCAGGTCCGGACGGCGTCATGCAAGGCGGCACCGCCACCGATGGCCAGCGCCGCCAGATAGACCATCAAGGCGATCAGCCAGGGTAGGAACCGGACCGACCCATCCCGATCGAGCGGCAGATCGTGCGCCCGCGCCATCAGGCACTCTCCCGGCCGCCAGGGCGTCGCTCGAGCCGGCCGTCGTCGATGTAGAGCACCGGATGGCCGAATCGGTTGATCAAAGCCTGGTTATGGGTCGCGATCACCACGGTCGTGCCGCGACGATTGAGCTCCTCGAACAGGTAGAGCAGGCGCAGCGCGATCGCGTCGTCGACATTGCCGGTCGGCTCGTCCGCGATCAGCAGGCTCGGCTGGCTGATGACCGCCCGGGCGATCGCCAGCCGCTGCTGTTCGCCGCCCGAGAGTTCCCGCGGCAGCGCATGGACATAGTCGGCGAGGCCGACCCAGTTCAGGAGATCGACGACATAGTCCTGCACGCGGCCCTCGCCCTCCCCCGCGACGCGCAACGGCAGGGCGACATTGTCGAGCGCCGACAGGTGCTCGATCAGCCGGAAATCCTGGAACACGACCCCGATCCGCCGCCTCAGCGCCGGGAGTTGCGCCCGCGACAGGGCCGCGACATCGCGATCGAACAGCGTGATGCGGCCGCGAGTCGGCCGTTCCGCCAGGTACATGAGCTTGAGCAGGGTCGATTTTCCCGCGCCGCTCGGCCCGGTCAGGAAGAAGAATCCGCCCGGCTCCAGGTCGAGCTCGATGTCGTGGAGCACTTCGGGGCCCGCACCATAGCGCATGCCGACATTCTCGAAACGGACCAAGGGCGATGGATCTCCAAGGGCAGCACGCGGCGGCGCCGCAGAGAGGGGCGCGCCCGTCCCGAGGATGTAGCCGTCCCCGTCGCCGCCCGCAACCGTGCCTATGGCGTGGCGGCGGCGGACGCGGCGTTTTGCGCTGGACGCGGACTGGTGTCGAGTGGACAATCGCCCTCGCCTTAGCGCCCCGCCGTCGCGTCCGCCTTCCGGCCGTCACAGTGACCATAGCCACGATTCATTCAGCGACCGCATGATCCTCACCTGTCCGGCCTGCGCCACCCGTTACATCGTCGATCCGGCGGCCATCGGCGCCAGCGGTCGGACCGTGCGTTGCGCGCGCTGTCACAAGACCTGGCATCAGGATCTCCCCGACGATCAGGCTATTCCGCGGGTGACCCGCCCGCCCGTGGTCGAGGCGCCGCCGGTCATGCCGACCGTGTCGTCGTCCCTTACGGACCGGCCGGTGCCGGACAAGCGGGGGGAGCCGGCAGAACCGGCTCGACCGGCCGATCCCATCCCCAGCTTCATGGCCGGGCCGGAGCCGATCGGCGGCAACCGCCACCTCCCGGCACTGATCGCGCCGAAGTTCCAGATCAGCAAGTTCATGATCGGCTGGGCCGCCTTGGTGCTGGTCGTGCTTCTGCTGCTCGTCGGGCTGTGGTTCGGCCGCGTACCGCTGGTCACGGCCTGGCCGCCGCTGGAGAGGCTCTATACGCTCGCCGGCATCCAGGTGGACGCGCCGAGCTTCGGGCTGGAGGTCCGCAACCTGACACCCGCCTTCTCCAAGGCGGACAGCACACCGACCCTGGTCGTCGCGGGCGAGGTCGCGAACATTTCAGGCGGCGTACGCAAGGTGCCGGCCCTGCGCGTGTCCCTGCGCAACGGCCAGAACCAAACCCTGAAGACCTGGGACTTCACCATCGGCCGCGACGAGCTTCTGGCCGGAGAGACCGCGCCGTTCCAGACGTCGATCGCCAACCCGCCGACCGACGCCTCGTCCGCCGTGGTCGTCTTCGCCGACAGCACGCATTAAAGCTGGGATGCGCTAGAACCGCTGCAGCAGCCGGGATGCGCTAGAACCGCTGCAGCAGCCGGTCGATGTAGTCGCGTTCCTCGGTCGGGCGGGCGCGCTCGCCGGCGCGGCGACGCAACTCGTCCAGGATCTCGCGGCTCTTCTGCATCTCGGACTGCTCCGGGATCTGCACGTCGCCCCTGTCGATGCCGCCACGGCCCGACGGCGCCCGGCCGAACGGGTCGGACTCGGCATTCTGCGGCGGGCCGTCCTCGCCGTCCTCCTGCTCGCGCATCTGGTCGGCGAGTGCCCGGGCGGCCTCATGCAGCTGGTCTAGCGCCTCGCCCTGACGGCCGACCGCATCCTGGCCCTGGCCTCGCGTCAAGGCATCGACCGCATCCCGCATCGCCTTTTCCGCCCGGTCGAGCGATTGACCGGCCTGGCCGCCCTGCCCCATCTGCTGGCGGAACTGGTCGAGCTGGCGACGCAACCCCTCCTGGGCGCCGGCAAGATCGCCCGAATCGCCCGGCTGCCGGCCGGGGCCACGCTGGCCATCCTTGCCTGGTGCGCCCGCCTGGCCCGAGGCGTCACGCTGGTTCTGGCGGTAGGAGCGATCGAGCAACTGCTGCTGCTGGCGCGCCATATCCTGCATCTGGCGCATCGCCTGGTCGCCGGCGCTGCCGGACTGGCCGCGGCTGACCCGGCCGGCCTTCAGCGACTCCAGCATATCCTGCAACTGCGCCAGCGCCTGACGCGCGGCATCCTTGGCGCCCGACCGGGCCATCTGCTCGGCCTGCTTCAGCATCCGGTCGATGTCCTGGGGGGTGAGCACATGGGACGGATCGACCGGCCGCTGGTCCTGCGCCTCGCCATTCCGCTGTGCGTTCTCGAGCATGGCCTGGAGATAGCGCTGGATGGCCTGACGCAGGTCCTGCATCAGCTTCTGGATCTCGGCATCGGGCGCGTCGCGGGCCAGCGCATCCTGCAGCGCCTGCTGCGCCTCGCGCAGCGATTTCTGCGCGTCTGGCACATTGCCGTCCTCGATCTTGAGCGCGATGTCCCACATCAGCTGCTCGACCGCGGCCAGATCCTCGCCGACCGGCTGCCGCATCAGGCTCTGGACCGTGGCGCGCAGGCCCATGAACACGGCGAAATCGTTGCGGAAGAAGCTCGGCTGCACGGACAGGTCCGACATGGTCTCGGCCACCACGTCGGCCTGGTCGGGATGGGTGACCAGCAGCTTGCGCTGCTCGATGATCGCCTTGGCGACGGGGTGATGAAATTGCCGTTCGGGCAGCACGATGCGCAGCGGCTTCGAGCTGCCGGTCTGGCCGGTCGCGTCGGTCGCGATCAGCCGCAGCTCGGCGGGCAGTCCGGCCCAGGGATGCGCCGTCAGGTCCTGGTACCGAGTGCCGTGCAGCTCCTTGCGATTGTTGCCGCCGACGGGCAGATCGACGACGAGCGGCGCCTCGTCGCCGGCCTCGGCCCGGCGGATTTCCAGGCGCAGGCCGGTGACTCCGTAATCGTCGGTCGCTCGGTAGTCGAGCCGGAGCGCCGCCGAGGGCGTCGCCGCCGGCGGTGCCGCGAATTCTGCGTTGGGCGGCAGGTCGGGCACGATCGTCAGATCAAGCCGGGCGAGCGCCGTGCCCGATTGCGCGACGGTCAGCCGCTGTCCGGTGACGAGTTTCGTCGTGACGCTGTAGTCGCCACCCGCAAGCGGCGCGAACGGCGTCGCCGTGTGATCGATCGTGAGCTCGGGCACGCGCCGGCCGCCGTGAACCTGCACCAGCAGGGTCGAGCCCGCCGGCACCGGCACCGGCTTGTCATGCGCGACGGTCGAATGGGTCGCGTCCGTGCCGAAATAGACCGGCGGCAACCCGGTATAGTCCGGCGGTGTGATCCAGAGATCGAGGCCGGTCACCGCGGCCGCCGCCCCCCGGTCGAACACCGGCACGAACGCCCGGCCGAGCCGCCCGCCTGCATCAGGCCCCGCGCCGATCCAACCGATCAGCAGCAGCAGCGCCAGCGCGGCGCGCAATCCTCGCGGATCGCGTGCCAGCAGCCCCGCCTGGGGCAGCCTGAGCCTGAGGCTCCGGATCGAGCGGGCGACCCGGGCCTGGTGGATTTCCCAGACCGCCAAGGCCACCGCATCGCCGGCCGCCGGCCGGTCGCCGAGCGTCGCGAGCGGCCGGTGGGCGAGCCCGCTATCCCGTTCCAGTCGGCGGCTGGAGGCGCCGGGCGCCGGCAGGCGCAGCCCCCGGATCATGCCGGTGAGCCCCCAGCCGATGCCGGCCGCGAAGCCCAGCAGCACCAGGAGATGGAGCCAGCCCGGCAGCAGCGACGGCAGGTCCCAAAGCGCGAACACCGCGAAGCCCAGGACGCCGGCCGTGACCGGCCAGAGCGCCGGCCAAGCCCGTTCCCAGATCAGCGCGAGCCAAGCGAGCAGATGGATGAAGCCACGGTCCGGGCGCCGTTCGACCGCCGCCGGAGCGGCCGGAGAGGACGATGCCGGGACCGTCGCCATCAGCGCGGACCGTTGGGCGGGGCCAGCCAGCCCGGCAGCCGGTCGAGCCCGATCAGCACCTCGTAGCTCGGCCGCGGCCGGACGACCGCCCATTCGGCGCCGTTCACCAGGACTTCCGGGACCATGGGCCGCGTGTTGTAGGTCGAACTCATGACCGCTCCATAGGCACCCGCGTGGGTCACCGCCAGCAGATCACCCGGCGCGACCGGGGGCAAGGTCCGATCGCGCGCCAGGAAGTCACCAGTCTCGCAGATCGGGCCGACTACATCCACGATTGCCGATGTCGCACCCGGCACGGGCTCGGCGACCGGCAGGATCGGGTGATAGGCCTCATAAAGCGTCGGGCGGATCAAATCGTTCATGGCGAAATCGCCAACGACGAAGCGCCGGGTCGCCCCCTGCTTCACATCGATCACAGTACCGACCAGCACGCCGGCCTCGGCGACCAGATAGCGGCCCGGCTCGAACAGCAACTCGCAATCGAGATCGCCGACGGTCCGGCGCACGATCTCGGCATAGAGCGCCACGTCGGGCGCGGGTCCGCCGTGATAGGGCACGCCGATGCCGCCGCCCAGGTCGAGATGCCGGATCGCAATGCCGCTGGCGCGCAGCGTGCGGACCAGCTCGGCGACCCGTCCGAACGCCTGCTCATAGGGGGCGAAATCGGTCAGTTGCGAGCCGATATGGAGCGCCACGGACACCGGGTCGACGCCGGGCAATTCGGCCGCCCGGGCAAACACCCGCGGCGCCGCCGCGATGTCGATGCCGAACTTGTTCTCGGCCTTGCCGGTGGCGATCTTGGCGTGGGTCAGGGCATCGACGTCCGGATTGACGCGGATCGCGATCGGCATGCGCTTGCCGCGCGCGGCGGCCAGTCGGCTCAAGAGCTCGAGATCGCGCTCGCTCTCGATATTGACCTGGCCGATACCCGCCTCGAGCGCGAAGACGAGTTCCGCCTCGGTCTTGCCGACGCCGGAAAAGACGATGCGCTGCGGGGGGATGCCGGCCGCGACGGCACGGCGGGCCTCGCCCTCGGACACCACGTCCGCGCCTGCGCCCAGGTGCGCCAGCGTCGCCAGGACAGCCTGGTTGGAGTTGGCCTTGACCGCGTAGCAGATCCGGCCGCCGAGCGGCGCCACGGCCGCCTCGAACCGGCGAAAGCGCGCCGCGATCGCCGCGGTCGAATAGCAATAGAACGGCGTGCCGACCTGCCCGGCGATTTCGGCCAGGTCGACCGCCTCAGCGTGGAGCGAGCCGTTCAGATAGGTGAAAGCTTCGGACATGGCGTTAGTTTGTGCTTCTTGGCTGGGTCGGGTCGATATTGGTATTGGCCGGCTCAAGCGACGGGAATGCCGTGGGATTCGCGGCCGGGGTCGGCTCGGCCGTGTCGCGCGGATAGGCGCGCGGATAGACGCTCGCCTCACCCTTGGGCACCGCCGGCGCCCCCTTCTTGCCGCAAGCCGCTACCAGGCCACCCAGGCAGAACACCAGCATCACGCTGGCCGCGAAACGGGGAAAACGGCTGCTCACAGAAAACGCTCCTTCGCCGACTTGACCTGGGCGGTCACTTGACTGGGTGCCGTGCCGCCGAAGCTGGTCCGGCTTTCGACCGCGCGATCGACCGACAGGACCGAGAACACCTCCTCGGTGATGCCGGCCTCGATCGCCTGCATGTCGGCGAGCGACAGATCCTCGAGCCCGCAGCCGCGGTCCTCGGCCAGTTTGACGATCGAGCCCGTGATGTGGTGGGCCTGGCGGAACGGCAGTCCCAGGCGCCGGACCAGCCAGTCGGCGAGATCGGTGGCGGTGATGAAGCCGCGCGCGGTACCGGCCCGCATCGCCGCTTCGTTGACCTTAAGATCGGCGATCATGCCGGTCATCGCGGCGAGACACAGGTCGAGCGTCTCCGAGACCTCGAACGTCGGTTCCTTGTCCTCCTGCATGTCCTTGCCGTAGGCGAGCGGCAGGCCCTTCATCATCACCAGGAGCCCGACCAGCGCGCCGATCACCCGGCCCGACTTGGCGCGGACCAGTTCGGCCGCATCCGGGTTGCGCTTCTGCGGCATGATCGAGCTGCCGGTGGTGAAGGCGTCGCTCAACGACACGAACTTGAAGGCGTCGGTCGTCCAGATCACCAGTTCCTCAGCGAGGCGCGACAGGTGCATCGACAGGATCGAGGCGGCTGCCATGAACTCGATGGCGAAATCCCGGTCCGACACGCCGTCGAGCGAGTTCGCCATCGGCCGGTCGAAGCCGAGCGCCGCGGAGGTCGCATGACGGTCGATCGGGAAGGACGTACCGGCAAGCGCCGCCGAGCCCAGCGAATTCTCGTTCAGGCGCTTGCGGCAGTCAGCCAGCCGCCCGCGATCGCGGCCCAGCATCTCGACATAGGCCAGGAGATGATGGCCGAAGGTCACCGGCTGGGCGACCTGCAGATGGGTGAAGCCCGGCAGCACGGTAGCGGCATGGCGCTCGGCTTGGGCGATCAGTGCCGCCTGCAGAGCCTGGACTTGGGCAGAGTGCCGGTCGAGCGCATCGCGCACCCAGAGCCGAAAGTCCGTCGCGACCTGGTCATTGCGGGAGCGCGCCGTATGCAGGCGGCCGGCGGCCGGCCCGATCAGTTGCGCCAGCCGCGCCTCGACATTCATGTGGATGTCTTCGAGCGCCTCGTCGAACCGGAAATTGCCGGCCTCGATCTCGGCCAGCACCTGGTCGAGGCCGCGGCTAATTGCTGCACCATCCTCGCTCCCGATGATGCCCTGCTTGACCAGCATGGCCGCATGGGCCTGGGAGGCACGGATATCCTGGGCATAGAGCCGCTTGTCGAAGCTGATGGACTGGTTGATTTTCGCCATCACGGCGGCCGGTCCGGCGGCGAAGCGGCCGCCCCACATCTCGTTGGCGGTCTTGCTCGTCGCCGCCTGCGATGCAGCCGGGGCTTGATCCGCCGCCGCATCACGGGCCATATCCGCCTTGGTCAAAATTCACTCTCCCGAAAAGTCGCTAGGCACGAAGTCATGGGGCTCAAGGTCAAGCTATTCGTACTGACGCTGCTCATCGTCACCGGCGGTGCCGTCGCGACGGCGCTCGCCGACAAGGGCGACGCCCCGCCGCTGTCGGGTGCCATGCACGAGTTTATCCTCCAGACTCCGCCGGCACCAGCGCCCGACGTCGCCTTTTCCGACGGCGACAACGCGACCCTGGGCTTCAAGGATTTCAAGGGCAAGGTCACCCTGGTCAATCTTTGGGCCACCTGGTGCGCGCCCTGCGTCAAGGAGATGCCGTCGCTCGAAGCGCTGAAGAAGGCGCGCGGCGGCGCCGATTTCGATGTCGTGACCATTTCCCAGGACCGCGGCGGCCGCAAGGTGGTCGATCCGTTCTTCGAGAAGAACGGGCTGAGCGCCCTGCCCCGCTATACCGACGCCGACAACGCCGTCGGGCACGCGCTGCATATTCGCGGGCTGCCGACCACCGTACTGCTCGATCGGGACGGCAACGAGATCGGCCGGTTCGAGGGCGGCGCCGACTGGGCAGGCAGGGATGCGCAGGCGCTCATCGACTGGGCGATCAAGAGCGGCGGCAAGGACGCCCCGGCATTGCCGCCAATACAGAAGGCCGCGAACTAACCCGAACGGGACTATAGTTCGAAAGTTCAACTGCTCGAGCCGGCCCCAACCCTGGGCACCGCAAGTCGAGAATGGTATAACTTCGGCCTCTGCGACCAAAAAGCAATTTTGATGGCGCGACGGGATATCCCCCGTCGGCCTCAAGCCCGTTTTTTCGGCCCGCCTCAGCCAACCCGTGCCAATGGCCCCGTTCACCCGCGAAGCGTGAACTGGAGGAGGCGTGCCATGCTCAAATTTGTTTCGGCTATTACTCTCCTGATCCTGGGTTCTTCCGCCGCCGTGGCGGACAACGACGCCCCATCGAGCTGCAAGCTGCCGCAAAATCTCGTCGCGAGCATTCAGCGCACCCTCTTTGCGGTCGTAAGGTTGAACAACGGCGGCATTTTCTCGCCGAACCGGATGTGGTCGGCCGTCGTCGACCGGGAAGGCCACCTCTGTTCGGTCGAAGTGGTCGGCGACGCCTGGCCGGGCAGCCGGGCGATCGCGATCGCCAAGGCAAGCACCGCCAATGATTTCAGCAATTCGGGCCTGGCGCTGTCGACCGCCAATCTCTATTCGGCGACACAGCCGGGCGGCTCGCTCTACGGGCTCAACAACTCGAACCCGTTCAATCCAGACTTCCTCCGCCAGGGAACCGGAGTGGGCCAGGTGCCCGGCGGCATCATCACCTTCGGCGGCGGCCTGGCACTCTATCTGGGCGGCCAGGTGATCGGCGGCCTGGGCGTCAGTGGCGACAGTTCCTGCGCCGACCATGCCATCGCCTACCGGATGCGCCGCCTCGCCCATCTCGACGGCATCCCGGCCGGCGTCGGCTTCAACGGCACCGACAACATCGACTATCTCGCGACGGGCGAAGCGCCCAACGGCTTCAAGCAGCCGCATTGCTTCCCGCAGGATCTGGCCCCCGGCCAGATCTAACGACACTCGCGCGAGCAAGGTCTCGCCGCCCCTGCGCGGCGAGACCGACGGGTTGCGGCATCAAGGCGCGAGGCTGAGATAGCGCGCGCGGTGGCTATCGGCCGGGTTGGCGACCCAGCCCCGGACCCGGGGCGCCACCAGCAGATGCGTAACGGCGTGATAGACCGGGATGATCGGCTGATCGTCGATCAACAGCTGCTCCGCCTTGGCGTAGGCGGCATATTCCGCCGCGAGGTCTGGCGCCGCATCGGCCTCGGTCAGATATCGGTCGAAGGCAGCCGACCGATACTGGACCTCGTTCGACGCCGAGGTCGAACGGTATTCGTCGAGCAGAGCCGGCGCCTGAATCAGCGAGACCCAATCGTCGACCGCCGCGGTGAAATCATGATGGTTGAGGCGCCCGAGATAGACCTGCCATTCCTGCACATCGAGCTCGGCCTCGACGCCCAGCGCGTCATGCCACATGCCAATGACGGCGAGCGCCCAGCGATCCCATTCGCGCCCTTTGGCCACCATGACCGACAGATGGAGTTTCTTGTCAGCTCCATAGCCCGCCTCGGCGAACAGCTTCCGCGCCTCGGCGATCCGCTCGGCCATCGGCTGGGCGCGGAATGATTCGACGACGGCCGGATACCCCGGCAGCAAGGGCGCGATGAAGCCGTAGGCCGGCACCTGATCGCCGCGCACAATCTTGCTGGTGATGGCATCCTGATCGACCACCAGCGCCAGGGCACGGCGCAGCTTCGGGTTATCCAGCGGCGGCGCGCCAATGTTGAGCCCGATCATGTAGACGCCAATCTGCGGCTCGGCCCGTAGCGCCTCGGCCAGATGAAGCTTCGCCCATTCGATTTCGTTGCGCGGCAGTTCGGCGATGTCCAGCTCCCCGGCGCGGAACATCTTCAGCGAGGTTTCGGGCGAGCCGGTTACGACATAGCGCACCCGGTCGAGCTTGACCGATGCGGCGTCGCGAAAGAACGGGTTGCGCCGGAGCTCGACATGGGACTGCGGCACCCAGTCGACGAGGACGAAGGCGCCGTTGCCGACGAGGTTGCCCGGCCGGGTCCAGTCATTGCCGTACCGGTCAATGTCGGCCTTGCGCAGCGGGTAGTAGCCGATCGCATAGTCGAGCAGCCGGAGACTCCGCCGCCAGAGCGTGACTACGACCGTGCGATCGTCGGGCGCCACTGCGCCCAACCGCGTGAGATCGGTCACCTTGCCGCTTTCGATCTCAGCCGCCTGGTCAACGGCGGCCAGAATGAGGCCATTCTGCGACCCAGTCGCCGGATCGATCAGGCGGCGCATGCCATAGACGAAGTCGGCGGCCACGACTGGTTCGCCGTTCGAATATTTGAGATCGGGCCGCAGATGGAACGTGTAGGTCAGGCCGTCGGCCGAGATGTCCCAGGACGAGGCCGCGCCCGGAATGGGCACCCCAGCCGCGTCGCGCGACAGCAGCCCCTCGAACAGATCGGCCTCGATCTTGCCTTCGTAGAGGCCCGTGCTTCTGGCCGGATCGAGCGTTTCCGGTTCGGACGGCGCTGCGATCCGCAGCAGCCTGTCAGCCGCCACCGCGGGTGCGCCGCAAAGCATGGCGAGCAGCAATAGTGTCAGGGACCGACCGAGCTTCATGGGGCATCCCAACAGCACCGCGGGAATGATGCCCGATCAGGCCCCGATTATAGCGCCTTGTCCATCGGATCCTTAAGGATCCGGGCGCGTTCAGTCCTCTTCGTGGTTCGACGGTCCGCCCTGGTCGTCCGGCGCCTCCGGCGTCTCGATCCGGTAGGTCTCGCCGAACCAGCGATGCAGGTCGATGTGCGCGCAGCGTTTCGAGCAGAACGGCTTGAACAGCACGTCCGACGGCTCGCCGCAGATCGGACAGGGCTTGGCGGCGGTGGTCATCTTCGGTCCCTTAGTCGAATTCCAGTCAGGCGGACGCGATGTCGAAGCTCTCGCGGTCCCGCGCTCCGTCGAGCTTGAGCGCGATCGGCCGGCCGGCGCCGAGCGCCGCCGTCTCCAGCGCCTTGGCCAAAGGCCCCTTCAGTTCGGCTGCGACGGTCGGGTGCAGCGTAAGCTCGATCCGACCGGGGGCAAAGGGTGTCGCGGCAAGGGCAGCCAGCAGCTCGAGCGCCACCGTGCGCGCCGTCTTCGCCCGGCGCTGGCCGGCCGGCGCCAGCATCAGATCGGCGATCGAGGCGAGTGCGCGGCGGCGCGTAGCCTCGAGAAGACCGAGCCGGGTCCAGCCATGGATCTCCAGCCCCAGCGGATCGGCCGCCGCGGCGGCGGCGAGCGCGCCCTCGACCTCGCGGCGATGGTCGCGGTTCTGCATGGTGACGAAATCGATCAGGATGGCGCCAGCGATATTGCGCAGGCGCAACGCGCGGGCGATCGCCGTCGCCGCTTCGAGATTGAGCCGGCGGACCGCGTCCGCCGCCTTGCCGCGCCGGCTGGCGGCACTGCCCATGTTGACGTCGATCAGCGTGCCGGCGAGGCCGGTTTCGATCACAGCCTCCCCGCCGCCGGGCAAGGTCAGGCGCGGGTCGAGCGCATCGTCGAACACATCGGCCAGGCCATGGCGCTCGAACGCGCCCGGAGCCTCCAGCACCAGCCGCTCACCGAACTCGTGCTTGAGGGCGGCGAAGACGACGCGGTCGTCGAGGATGATTTCGTCGAGCCGCGCCGCGTCGAGGCCGGCGAGGACCCGTTCGACCGGCCCTGGCGCCGCGTCGAGCCGCTTCGGCGGCTTCGCCCCTGCAGCCGACGTCACGAGCGCCGCATGCTCGGCCCGCAGCCGCTCGATGTCGGCGGCCAATTCTTCGCGCCTGGCGCCGGCAGCATGGCTGCGCACGACGATGCCCTCGTCCGGCGCGAGGAGATCGACCAGCAGCGCCGACAGGCGCGCACGCTCGGCCGGGGCCAGTTGACGGGAGACGGAGATGCCGGCGCGCGCCGGCGTCCAGACGCCGAGCCGCCCGGGCATGGACGGGGCGGCGGTGATTTCGGGCGCCTTGTCCTCGCGCGCGTCCTTGGTCACCTGGACCAGCAGTGCCGCCCCCTCGACCGGGGCGCCGCCGCCCGGCAGCTTGTCGCCGGGCAGGAAGGCCGGCCGATCGAGGCCCAGCTCGACGAACGCCCCGGGCAGGCTCGGCACGACGCGCACGATCCGCGCCCAGAACAGCGCGCCGACCAGGCTACCGTCGGCGTCGCGCTCGACGCGCAGTTCGACCGGAAAGCCGTCTTCGAGCAGGATGGCGCGCGCCTCGCCCGGGCGGCGCTCGACGATCAGGCGACGCTCGGTGACCTGACCGCGCTCCGGCGCCGCCATCTCAGGAGCCGGGCCGGACGCCGCGGCCGGTCAGCAGCTGCGCCGTCTCGAACAGCGGCAATCCGACGATGTTGGAATAGGAGCCGACGATCTCTCGCACGAAGCGCGCGGCCAGGCCCTGGATGGCATAGCCGCCGGCCTTGCCTTCCCATTCGCCGCTGGCGAGATACCACTCGAGCTCCGCATCGCTGAGGCGCTTGAACGCCACGGCGCTCTGCACGCGACGCAGCGCCAGCTTGCCGTCGGGCCCGATCAGCGCCACGCCGCCGAACACGCGATGGCGGCGGCCGGACAGGAGCGACAGGCACTTGCGCGCGGTCGCCGCATCATCGGCCTTGGGCAGGATGCGCCGGCCGCAGGCGACCACGGTATCGGCGCCGAGCACGAACTGGTTGGGATGGTCAGCCGCGATCTTGCGCGCCTTCTCAATCGCCAGCCGCTCGGCATGATGCGGCGGCGTCTCGTCCTTGAGCGGCGTCTCGTCGACATCGGCGGGGGCCACGAGATCGGGCGGGAAGCCGATCTGCGTCAAGAGATCGACGCGGCGGGGCGACGCGGAAGCCAGCACCAGCCCTGGGTGCGGCGCGCCGCCGGAAAGGGTCGAAGTTTCGCTCATGCGTGCACCCTGCACGCCCGATCGATTTACTTGAACCGGAAGGTGATGCGACCCTTGGACAGGTCGTACGGGGTCATCTCGACATTGACGCGGTCGCCGGCCAGAACGCGGATGCGGTTCTTGCGCATCTTGCCCGAGGTATGGGCCAGCACCTCGTGATTGTTGTCCAGCTTGACGCGGAACATGGCATTGGGCAGCAGTTCGCTGACCGTACCCGAGAACTCGATGAGATCTTCCTTCGCCATACCGACCTTGAGATAGGTTGCATTAGGGTGAGCGTCGACGCCGTGCCTTGCACAGCCCGCTTCGCGCGGCGTTTTATCACAGAACGGATTGAAAACGGAGATCGGAACGCGCGCGTTCCATGTGAGGGCTGGGTTGCAGCGCTCACCCGGCTCGTGGGAGGCTGCGGAGGAGCGCTTTACGGCCAGACGGAGCCGCACCATGAGTGACAAATCGCCCTCGCTCGAGCATTTGCGCCTGACGGTCGACCGCATGGAGCGACGACTCGGGTCGGGCAACAGCAATCACACCAACGAGTTGATGGGCCATTACTGGGCGCTGGTCGCCCGGTTCGAGGTCGATCTGGCCGACGAGCGCGACCGGCTGTTGAGCCGCGGCGGCGCGCTGATGCTAATCCAGGCCGCCGATCCGGGCGAAGACACGGACGAATGATTTCCTCGGAGTGGTCGTACCGCAACGCCCAGACTGGTGCTGGGCCGGGACCACTCCGATGGGTTAGCCCTGGTGGGACCGCTTCCCGCGTCGACGAGTGCGCTCATGACCGTGTTCCAGAACGCCCATGGCCAGCCGATCGGCTGTCCCGTCACCGGTTGGACCGCCCGGCCGCTACCGCCCCTGACGGCGATGGTTGGCCGCTTCTGCCGGGTCGAGCCGCTCGTCCCGTCCGACCACGCCGCCGACCTGTTCGAGGCCAACCGCGCGGACGCGGCCGGGCGCAACTGGACCTATCTCGGCGCCGACGCCTTCGCCGATCTCGACTCCTATCGGGCCTGGCTCGTGAAGATGTGCGCCGGCACGGACCCGCTGTTCCATGCCATCATCGATCTCGCGACCGGCCGGGCCGTGGGCATCGCCAGCTACCTCAGGATCGATCCGGCCAACGGCGTGATCGAGGTCGGCCACATCAACTACTCGCCGCGCCTGCAGCGGCAGCCGGCGGCGACCGAGGCGATGTTCCTGATGATGCGGCGCGCCTTCGACGAACTGGGCTACCGCCGCTACGAATGGAAATGCGACGACCGGAACCAGCCTTCGCGTGCGGCCGCCCAGCGCCTGGGCTTCACCTACGAGGGCACCTTCCGCCAGGCCGTCGTCTACAAGGACCGCAACCGCGACACCGCCTGGTTCTCGATCCTCGATAGCGAGTGGCCGGCGCTGAAGGCCGCCTTCGAGCGTTGGCTGGCACCCGAAAATTTCGACGCGGTCGGCCGCCAGAAGCAGAGCCTGGCAGCGTTCCGCGGGCCGACGCAACCGCTCGACATCGCCGACTGCATCAACGACACCTGCCCCTGGTCAGGCAAGCCGGTGAGCCCGGACTCGCTCACGCTCTACCAGGGCCGGGTCGTGGGCTTCTGCAATCCTGGCTGCCGCGACAAGTTCGAGAAGGCGGTCGCGCATTTCGCGGCGGCGGGTGCTTAGAATCGTTCACACATCCGCCGGCGGGCGCGAGAAGCGCTCTTCGATCCGGCGCAGCAGCGCGTCGCGTACGTTGCGATAGGCGTCGAGCCGGGTTTCCCGGTTGCCGTCGACCGCGGTCGCGTCGTTGGTCGGCCAGAATTCGACGTCGCATGCCAAGGTGCGGGTCATCGCCAGCGCCTTGTGGTGGGCCTCGGGCGACAGGGTGATGATGAGGTCGAAATAATCATCGTCGAGCTGATCGAACGTCTTGATCCGATGCTTCGACAGATCGATGCCGATCTCGTCCATCACGGCATCGACGAACGGGTCGTGCTCGCCCAGCCGCACCCCGGCCGAATCGACGAAGATCCGCTGGCCGAGCAGATGCTTCATGATCGCCGCCGCCATCGGCGAGCGGACCGCATTCAACGAACAGGCGAAGAGGATGGCGGAGGGCAGCGAGGCCATGGCGCTCGAGCCTAGCCCCGGATATGCAAGACGCAGATCAGGGTGAAGAGCCGCCGGGCCGTCGGCAGATCGATCTCGATCTTGTCGGCGAGCCGTTCGCGCAGCAGCTCCGAGCCCTCGTTGTGCAAGCCCCGTCGCCCCATGTCGATCGCCTCGATCTGCGATGGGCTCGACCGCTTGATCGCGGCGTAATAGCTCTCGCAGATCATGAAATAATCTTTGACGATCCGGCGAAACGTGGCGAGCGGCAGCATCACCCGATCGATCGGCTCGCGCTTCGGTGTCTCGATATCGAACAGCAGCCGGTTGTCCTCGAGCGACAAGTTAAGATGGAACGGCCCGGCGTCAGGCCTCTCGACCAGGCGGAACATGTTCTCCTCGAGCAGGTCGAAGATCGCGACCGCCCGCTCGTGCTCGATGTCGGCGCTGCGCCGGATCACCGTGCGCTCGTCGAGGGTCAGGTCGATGATGGTCGCCTTGTCCGGCGAAGCGGCAGGAGATGCTTCGCCGGACATGATCTTCAGCCCTTGTTCTTGAGGCGGATCGACACCGACAGCGCATGGGCACCCAGCCCTTCCGCTTCGGCCAGCACGGCAGCGGCCGGCCCGATCGCGGCGAGGCTGGCCGGATCGCAGCCGACATAGGTCGTGCGCTTGACGAAATCATTGACGCCGAGGCCCGAGGCGAACCGCGCCGCGCGCGAGGTCGGCAGCACATGGTTCGGCCCGGCGACATAGTCGCCGATCGCTTCCGGCGTATGGCGGCCGAGGAAGATGGCGCCGGCATTGCGCACCCGCTGCATCATGCGGTCGGGATCGGCCACGGCCAGTTCCAGATGCTCCGGCGCGATCCGGTCGACCAGCGGAATGGCGTCGTCGAGCGAGCGCACGACGATCACGGCGCCGTGGCGCTGCCAGCTTTCGGCCGCGATCGCCTGGCGCGGCAGGCGCGAGAGATGGTCGGCCGCGGCCGCCACGACCGCATCGGCGAAGCCGGCATCGTCGGTGATCAGGATGCTCTGGGCGACCCGGTCATGCTCGGCCTGGGACAAGAGATCGGCGGCAATCCAGGCGGGGTCATTGTCCCGGTCGGCGACGACCAGGATCTCCGACGGTCCGGCGATCGTGTCGATGCCGACCGTGCCGAACACCTGGCGCTTGGCGGCGGCGACATAGGCGTTGCCCGGGCCGACGATCTTGTCGACCGGCCGGATCGTCTCGGTGCCATAGGCGAGCGCGGCCACGGCCTGGGCGCCGCCGATGCGATAGAGCTCGTCGACACCGGCGAGCCGGGCGGCCGCCAGCACCAGCGGGTTGACGATGCCGTCCGGCGTCGGCACGACCATCACCAGGCGATCCACGCCCGCGACCTTGGCCGGCAGCGCGTTCATCAGCACGGAACTGGGATAGGAGGCGGTGCCGCCGGGAACATAGAGGCCGACCGCCTCGATCGGGCGCCAGCGCCAGCCAAGCCGGACGCCGGCCGCGTCGCGCGTGGCATGGTCGGCCGGCATCTGGCTGCGATGGAAGGCGGTGATGCGCTCCGCCGCCAGTTCCAGTGCCGCGCGCGTCGTCGCCGGAATCTCGGCCACCGCCGCATCGATCTCGGCGGCGGAAATGCGCAGCGTCTCGATCGTCGCCGGGAAGCGGTCGAACCGGCGGGTGTAATCGACAAGGGCCGCGTCGCCCCCGGCCCGGACCGTCGCCAGGATCTCGGTCACGGCCTGATCCACTTCGGCCGCCGTCTCTCGGCTCTCCTCGACCAGCCCGGCGAACAGTCGCTCGAAATCGGCCGCGGCAGCATCGAGCCGGCGCGGCGCGCCCAACTTCAGCTCCTCAAGCGCCATGGTTGACCGCCTCCTCGAACCGGCGGATCCAGTCGCCGATTTCATCGGGACGGGTCTTGAGCGCCGGACGATTGACGATGAGGCGCGAGGAAATCTCGGCGATCCGCTCGATCTCGATCAGGCCGTTGGCCTTGAGCGTGGAGCCGGTCTGCACCAGGTCGACGATGCGCTTGCACAGGCCGAGAAGCGGCGCCAGTTCCATGGCGCCATGCAGCTTGATGCATTCGGCCTGCACGCCGCGGGCGGCGAAATAGCGCTTGGTGATCTCGGGGTATTTGGTCGCGACGCGCACGTGGCTCCAGCGCGTCGGCTCATCCGTCGCCAGCAGATTGGGCGGCCCGGCGACCGACAGGTGGCATTGGCCGACCTTGAGGTCGAGCGGCGCATAGATCTCCGGATAGGCGAATTCCATCAGCACGTCGTTGCCGGCGATGCCGAGGTGGGCCGCCCCGAAGGCGACGAAGGTCGCCACGTCGAAATTGCGCACCCGGATCACGTCCAGGCCCGGAACGTTGGTCTTGAAACGGAGCTGCCGGGAGTTCTCGTCATCGAATTCCGGCTCGATCACGATGCCGGTCCGGGCGAGCATCGGCACCACCTGCTTCAGGATACGTCCCTTGGGCAGCGCCAGGACCAGTGTCTCATTACCGCGCACGAAATTCTTCTCCTACTTCACGCCGACGCGTGATCGGGGCGCCACCGGGTCGGCCAGGGATCGCCGACGTCCTGTAGATGGCACAGGATCTCCGACACTTCCAGACGGATGGCCGCATCGCCGGAGAAGGTGAGTTGCAGGGCTCCCGGCTCGGCCGTGATCGTCAACAGCGAAAGTATGCCGTCGCCGTCACGCCTATCGAGCCCCCGGCGCTTGACCGCCGTCACCTTGGAGAAGGTGACGCCGGTCGTGGTGCGCGCATGTTCCTTGGCGCCGGCGCGGTCCGTTTCCCATTGGAAGCGGTTCGCCACCAGCACGAACTGTCCCTCATCGGGGAAGTAGGCGATATCGTCGATCAGTACCAGCGCGTCCTGCAGGCAGGCCGCCAGCACCGTCAGATCTTCTGCGTCAACCGCCTTCAGCTTCATGGAATATCCTTAGAGCAAGGTCGTTTCAGGTGGCTCGAATCCGTTCGATTTCGGCACCGCAGGCGGCCAGCTTCGCCTCCAGCCGCTCGTAGCCCCGATCCAGATGATAGACGCGATTGACGACCGTTTCGCCCTCGGCCGCGAGGCCGGCCAGAACGAGCGAGACCGATGCACGCAGATCCGTCGCCATCACCGGGGCACCGGTCAGGCGCTTCACGCCCCGGACCATGGCCGACGCGCCATGGACATTGATGTTGGCGCCCATGCGGCACAGTTCCGGCACATGCATGAAACGGTTCTCGAAGATCGTCTCGGTGATCATAGCGGCCCCGTCGGCGACGCTCATCAGCGCCATCATCTGGGCCTGCAGATCGGTCGGGAAGCCCGGGAACGGCTCGGTCATGACATCGACGCCATCGACCACCGGCCGGCCGTTGCCGTTGGCACCCTTGACCCGGATGCCGTTCTCGACGTCGCTCACCTCGATGCCCGCGGCATTCATCACCTGGCCGACCGCGGTCAGCAGCTTTAGGCTGGTGCCGGTCAGCACCACGTCGCCGCCGGTGATCGCGGCCGCGATCATGTAGGTGCCGGTCTCGATCCGGTCAGCGATGACCCGATGGGTGGCACCATGCAGCCGGTCCTGGCCCTGGATCGTGATCCGGTCGGTGCCGGCGCCCTGGATGTCGGCACCCATGGCGATCAGGCAATCGGCCAGGTCGACGATCTCGGGCTCGCGCGCGACATTGACCAGCACGGTCTCGCCGTCGGCCAGGCTTGCCGCCATCAGCAGGTTCTCGGTGGCGCCGACCGACGGGAACGGCAGCACGATCTCCGCACCACGCAGCCGCCGGGGCGCCTTGGCGTGGATATAGCCCTGCTCGATCTCGATCTCGGCGCCCATCTGCTGCAGGCCCTTGATATGCAGGTCGACCGGGCGCGCGCCGATGGCGCAGCCGCCGGGCAGCGAAACCCGCGCCTCGCCGCAGCGGGCGAGCAGCGGACCCAGCACCAGGACCGACGCGCGCATCTTGCGCACCAGGTCATAGGGCGCCTCGGTGGAGGTGATGCGGCCGCCGTCGAGCTTCAGGCAATGGCCGCCGTTGGCGATCTGTCCCTTGTCCTCAGCCAGGCTCATCTCGACGCCGTGCTGATTGAGCAAGTTGGCCATCGAGGTGATGTCGGCCAGATGCGGCAGGTTGCACAGAACCAGCGGCTCTGAGGAGAGAAGGCTTGCCGTCATCAAGGGCAGGCCCGCGTTCTTCGAGCCGCCGATCGGGATGACGCCGTGGAGCGGGTTGCCGCCCCGAATCCGAATCTTATCCATTCACCACTCACCAACGGGCCCGACCGAGTGGGGGCCCTGACTGTTTATCGATTCCAGGGATCGCGCGTTTGCGGGTGCGTTGCAAAGAGAAAATCGCCGCCCGCGCTTCGTCCGACGCCGGCTTGCCCAGCGCGCCGCGAAGAGCCGGGCGGTTCAGTCGGGCGTTTCGTCCTCTTCGCCCTCGGCCCGGACGCGCGTCTGTTGCTTGCGGCGCGCCAGGTTGGCCCGGAGCGCCGCCGCCAGCCGCGCCTCTTCCCGGGCCCGCCGCGCCTTGCCGGCTTCGCTCAATTGCGCCCCTGCGGGCTTGGCCTCGTCCTTGTCGCTCATCCCCTCGCCCACCCTTACCCGTCGTCGCCCCGATCCTAGCAAAGCTGTACCAGGATTGGGGCTGCTCTATGGCAAACGGACGATGAATCCGCCCTTCCGAATCGCCCGGCCCTTAGCGCGTTTTTTCGCGCCCGACTCATGCCGAGCCTGCATGGCGGTCGCGAGACGCACAGCTTGCAAGGGGGCCCACCCTGTGGCATGGTCCGCGCCGCTTCGAAGGGGCGCCCGACGCCCCCGACCCCATCGGGGTCCGCGTTCGAACGGGATGCTGTTGTAGCTCAGTGGTAGAGCACCCCCTTGGTAAGGGGGAGGTCGAGAGTTCAATCCTCTCCAACAGCACCATTCTCCTCCCGATATCAGCCACGTCATTCCACGTTCGCCGGCGTGGGCGCATCGCCCGTTGCCGGGCTGGGAACGGCCGCGACCTCGCGCACCAATTTGTTGACGATCGCGGCGGCAAAGGTCTCGAAGCTCGTCGCCGACACCAGGAAGGCGCCGGGCCCACCGATCACGTTGTCGCGATAGTAGCGATCGAGCTGCGGTTCGACCGCGAGGATCGGCAGCCCGTTTATGATGATGCCCTTCGCCACGGCCTGGTCGCGCGCCAGATGCGCCATGCGGCCGCTATTGTTGCTGCCGTCGCCCGAGACATCGATGATCCGGCGGTCCGCCGGATAGGGCGAATCCCCGAGCAGCTCCATGGCGAAGGTGATAGCGCCGCTGATCGAAGTGCTGCCCTCGCCGTAGCGTTCGCTCGCCACGATCCGGTCGGCCAGGGCGCGCGACGCCGTCTCACTGTCGACCAGCGTCCAATCGACCACGAGATGCTGGGTGTTGGCGCCCGCCCATTGGACATAGGCGACAGCAATGGCGTGCGCGGGGCCGCTCAGCAGTGCCGCCTGCACCAACGGACTGCGGAACGCCACGGCATAGCCCGATTGCTGGAGGCGGAAGCGGCCCTCGTCGACACTCGACGAGACGTCGACCGCCAGTACCAGAGCCACATCGACACCCCTGCCCGGCGGCGCCGCACCACCGAGGCCAAGGCAGAGAACGATCAGCGCCAACCATCGCAGCATCTTCCGCCCCCCTCGTCATTCTATCGGGAACAATGTGCAGTCGGTTGTGCGAGATGCCCGGTTGCCCAGCTATCCGGGCGGCAGGCCGGGAATCGTTTCAACCGACATAGTTCGTTACCAAAAAGCGCTCTCCATATCGGGGAGGCATCGACGCATCGCGGCCTATCATCACTCAGGATGGCGCAAAGGAGGTTCCCGTGCATATCCAGAAATCCAAGACGGCGTTGCTGGCGGCGGGGGCCGCGGCGATCCTGTTGAGCACCGCGGCGGCGGTCCCGGCCGAGGCCAGGACCTTCGTCAGCGTCGGCGTGGGCCTGCCGTTGTTCGCGCCGCCGCCGGTCGTCTACGCCCCGCCCCCGGTAGCCTATGCCCCGCCGCCGGTGGTTTACGCCCCCGCGCCCGCTCCGGCAGCGTACGCACCGGCACCGGCGCCGGCGGCCCAGACTTGCCGCGAATACCAATCGACCATCCAGGTCAACGGCCAGCCACAGCAGAGCTATGGCACCGCTTGCCTGCAGCCCGATGGCACCTGGCGGATCGTCCGCTAGACCAAGATCGACCCAACCTGAGGATATCGAGATGTTTGGTAAGAAGATGCTGGTCGCCGCGTTGTTCGCGGCCGTCGTGCCGTTCGCCGCGCTCGCCGCCCCTGGCGGGCACGGCGGCCATCATGGCCATCAGCACGGCGCGTTCGGCTTCCTCCAGGGCGTCACCCTGACCGCCGAGCAGAAGACCCAGATCCATCAGATCATGCAGTCGAGCTGGAACAGCGCGAAGCCGCTTGCCCAGCAGCTCCACGCGGATCGGCAGCAGATTTCCGACCTGCTGGCGAACGGCGGCGCCGTCACCGAGGCGCAGCTGAGCTCGATCCAGCAGCAGGCCGCGCAAGTGCGCCAGCAACTGGACAGCCAGCGCCTGGCGACCGCGCTCCAGATCCGCGCACTGCTGACGCCGGCGCAGTTGGCACAAAGCGCCCAGATGCATCAGCAGCTGGCAACCCTGCATCAGCAGGAACGTGCCGTGTTCCAGGCCGCCCATCCCGACGCGACGGCGCAATAGCGTCAAGAGATGTGCGGCCGGCCCACCTTTTGGGACCGGCCGCTCACGACCAGGCTCCCGTCGCCCGGCCGGCAACGGGAGCCTTTTCTCATGATGATCGCGATGCGGCACCCCGATCGCGTTGCGCGTGCCGATGACGGCCACCACCTCCATCATAACGTGTGCTATACTCGCCATCCGACCGCAGCGGGCTGCGGGCATGGACGCGTCCGCAACCGGAAGGCTTGTTGAGGACTTGGAGAATCATCGGCGCCGGGGTCCGCGAACGGCGTAAGAGGCAGATGGTGGAAGCAATCGGATGAGTACGCGCGGCGCGGGAGCAATGACAACGGAACCGATCCTGCTGCTCGTCGTCGATGACGAGCCGCTGGTTCGTGTGGTCATTTCGGATTTCCTGCGCGGCACCGGCTTCTACGTCATGGAAGCGACGACCGCCGACGATGCCGTCGGCATGCTGCGGCGGCATCAGGACATCCGCCTGGTGTTGACCGATGTTCGGATGCCCGGCGCGCTCAATGGCTTCGACCTTGCGGAATGGGTCGGACATCATCGCCCCGAGGTGCGCGTCCTGCTGACGTCGGCCTATTTCAACGACGTGAACGTGCCGGCCCGGCTCGACTGGTCCGACCGGCTTATCCGGAAGCCCTATCACCTGGCCGAAATCAGTGATCGGATCAACGCGCTGCTGGCCGATCCGGCAGACGCCCCCTGAAAAATGGCACTTTTCGGCCAAGCCCTTGCCGCACATCTCCGCCGAAAAGTACCGAAAACCCAAGCCGAGCCGCCAATACCCGTGGATTTTCGCCAGAGATGGCGCGATAGTGTGCAAACCGCCGAGCTGCCGCAACTTCGCGCTGCGCTCCGCGACCCAGCGCGGACATTGCCATGACCATTCCTGGATCCAACCGGAAGATCATCATCCTGGTCGAGCAGGACGCGGCAAGCCGCGAAGCCTTAGGGCAAACGCTGATGGGGGACGGCTTCACCGTCCTGAGTTTTCCCGACTATCGCGGCGCCCTGAACGCGGCCGAAAGCGACGACCGCATCGATCTGCTGATCACCGGCCTGCGGCTGCCGGCCGGGACCCCGCACGGCTTGGCCCTCGCCGCCATGATCCGGATGCGGCGCCCCCAGTTGCCGACCATTTTCACGGCGGATCGCGAGGATGTCGAGCGTTTGGCCGGCGAAGGCTCGGCCGTCCTGGAAAAGCCGTTCGAAGCGGCCGCGCTTATCCGGGTTGTGACGCGGCTTATTGGCAAACCGTCCTGCGAGGCGGCGCCCTAACCTCGCTGAAAAGTATGCAAAGCAGCCACATAGCTGCCGAAATGTGCCGAGCGAGCCGAAAGGGAACCGCTATTGACTTGGCGAATTCTCTCTTTAGGACGGTAAGGCGATTGCACGGGACGCGACTGATTACCCTTTGAGCGGGTATCGGCTCGGCCAAATCTCCTCGGGCGACGTTCCCAATTCGGCCGCGAGGGCTCGCTCCATCGCCGGCCACGGGCGCTTGAGGGCTTTGCCGGCCGCAGTGGGATGATATCCGTGCGCAACGGAGATTCCGGCGAGCGTCTTGCCGCGCTTCTTGAGCGCGGCCAGGACATCGGCGGGATGCCAATCGGATCCGGAGCTGGGCGTTTTGGGCTGGTCGTTAGACATCGCGGAGAAAAAATTCTCTCTAGAGAATGGGCGAAAAGTGCTCGAATTTGGTGACATAAGCGAAGGTCACCCCAGGTTTATGCGGAAAAGTACCAGAATCGCAAGCGGAAGAGTGCCGACTCGTGCGAAATAAGGACGACGACATGGCATCCTTTTCCCAGCAGCATGGGGCCGAACGGCGCGCGTTCGTGGCCCGTCTGCAGTTTGTCCTCGACCATTGGCCGAGCGCCGACCGGCTGGCCAAGGCGGCGGGCGTGTCGCCCTCGGCGCTGCGCAAGTGGCTGCGCGGCGAAGCCGAGCCGAGCCGGGAACGGCTGATCACCTTCGCCGACGCGGCGGGGGTCGAGATTGCTTGGCTGGTTCGCGGCGAGGGCGAGCAGCCCAACCTCGAGGACACGTCGGCCAAGCAGCGCGATGCCGCGTCGGACAGCGCCACCCGGTCGCCGGTCGACGATTTCCTGCTGCTGCCCCATCGACCGAAGGCCGCGGCCGCCGGCAGCGGCAGGCCAGCCCCGGAACATCCGGCCGAATTCATCGCATTTCGCCATGACTGGATTCGGACGGCCTTCGATCTCGATCCCGAACAGGTCATGCTGATTTCGGCCGTCGGCGATTCCATGGAACCGGGCATCCGCGACGGCGATCTGCTGCTCGTCGACACGCGGCCGTCGAACTTCACCGAATTCGGCATCTACGTCTTCGAGGCGCGCGGCGAACGGCTGGTCAAGCGCGTCCAGCGCAAATTCGACGGCACGCTCTATGTCATCAGCGACAATAACGTCTATCAGCCCGAGGTGATATCGAGCGACCTCGCCACCGAAATCAAGGTGGTCGGCAAGGTCATCTGGCGCGGCGGCGGCGTCTGACCGGCCGCAGCACCGGACGCCCCTGCCCTACCGCGTCGGAGATGCCGCCGCGGATCCCGAGAAGAACAGGGCCTGGCCGATGACCGCCTTGAGCGCCTCGATCCGGAACGGCTTGGTGACGAGGAAGGCCGGCTCCGGCCGTTCGCCGGTCAGCAGCTGCTCGGGAAAGGCCGTGACGAAAATCACCGGCACATCGAAGGATTTCAGGATGTCGTTGACGGCATCGAGACCGGAGCTGCCGTCGGCGAGCTGGATATCGGCCAGGACCAGGCCCGGCTGCTGTTGACGCGCGAGATCGACCGCCTCGGCCCGGGTGGTGGCGACGCCGATGACCTGATGCCCCTGGCTTTCGACCAGGGTCTCGAGATCCATGGCGATGATCGGCTCGTCCTCGATGATGAGCACGTCGGTCGCCATCTGCTGGGCGAGTTCCTCCTGGGCGGTCGCGATCAGGGCCCGAGCATCCGCACCCGAGCATCCCAACACCTGGGCCACCTGCTCTTGCGACAGGCCATCGACTGCCGTCAGCAGAAAGGCGATGCGCGAGCGCGGCGTCAGCGCCGCCAGACTATGGCGCGCGGCATCGCCCAGCTGGCGCTGCGCGGCATTGGGCACGAGATCGTTGATCGGAACGGTCGACCAGACCCTGAGCAGCAGCCGATAGAGTCCGATCCGGACATCCTCATTTTCGGAGAGGAGCGACGGCTCTTCCACAAGGGTCTGCAAGGTTGCCACGGCATAGGCGTCACCACCGGCCTGACTGCCAGCCAACGCCCGGGCGAGCCGGCGCAGATAAGGAAGATGGGGAGCGATCTTCGAGGAAATCGACATGGGGTTTCCCGGTAAAAGCCGCTGGGGCGGCGGCGGCCACTGGAATATACTGTGATCAACTCGTGCCACTGCAGGAGGTTCCTTGCAGCCTCTTGAAGACGAATGGGAACCATAGTGCCGCCAAGCTGTTTTGCGGACGGACCCCATTTCTAAGTCCGGCAAAATTCCGCGGACGATCCTTTCTCTCGGGGTCGCAATGGACCGGAGAAAAAAACATGGCCGACGGCGTATCGCCCGACGCGCACGACTGGAGCTTCCCGATGGTTAAGCGGGCAACGAGCGGCGAACGCGGACCAAAGGGATCAAAGTTAAAGGGCCCGGATTTGAGACTAGTCGGTAGTAACCCCAAGCCACAGCGGATGTCGGTGTCGCTCGATGCGGATGTCGAGAGCCATATCGGCGGCCGGTTGCGGGCGATGTATGACTCCGTGCTGCGCGAACCCGTTCCGGACCGTTTCCTCGATCTTCTGCGACAGCTCGACACCAAGACCTTGCCGGAGGATGGCGCCACGGCCAAGAGCGCGCCCAAACGCGGCGACCGGTAGACCCGCCGCCGGAGCTTCCGCTGTCCCATGACGATCGGCCGACCGGGTCGACAACCGCTCTTCCGGGGTCTGCGTTCGCGCATCCTGGTGCTGATGCTCGCGCTCGTCGCCCCGATCTTCGTCCTGGCGCTCGTCTGGGCGGCGAACCGCGATCTGGCGCTTCGGCGCTTCCAATATAGCGCGGCCGAAACCGCGACTCTGCTCGCGTCCGAACGCCTGGAACGGCTGACCCAGGAGGTCGCCGACCTGGCGGCCGGGCCCCTGCCTGAAACCTGCGCATTGCCGCCGGACCAGCTCGCGCGACATCCAGCGTTCGATGCCGTTTTCGTGATCCGGGTCGACAGGCCCGCGTGCGACGGCCTTGCCGGCGATCTGCAAGACCAGCTCAGGGCGCGCCTCGCGACCGGGGAATCACCGGCGTTGCTCGGCGATGGAACCGGTGAACATCTGCTGATCGCACGCACGGTCGACGGCATGCCGTCGCGGACACTGGTCTTGCGCGTGTCATCGGGCGCGCTCGACCGTATCCTCCAGCCCGACGCGACGCCTTTCCTGGGCGGCGTCGCGCTGATGGCACCGTGGGGCATGCTGATCGAGCGGCACCAGCCCGACACCCCGGCAAACTGGTGGCCCACCGCCCTGCCCGCCGCCTCCGCGCCCGGTAGCTATCCGCTGACCAGTGCCGGCAGCGAGCAGTTCGATTACCTGCTGGCGCCGATCTCGGCCCATAGTCCCGTCCGGGTCGCGGCCCTGCAGATCCGCCCCTTTCTCGGGACCGATCGTTGGCGCCTCTGGACCGCGATCGGGCAGGTGTCGGCGATCCTGATCGCGCTGCTCGTCGGTGCCATCTGGGCCGTCGACCAGTCGGTGCTGCGCTGGATCACCTACCTGCGCCGGATCGCGACCGCGCACAGCCGCGGCCATCATTCGGTGCGCGCCAAGATCACCACTGCGCCGAGTGAGCTCGCCGAACTCGGCCGGTCGCTCAACCACATGGCCAACGACGCCGGCCGACGCGCGGCCCTGCTGCGGGAGACCGCAGAGGAGAAGAGCGCGCTGCTGCTGGAGCTGCATCATCGCGTGAAGAACAATTTCCAGGTCATCACCAGCCTGCTGAGCCTGCATCGCCAGGACATGCCGCCGGCGCGGCGTGAGGAGATCCGCTTCGTCGAGGATTACGTCCGCGCCATGGCCGTGGCCTATCGCGTCGCCTATGATTCGGGCGACGTCACGGGCGTGCGGATGCAGGACCTGATGCGCAACGTGATCGCGGCCCTTCGGGAATCGACTGAGGCGCCGCCGGCACGGATCGAACTCGGCCTGACCACCGAACCGATCTGGATCGATCTGGACCGCGCGATCTCGCTCGGCCTCTACCTGGCGGCGACCCTGCCGCCCTATCTCAAGGCGCTGCCCGATCATCCGGCCGCGATGCTGGGGATCACCGTCACCCACCGGCAGGGCCTGTTGCGCTTGACGGTGGGCGGCGTGCCGCCATCCGATGCCGACCGGCCGCCGCTACGCACCAAGCTGGTCAGGGCCTATCTGCGCCAGTTGAAGGCCGTCCCGATCACCACGGCCCGTCGGAACGACACGATGATCCTGATCCCGCTCGACGAGCCGCAGCAGGCCCATCGCCTGGCTTCGCTGAAGCCGTCCGAAAGTGAATTGCCGAGTGCCGCCCGGGCCGCTGCCGGTGGGACGAGCGTCACCATCGAGCAGATCCAGGAGCGCGAGCAGCGCGTCAATCTCCTGATGCGCGAGATGGCCCATCGCTCGAAGAACATCCTCGCCGTGACCGAGGCGATCGCGCGCCAGAGCCTGGCCCAGGCCGACTCGCTCGAGGATTTCGGCCCGCGCTTCTCCGCTCGGCTCCACAGCCTTGCCCAGTCCCACGATCTGCTGACCCAGGACGAATGGACCGGCACGCGGCTCGACGACCTGCTGCGCTCCCAACTCGGCCACTATATCGACGGTGGCGACCAGATCGTCCTCGAGGGGCCGGAGATCAGCCTCGCCTCGGTCGCGGTGCCCTATCTAGGACTGGCGCTCCATGAACTGTCGACGAACGCGGCCAAGCATGGTGCGCTTTCGGTACCGGAGGGCAAGGTCACGGTCCGCTGGGGTACCGTCACCGATCCGGAGAAGGGCGAGCGCTTGTGGCTGCGCTGGATCGAAACCTCGGGTCCGCCGGTCGTGCCCCCGACGCGCCGCGGCTTCGGTACCGACGTGACGCGGCGGCTGGTCGCACGCGCGCTCAAGGGCACGGTCAATTTCGACTTCGCTGCGACCGGCATCGTCTGGCACCTGGATGCGCCGGCCGCCAACCTGATCGATCAGCCGGCGGCGACGCCGGACGGCTAGAACGTCATCGGGGTCGGCATCTGCGGCGTCCCCGGCGGCTGGGCCGGAATGTCGGGCGGCGTTGGTTCGATCGGCGTCGGTTCGATCGGCGTGGGCGTATCTGGCCCGGGCACGGGTGTCGGCGGCGGCGGAATGTCGGGCGATGGAACCGGCGGTGCCGGCGAGGGAATATCGGGTGCCGGGATCGGCGTCGGCGGCGTCACTTCGGGTGGCAATGCAGGCGTTTCGGGCATCGATATCGTCCTCCTGCCTGGGCAAACCGCGAGGCGTTCGAACGTTCCATGCGAGCGCAGCCGGGCCGGAGCACGAGGTCCTGGGCAGGATCCGCAATTAGACGATCCACAATTAGACATGGAACCGACCCGCCCTGGTCTCGGTTTTTCAGGTGGTCGGCAGGCGCCGCGGCGCCCCTCGCCGTCTGACCTCCAACCGAAAGGCGACCATGCAGACGGCTCCGCGCATCCTCGCCCTTTCGCCGATCCCCCCTGAGGAATTTGCCGACTGGTTGGGACGGTTTCCGGCGATCGCCGCCCTGGGCTTCACCACGGTAGCGCTTCTGGTTCCGAGCGAAACGGACGATCGCGAGGGCCTGGCACGGCTGACCGCCGCGGCGCGCGCCGCCGGCCTGCGGACCATGGCGGCGCTTGCCCCCGATGCGACCGCGGCCATCCGGGTTCGCGAGGACTTGGCAGCCGGGGTCGACGATTTCCTGGCGACGACCGCCCATCGGATGCCGGCGACGGGTTGGCGCGACGTGATCGCCACGGCTCGTGCCGTGCGACCCGACTGCCTGTTCGCCGCCGAGATGCTGGGTCGCAGCACGGAGGCGATGCTGGCCCTGTGCGGCGCCGGCTTCGATCTGCTGCTGAACAGCGTCCGCTGGTGGGACGGCCGGGAGGCCTGGTTCCTCGACCAGCAGGCGGCAACCCGCCCCATCGCCGCCTCGCTCGGCTTCCCGGACCTGCCGGGCCTGCCGCCTGCGGCTGCCGGCGACGACGAAGCGGCGCGCCGACACCGGCTGATGAAGGCCGCAGCCCTCTCGACCGGCGTGATCGTCCCGGCCGCCTGGCTCGGCCAGGACGATGCGGCGATCGCCGAGGTCAATCGCCTGAAGGCGTTGCTGCCGCCCTTGAACCGGGAGGGTCGGATGATCCGGCTCGACGCCGGTGCCGCCCCGGTCACCGCGATCCTGCGCGAAGCGTCGGACGACGCCGTCCTGGTGCTGCTCAACACCGATGCGCAGGCGGCGCAGCCGGTCGACCTCGACGGCCTGCTCGGCGCTATCGAGGGTGACGGAGTCTTCGCCCACGAGGTGGGCGAAGATATTCCGACCGGCCTGCTCGTCCCCTCTCCCCTGCTGCTCGACGCGGGCGAGATCCGCCTGATCCGCATCAGCCGCGAAGGGGAACGCCTGTTCGTCGGCGACGAGTTGCCCGCCCCGCCGGAACATCCCTCGCGGATCATCATCGAGCGGGTCGCGCCCGAGCTCGACGGTGGCCGGTTCCCGGTGAAGCAAGTCGTGGGCGACGTGCTGGAGGTCTCGGCCGACATCTACCGAGACGGGCACGACAAGATCGCGGCCGCCCTCTGGCTGCGCTGCCAGGACGCCGACGCCTGGCGCATCGCGCCGATGCGGCACGTCGACAATGACCGCTGGGGCGGCCGCATCGCGCTCGACCGCATCGGCGCCGCCCGTTTCGCCGTCGGCGCCTGGACCGATCATTTCGCGAGCTGGCGCGACGAGGTCGCCAAGAAGCGCGCGGCCGGCCAGGCGATCGGACTGGAACTGATCGAGGGGCGCCATCTGGTCGAGGCCGCGATCGAGCGTGCTGCGGGCGATGACCGGGACCGCCTCAGCGCCGTGCTCGGTCATGCGGCGGCGCTCGACGAGACGGCCTCGGCCGCCTTCCTGCTGTCGCACCAGGTGGCCCAGGCCATGGCGCGCGTGCCCGACTACGGCGACCTCACGTTCCAGGAGCCGGCTGGGCAGGTCATGGTCGATCGCGAGGCCGCGCGCTGCGCCGCCTGGTACGAAATGTTCCCGCGCAGCCAGGGCACCGATCCGAACCGGGCCGCCAGCTTCGCGGAATGCGCGGCCCGGTTGCCCGAGATCCGCGCGATGGGCTTCGATGTCGTCTATTTCGTGCCCATACATCCCATCGGCACGATCAACCGCAAGGGCCGCAACAACAGCACGACCGCGCAGCCGGGCGAGCCGGGCAGTCCCTATGCGATCGGCAGCGCCGCCGGCGGCCACGACGCGATCGACCCGGAGCTGGGCACGCTCGAAGACTTCCGCGGGTTCGTGCGGGCGCTCCATGGCCAAGGCATGGAGCTGGCGATGGATTTCGCCATCCAGTGCGCGCCCGATCATCCCTGGCTGACCGAGCATCCGCACTGGTTCCGGCGCCGCCCCGACGGGACGATCAAGTTCGCCGAGAACCCGCCGAAGAAATACGAGGACATCGTCAACGTCGATTTCGACCAGTCCGACTGGAAGGCGCTGTGGGCGGCGCTCCGGGACGTGATCCGCTTCTGGGTCGACGAGGGCGTGAAGATCTTCCGCGTCGACAATCCGCACACCAAGCCCGTCGCCTTCTGGCAATGGCTGATCGCCGACATCCGCCGCACCGACCCGGACGTGCTGTTCCTGGCCGAGGCCTTTACCCGGCCAAAGATGATGAAGCGCCTGGCCAAGATCGGCTTCAGCCAGTCCTATAGCTATTTCACTTGGCGCAACGACAAGCGCGAGATCATCGACTACCTGACCGAGCTAACGCTCGGAGAATCGGTCACGTATTACCGGCCGAACTTCTTCCCGACGACGCCGGACATTCTGCCCTGGTACCTGCAGACGAGCGGCCGCCCCGGCTTCATCATCCGCCTCGTCCTGGCGGCGACCCTGTCGCCGGTCTATGGGCTCTACAACAGCTACGAACTGTGCGAAGCCGAGGCCGTGCCGGGCAAGGAGGAGTTCCTCCACTCCGAAAAGTACCAGTACAAGGTCTGGGACTGGGACCGGCCGGGCCATATCAAGGACGAGATCACCCGCATCAACCGTCTGCGCCGGTCGAGCCCAGCGCTCCGCCTGTTCGACAATCTGCGCTTCCACGACGCGAGCCACGGCGACGTGCTGTTCTACAGCAAGATCACGCCGGACCGGGCCGACCAGGTGCTGATCGCCGTGACGCTCGATCCCCACCATGTCGTGCGCAGCGAGATCGTCTTTCCCATGGACCGCATGGGCCTACCGTGGGACGGCAGCTTCGAGACCGAAGACCTGTTCACCGGCGAACGTCGCTCGTGGACCGGCGCCCGGCACTCGATCCTGCTCGACCCGGCGACCTATCCCGCGATGATCCTGCGCGTCAGGCCTGTTGGAGCCGTCCCATGAGCCGTCGAGAGAAGAAGCCCCTGACGATGGAAGCCGCGGCCCGCCAGACCGATCGCATCCTGGTCGAGCGCGACTGGTACAAGGACGCGATCATCTACGAGCTGCACATCAAGTCCTTCTATGATTCCAACAACGACGGCATCGGCGATTTCGCCGGCCTGACCGAAAAGCTCGACTATCTGCAGGACCTGGGCGTCACAGCGATCTGGCTGCTGCCGTTCTATCCCTCGCCGCTGCGCGACGACGGCTACGACATCGCCGAATACAAGGACGTGAACCCGGCCTACGGCACGATGAACGACTTCAAGGCGTTCGTGCGCGAAGCCCACCGCCGCGGCCTGCGCGTCATCACCGAACTGGTGATCAACCACACCTCGGACCAGCATCCCTGGTTCCAGCGCGCGCGCCGGGCCAAGCCCGGCTCGAATCATCGCAACTTCTATGTCTGGTCGGATACGGACCAGCGCTACCTCGACACGCGGATCATCTTTCTCGACACGGAGACGTCGAACTGGGCCTGGGATCCGGTCGCGCATGCCTATTACTGGCACCGGTTCTATTCCCACCAGCCGGACCTGAACTTCGACAACCCGGCGGTCGTCCGAGGCGTGCTCAATGTCATGCGCTTCTGGCTGGACCTGGGCGTCGACGGGCTCCGGCTCGATGCCGTGCCCTATCTGGTCGAGCGCGAAGGCACCAACAACGAGAACCTCGAGGAAACCCACGCCGTCCTGCGCACGCTGCGCGCGGAGATCGAGGCGTCATATCCCGACAAGATGCTGCTGGCCGAGGCCAACCAATGGCCCGAGGACGTGCTGCCCTACTTCGGCAAGGGCGACGAATGCCACATGGCGTTCCATTTCCCGCTGATGCCGCGCATCTACATGGCCGTCGCCCAGGAGGACCGGCACCCGATCACCGACATCATGCGCCAGACCCCGGATATCCCGGAGGGCTGCCAATGGGCGATCTTCTTGCGCAATCACGACGAGCTGACGCTCGAAATGGTGACCGACCGCGAGCGCGACTATCTCTGGGACTTCTACGCCGGCGACCGGCGCATGCGCATCAATCTCGGCATCCGCCGGCGTCTGGCGCCGCTGATGCAGAACGACCGGAAGCGGATCGACCTCTTGAACTCGATCCTGCTGTCGATGCCCGGAACGCCGGTCCTCTATTACGGCGACGAGATCGGCATGGGCGACAACGTCTACCTTGGCGACCGCGACGGCGTGCGCACGCCGATGCAATGGTCGCCCGACCGCAACGGCGGCTTCTCGCGCGCCGACCCGGCGCGGCTGTTCCTGCCGGCGGTGCAGGATCCCGAATATGGCTTCCTGTCGGTCAATGTCGAAGCCCAGAGCCGCTCGCCGACCTCGATGCTGAACTCGATCCGCCGCCTGATGGCGGTGCGGCGCGATCTCCGGTCCATGGGCCGCGGCAAGCTCGTCTTTCTCTACCCGCTTAACCGCAAGGTGCTGGCCTACGTCCGCAGCTTCGACAGCGAACTGGTCCTGTGCGTGGTCAACCTGTCGCGCGCGGCCCAGTCGGTCGAGCTCGACCTTTCGGCCTATCGCGGCCGGGTCCCGGTCGAGCTCATCGGCCTGTCGACCTTCCCGCCGATCGTCGACCGGCCCTATCACCTGACCATGGCCGGCCACAGCTTCTTCTGGTTCAAGCTGCTGGAGCCGAGCCAGATCGAGGGCGGCCTGGCCCTGGTCGAGGCCGGACGGGACAGCGGGATCGAGCCCATCACGCTCGTACTGCGCAGCGGCTGGGACGAGTTCATGGCCGGGGCCGCGGCCTCCGAGCTGGGCCATACCGTGTTGCGCCAGTTCCTGCCGACCCAGCGCTGGTTCGCCGCCAAGGACATCGGCGTCATCGATGCCGAGATCACCGACGCGGCCGACCTGTCGCGCACCGATGCGGAAGAGGCCTGGAGCCTGGCGATCGTCGAGGCGACCTTGGCCGACGGCGCGACACAGCGCTACCTGATGCCGCTCGGCCTGGTCTGGGGCGCGCCGAACGCAGAGGCCCGGGCCGCGGTCCAGCCGACGACCCTGGCCCACATCCGCCGCTTTCGCGCCGAGGGCGCCCTGTTCGACGGCGGCATCCATGCCGGGTGGGCGCTCGCCGTCATCGATGCGATCGAGACCGGGCAGACGCTGCCGTTCCGCGGCGGCGGCAAGGTCGTGTTCCGTCCGACCTCGAAATTCGGCGAGCACCCGTTCCCGAAGGAGCCGGCGATCCGCCAGCTCGGGGTCGAGCAGTCCAACAGCTCGATCGCCGTACAGGATTATGGCGTGCTGAAGCTCTATCGGCGGCTCGAAGACGGCGTCCATCCGGAGATCGAGATGTGCCGCTTCCTGACCGAAGAGGCCGGCTTCACCGGTACACCGCCGCTGCTCGGCACCATCGAGCGGATCGGCCGCGCCGGCGAGGCGACCGCGCTCGGCGTCCTGACTGCCTATATCGCCAACCAGGGCGACGCCTGGGCCTATGCCCAGGATTATCTGAAGCGGGTGTTCCAGGAGCGCTGGGGCGGCACCGGCCAGCCGGCCGATGCCGAGATGCCGCAGGCCGACCCCCATATCTATTTTCTCGAAATGATCGGCCGGCTCGGCCGCCAGACGGCGGAAATGCATCGCGCGCTCTGCCCGACGGGCCGGACCAAGCCAGCCTTCGCGCCGGAGCCGATCACGCCGGACGATCTGGTCGAATGGCGCCAGACCGTCCAGGTTAACGCTGAGACCATGCTCGATCGGCTGGCCACGCTGCAATCGATCTCGCCCGACCCGGCGGTCGCCCGTCTGCTCGGCCTCGGCGACCAGCTGCTCGCCCGGATCGAGGCGGCAAAGGCCGTACGCATCGAAGCGATGAAGACCCGCTTGCATGGCGACTATCACCTGGGTCAGGTGCTGGTCGCCCAGAACGACTTCGCGATCATCGACTTCGAGGGCGAGCCCAAGCGCTCGATCGAAGAGCGACGGCGTAAGCACACGCCGCTCAAGGACGTCGCCGGCATGATCCGCTCGATCGACTATGCCGCCGCCGCCGCCGTGCGCGCCGCGTCCGACCTGCCGTCGGTCGACAATGCCGCACTCGAGGCCATGTGCCGCGACTGGCGCGACCGGTCGATCGCCGCCTTCATGAGTGCTTATCGCGACGCCATCGACGGGGCGGCCAGTTGGCCCCAGGACGCGGCCGGCGCCCTGGCGCTGCTCGACCTGATGCTGATCGACAAGGCGCTCTACGAGATCGGCTACGAGCTCGCCAACCGTCCGGCCTGGCTCGCCATTCCCATCCAGGGAATCGTCGATCTTCTAACCGAGGGGAGTGCTTATGTTTGAGACCGCGGAGCGTCTCGACGACAGTTACCGGGCCGACCCGTTCGGCTTTCTCGGCATGCATGAGGCCCACGGCGGCCTAGTGCTGCGTGCCTTCGTGCCCTGGGCCGAGAGCCTGACCGTGCTCGACCGGGCGGACGGCGCGGAGATCGCCGCCTTCGAGCGGCGGACCGACGACGGCCTGTTCGAAGTCAGGCTCGGCAAGAGGAAGCGCTTCGCCTACCGCCTGCGCGCCCGGACCGGGGACCGGACGGTCGATTTCGAGGATCCTTACCGGTTCGGCGCCGTGCTCGGCGACATCGATCTGCATCTGCTGGGCGAAGGCACCCATCATCGCGCTTACGATCGCCTGGGCGCGCATCCCCTCACCATCGATGGGGTCGAAGGCACGGGCTTCGCCGTCTGGGCGCCCAATGCCCGGGCGGTCAGCGTCATCAGCAGCTTCAACGACTGGGACGGCCGGCGCCATCCCATGCGCAAGCACCCGGGGGCCGGCGTCTGGGACCTGTTCATCCCGGACCTGGCCGCGGGCACGCCGTACAAATACGAGATCCTCGCCGCGGACGGCACGCTGCTGCCGCTCAAGGCCGATCCGGTGGCGCTGCAGGCGGAGCAGCCGCCCGCCACCGCCTCGGTCGTGGCGACGCGCCCCGCCCATGTCTGGCGCGACCAAGCCTGGATGGCGGCGCGGGCCGCCCGCAACGCCCGCGAGGCGCCGATCGCGATCTACGAACTGCATCTCGGTTCCTGGCGGCGCCATGAGGATGGGCGCTATTTCAGCTATCGCGAACTCGGCGACCAACTGGTGCCCTATGTCGCGAACCTGGGCTTCACCCATATCGAGGTGCTCCCGGTCTCGGAATTTCCGTTCGACGGTTCCTGGGGCTATCAGCCGATCGGCCTGTTCGCGCCAACCAGCCGCTTTGGCACGCCGGACGACTTCCGCTATTTCGTCGATGCCTGCCACGCCGCGGGCCTGGCGCTGTGGATCGACTGGGTGCCGGGCCATTTCCCGACCGATCAGCATGGCCTCGGCTATTTCGACGGCACGCATCTCTACGAACACGCCGATCCGCGCCAGGGCTTCCATCAGGACTGGAACACGCTGATCTTCAACTACGGCCGGCGCGAGGTGGTGAACTACCTGATCGCCAACGCGCTCTCGTGGCTGGAGAATTTCCATATCGACGGCCTGCGCGTCGATGCCGTCGCCTCGATGCTCTATCTCGATTACAGCCGCAAGGCTGACGAATGGGTCCCGAACAAATTCGGCGGCCGGGAAAATCTCGACGCGGTCGATTTCCTGCGCCGCTTCAACGAGCTGGTGTTCGAGCAAGCACCGGGCGCCACGACGGCGGCCGAGGAATCGACGGCCTGGCCGATGGTGTCGGCACCGACCTACCTCGGCGGCCTCGGCTTCGGCTTCAAATGGAACATGGGCTGGATGCACGACACGCTCCAGTACATGAGCCATGACGCCATCCATCGGAAATACCACCACAACCAGCTGACGTTCGGCCTGCTCTACGCCTTCTCGGAGAACTTCATCCTGCCGCTCAGCCATGACGAAGTCGTCCATGGCAAGGGCTCGCTGCTCAACAAGATGCCGGGCGACCGGTGGCAGAAATTTGCCAACCTGCGCGCCTATTACGGCTTCATGTGGGGCCATCCAGGCAAGAAGCTCTTGTTCATGGGCGGCGAGTTCGGCCAGGAGCGCGAATGGAACCATGATGCCGGACTCGACTGGTATCTGCTCGACGACGAGCTGCATGCGGGCGTGCAGGGCCTGGTGCGCGACCTCAACCAGCTCTATCGCGAGGAGACGGCGCTCCATCGGCTCGATGCCCTGCCGGAAGGCTTCGCCTGGGTCGATGCCACCGACAGCGACCAAAGCGTCTTGAGCTTCCTGCGCTTCGATGCCGGGCGGCGGAACATGGCGCTGGTCGTCTGCAACTTCACGCCGCTGCCGCGCCGCGACTACCGGCTGGGCGTGCCGCGCGCCGGGCGCTGGTCGGAGCGGATCAACACGGACTCGAGCCTCTATGGCGGCAGCAATCTCGGCAATGCCGGCGGGGTCGAGACCGAGCCGGTGCCCTCGCACGGCCATGCCCAGTCGGTCGTGCTGACCCTGCCGCCGCTCGCGACCCTGATCCTCATTGCGGAGCGTGCATGAGGTCGAATCATGCCCGGTCGCCCCACCCGCCCCTGCTGCCCGGCAAGCCCTATCCGATGGGGGCCACATGGGACGGCGCGGGCGTCAACTTCTCGCTGTTCTCCGCCCATGCCTCCCACGTCGATCTCTGCCTGTTCGATGCCACTGGCGGACGGGAAGTGGCCCGCCTGGGCCTGCCGGAATATACCGACCAGGTCTGGCACGGCTATCTGCCCGAGGCGCGGCCGGGCTTGCTCTACGGCTATCGCGTCCACGGGCCGTACGATCCCAAGAACGGCCATCGCTTCAATCGGCACAAGCTGTTGCTCGATCCCTATGCGAAGTCGCTGCGCGGGCTGCTGCGCTGGAGCGACGCGCATTTCGGCTTTCGCGCCGGCAGCAGCCGCGACGACCTGAGTTTCGACCGCCGCGACAACGCCCGCATCATGCCGAAATGCGAGGTCGTCGAAGGCGCCTTCTCCTGGGGCCGCGACCGGCGGCCGCGCACGCCCTGGGCCGAGACGATCATCCTCGAGGCCCATGTGAAGGGCATGACCCAGCGCCACCCGGAGGTGGAGCCCCGGTACCGCGGCACGCTCGCCGGCCTGGTGGCGCCGGCGATGCTCGATCACCTGGTCAAGCTCGGCATTACCGCGATCGAGCTGCTGCCGGTCCACGCCGCCCTCAACGACCGGGTGCTGGTGCAGCGGGGCAAGGTCAATTACTGGGGCTACAACACGCTGGGCTTCTTCGCGCCCGACCCGCGCTATCTGGCGGGTGGGACGATCGACGAGATGAAGACCGCGGTCCGGCGCCTGCACGAGGCGGGGATCGAGGTCATCCTCGACGTCGTCTACAACCACACGGCCGAGGGCAACCATCTCGGGCCGACCCTGTCGTTCCGCGGCATCGACAATGCCAGCTATTACCGGCTGGCCGACGATCGCCGCCTCTATACCGACTATACTGGCACCGGCAACACGTTGAACCTGGACCATCCGCGCGTGTTGCAGATGATCATGGATTCGCTGCGTTACTGGGCGACGGAAATGCGGGTCGATGGCTTTCGCTTCGATCTCGCGACCACGCTCGCCCGCGAGAAAGAGCCCTTCGACCAGGGCAGCGCCTTCCTCGATGCGGTGCGCCAGGACCCGGTCCTGAACGAGATGAAGCTGATCGCCGAGCCCTGGGACCTGGGGCCGGACGGCTACCGGGTCGGCGGATTTCCGCCCGGCTGGGCCGAATGGAACGGGCCTTACCGCGACACGGTCCGCCGCTTCTGGAGAGGCGACGAGGGCATGCTGGCCGAAATGGGCAGCCGCCTCGCCGGCTCGTCCGACATCTTCGGCCACAGCGGGCGCCGGCCCTGGGCCTCGATCAATTTCGTGACCGCCCACGACGGCTTCACGCTCGAGGACCTAGTCTCCTACGAGACCAAGCGCAATGAAGACAATGGCGAGGACAACCGCGACGGCACCGACGCCAACTACGCCTGGAACTGCGGCGTCGAAGGGCCGACCGACGATCCGAAGATCCTGGCGCTCAGGCGCCAGCAGAAGCGCAACCTGATGGCGGCGTTGCTGCTATCGCTGGGCGTTCCGATGCTGCTGGCCGGCGACGAGCTGGGCCGGAGCCAGCGGGGCAACAACAACGCCTATTGCCATGACAGCGAACTGTCCTGGATCGACTGGGACGGCATCACCGAGCACGATCGGCGCTTCCAGCGGTTCGTCGAATTCCTGACCCGCCTGCGCCGGGACCATCACGTGTTCTCGAGGCCGCAGTTCCTGCGCGGTGCCGAGCATTCGGACGGGCTGAAGGACATCACCTGGGTGACGCCGGAGGGGCGCGACTACACGCCGGATGATTGGCACCGGCCCTATGCGCGCTGCCTCGGATATCTGCTGAACGGCCGTGCCGGGTCCTACTACCGCGGCGCCAGCGGCCATCGCGACCTCGACGTCAGCTTCCTGGTCCTGATCAACGCCCATCACGAGGACATCGTGTTCCACGCGCCCGAAACGCCGCGCCCGATGCGGTGGGAGGCGCTGGTCGACACCGCGGAGGAAGACGGCCTGATCGAGGGCCTGGTCGAGATCGCGCCCCATCGCCCCTTCCCGCTGCGGGCCCACTCGCTCGCCCTGTTCGTGCATCGGGAGACGACCTGATGAAGCGCCACCATCCCCTGCCCTTCGGCGCGGAGCTCACCGAGGACGGCGTCCGCTTTCGCCTGTGGGCGCCGGATGCGCTCGGCGTCGCGCTCACGTTCGAGGACGGACGACAGCTCCCCATGGCCATGGAGGCGGACGGCTGGTTCGGGCTCACCACCCACGAAGCCGCCGTCGGCACCCGCTATCGCTATCGCATCGGCGGCGCCTTCTATCCCGATCCGGCATCACGCCGGCAGCCGGACGGTGCCCTCGCCTTCAGCGCCGTGGTCGATCCCATGGCCTACGACTGGACGGACGCGGGCTGGCAGGGCATCCCCTGGGCCGAGGCGGTGATCTACGAACTGCATCCCGGCGCCTTTTCCGAGACCGGCGATTTCGCCGGCGTGGCGGCACGCCTGGATCATCTCGTCTCGCTCGGCGTGACCCTGGTCGAGCTGATGCCGGTCGCCGATTGCCCCGGCCGCTGGAACTGGGGCTATGACGGCGTGCTGCCGTTCGCGCCGACCGAGCGCTATGGTGGACCGGACGCGATGAAGCGGCTGGTCGACGAGTGCCACCGGCGCGGGCTCGGGGTCATCCTCGACGTCGTCTACAACCATTTCGGACCGTCCGGCAATTTCCTCCAAGCCTATGCCAGCCGGTTCTTCACCGACAAGCACAGGACGCCCTGGGGCAGCGCCATCAATTTCGACGATACGGGCGCAGCCAACGTGCGCGCCTTCTTCATCGAGAACGCGCTCTATTGGCTCGAGGAGTTCCATCTGGACGGGTTGCGCTTCGACGCGGTGCATGCCATCAAGGACGACAGCCTGCCGACGTTCCTGGACGCGCTGGGCGAGCGCATCCGTGAGGCGTTGCCGGACCGCCGCATCCACCTGATCCTGGAGAACGACGGCAACGAGCCCGACCTGCTCGGCCACGACGCCGGCGGCCGCGGTTGCTACGATGCGCAGTGGAACGACGACTTTCATCATGCGCTGCGCGTGGCGCTGACCGGCGCACGCGGCGGCTATTACGACGATTATGCCGACGATCCGGTCGGCCGGGTCGGACGCGCGCTCGCCGAGGGTTTCGCCTACCAGGGCGAGGCGTCGGCCCATCGCGGCGGCAAGCCGCGCGGCGAACCATCGGGCGACCTGGCACCGACCGCCTTTGTCAATTTCATCCAGAACCATGATCAGGTCGGTAACCATGCCTATGGCTGGCGCCTGCCCCATTTCGCCGATCGCGAGACCTTGCGCGCCGCCGCCGCGATGCTGCTGCTGAGCCCCGCCATTCCCCTGCTGTTCATGGGCGAGGAATGGGCGACGGATCGGCCGTTCCCGTTCTTCTGCGATTTCGACGGCGAGTTGGCAGACGCCGTGCGCAAGGGGCGCGCGGCGGAATTCGCCGGCTTTCCCGAATTCCGCGACGAGGCGGGACGCGCCCACATCCCCGACCCGCTGAGCGAGGCGACCTTCCTATCGGCGAAGCTCGACTGGGCGGCACTCCACGAGCCCGCGGCCGCGGAAATGCTGGGCTTCTATCGCGAATTGCTGACGCTTCGCCGCCGGCACATCACGCCGCTGCTCACCGACAGCCCGCGACCGCGCGGCCAGTTCGTCCGGCTGGGCGCCGGCGGGCTCGAAGTGCGCTGGCGCCTGAATGGCGCGGAGATGACGATGCTCGCGAACCTGTCGATCGAGCCCATCGCCGCGACCCAGCGCCCGGGACGTGGTCAGGTGATCTATCGCAGCCACGAGGCGATCGAAGCGCTGCCGCCGCGGTTCGTCGCCGTCACGATCGAGCAAACGGGCGGCGCATGAGCACCTATCGCACGCTCGTCCATCGCCTGGCCGGCCATGCCGGCATCGTCTCCACCTGGCGCGACGTCTGGGGCAAGCAGCATGCGACGCCGGTCGAGAGCCTCGTCGCCTTGCTGGGCGCCATGGGTGTCGCGGCCCATAGCGAAGCGAGCGCACGAGCGAGCCTGAAGCGCCGCCGACGCCAGGAGGCGCTGCCGGCCGCGATCGTGCTCGATTCCGGGCACGACGTCCGGGTCGCGCTGCCGAAGCGGATCCAGAGCCGGCACTGGATGCTCACGTTCGAGGATGGCGTCCGGCTCGAGGCCAAGCTGCCCGACGGCGCGCGCACCCTGACGCTGGCGCGGCTGCCCTATGGCTATCATCGGCTGGCGTTTCCCGATGACGGGCAGGAGATGCAGGTCATCGCCTCGCCCGGCTCGTGCCATCTGCCGAGCGGTGCGGCGGGCCATAGCTGGGGCCTGGCAACCCAGCTCTACAGCCTGCGCTCGTCCGCCCAGTGGGGCATCGGCGACTTCAGCGATCTCGGGCGGCTTGGCGCCGGCGTCGCCCGCGAGGGCGGCAGCGTGATCGGCGTCAACCCGCTGCATGCCCTGTTCCCGGCGGCACCCGAGCGCATCAGCCCCTATTCGCCGTCGAGCCGGCTGTTCCTCAACCCGCTCTACATCGACGTGACCGCGGTGCCGGACCTGGCAGCGTCGACGGAGGCGCGGGAGCGTATCGCCGGCAACGAGTTCGGCCATCGCCTGGCCGGCACGCGGACGGCTGCGCTCATCGACTATCCGGTGGTCGCGCGCCTCAAATCCGACATCCTGCGCCTGCTCTGGCGCGCGTTCCGGGACCATCACCTCGGCGCGGCACCGAGCGAGCGGGGGCAGGCCTTCCGCCGCTTTCAGCAGGAGGGCGGCGCCGCCCTCGCCCGCTTCGCCCAGTTTCACGCGCTGCAGGCCGATCGGATCGCGCACGATGGCTTCGCCTGGAAGGCCTGGCCGGAAGCGCTCCGCTCGGCCGGCGCCGCCGATGTCGCCGGCTTCTCGGCCGCCCACGAGGACGAGATCCTCTATCATCAGTATTTGCAATGGGAGGCGGATCGGCAGCTGGGCGAAGCGGTTCGGACATCGGGTCTGCCGATCGGCCTTTATCGCGACCTGGCGATCGGCGCCGACCCTTATGGCGCCGACACTTGGAGCGCCCCTGCCAGCTACATCACCGGCGCCTCGGTCGGCGCCCCGCCCGACCTGCTCAATCGGCAGGGTCAGAATTGGGGGCTGACCGCCTACAGTCCGGTCGCACTCCAGACCCAGGCCTTTCAGCCGTTCATCGCGGCGCTGCGCGCCAACATGCGCCATGCCGGCGCGCTCCGCATCGACCATGTCATGGGGCTGAAGCAGCTCTATCTGATCCCGGACGGCACCGGAGCCGAGCACGGCGCCTATATCCGCTATCCGTTCGAGGACATGATCCGCATCCTGGCACTGGAGAGCCGGCGCCATCGCTGCCTGGTCGTGGGCGAGGATCTCGGCACCGTGCCCCGTGCCTTCCGCCCGCGCATGGCGCGCGCCAACATCATGTCCTGCCGAATCCTGATGTTCGAGCGCGCCGCAGGCGACCGGTTCAAGCCACCGTCGGCCTATCCCCCTCTCGCCGCCGCCGCCGCCGGGACCCACGACCTGCCGCCGCTGAAAAGCTGGTGGCTCGGTGCCGACATCCGGGAGCGCGAGGCCCTGGGGCACTATCCGAGCGCCGCCGCACGGCATCGCGACGAGGCGGCCCGCGCGCTCGACCAGCAGCGGCTGCTGGCGGCACTGAAACGCCAGAAGCTGCTACCGGCGGGCCTCGGTCCCGATGATGCATGGGACGAGCGCCTGATCGAGGCGGTGCATCGCTTCCTGGCGCTGACGCCGAGCATGCTGATGCTGGTCCAGGCCGAGGATCTGCTGGGCATCGAGACCATGGTGAACCTGCCGGGCACGCTCGACGAGCATCCGAACTGGCGCCGACGCCTGCCGGTGTCGCTGGGCGAGCTCCTTCAGGATCCGCGCTTTATTGCCCTGTCGGGCCTGCGGGAACGGCCACGCCAAGCCGAGCCCAGGAAGGCACGTCGTGGCTGAACGGTCGTGGACGCCGCCGCGCGCCACCTATCGGCTGCAGCTGACGCGGGAGTTCACCTTTGCCGACGCCGCCGCCCGCGCGCCGTTCCTGGCCAGGCTCGGCGTCAGCCACGCCTACCTGTCGCCGATCCTCACGGCGCGGCCGGGCAGCTGCCACGGCTATGACGTGACCGACCACGCCGAGATCAATCCGGAACTGGGCGGCGAGGCCGGATTCATGGCGCTCGCCGAGGCCCTGCGCCGGCACGGGCTCGGCATCATCCTCGACATCGTGCCGAACCATATGGGCATCGGCCCCGGCAATGCCCGGTGGATGGATCTTTTGCGCTGGGGCCGCACCTCGGCCGCCGCCGACTTCTTCGACATCGACTGGCACCCGCCGCAGCGGGAGCTGACCGGCAAGGTGCTGCTGCCGTTCCTGGGCGCCGAACCCGCCGACCTGGTTGCCGCCGGCGAGATCGCGCTGGCGTTCGACGGTGCCGATTTCTCCATCCGCTATCACGATCATGCCTGGCCGGTGACACCGACCAGCCTCGGGCCGATCCTGGAAACGGCGGCGACCAGCGCACCGGTGCTGGCGTCTCTGGCTCGCGATTTTACCGCCCTCGGTGCGCTCGCCGGGTCGCCCGCCGCGCTGGGGTCGCGCGCGGCACAACTGAGCGCCGAGCTGAGGGATCGCAGGGAAGCCCATCCGGCGATTGCGGCGGCGGTCGCGACCTGGAACAGCGGAGACCGACATCGCCTCAGCGCCCTGCTGGACCGACAGTGCTGGCGCCTCGCCGACTGGCGCCGCGCCGCACTTGAGGTCAATTATCGGCGGTTCTTCGCCATCAACGACCTGATCGCGATCCGTGCCGAGCGGCCGGAGGTGTTCGAGGCAAGCCACGCGCTGGTCCTGCGCCTCGCCGGCGACGGGTTGATCGACGGGCTCCGGATCGACCATATCGACGGCCTGGCCGATCCCAAGGCCTATCTCGACCGGCTCGCATCGGCCATGACGGCGCGCAGCCGGCAGCCCTATATCCTGGTCGAGAAGATCCTAGGCGCCGGCGAAGCGCTGCCGGCGGCCTGGCCGGTGGCGGGCACGACCGGCTACGACCGGCTGGGACTGGTCGACCGGCTGTTCTCGGATCCGGCCGGCGCCGCGCAGTTGGTCCGGCACTATTGCCGACTGACCGGGCGCCCGGAGGATCCCGCCGACCTGGTCGTGGCCGCCAAGCGGCAATTCCTCGAGACCGAATTCATGAGCGAGATGACGCGCCTCGCCCATGCGGGCCATGAACTCGCCGCCGCCGCGTGGCCGATCGCGGCCGTCAAAGCGGCCGTGATCGCGCTGATCGCGTACCTGCCGGTCTATCGCACCTATGTCGACCGCGCGGGCATCGGCGACGAAGACCGGTCCCGGCTCATGGGTACGATTGCCGCCGCGGGGATCGAACCACCGGCGCTCGCCGAGTTCCTCGGCAAGGTCCTGAGCGGCGATCTACCGGACGAGCGGGCACGCGCGGTCGCCCTGCTGTTCCAGCAGCTCTCGGGCCCGGCCATGGCCAAGGGCCTGGAGGACACCGTGTTCTTCCGGCATGTGCCGCTGCTGGCCCTCAACGAAGTTGGCGGCGAGCCCGGCGCCACGGAGCTCTCCATCGACGCTTTTCACACGCTGAACCAGTTGAAGCAGCGGATGCGGCCCGACGAACTGATCGCCGGGTCAACCCACGACACGAAGCGCGGCGAGGATGCGCGCGCCCGGCTGCTGTGCCTGACCTCGGCTGCCGACCTCTGGCGGGAACGGCTGGACGCCTGGCTTTCCCGGCAGGCGGCTCCGAGCCCGAACGACGCAATCTATCTCTACCAGACCCTGATCGGCGCCTGGCCGCCCGGCCTCGAGGCGGACGATCAGGACGGTCTTGCCGCCTTCGCCGCCCGCGTCGGGCCGGCGATGCTGAAGGCCGCGCGCGAAGCCAAGGAAGCAACCAGTTGGAATGAACCGGATGAGGCGTATGAGGCGGACCTCGGCCGCTTCATCTCGACCGTCCTCTCCAGCGATATCGCGCGTGATCTGGCCGGCTTCTGTGAAACGGTCGGCTTCTGGGGCGCGCTCACCTCGCTGTCCGCCGCGCTCCTCCGGCTGACCACGCCCGGCGTGCCCGATCTCTACCAGGGATCCGACGGCTGGAACCTGTCGATGGTCGACCCGGACAACCGGCGACCCGTTGACTATGCCGCGGCGGAGCGGCGGCTCGAGGCCGGTCATGGCGTGTTCAGCGACCTGCGGACGCAATGGCACGACGGCGCGATCAAGAGCTTCCTGATCCGGCAGGTGCTGGCACTGCGTCGGGATCGACCGGCCCTGTTTGCCCGGGGCCTGTACCGGCCGCTGGCGGTCGAGGGCGTGCGGAAGGATCTGCTGATCGCCTTCACGCGCGACGAAGGCCGGGACCGCGCGGTCGTGCTGGCGCCGCGCTTCTGGCCGCGGCTCTGGACGGCCGAGGCATCGGCGCCCGACTGGGGCGACACCCGAATTGCCCTGCCCGACGGCATCTATCGCGACATCTTCACCGGCGCGCGAGCCAGCGGAATCCGACCGGTCGCCGACCTGCTCCGTGATTTTCCGGTGGCATTGCTGGTGACAGAGGGCAGCAAAGCCTAGCCCGAGGCAACGCGGGCGCCCGGTCGCGGGTTAATGCTGGACACCTCGAACGGAGGAAGTCATGCGATTTACCGCCAGCATTGCCGTTCTCTGCCTCGCCTTGGCCGGCCCGGCACTGGCCCAGGTTCCGGTCCCGGAACAGCCGGACCCCAACAGCGCGCCGCCCGACAAGATCGGTCCCCCGCTCGAACAGCACACCGTGCCGCCGACCGGTGCGGTCGAGCCCCTGAGCAAGGACCTGTCGCGCACGAAGGGCGTCGTACACCCGCCACCGGCCATCGATCCCGGGATGAGCCAGACGCCGCCCGACCCTGGGCCGCGAAGCATGCCCATCATCAAGCCGCCCCCGACGGACTCGGGCGTGGCACCTCAATAACTCAAACGAAAAACCCCGGCTGTGCTCGGCCGGGGCTTTTTCGTCCTATTCTCCGACACGGCGCGGCTCAGGCGGCGCTCGCTGCGGCCGGTCCTCCTCCGCCTTCGGGCCGAGTTCCGTCCATTTTTCCGGCATCTCCGTGCCGTGAAGCTGGCTTTCCAACTCCGCCCGGGCACGGGAAACCCGGCTTTTCATGGTTCCGACCGGGCAATGGGCGATTTCCGCCGCCTCCTCGTAGGAAAAGCCGCTGGCGCCGACCAGGACCAGCGCTTCGCGCTGGCTCGGCGGCAGTTTCCGGAAGGCGGCGTTGAAGTCGCGGATCTCGACCGAGACCTCTTGGCCGCCGTCGACGACCGAAAGATCGCCGTGGTTTTCCATGCTGACTTCGGACTTACGGCTGCTCCGGCGCATCTCGTTGAAGAAGCGGTTGCGCAGGATGATGATCAACCAGCCCTTGAGATTGGTCCCCGGCTTGAACTGGTGCCGGTTGGCCAACGCCCGGACGATCGTGTCCTGCACGAGATCCTCGGCAAGCGCGTGGTTTCGCGCGATCAAATGGGCAAATGCGCGGAGATGCGGTAAATTCTCCACCAATTCCGCCTTGAATTCGTCATCGTATGCCACACTGATCCCCAGTCTCTGATCGGATGTGAGCCGGCGAATTTCCCGATCCTTACTGGACCGAAGGCGTCCGACTGAATGTGTCTGCTGTCTCACATCAAACAACATTGCGGAATTCAAGGTTCCAGCCAAACGGAACCCAAAGCAATTCTGCGGTGTCAACGCGGCTTCGCGGCGGGGTCTTCGCCATGGCTACGGCGCTTGCCCGCCAGTTTCGCCTCGCGCAATTCCGCTCCCTGCGGACCGTCCAGGTTCGCCTTGGCTTTCCGGGCCTGACGTTCGACCGGGCCGGTCTCGGCGAATTGTTTAGCCTTCCGGTTGTAGGCGCGCGTCGCGGTACGGTTGCCCCCGCCCTCGTTGGGCTGGCTCGGACGGTCCACCTCGCGCTCGGCCTCGACCCAGTGGTCGAGATCGCGGCCCGTCGGCTGCCCTTCCTTCTCCCACAAACGATAGGCCTTCTCGCTGATCCGTTGGCGGCGTTCGTCCGACATCGTATCCTTCTCCATTCACTTTCCGAACGAAAAAGCCGCGGGTGCCGATAGCGGTTCCGCAGAAAATGCGGGCGGCACGAACTTTTCGGCCGCCGCGCCCGTGCCCCACTTGGTCTTGGACTAGATGATCTCGCGACGCAGGGTCGCCTCCTCTCCGAGGCCGTAGTAGGCGCGAAGACCGATATCGAACTCGACCGCGCCCATGTCGGGCCAATTATCGGAATCGAAGCCAGGCGCCCGCTTCAGCACTTCCTTGTCGATGTCGATGACATAGGCATCGACACGTTCGTCGTAGCTCAGCAATTCCCACGGCAGCGCGAACAGCTTGCTGCCCATGCCGAGGAATCCGCCGAATTCGAGCACCGCGTAGCGCACGGAGCCGTCGAACTTATCGAGCACTACGTCGCGGATGCTGCCCAGATCCTCGTTCGCGGGGTTGGTGACCGCCGTGCCCTGAACCTGCGCCGCGCGGATGACGCGGGCATGCCCCCGGGGCGTGGGGCTATCGGTTATCGGCTGCATAATATTTTCCTCCCTCGCCCGAACATTGTTCTCCCCAACACCTTGCAAACGGGGCGGTTGCCTCGCCCGACCGCGGATTATGCGCCGGAGCGGTCGGTGTCGCGGGGACGCGCCTTCTCGGTCGGGTCGACATGATCGGGCAGCCGGGACGATGGCGTGGGCCGCCGCCGGTGCTCGGCATGGTCCCTGGGCGTGTGGCCGCTGGCGGCGCCGCGATCCGGCTTCCTGCCGTGGGCCTGCCCGAGATCGTGTTTTCCGGTGACGTGGGCCATGAACGCATCCTCCTCCCGGCCTCAACCGGCCGGCCGGGTGATGGTTCCCCTCAGGCGTTGCCGCCCAGGAAATGCCCGAAAGCGCTCAGGCCACGGATGCCGTCGCAGACGATCTTGCAGATCGCCACCATCGGCACGGCGATGATCGCGCCCGGCACGCCCCACATCCAGTACCAGAACACGATCGAAAACATGACGATCACGGGGTTGAGCGTGAAGCGGCGGGCCAGCAGCATGGGCGTCACCGCCTCGCCTTCGACCAGATGGATGGCCAGATAGCCGGCCGCCGGGACGCAGGCGTGCCAGACGCTGTCGAAGCTCAAGAGCCCGATCAGCAGGAACAGGCCGACGCCGACGCTCGGCCCCAGGATGGGCAGATAATTCAAGAGGAACGCCACGAAGCCCCAGAGCAGCGGATCATCGAGCCCAACGGCCCAGGTCAGCAGCCCCGTCGCGATACCGACCAGGGCATTCATCGCCGTGACGGTCACGAGATAGGCCGAAATGTCGCGCTCGATCTGCTGGACGATATCGACCACCTGCCGCTTGTCGCGGAATCGCGGCAGGATTTCGACCATCCGGCGCAGGAACGTCTCGCCGGACACGAGAAGGAAGAACAGAAACAGCAGGCTGGTCAGCAGAGTGCCGAGCGCCGCCCGGGTGCCGCTGAACAGGGTCTCCTCGGCCCGCGAGGAATGCTCGACCATCACCGTGCTGCCATTGCTCGGCGCCGGCATGTTGCCGAAGGATTCGATCTGCTTGATCTGGTCATCCACGATCTGGATCGGTCGCCGCAGCACGCTCAATCGCTGCTCCAGCCGCGGCACCGCATCGGGCAACTTCGACACCCAGGAGGAGGCGGGCCCGGAGATGAGGGTACCGAGGCCGACCAGCAGCCCGACCAGCATCGCGACCGATGCCAGCGCCGCCAGTGGCCGCGGCACCCATAGCCGCTCCAACCCGCGGACGGCGGGCTGCAAGAGCAGCTTGAGCACGAAGGCACAGACGACGGGCAGCACGATATCGATCGCCAGATTGCAGACGACCAGGACGGCGATGACGAACAGGCCGCCGAGAAAGACGGTCTTCGGATCCGAAGGCAGCGGCAGATCGCGCGCGCCCTCCTCTACGCCCTCGTCGGCAGGCGACTCGGGCGCCAAATCATCCATCTTCGGCTGCCCGGCGGCCTTGATCGGTTCCGAACGATCCATCGCGACCTCATGCCCGCCCATGTAACCCCGTGAAATAAAGCGCTATTCCCCTTCCAAGGTCTGGAATGTGATTTGGTTCATTGCGGACAATGCATGCCTCATGTCATTCAAAACAGATCGAAACCGACCATTAACTTCGTGAGCGCAGTCTTCTGCCGTCATTGATTAGTCGAGTTCCGCATGTCGTATGAGCCAAGCCCGTCCTGGTGGCAGGGCGCCGCGATCTATCAGATCTATCCCCTGAGTTTCGCTGACTCGAACGGCGACGGCTGGGGCGATCTTGCCGGTGTCCTGACGCATCTCGATTACGTCGCCTCGCTCGGTGTCGATGCGGTCTGGTTGTCGCCGTTCTTCCGGTCGCCGATGCGCGATTTCGGCTATGACGTCGCCGATCACACGGCGGTCGATCCGATCTTCGGCACGATCGAGGATGCCGATGCGGTCATCGCGCGGGCCCATGAGCTCGGCCTCAAGATCATCCTGGACCAGGTCTGGAGCCATACCTCGGATCAGCACGCCTGGTTCAAGGAAAGCGCCGCGTCCCGCACCAACGACAAGGCCGACTGGTACGTCTGGGCCGATCCCCTGCCCGACGGCATGCCGCCCAACAACTGGCTTTCGGTGTTCGGCGGCAGCGCCTGGACCTGGGAGCCGCGGCGTCGGCAATATTACCTGCATCATTTCCTGACGAGCCAGCCGAAGCTCAATCTGCGGAACCCGGCGACGCTCGACGCCATCCTTGCCACCGGGCGCTTCTGGCTCGAGCGTGGCGTCGATGGCTTCCGGCTCGACGCGATCGATTTCATGGCCCACGACCCGCTGCTGCGCAACAATCCGCCGCTGCCGCCGGCCGATGGCACCATCCCGACGAAGCCGTTCGCGCTGCAGCGCCATGATCATGACATGCTGCATCCGGACGCCCTCGCCATCATGGACCGCATCCGGGCGCTGATCGACGAATACCCCGGCACCGTGACGCTTGGTGAAGTATCGAGCCAGCCAGCCGCGTTCGACCGGATCGCCGACTATACGAGGCCGGGCCGCCTGCATCTGGCCTATACGCTGCGCCTGCTGCGCAGCGGCGTTTCGGCCTCGATCCTGGAAGCGACCCTGGCCGAAGCCACCGACGCCATCGAGGCGCATGGTCTGTGCTGGGCATTCGGCAATCACGACGTCGTCCGCCTGGCCAGCCGCTGGGCCGGCTCCGATCCGGCGGCGGAACGAGCGTTCATGACCCTGCTTGGCTGCTTGCCGGGCCCGATCTGCCTCTACCAGGGCGACGAACTGGGCTTGCCCGAGGCGCAGTTGGCCCACGACCAGCTGCGCGACCCGTTCGGCATCGCCTTCTGGCCCGAGTTCCGTGGCCGCGACGGTGGCCGAACCCCGATGCCATGGCAGGAGGCCGCCGCCTCGGCCGGCTTCACGACGGGAACGCCCTGGCTGCCGGTCCCCGACGACCACCGGGCGCGCGCCGTCGATCGCCAGGAGCAGGACCCGGAAAGCTCGCTCGCCCATTGGCGGCGATTCCTCCAGGCCCGCAAGGCGATGCCGGCCCTGCTGCGCGGCGGTATCGGCGAGGTGCACCGCAACGGCGAAGTGCTGAGCTTCGTGCGGCATCTGGGCAACGAGCGAGTGCTCTGCGTCTTCAACCTGTCGGCCGAACCGGCGCATTTCGAATTTTCCGGCGCTTCCGAAGAAGAGACCGATCTTTTGCTCCCCGCCTGGGGTACGATGGTCATGACCGCTGGTCGTGCGATCCGCCGGATCGCCGCCTGAGGGGGTTCAGACCTGCCGATCGGTTCACCGAAAAGTGCGGAACTTTCCGCACATTTTCCGGGAACGTTTCCTGGCAGCGGCTCGTTTGCCACGGAAACTGCGGGTAGGCTGATGGAACCCCGATCGATTGACGCCCCGGAAATCCTGATCATCGAGGATGAGCCCCTCATCGCGATGTACATCGAGGACGCGCTCGCGCGGTCCGGCTATCGCACGGCCGGTCCCTGCGAGACCGTCGCCAGCGCCGTCGAGGCGGCGCAGCGCTTCGAGGGTGCCGGTGCGCTGGTCGATCTGATGCTCGATGGCGGCGATGCCAGCGTCGTCGCCGAAATTCTGACCCAACGCAACATCCCCTTCGCCATCATGACCGGGCGCGAGGAGACCGCGCATGTGGCGTCCGGCATCGGTACTCCGGTACTGAAGAAGCCTTTTCTAGCGGGCGATCTGTTGGAGACCGTGCGCGTCGTTTGCACGCGCTGAGGCCCCGATGACCGGCAAGTCCGCGGGCGACGGCGCGCCCGACCAAGATCCGGACATCGCGGCGCTCGCGGCGGGTCTGGCCCATGATTTCAATAATTTGCTACTGGCCCTGACGTCCTGTCTCGAGCTGATTCGAGCCCGGTCGAGCGAGGAGCGGGTCGTCGATATCGCCGGGCACGGACTTAAGACGATCGATCGTGGCGGCAAGCTCGTCGATCGGGTCCTGGCCCTGGGCGGTCTGTCGTCGCCCCCGCCGCGGCAACCGGCCGCTGCCGCCGCGGCCGCGGCCGCGGCGGCAACGAGCAAACGACAGCGAACCGTTCTGGTCGTCGATGACGATGCCGAGGTTCGCCTGGTGCTGGTCGAACTGCTCCGATCGCTCGGTTACAAGCTGATCGAGGCCGCCAACGGCGCGGATGGCATTGCCGCGCTCGACCGTGTGCCGACCCTCGATCTTGCCATCATCGATTTCGCGCTGCCCGGTCAGCACGGGAAGGAGGTTGCGATCGAATTGCTCGATCGGCGGCCCGACCTGCCGATCGTGTTCGCGACGGGCTACACCGAAAGCGGGACGCGCGATCCCCGCCTCCGGGACATACCGATGCTGTACAAGCCGTTCCGCATCGCCGAACTCGCCAAGACCGTCGCCGCGGCGCTCGGGCCCTGAACGAAAGACGCCGCCGGCGATCGCTCGCCGGCGGCGTTTCGTGCCGAACCCAGCTATTGGTCAGTTCGGCGTGGACGCATGACCGCCGGTCGGAGGGACCGCGCCCTGGCCGCTGCCGGTCATCTTGTCTTCCAGCTTGTATTGCGGCATCGCCGCCAGTTGATCCTTCGTCTGGTCGAGGGTCAGGCGATTGTTGTTGAGCTTCAGGCTGCCGAAGGGCACGGCGACATATTTGCCGCCGATCCCGGCGGTCGAGCCATAGCTCAGCACCACGTCGACGACCTTGCCTTCCTTATCGACGATGAGGTCTTTGACGCTGGCAACGTTCTGGTTCTGACGATCATAGACTGATGAGCCAATGATCTTGTTCGCGCGCATCT
>DATGEK010000002.1:0-7912 GCA_035310205.1 Aliidongia sp.
TGGCCGCCGAGAAGGACGGCGCCGTCGCGGCCGCGCTCAAGCTCGCCCGCGCTGCGGCCCTGGTCCAGAGCCCCGATGCGGCGCAGCGGCTCGCCGCGGTCGGGGAACTCGCGGCCTCGAGCGACCCGCAGGTCCGCTCGCTGCTCGGCGAGTTGGTCGGCGGCGGCGAGAAGGATCCGCAGGTGATCGCGGCGGCCAAGGCGGCGCTCGCGAAGATCGAACGGCGCCTGGCCCTGGTCGAAGTCGGCGTCAATCTGTTCCAGGGGCTGAGCCTCGGCTCGGTGCTGCTGCTGGCGGCGATCGGCCTGGCCGTCACCTTCGGCGTCATGGGCGTGATCAACATGGCCCACGGCGAGATGATCATGCTCGGCGCCTATACCACCTTCGTCGTGCAGGAGATCTTCCGGGCCTATCTGCCGGCGGGCCTGTTCGATCTCTATCTCGTGGTCTCCGTGCCCGCGGCGTTCCTGGTCGCCGGCGCCGTCGGCGTTGTGCTCGAGCGCGGCATCATCCGCTTCCTCTACGGCCGGCCGCTCGAGACCCTGCTGGCAACCTGGGGCATCAGCCTGATGCTGCAGCAACTGGTGCGCAGCATTTTCGGGGCGCCGAACAAGGAGGTCGCCAACCCGTCCTGGATGACCGGCGGCTTCGAGATCCTCGGCGGCTTCACCGTCACCTGGAACCGGCTGGTCATCATCGCCTTCGGCTTCGCCGTGCTGGGCGCGCTCGTGATCGTGCTGCGGCGGACCAATCTCGGGCTGCACATGCGCGCGGTGACCCAGAACCGCAAGATGGCGGCGGTCATGGGCATTCCGACGGACCGGGTCGACGCGCTCACCTTCGGGCTCGGCTCCGGCATCGCCGGCATGGCGGGCGTCGCCTTGAGCCAGATCGGCAACGTCAGCCCGAACCTCGGCACGATCTACATCATCGACAGCTTTATGGTCGTGGTGTTCGGCGGGGTCGGCAGCCTGGTCGGCACGCTCGCCGGCGCCATGGGCCTGGGCGTCATCAATAAGTTCCTGGAGCCGTTCGCCGGCGCCGTGCTGGGCAAGATCCTGGTGCTGGTCGCCATCATCGTCTTCATCCAGTTCCGGCCGCGCGGCCTGTTCGCGCTCAAGGGCCGGTCGGTCGAGGCCTGAGCACGATGCAGCGGACACCGCTCCTCACCGGCACGGGCTGGATCGTCTTCCTGGCGGCAGCACTCGTCGCCGTCGTGCTGATCCCGCTGATGGCGACGGTGCCGGCGCCGGGCTCGGCCTTGCGCCTGCCGGCCTATCTCGTGCCGCTGTTCGGCAAATATCTCTGCTACGCCATCCTGGCGCTCGCCCTCGACCTGATCTGGGGCTATGCCGGCATCCTCAGCCTCGGCCACGGCGCCTTCTTCGCGCTCGGCGGCTACGCCATGGGCATGTACCTGATGCGCCAGATCGGGACGCGCGGCGTCTATGGCGATCCGATCCTGCCCGATTTCATGGTGTTCCTGAACTGGCGGGAGCTGCCGGTCGCCTGGTGGGGCTTCGGCAATTTCGCCTATGCCGCGGTCATGGCGCTGCTGGTGCCCGGCCTGCTGGCGCTGGCACTCGGCTGGCTCGCCTTCCGCAGCCGCGTCACCGGCGTCTATCTGTCGATCATCACCCAGGCGATGACCTATGCGCTGCTGCTCGCCTTCTTCCGCAACGACATGGGCTTCGGCGGCAACAATGGCCTGACCGACTTCAAGGAGATCCTGGGCCACGAGATCCAGGCGCCGTCGACCCGGCTCGGGCTCTATGTCATCACCGCCATGGCGCTGGGCCTCGCCTTCCTCGTCTGCCGCTTCGTGGTGACGAGCCGGTTCGGCCGGTTGCTGCTGGCGCTGCGCGACGCCGAGAGCCGGGTCCGCTTCATCGGCTATTCGACCACGGCCGCCAAGCTGTTCGTCTTCGTGCTGTCGGCCGTGCTGTGCGGCCTCGCCGGCGCGCTCTACGTGCCGCAGATCGGCATCATCAACCCGAGCGAATTCCAGCCGGGCAATTCGATCGAGGTCGCGATCTGGGTCGCAGTCGGCGGGCGCGGCACGCTCGCGGGCGCCATCCTGGGTGCGCTGGTCGTGAACTTCATCAAGACCTGGCTGACGGGGGCGGCGCCGGAACTCTGGCTGTTCGCGCTCGGCGCGCTGTTCATCATCGTGACCCTGGCGATGCCGAATGGCATCCTCGGGCTCGCCGACCAGATGCGGCTATGGCGCCGCCCGGCGTCGGTGCCGGTGGCGACAGGGGAGACGGCCCATGAGTGAAGCGCTGTCCACCGCCCAGCTCTATCTCGACGGGGTGACCGTCAGCTTCGACGGCTTCAAGGCCTTGAACGCGCTCTCGCTTGTGATCGAGGCGGGCGAGCTGCGCACCATCATCGGGCCGAACGGCGCCGGCAAGACGACCATGATGGACGTCATCACCGGCAAGACCCGGCCCGACAGCGGCACGGCGCTGTTCGAGGGACGTCACGATCTGACGCGGCTGGACGAGCCGGCGATCGCCAACCTGGGCATCGGCCGCAAGTTCCAGAAGCCGACCGTGTTCGAGAACCTGACCGTCGAGGAGAATCTCGAGCTTGCCTTGAAGGACGACCGGCGCATCCGCCACACGCTGTTCCGCCGCCTCGACCAGGAGCAGGAGGCGCGGCTGGAGCGGGTATTGGGCGAGGTCGGGCTGGCCCGACGCCGCACCGAGATGGCCGGGCTGTTGAGCCATGGCCAGAAGCAATGGCTCGAGATCGGGATGCTGCTGGTCCATGACCCGCGCCTGATCCTGCTCGATGAGCCGGTCGCCGGCATGACCGATGCGGAAACCGCGGCGACGGCCGACCTCATCACGCGCCTCGCGCGCGACCGCACCATCGTCGTGGTCGAGCATGACATGGTGTTCGTGCGCAACCTGGGCGCCAAGGTCACCGTGCTGCATGAAGGCTCGGTCCTGGCCGAAGGCTCGATCGACGCGGTGCAGAACCATCCCCGCGTCATCGAGGTCTATCTGGGGCGTTGACACCATGCTGAGCGTCGAAGCGATCGATCTTTCCTATGGCGCGAGCCAGATCCTGCGGCGGGTCAGCCTGACCGCGCGCATGGGCGAGGTCACCTGCGTGCTCGGCCGAAACGGCGTCGGCAAGACCAGCCTGCTGCGCGGGATCTTCGGCCTGCAGCCGATCAAGGCCGGGCGGATCCTGTGGAACGACATCGCCATCGATCGGTTGCCGACCCATCGCCGCGCCGCGGCCGGGCTGGCGCTGGTGCCGCAGGGGCGGGAGATATTCCCGCGCCTGACCGTGCTGGAGAATCTCAAGACCGGCCTCGCCGCGACCAAGGGCGCCAAGACCATCCCGGACGAGATATTCGAGCTGTTCCCGGTCCTGGACAAGATGCTGCACCGGCGCGGCGGCGATCTTTCCGGCGGCCAGCAGCAGCAATTGGCGATCGCGCGCGCGCTCGTGACCCGGCCGAGCTGCCTGGTGCTCGACGAGCCGACCGAGGGCATCCAGCCCTCGATCATCAAGGAGATCGGCCGCGTCATCACCCTGCTGGCCCAGCGCGGCGACATGGCGATCCTGCTGGTCGAACAGTATCTCGATTTCGCCCGCGAGCTGGCCGACCGGTTCGCCGTCATGGAACGCGGCGAGGTCGTGCTGTCCGGCAACCGCGGCGAGCTGGACGACCAGGCGATCCAGAGATACTTGGCGGTTTGACCTGCTCCGGATCTTCATCCCGCGCAGGCGCAAGGGAATGTACGTATCTCCAGTAGCCTTTATAAATCAGATTGTTACGCAATTTTTGTGTCATGACCGGGCTTGACCCGGTCATCCACGCGGTATGGCTGGGCGCATACGGCTCCAAGAGTGCTCCGGCGGAGCCGCGTGGATCCCCGGGTCAAGCCCGGGGACGACGATTGTCGATATTAACCACCTGATTTTTATCAACTAACAGAGATCTGTACATTCCCTAGCGCGCAGGCAGGGATCCAGCCTTACGCGCGGAGGCGCGGAAATAGAATTATGTCGCCGCGGACGCGATTCTTGCTGGATTCCCGCCTGCGCGGGAATGACCGAGACGTCAAATCAGACCAAGTTACTCAGCCCAGCACCGGCATCAGCCCGCGGAACACGGCTTCGAACATCTCAGTCGTCAGGCGGCCGGTGTTCGTGTTGTAGCGCGAGCAATGGTAGCTGTCGGCCAGCACCAGCCCGTTCGGCAGCACGTGGCGGGCCTCATGGGCGAACTTGTAGCTCGCCTGGCGCAGGCCCAGCGTTGCCAGCACCTGGGTATGGGCCAGCTGCCCGAGCGCCAGGATCGCCTTCAGCCGACCGAGCGCCCCCAGCTCCGCGATCAGGAACGGACGGCAGCTCCTAATTTCCGACGGTTCCGGCTTGTTCTCGGGCGGCACACAGCGCACCGCGTTGGTGATGCGCACGGACTTGAGCCGCAGCCCGTCGTCGGCCCGTTCGCGGTACGTCCCCTCGGCAAGGCCGAACTTCAGCAGGGTGGCGTAGAGCAGGTCGCCGGCGTAATCGCCGGTGAAGGGTCGTCCGGTACAATTCGCCCCTTTGAGCCCCGGGGCGAGCCCGACGATCAGCAGGCGCGCATCGTCGCCGCCGAAGGAGGGGACCGGTGCATTGTGCCAGTCGGGATGGGCGGCACGATGGCGCTCGCGGAACGCGACCAGCCGCGGACAGAGCGGGCAATCCGGCGATGGCTCGGCGAAGGGACCGGCCGAACGACCGGCGGGATCGATCAGCGTCATGACGGGTCTTCGACTAGGCGTCTTCGGGCTCGGCCGGCTCGCTCTGATGGATCGCCTGATCGTCGCGATGATGGTCGTCGCGCGCGATGTGGGAGCGCATGATGCTGGGCGCCAAGTCCTGCAGTTCCATGAACGTGTCGGCCTGCCGGCGCAGCTCGTCGGCGACCATCGGCGGGTTCGAGCGCACGGTCGAGACGACGGTAACGCGCACGCCCTTGCGCTGAACGGCATCGACCAGCCGGCGGAAATCCCCGTCGCCGGAGAAGATCACGATGTGATCGAGATGTTCGGCCATCTCCATCACGTCGATCGCCAGCTCGATATCCATATTGCCTTTGAGCTTCCGACGGCCGGTGGCGTCGGTGAATTCCTTCGTCGGCTTCGTCACCATGGTATAGCCGTTGTAGTCGAGCCAATCGACCAAAGGACGGATCGGGGAATATTCCTGATCCTCGACCAGCGCGGTGTAATAGAATGCGCGAATTAGCTGACTGTTCTTGCGAAAAACATCAAGCAATTTCTTGTAGTCAATATCAAAGCCAAGCGCCCGGGCTGCGGCATAAAGATTTGAGCCGTCGATGAAGAGTCCCAAACGCTCTTGTGGGTAGAAAACCATATTTTCTTATCCTTTTGGGCGAATACGCCGAAAAATTGGATCGAGCCGTCGGCAATAAATAGTGGCGAGGATTATGGAATGAGAAACGAAGGCAAGGCAAGGCGCTTTGCTTCTTTGTGCTCGCCAACGCGGGGCGGGCTGGATAGAGACGGCGGATCGACGCAGGCAAGAAGGGGCGTTTCATGATTCTCGTGGCCTTGGGCGCCAATCTGCCGAGCCCGGTCCATGGCGGCCCGCGGGAGACGCTGGAGGCGGCGCTGGCGGCGCTCGACCGGGAGGGACTCCGCGTCACAGCGCGTTCGGCCTGGTATGAGACCGCACCGGTCCCCGTGTCGGACCAGCCCTGGTACGTGAATGGCGTGGTGGCGGTCACCACGGCGCTCGGCCCGGCCGAGGTGCTTGACACCCTGCATCGCATCGAGGCGGCGTTCGGCCGCGTGCGCAATGTCGTGAACGCGCCGCGCGTGCTCGATCTCGACCTGCTGGCCCATGGCGACCGGATCTCGACTGACTGGCCGGTGCTGCCGCATCCACGCTTGCATGAGCGCGCCTTCGTGCTGCGTCCGCTCGCCGACGTGGCGCCCGAGTGGCGGCATCCGATATTGGGATCGGACATCCCGACCATGCTGGCCGCCATCGGCCCGGAACAGACGACGCGGCCGCTGCCATGAGCATGCGTCAAGGCTGCGCGGCAGGAGAAGCAGGGCAAGTATGAATGTCGCGGCATTGCACCATGACGTTCAGCGTCGTATATCTGGCGGCTACCCATTAATTCGGCGGGCTTGACCAGAATGGCACGTGTAACGGTTGAAGATTGCGTGACGAGAGTGCCGAACCGCTTCGAGCTGGTGCTTGTTGCGGCGCAGCGGGCGCGGGACATCGCATCCGGCGGCCTGATCACGGTCGACCGCGACAATGACAAGAATCCGGTCGTGGCGCTGCGTGAGATCGCGGAATACACGATCGAGGTCGACGCGCTGCAGAACGCGCTCGTGACCGGGCTGCAGAAGCAGCCCGAGATCGACGAGCCGGAAGAGGACCACGATCTGTCGATCGGCGAGCAGACCTGGCCCGACGGCGCCGGCGCCGTGGCGCTCGAGGACGAGCTCAAGGACGACATGCAGTTCGTCGATGCCGAGGAAGGCGAGACCGAGCTCGAGGGCGATGCCGATCCGTTTTCGGACGAGAAACTCGGCGAGGCCGACTTCTCCGACGAGATCTGATCGTCTCGGGCGAGCGTCAGGGCGCGTGGCACACCAGCCGACCTTCCCGATGTTTCGCCTGGCCGCAGACCTATCCATGATGACGGCCCGACGCTCTGCGCCGGGCCGTTCGTTTCTGGGCGGGGTGCCGGCATGATCCGCCAGTATGATCTGGTCGAGCGGGTCAAGGCCTACGATCCGAATGCGGACGAGGACGCGCTCAACCGCGCCTACGTCTTTTCCATGCACGCCCACGGCTCGCAGAAGCGGGCGTCGGGCGATCCCTATTTCTCCCATCCGGTCGAGGTTGCGGGCATCCTCGCCCAGATGAAGCTCGACTCAGCCTCGATCGTGACCGGCCTGCTGCACGACACGGTCGAGGATACGGTCGCGACGCTCGACGACATCGAACGGCTGTTCGGCCGCGACATTTCCCGCCTGGTCGACGGCGTAACCAAGCTGTCGCGCCTCGAGCTGCAGTCGGACCAGACCAAGCAGGCGGAGAACTTCCGCAAGCTCGTGCTCGCCATGTCCGAGGACATCCGCGTCCTGGTGGTGAAGCTCGCCGATCGTCTGCACAACATGCAGACGCTGCATTACATCAAGAGCGACGATAAGCGCCGACGCATCGCGCGCGAGACGCTGGAAATCTACGCGCCGCTGGCCGAGCGCATCGGCATCCACCGGATGAAGGATGATCTCGAGGATCTGGCCTTCGCCGAGCTGCACCCGGAAGGGCGCGAATCGATCAAGACCCGCTTCGCCTTCCTCAAGGAGCAGGGCGGCAGCCTGGTCGACAAGGTCATCGACCAGCTCACCGGCACACTGAAGGAGGGCGGTCTGCCCGACGCGTCCGTGACCGGCCGCGAGAAGACGCCCTATTCGATCTGGCGCAAGATGCAGCGCAAGAACGTCGGCTTCGAGCAACTGTCCGACATCATGGCGTTCCGGGTCATGGTGGAAAGCGTCGAGCAATGCTACCAGGCGCTCGGCGTCATTCACAGCAACTACCCGGTCGTGCCCGGCCGCTTCAAAGACTATATCTCGACGCCCAAGCCGAACGACTATCGCTCGCTCCATACCGGCATCATCGGGCCGGAGCGCCAGCGCATCGAAGTGCAGATCCGCACGCGCGAGATGCACGAGGTCGCCGAGCTCGGTGTGGCGGCGCACTGGAGCTACAAGCAGAACGGCGGCAAGACCGAGGGCAAGCAGTACCGCTGGCTGCGCGAACTGCTCGACATCCTGGAGCATTCTAACCCCGAGGAATTTCTCGAGAACACTAAGCTCGAGATGTTCCAGGACCAGGTGTTCTGCTTCAC
>DATGEK010000003.1:0-35088 GCA_035310205.1 Aliidongia sp.
CGGGTTGAAGCCCTGGCAGATGTAGCCGTTCATCTGGCCATTCGTCATCATGTCGAAGGCGCGGATGATATCGTACATCTCAACGTCGAGCTTGGGCAGCCAGTCATAGGCCCAGTTATTATCGGCGCGCGCCGCGTCGCCGTAGATCGCCTTCTGGAAGCTGACGAAGAACTTCTGATAATTCTGCCAATAGCTCGTCTGACCGGGACGCAGCGGCTTGTACTGCCGCGTCCGCATATAATCTTCGAAGGTGACTTCCTTGTCCTTCGGCATCGTCAGGTAACCGGGCATCGTATTCGACAGCAAGCCGACGTCGGTCAGACCCTGGATATTGGAATGGCCGCGCAGCGCGTTCATCCCGCCGCCCGCCACACCGATATTGCCCAGCAGCATCTGGACCATGGCCATGGTGCGGATGTTCTGGGAGCCGATCGAATGCTGCGTCCAGCCGAGCGCGAACAGGCTCGTCAAGGCCTTGTCCGGCGCCGCCGTGCTGGCAAACAGGTCGCAGATTTCGAGATATTTGTCCTGGGGCGTGCCGCAGATCCGGGACACCATTTCGGGCGTGTACCGGTCGACATGCTTGCGCAGCAGGTTGATGACGCAACGCGGATGCTGCCACGTGTCGTCGATCTTGGCATAGCCGTGCTCGTCGAGCTCGTAGTCCCAGCTCGACTTGTCGTAGCTGTGCGTCTCCTCGTTATAACCGCTGAACAGCCCGTCCTCGAAGGCGAATCCTTCCTTCACGATCAGGCTGGCATTGGTATAGGCCCGCACATACTCGTGCTGGATCGTGTCCTTCTCGAGCAGGCGGCGGATCACACCGTTCAGGAACGCGATATCGGTTCCCGGGCGGATCGGGGCATAGACATCCGCGACCGAAGCCGTACGCGTGAAGCGGGGATCGACCACGACCAGCTTGGCGCGGTTCTCGATCTTCGCTTCGATAACCCATTTGAAGCCGCACGGATGGGCTTCAGCGGCATTGCCGCCCATGACCAGCACGACATTGGCATTCTTGATGTCCTGCCAAGTGTTGGTCATCGCGCCGCGACCGAATGTTGGAGCCAGACTGGCTACCGTCGGTCCGTGTCAGACACGCGCCTGGTTATCGAAGACCAGCATCCCGAAGGAACGGGCAACCTTCCAGGTGAGATAGGCGGTCTCGCTCGACGCCGCAGACGCGGCCAGCATGCCGGTGCTGGTCCAGCGGTTGACCGTCGTACCGTCCTTGTTCTTGGCGACGAAGTTCGCGTCGCGATCCTGCTTCATCAGCGTCGCGATGCGGTCGAGCGCGAAGTCCCAGGACACCTGCTTGAATTCGCTGGCGCCGGGCGCCCGGTATTTCGGGAATTGCAGGCGGGTCGGCGCATGGACGATATCGAGCAGCGCCGAGCCTTTCGGGCAGAGCGTGCCGCGGTTGACCGGATGGTCCGGATCGCCCTCAATATGGATGATGTTGGACTTGGCGTTCTTCGCCTTGTCGCCCAGGCTGTAGATCAGGATGCCGCAGGCGACGGAGCAATAGGTGCAGGTGTTGCGGGTCTCGGTCGCGTGCGTCAGCTTGAACGGACGGACCGACGCCGCCAGCGCCTCGCCGCTGGCGCCAAAGCCGAGCGCGCCGAGGCTGGACGCTGCCAAGCCGGCACCGGTGAGCTTAATGAACCCGCGACGACTCAGATCCATAGCTGCGCGCTCCCGAACATCCTGTCTGCAGGCGGACAGATCCGCTACGACAGGCCCAACGCCGAAGCCTGGAACCAAGCATAATCAATGCCGCCCGCATCACAAGGGGAAACGGATCGGTGTCCGCGCCCTCGCCCCGCTCGACCGGGCCATAGACGATATCGCCGCCTTGCAAATCCGTCGGCTTCGATCCTTCAAAAGGAGAGCGACATCCCGTTGCTGCCCGCCACGGCCGCAAACACGGTGACCAGACTGAGGCCGAGCAGGAGCCAATGGGCCCGATGCAACAGGGCGAAGGTCGCATCGGACGAGGCCAGCGCACGCCGATGCAGCAGCCGGTGCAGGATCAGGGGCTCCAGGACGAACAGCACCAGCGAGAAGAGCGCCCAGACGCAGACCATCGCATGCATCCACCAAAAACGCGCATCGCTGAAACGGTCCCAGAGGTTCAGCCGCCACACCATGTAGAAGCCGGTGAGCGCCACCACAATGGTTGCGACGCGCGCCTGCCCGATGAAACGCTGCTCGACGGCATCGAACAAGGCCAGCCGCTCCGCAGCGCCCTGGGATCGCCGGACCAGCGGCAGGAACACCGTGGTCACCATGGCGACGCCGCCGACCCAGACGACGACCGCCAGCACGTGCAGGGCACGGGCAATCGCGACGTCATCCATGAGGCGCACCCGTCTGCTCGTCGCTCGAAGCCCGGTCGCGATAGAACTCGATGAAAAATCGGACGGCGCCTTGCGGCTCGACCTCATGCGGCTGTTCCGCCTGGATGATGCCTTGGCGGTCGGCGTCCAAGGTGACTTCCGCCAGCGGTTCGAGCGTCCGATAGGTCAATCGCCCCTCGAGTACGTTGATGATGCCCCACACGTTCGCCTTCGTGCTGTGACGACGAAGCAGTCCGGGCGGCGTCGTGTCCTGGTCGAAGATCGGCGTGCGCTTGTAGGCGACGAAGCCGCAGGGAACATAGCCAGCCATTCAGCGAGCCTCCGGAAAATGGGCGAGGACCTGCCGGCCATCGCGCCGGAACCGCTCGCCCTTCGCCAGCAGGGCGCCGTTTCCGACCGCGATCCCGAGTTCGAGGCTCTCGGCGATCCGATGCGCCCGCTCCAGGAAACGCGCGGCCGCCTCGGGCGGACACAGCTCCCGGGCGGTCGCCTCGAACAGTGCCAGCCAGCGGTCAAAGTGTTCGGCGTCGATCGGCAGCGGCAAATGCAGCTTCATCGGCTGGCCATGATAGGTACCGGACATCAGCGCCACCGACGACCAGAACGCGCGCATCTTCGCGAGATGCGGCGCCCAGTCCTCGATCCGGGCCGCAAAGACGGGACCGAGGAATTCGTCGGCCCGGACACGCTCGTAAAATCGGTCGACCAGCAGCGCGATCATCGCGTCGTCGATCCCCGTCGCGGCCATGATCTGCGCCGTGATCGCCGCCCGACGTGCGATGCCTTGGGTCCCTTCAGCCATTATCGAGTCTCCTGATGCGCAATAACATATATATAATATATGTCTTATTGCCTGCAAGGAGGCTTCGACACCATCGTGAGGCAAAGGGGGCCTGCCCAACGGCGGAAACCGGAAGTGGGCGCGCCATCTCAGGCAGTTATTCGACCTGCACCCGACGCAGCCCGGCACCGCCCCCATCCGGATTGCGAAAGTGATATTCTGCCCATTAATATATCGGAAATCATTTTTTTGTGGTCCGACATGAAACTGAACCTGCAGACGGACTACGCCCTGCGCGTCCTGATTTACGTCGGGACGAACGCCGAAGGTCTGTCGACCATCCAGGAAATTGCCGATGCCTTCGTCATTTCGAAGGCGCATCTGATGAAGGTCGTCCATCGTCTCGGCAAAGCCGGCTACCTCGACACCATCCGCGGCAAAAACGGCGGCATGCGCCTGAAGCGATCGCCGGAGGCCATTCGGATCGGCGATGTCGTCCGCAGCATCGAGGAGGATCTGGCCGTCATCGGCTGCCTGGGTGAGGAGCATTTCTGCCGCATCCAACCACGGTGCGTGCTGAGAGGTGCGCTGCGCGACGCGACCCAGGCGTTCCTCGCGGTCCTGGACAATTACACGCTCGCAGACCTGCTCGGGCCGCGGACGGCGCTCGCCAGCTTGCTCGACGTTTCCCTGCCGCCGGTTGCCGCGGGGCGATAGCGCGCCCAAGCGCACAAGGCTGCGCGCCGCCGCCGTGTCGCGCCTTCGCAACCATCACTCCCCCGCCAAAGACCTTGAAATTTTCGGCTGGCGAATGCACCAATCGTTTTCGGCTGCGCGTTGCATGATTGATTTCCGCTCGCGGCATTTTACTTCCCTGCCAAGCGATTGCACCTTGCCTCCGGTTTGACATCGGATCGAGCTGGAAGCCCAGTCGGAGCGATCGACCCGCGACGGCCCTGCCCAACGCCTACTTTCCCAAGGAGGTTGCGATGGTCAAAGCCGGAGGCGGTAACAAGGCCCTGACGATCCTCCGGCACGCGCGCCGCCTGTGTGACAGGCGCGTCGCTGGATTGGCGTTCGCGGCATTTCTCGGCGGCTGTTCCAGCGGCGTCATGGATCCGCAGGGTCCGGTCGGCTCGGCCGAAAAGACCATCCTCTTCAACTCGCTCGGCATCATGCTGGCGATCGTCGTGCCGACGATCTTCGCGACCCTGGGCGTCGCCTGGTGGTTCCGCGCCTCCAACACCCGGGCGCATTATCTGCCCGACTGGGAATATTCGGGCCGGCTCGAGATGGTCGTCTGGTCCATTCCGGCGATGACGGTGCTGCTGCTGGGCGGCATCGGCTGGATCGGCTCACACGACCTCGACCCGCCCAAGCCGATCGCCTCGACGACGAACCCGATCGAGGTCGAGGTGGTCTCGCTCGATTGGAAATGGCTGTTCATCTATCCCGACCTCGGCATCGCCTCGGTCAACAGCCTGATCGTGCCCGCCGGCGCGCCGATCAGCTTCGCGCTGACCTCCGACGGCGTCATGAACAGCTTCTTCGTGCCGCAGCTGGGCAGCCAGATCTACACCATGCCGGGCATGGTGACGCGGCTGCAGCTCGAGGCCGACAATCCCGGCAGCTATCCAGGCCTGTCGGCGCAGTTCAGCGGCGACGGCTTCTCCGACATGCGTTTCATCCTCGAAGCGGTGCCGCCGGACCAGTTCACCCAGTGGGTGAAGGCCACGCGCGGCAAGGGTCCGACGCTGGATCCGCGGAGCTTCGCCGAGCTCGCCCAGCCGAGCGAAGCGGTCGCGCCCAAGACCTATGGCGCCGTCACCCAGGATCTGTTCCCGGCGATCGTGCACCCCACCCAACCCGGGCCGGCCGGCCACACCGAAATGCGCATGGAGAAGTGACATGCTCGGCAAGCTGACTTGGAGCGCGTTTCCGATCAACGAGCCGATCGACGTGGCCGTGTCCGCCGTCATGATCTTGACGGTCACGGGCATCCTGCTCTGGCTCACGGTCAAGGGCTATTGGCCCTATCTGTGGCGAGAATGGCTGACCTCGGTCGATCATAAGCGCATCGGCGTGATGTACTGCGTGCTGGCGCTGGTCATGCTGCTGCGCGGCTTCGCCGATGCGATCATGATGCGTTCGCAGCAGGCCGTCGCCGTCGGCGGCGCACAGGGCTACCTGCCGCCCGAGCATTACGACCAGATCTTCTCGGCCCACGGCACGATCATGATCTTCTTCATGGCCATGCCGTTCATGATCGGGCTGATGAATTTCGCCATGCCGCTGCAACTGGGCATACGCGACGTCGCCTTCCCGACCCTGAACTCGGTCAGCCTGTGGCTGACAGCATCGGGTGTGCTGCTGACCAACATCTCGCTGGTGGTCGGCGAGTTCGCGCGCACGGGCTGGCTGGCCTATCCACCGCTGAGCGAGCTCCAATACTCGCCCGGCGTCGGCGTCGACTATTATCTGTGGGCCTTGCAGATTTCCGGCGTCGGCACGCTGATGTCGGGCATCAATCTGACGACCACGGTTCTCAAGATGCGGGCGCCGGGCATGAGCTACATGCGCATGCCGGTGTTCTGCTGGACCACGCTTGCCGCCAACCTGCTGATCGTCGCGGCCTTCCCGGTGTTGACCGCGACCTTCGCCATGCTGCTGCTCGATCGCTACCTGGGGTTCCACTTCTTCACGGTCGGCGCCGGCGGCAATCCGATGATGTACATCAACCTGATCTGGATCTGGGGCCACCCGGAAGTCTACATCCTGGTCCTGCCGGCCTTCGGCATCTTCTCCGAAGTGATCTCGACCTTCTCGGGCAAGCCGTTGTTCGGCTACCGCTCCATGGTCGCCGCCACCATGGGGATCTGCATCCTCTCCTTCCTCGTCTGGCTGCACCATTTCTTCACCATGGGCGCCGGTGCCAACGTCAACGGCTTCTTCGGCGTCATGACGATGATCATCGCGGTGCCGACGGGCGTGAAGATCTACAACTGGCTCTTCACCATGTATGGCGGCCGGGTGCGCTTCACGGCACCGATCTACTGGTCCTTGGGCTTCATGGTGACCTTCGTCATCGGTGGCATGACCGGCGTGCTGCTGGCGGTGCCGCCGGCCGACTTCGTGCTGCACAACAGCCTGTTCCTGATTGCGCATTTCCATAATGTCATCATCGGCGGCGTCGTGTTCGGCGCCATGGCCGGCTATACTTACTGGTTCCCCAAAGCCTTCGGCTTCACGCTGCATGAGGGGCTGGGCAAGGCCAGCTTCTGGTGCTGGTTCGTGGGCTTCTACCTGGCCTTCATGCCGCTCTATGCGCTGGGCCTGATGGGCATGACCCGCCGCATGCAGCATTCCGACGTCGCAAGCTGGCAGCCGCTGCTGCTGGTCGCCGTAGTCGGTGCCGTCGTGATCCTCGCCGGCATCGCCTGCACGATCCTGCAGCTCGTCGTCTCGATCCGCGACCGCGCTCAATACCGCGACCGGACCGGCGATCCCTGGAACGGTCGCACGCTCGAATGGGCGACGCCGTCGCCACCGCCGAGCTGGAACTTCGCGGTGATGCCGCTGGTCGATAGCGAAGACGCCTTCTGGTACATGAAGCGGCGCGCCCGGGAGGGACGGATCGAACCGGCCCCGGTCGAGTACGAGGCGATCGAGATGCCGCTCAACAGCTCGACCGGCTTCGTCACCTCCTTCTTCGCCGTCGTCACCGGCTTCGCGGCCATCTGGCATATCTGGTGGATGGTCGGCCTGGGCTTGCTCGGCGCCTTCATCACCACGCTCGTCTTCGCCTGGCGCGATCATGACGAGATGGAAATCCCGGCCGAAGAGGTGGCGCGCCTGGATCGCGCCCATCGTGCGGAGCTCGCCCGATGAGCGCCGTGGCGGCCTCTCACGGCGGTCATGGCGGCAGCCATGGCATGCCGATCGGCTCGAGCGAGGACGGTCCGGCGCCCAAGCGGATCATCGTCGCCTACGGCTTCTGGATCTTCCTGCTCAGCGACATCGTCATGTTCTCGGCGATCTTCGCGACCTATGCGGTGCTCGCCCAGGCGACCGCCGGGGGGCCGAGCGGCGCACAGCTGTTCGACTATACCAACGTCGCGATCGAGACCGGCTGCCTGCTGCTGTCGAGCTTCACCTGCGGGATGATGGCGCTGGCAATCAACCTGGAACATAAGCTCGGCACCTACCTCGGCGCTGCCGTCACCTTCGTGCTGGGGGCCGCCTTCCTGGCGCTCGAGCTCAGCGAGTTCGCGGACATGATCGCCAAGGGGGCGACACCGGAGCGCAGCGCCTTCCTGTCGGCGTTCTTCACGCTCGTCGGCTGCCACGGCGCCCACGTATCGGTCGGCCTGCTCTGGCTGGTGGTGATGATGGCCCAGGTGGCCGCCAAGGGCTTCCGGGTCACGATCGTGCGCCGGCTCGCCTGCTTCAGCCTGTTCTGGCACGCGCTCGACATCATCTGGGTCGCGCTGTTCTCGATCGTCTATCTGATGGGAGGCCGCTGATGGAAGCGCATGTGCACGATCGGGCGCCCGGTGATGACGAAGCCCCAGGTGACAAGCGCGAGGAAACCCTCTCCGGCCTGCGCGCCTATCTGATCGGCTTGGCCCTCGCCGTGCTGCTGACGGCGACGTCGTTCTGGGCCGCCAGCACCCACCTGCTATGGGCGCCCGGCATCCCAACGGGCCTTGCGGTCCTGGCCATCGCCCAGATGGGCATCCACCTGGTCTTCTTCCTGCACATCACCACGGGACCGGACAATACCAACAACGTGCTGGCGCTCGCCTTCGGCGTCCTCATCGTGTTGCTGGTCGTGGCGGGCTCGCTCTGGATCATGGCTAATCTCACCGCCAACACCATGCCGTCGGGCGAGCTCATGAACCTGCAGATGCAGCGCTGATTGCCGGCGGGGACGAGAGCGGCTTCCCGGCGTCCGGGGCCGCCCTCCCCGGTCAGGCCTGGGGCACTAAGGCGGTGACGCGCTCGAGTGCGCGAACGACCGCCGGGCGCGCTGCCACCGTCTCGTACCAGCGCCGCACGTTGGGTGAGGCAGCGAGGTCGACGCCGGCGAACTCGCGGCGCCACAGCCAGCCGAAATGGGCGATGTCGGCGATCGTGAAATTCGCGCCGGCCGCGTAGGGGCGCTGAGCCAGGACACCGTCCAGCACGGTCATGACCCGCGCCGCCTCGGTGTTGAAGCGATCGAGCGCCAGCGGGATCTGCTCGGGCGCCTGCTTCTGGAAATAGCCGGCTTGGCCGAACGCGGGACCGATGCCGGTGACGTGGAAGAAGACCTGCTCGAACGCCCGGGCGCGCTCCTCGCCGGCCGCCGGCAGCAGCCGCCCGGTCTTCTCCGCGAGATAGACGAGGATGGCGGCCGATTCGGTGAGCACGAAGCGGCGACCGTCCGGCCCTGCCGGATCGACCAGCACCGGCACCTTGCCGTTGGCATTGAGGGCGCGGAACGCCGCGTCCTTCTGCTCGCCCTTGCGGACGTTGACGGGCCTGAGGGCGTAGTCGAGCCCCAGTTCCTCGAGCGCAATCGGCACTCTGACGCTGTTCGGCGTCGCGAAGGCATAGACTTCCAGCATGGGGGGACCTTTGCGGAGCGGTGATGGGATGGGGATTGGCGCCGCCGCGATGACGGCGGCGCCGTACCGCATTCAGGCAGCGACGGCGGCGGCCTGCTTCAGGGCCGGGATCATGTCCTCGGGCTCCGGCCGGCGGGTATAGTCCGGATTGACCTCGGCATAGAGCACCGTGCCGTCCTGGCCGATCACGAAGCGGCCCGGCATCGGCAGGGTCCAGCTGTCGTCGCCGTTGAAGTTCGGCAGGTCGTTCTTGAGGTTCTTGTAGAGCTCGACCAGATAGTCGGGCAGCGCGAAGCGCAGGCCGAAGGCCGCGGCGACATCGTTGTGCGTGTCCGACAGGATCGGGAAGCCCAGGTTGTTCTGGCGCACCGACTTGCGGCTGTTGACCGGCGTCTGCGGCGAGATCGCGACCAGGCTCGCACCCTGGCGCTGGAATTCCGGCAGGGCCGCCTGAAGCGCCTGCAGCTCCATGTTGCAATAGGGGCACCAAACGCCGCGATAGAAGCTCACGACCAGCGGGCCGTTCTGGAGCAGGGCCAGCGACGAGACCTCGTTGCCGTCCGGGTCCTTGAGCGTGAAGGCGGGCGCCTTGTCGCCGACCTTGAGCGCTTGGGCGGCGGCGTCGGACGCGATCAGTTCCTTGGTGGCGCGGTGCATGACGTCGATGACGGCGCGCGGCACGCTGTAGGGCGGCTTGCCCGCTTCGAAATCGGCCTTGAAAGCATCGAGTTTGGCTTGCAGCGACATGGGTCGGTCCTTTCCTGATCTGGGGGTGCCGAGCGGCAACCACATGAGGAAAATGGCCGACGTCGCGGGCAGCGAGTAGGCAGGCCCGAAGACTAGAACTTATTCCCTGGCAGAATATGCCTGACCACGGTCAACCCAGCGCCGGCAGCACCACCCCGGCGATCATCTCGATCTCTTCGGCGGCCGGCCGGCCGCGCGGTGCCAGGTTGAGCATGACGTGATGGACGCCGTCGTCCCGCATCCGCTCCAGGATCGCGCGCAGGCCATTGGCGCCGGTGCGATAGCCGAGCTCGATCGGCTCGGGCGGGGCATCACCGTCCAGCAGCTCGACGCGCACGGCCACGCTGAAGCTGCGGAATTCGCCCGGTGTCGCGCGGTCGACCGCCCGCCGCCAGAGCTGGTAGCGGTCCTTCTGCACCTCCGGCGGCCGGTGATAGGTCGCCCAGCCGACGGCGTGGCGCGCGATCCATTCGAGCGTCTGGCCGCCGGAGCCGACCGCCAGGAGTTCGGGGCGGGCAATATCCGTCGGACGCAGCTCGAACTGCACGTCCGAGGCGTCCCCGTCGGGCAGGATGCGGGGCGGCAGTTCGAGGGCGGCGGCCAGGCGATCCCAATGCTCGCGGAACAGGTCGCGGCGCTCGCCGGAGGAATGGCCGAATGCGGCAAACTCCTCGGCCCGATCACCGGATCCGAGGCCGAGGATGAAGCGCCCCTGCGACAGGGCGGAAAGCGAGACCGCCGCCTTCGCCACATGGAGCGGATGGCGCAGGGTCAATACCGTCGCCGCGGTTCCGAGCGCGATGCGCGTCGTGCGCGCGGCGAGCGCGCCCAGCATGACCATGGGGTCGAGATGGCCGAAGGACTCCGGATACCAGGGACCGTTGAGCGGCACGTCGCGCACCCAAAGCGCTGCAAAGCCGAGCCGTTCCGCGACATTGGCAAGCTCGAGCTGGCTTCGGAAGTCGACATCGGATCCGCCGTCACTGCGCAGGGGCAGGACGAAGCCGAGGGAAAGGTGCCCCTCGCGGAACACCATCGCAGCGGACTGGCTGGTGGGCATTGCACAGGCCTCTCCCGCGCAACGGCCCAGGCACGCGAATGCGCGCCTGGGCCGAGCGGTATCCTCTTTAGTTCACGCCTTCGACGATGAAGGCTCGATAGCGGGAGCCGGCATGGCGGTGCTTCGCCGCCGCCTGGTAGGCCGGGCTGCCGTACCAAGCCTTGGCTTCGGCGACGCTCGGAAACTCCAGGATCACGACGCCTTCGATCTCGGGGCCTTCCAGCACTTCATGCGCGCCATAGAGAGCTAGCCGCGTGATCGCGTGCCCCTTGCCGGCGGCGGGCACCAGGCTCGCGTAGATGTCGAGCTCGGCCTGATCAGTCGTTTCCTCGCGGATGAAGACAGCGTAAGCGACCATTCGGCATTTCTCCCGTTGGGCCGTCGGGCGCACGTCCCTTCGGCGATGGAACCCAGGATACGAAGAGATCGGTCTCCACGCCCGAGATTCCAGCGCCGCGCCGACGTTTCAACCGGACAAAGCCGTCCGCCCGCCGATGATCAATACTGGTGAGCGCCGCCGTCGACGGTCAGCTCGATGCCGGTGATGTAGGCGCTGTCGTCGGAGGCGAGAAATACCGCGGCCTTGCCGAGATCGTCGGGCGTGCCCATGCGGCCGAGCGGGATGGTCGCGGCGACACCGGCCTTGTGCTCGTCGTCCAGCAGCACCGCAAGGCCCGGGGTTTCGGTATGGCCGGGGCTCAGCACGTTGACGCGGATCCCGCGGCCCTTGAGATCGAGGATCCAGCTGCGGGCGAACGAGCGCACCGCCGCCTTGGTCGCGTTATAGACCGAGAAGGACGGGATGCCCATCGAGGAGGCGATCGAGCCGTTCAGGATCACCGACGCGCCGTCCGGCAGCAGCGGCAGCGCCTTCTGCACGGCGAACAGCAGGCCGCGGACATTGGTGTTGAATGTCCTGTCGAAATGCTCCTCGGTGATCTCGCCGAAAGTGCCGAACTCGTAGAAGCCGGCATTGACGAAGAGGACGTCGATGCGGCCGGCCTGCTGCTTCACCGTCGCATAGATCCGGTCGATATCGGCGAGGTTCGAAGCGTCGCCCTGGATCGCGACGGCACCGCCGCCGATCTCGGCCACGGCCTTGTCCAGCTCGGCCTGGCGCCGGCCGGTAATGAACACTCTGGCGCCCTCGGCGGCGAAGCGCTTGGCGGTGCCGAGGCCGATGCCGGCGCTGCCGCCGGTGACGACCGCGATCTTGCCTTCCAGTTTCCTGCTCATGGTTCCACTTCCTTCTGCTCTGTTCGAGCGCACCGTCTCCGTGCGTCGCTGGTAAAAAGGTACGGACCCGGCAGGGCGGCAGTAGCCGCTGCCAACGACTAGGCTTTATTCTTGAGGGGAATGGGGGACGGCTCGGACCAAACTTCCTCACACATGGCGCGGCGGACGGGCACATAAGCTAGCGGATTCGTCCGTTCCAGCTCTCCGTCAGGATACCCGACCAATGTCGACCGAACCGCCCCGCCGCTCCCCGACTCCGTTTTCGATGCCTACGCGGTCCCCGGGGGCGGTCGATGCCGTGGTCGAATATGTTTCGGACGAACCCAGCCCCGAATCCAAGGCTCGCCATATGCGGGTCGGCCGCGGGCTCAAGCTCTCGGGCCAGATCACCGGCTGCGAACGGCTGGTCGTGGAAGGCGAGGTCGAGGCGGCACGCTTGGAGTGCAGCGTGATCGAGCTGGCCGCGTCCGGCCTGTTCAAGGGGACGGCGACGGTCGACTCCGCAGAGATCTCCGGCCGGTTCGAGGGCACGCTGACCGTGCGCGAGCGCCTGTCGATTCAGGAGACCGGAAAGGTCTCCGGCGAAATCAAGTACGGGCAGCTCGAAGTACAGCTCGGCGGCGAGCTCACTGGAACAATCGGCGTGAAGGCCTAGTGGCGACCAGCACAGGCTGCGCGCTAGCGGATCTCGTTGACATACCGGTGTTCCGCCGTGACGGCACGGTGGATCCCGAAGATGGTCGGCACGCCCGACTGATCGTAGGCGACCTCCTCGATCCTGAGGACGGCCGCCGGCGGCGACAGGCCGAGGAGTGCCAGATCGTCGGCGTCGGCCAGCTCGGCCGACACGTGCTCGCGCACCGCTGAAATCCGGATGCCGTAGCGCTCCAGCAGGAACAGGTAGAGCAATTCCGGAACCTGATCCGGCCGTTGTGGGAAGTCCGGCAGGCGCGCGGCCGAAAGCACGAAGCGGTCGTGCATCACCACCCGCCCGGCGACTTCGCGCGTCCGGTGCAGGCGCAGCACGGGCTGGGTCGGCTCAAGCGATAGTGCCGCGCTCTCCTCGTCCGTGGCCGGCCCGACCGAGAGCGACAACACCCGCGCCGTCGAGCGCACCAGGGCGCCGTCGAGCCCATGCAGCCGGAAATACTGAAAGAAATAGCGCAGGCTGTGATGCGGCGTCCGGCCGGTCACGACGGTGCCGGTTTTCCGTCGCCGGCTCAGCAGCCCCTCGGCCGTCAGGTCCATGAGCGCGCGCCGGACCGTGCCGACCGCGACCCCGAACAGCTGGGCAAGCGCGACCTCGCCCGGCAGCACCGTGCCGGGGGTCCATTTGCCGAGCAGGATGGCCTCCGAGATCTGCCGCTTCACGCCCTCGTAGAGCGGCGCCGCCGCCTGCTGGCTCAGCCGGCGGATCGGAGAACGCGCCGGCTTCGGCTTGCTCGCGGGCTGCGTTTTATCGTTGACAAGGGTCATCGACTGCCTTTCTCATTTCTATATAGATTATATAAATAGACCGAATTTGAAAGAGGCTTCACGTGGCACCGGCGGCAATCGATCGCATCGAGCAAGCCTTGGATCTCGTTGGTTCGGACGAGGCCGCGATCGAGCATGACTTGGCCCGCCTCCTCGCCGTCGACACCTCGTTTCCGCCGGGTGACGGCTATGGCGCCATGGCCGATCTGGCGGAGCAGCTGGTGGCGCCGCTGGGCTTCGCCTGCCGGCGCGTCTCGGTGCCCGAGCAGCTGTGGTCGTCGCCCGCCGGCGGAACCAGGGGCGAGCGCGTCAACCTGATCGCCGAGCGCGGCAGCGGCCTGCCGCCCTGCAGCCTCTATTTCCATGTCGATACCGTTCCGGCCGGCGACGGCTGGACGAAGCCGCCGTTCGCGCTGACCCGTGCCGACGGCCGGCTCTATGGCCGCGGCGCCGCCGACATGAAGGGGACGATCGCGGCGACGCTCGCAGCCCTGCGCGCGCTCGACCGGACGGGTTCGCCGCTCCGCTTCGAGCCGCGGCTGCTGTTCTGCACCGACGAGGAAGGCGGCCTCTATCCGGGCATCCGCCATCTTGCCGAACAGGGCATGATCGAGGGGCATCTGCTGAGCTTCAACGGCGGCGCCGCCCCGCGCATCTGGGCCGGCTGCTTCGGCAGCATCGACCTCCTGATCCGCATCCGTGGCCGCGGCGCCCATTCCGGCGATCCGGTCGGCGGCATCAATGCGGTCGAAGAGGCGATCCCGCTGCTGAACGCCCTCATGGGCCTGAAGGCGCGGGTCGAGCAGCGTGTCTCCGCCATGCCCGCCCCGCCGCATTACGAGGGCAGCCCGCTGCATGCGCGTCTGACCATCGCGGCCCTCCACGGCGGCCAGAAGGGCTCGTCGCTGCCGGCCGCCTTCGAAATCCTGGTCAATCGCCGCTACGCGCCGGAAGAGGATTTCGGCCAAGTCCGCGACGAGCTCGAGACGACCGTGCGGGACGCCATGGCCGGGTCGCGCGCACTCGGCATCGAGACCCATGTGATCGGCCATCTGGCCCCCGTGTCGGATCCGACCGGGCCGCACTGGCCGCGCTGGCAGGCCGCCCTCGCCCGCGGGTTCGGCTTCGCCCCGGAGCAATTCCGCGCCTGGGGCTCCTCGACCAGCTCGGACATGGGTTTCGTGCAGCAGGCGGGCATTCGGGAGATCCTGCTGGGCGGCCTCGGCCGGCCCGACAACAACACCCATGCGCCCGACGAATTCACGACCATGACGGATGTCGTCGCGCTGGCGCGCGCCATCCTGCTCTATCTCAGCCGCGATTTCGCCGAGGCGTGATCATGACCAACGACGACACGACAGGGGCAAAAGGCATGTTCGCAGATATCGATCGACGGCGTTTTATTGCGGGTGCCACCGCGCTCGGCGCTCTCACCCTGCCGTTCTCCCGCGCACTCGCCGGCGTCCCGAAGCGGGGCGGCACCCTGCGCGTCAGCGTCGACCAGGCGGTCACCAAGCTCAATCCGCTGCTGACCCGCGTGAATTGCGAGTATCTCGTGGCCGAGCTGCTCTACAGCGGCCTGACCCGGCTCGGCGTCGACATGGCTCCGGAGCCGGATCTCGCCCATGCCTGGTCCTATTCCGCCGATCTGACCGAATGGACCTTCTCGCTTCGCGACGGGCTCGTCTTCCACGACGGCACGCCCTGCACGGCCGCCGACGTGGTCGCGAGCTTCGAGGCGATCCTCGACCCGAAGACCGCCTCGCCGGCGCTGCAGAATGTCGGTCCGATCGCGAAGGTGACGGCGCAGGACAAGACCACCGTCATCTTCAAGCTCTCCGCCCCCTTCGCCGACCTGCCGGTGACGCTCGCCTATACCAACGCCAAGATCGTGCCCGCCGCCATCGCCAAGTCCGGGCTCGCGCGGCTCGATCAGGAGGCGGTCGGCACCGGCCCGTTCAAGCTCGTCTCGTTCGAGCCCGAGCGGCTCGTCGCGGTCGTGCGCAACGACGCCTATTACGACAAGGCCCGCCCCTATCTCGACCGGATCGAAGTCGTCGTCTATCCGGACACCACGGCCGAAGGCTCGGCGCTGATCGCCGGCGACACGGATCTGATGTCGACCGTCCAGCCGACCGAATTCGCCCGGCTCAAGAGCTCGGAGGGCGTCAATGCGCTGCGCGTGCCGTCCGGCCAGTTCTGCAACATCATCCTCGGCTGCAACCAGAAGCCGTTCGACGACGTGCGCGTACGCAAGGCGCTGGCGCTCACCATCGACCGGCCGACCCTGGTCGATTTCGTGGTCGAGGGCTACGGCACACCCGGCAATGATTCGCCGCTGAGCAGCGCCTACCGCTTCTATGCCGATCAGCCGCTCACCAAGCCGGACATCCCTCAGGCGAAGAAGCTGCTGGCCGAGGCGGGCTATCCCTCGGGCCTGCAGGCGACGTTGATCGCGTCCGACAAGCCGTCGGTCCGCACCCAGCTCGCCGTCGCCGTGCGCGAGATGGCGAAGCCGGCCGGCTTCACCATCGACGTCCAGACCATGCCGCACAGCACCTACCTGGACCAGGTGTGGAAGAAGGGGCCGTTCTATGTCGGCTTCTACAACATGCAGCCGACGGCCGACGCGATCTTCTCGCTGCTCTACACATCGAACGCCGCCTGGAACGAGACGCACTGGAACAACCCGGCCTTCGACAAGCTGGTCAGCGAAGCCCGCACCACGATCGACGAGGCGAAGCGGCGCGCGCTTTATGCCGACGCGCAGAAGCTGATGCATGACGAGGTACCCTCGATCATCCCGGTGTTCTTCGACCTGCTGGGCGCCCAGCGCAGCTACGTGCGGGGCTACCGGCTGCATCCGCGTGGCGCCGTGTTCCGGCTCGACTACGTGTCCTTGGGCGAAGGCGCACCCAAGCGTGGCTGAGCGCGCGCCCGGACGGATCGCGGCATGTCGCTGAGCTACCTGCTGAAGCGCTGCGGCCTGACGGTCTACACGCTGCTGGTCGTGTCGCTGATCGTATTCGCCGTCACCCAGGTGCTGCCGGGCGATGCGGCGACCATGCTGCTGGGCGAGAACGCGACGCCGGCGGCGCTCGCTGCCGTGCGCGACCGCCTGGGCCTCGATGCGCCCATCTGGGTCCAGTACGGGCATTGGCTGCTGGGTGTGCTGCGCGGCGATTTCGGCATGTCGCTCCGGACCGGGCAGCCCGTGGCGCCGGTCATGATCGAAGCGCTCGGCCGGTCGCTGCTGCTGGCGGTGCTGGCGATCGGCTTCATGCTGTCGCTGGCCGTGCCGCTCGGCATCCTGGCCGCGGTCCGGCGCGGCCGGGTCGCGGATGTCATCGTCAGCCTCGCCTCCTACGTCGGCGTCTCCCTGCCGGAATTCGTCACCGCCACCCTGTTCGGCCTGCTCCTGGCCGACTGGCTGCAATGGCTGCCGGCGACCGGCTACGTGCCGCTGACCGAGCGTCCGGGTGCCAGCCTCGCCCATCTCGTGCTGCCGGTGCTGACCGTCTCGGTGATCCTCATCGCCCATGTCTCGCGCATGGTCCGGTCCGAGCTGGTCGACGTGCTCCATACCGACTATATCCGCGCCGCCCGCCTCAAGGGCCTGTCGGCGCGCGCGGTGCTGCTGAAGCACGGGCTCAGGAATGCGCTGCTGCCGACCATCACCATCGTGGCGCTCGACGTCGGCTATCTCCTGGGCGGCGTGATCGTGGTCGAGGAGATCTTCGCGCTGCCCGGCATCGGGCGGCAGCTGATCGTCGCGATCGAGGCGCGCGACCTGCCGGCGATCCAGGCCGGCGCGCTCATCATGGCGGCAACCTATTCAGTGGTGAATTTCGCGGCCGACCTCGCCTATGCCTGGCTCGACAAGAGGATCCAGTATGACTGAGCTGTTGCGTCGGCTGCTGCGCACGCCGCAGGGCGCGCTCGGCACCGGCATCGTCGCCCTGGTCCTGCTGCTGCTGCTGGTCGGGCCGCTGGCCGCGCCCCACGATCCCGACGCGATGGCGCCGCTTACCCGCTACAAGGGGCCGAGCCTGCAATATTGGCTCGGCACCGACCAATACGGCCGGGACATCCTGAGCCGCCTGCTCTATGGCGCGCGGGCGACCGTGGTCATGGCATTCCTGGCGACGGCGCTGGGCTCGATCGTGGGCGCGGTGATCGGCACGCTCTCGGCCTTCCTGGGCGGCCGGGCCGACGAGGCGATCATGCGGACGGTCGACGCGATCATGGCGATCCCGAGCCTGCTGTTCGCCCTGCTGATCGTCAATCTGCTGGGCAAGAGCAGCCTCGACGCGGTCATGGCGATCGGCATCGCCTTCGCGCCCGGCATGGCGCGCATCACCCGCAGCGTGGCCCTGGCCGTGCGCAAGCAGGACTACGTCCATGCGGCGGTCGCCCGCGGCGAAGGCGGCGCCTATATCGTGCTGCGCGAGATGCTGCCGAACGTGGTCGCCCCGATCATCGTCGAGGCGACACTCCGCATCGCCTTCGCGGTCATGCTGTTCGCGACCTTGAGCTTCCTGGGCCTGGGCGCCCAGCCGCCGGCGCCGGAATGGGGCCTGATGGTCGCCGAGGCGCGCCGGTTCATGCATCTCAGCCCGTGGATGATCCTCTGGCCGAGCCTGGCGATCGCCGCCGTCGCCATCGGTTTCAATCTGCTGGGCGACGGGCTGCGCGATGCCCTCAACCCGCGCACGTGAGGAAAGAGTGCCCGTGCCGCCCGTCCTCGAGATCTCGAACTATACGCTCGACTACCAGACTCCGCGCGGCATTGCCCGGGCGCTCGACGCGATCGATCTCGCGATCGGACGGGGCGAGGCGCTGGGCCTGGTCGGCGAGTCCGGCTCGGGCAAGACCTCGCTCGCCTGGACGATCATGCGCTATCTGCCGGCCAACGCGCGCGAGCCGGGCGGCAGCATCAAGCTCGCTGGCGAGGAACTGACGACCAAGACGCCGGCGGAGATCGCCGCGATCCGCGGCCGGCGGATCGGCATGGTGTTCCAGGACCCCGGCACCTCGCTCAACCCCACCCTTCCGCTCGGCGAGCAGCTGGCGGAGGTGCTGGTGCGCCATCGGGCACTGACCCGCCGCCAGGCCTGGGCCGAGGGCGAGGCCATGCTGGCCCGGGTCGGCCTGAAGCAGCCGGCCCAGATGATGCATCGCTATCCGCACGAAGCGTCGGGCGGCGAGAAGCAACGCGTCGTCATCGCCACCGCCTTCGCCTGCGCGCCCGAATGCATCCTGTTCGACGAGCCGACGACGGCGCTCGACGTCATCACGGCGCACCAGATCCTCGATCTCTTCGCCGAGCTGCAGGCCGAGACCTCGGTCGCCTCGCTCTACATCTCCCACGATCTGGCGCTGGTCTCGCAGATCGCCGATCGGGTCGCCGTCATCCATCGCGGCCGGATCGTCGAGCAAGGGACGGCGACGGCTATCTTCACCAGCCCGCAGGACGATTACACCAGGCGCCTGATCGCCGCCGTGCCGAACCCCGGCCGTCGGCTGTCGGGTGCGGCGCCGGCGCGATCGGCCACGCCGCTCGTCGAGGCCAAGTCGGTCGGCGTCCGCTACGGCCGGACGTCGCGCATCGCCAGGCTGCTCGGCCGCGCCCAAGAGCAAGTCGTCGGCAACCGCGCCGTCAGCCTGTCGGTCAATCCAGGCGAGATCCTGGGCATCGTCGGCGAATCCGGATCGGGCAAGTCGACGCTCGCCAAGGCCCTGACCGGCCTCAATCCGTTCACCGGCGAGATCCGGTTCGACGGCCGCCGGATCGGCGGCATCGCCGACATGGACAGCGCCTATCGCCGGAACGTCCAGATCATCTTCCAGCACCCGGACGCCTCGCTCAACCCGCGCCAGCGCATCGGCGAGATCTTGTCCCGGCCGCTGGCGCTCTACGGCGGGCATGACGGCCCGCGGGATGCGGCCATCGCGCGCCTGCTGGAACAGGTGCGTCTGCCGGCGGACTATGCCCGTCGCCATCCCCACGAACTGTCGGGCGGCGAGAAGCAGCGCGTGGCCATCGCCCGCGCCTTCGCGTCCAACCCCCGGCTCGTCATCTGTGACGAGATCACCTCGGCGCTCGACGTGTCGGTCCAGGCGTCGGTGGTTGAGCTGCTGCTCGACCTGCAGCGGCGGCACGGCACGGCCTACCTCTTCATCACCCATGACATCAACCTGGTGCGCCAGATCGCGCACCGGGTCGCGGTCATGTATCGCGGCGACCTGGTCGAGCTGCTCGACATCGCAGAGCTCGAAGCCGGGCCGCGCCATCCCTACACGCGCACGCTGATCGAAGCGGTGCCCACGCCGGTTGGAGCAACGGCCGGTCCAATCTCCGGGAGGATCTGACAAGTGACGATGGATCGCGACTCACTGCTGGCTAAGATCGATGAACGCGCCAGCCTGGATTTCCTGGCCGAGATGGTGCGCCACAAGAGCTATTCCGAAACCGAGGGCGAGCGGGTGCTGGCACGCTTCATGGTCGAGCGCATGCGCGGCCTGGGGCTCGAGGCCGATACCCAGCCGGTCGAGGGCGAGCGTGTCAATGCCATCGGCCGGTGGCGCGGCACCGGCGGCGGCCATAGCTTGCTGTTCAACGGCCATCTCGACACCAACCCGGTGACCGAGGGCTGGACGGTCGATCCGTGGGGCGGCCTCGTCGACGACAAGTTCATCTACGGCATCGGCGTCTCGAACATGAAGGCCGGCGACGCCGCCTATTTCTGCGCGGTCAAGACGCTGATCGAGGCCGGCGTGAAGCTCAAGGGCGACGTGGTGCTGACCTACGTCGTCGGCGAGCTGCAGGGCGGCGTCGGCAGCCTGGCCGCGATCCGCCAGGGGGTCCGGGCCGACTATTTCATCAATAGCGAGCCGACCGACCTGCAGGCGTTGACCATGCATGCCGCCGCCTTCACCTTCATCATCGAGCTGACCGGCATCACCCGCCATCTGTCGAAGCGTGAAGCGGCGGTCGACGCCATCCTCGCCGCCTGCGACCTCATCCCCCGCCTCAATGGCATGGTGTTCAGCGGCGCGCGCAGCGACGAGCACCAGTCGATCAACCGCGTCCATGTCGGCGTCGTCCATGGCGCGCTCGGCCAGGAACTGCACGAATGGCGGCCGCCGCAGGTCGCGGATTTCGTGCGGCTCAAAGGTTCGGGCCGTTACGCGCCGGGCCAGACGGAGAGCCAGGCGCTGGCCGACCTGCGCGCGGCGCTCGACACGCTGGAGGCCCGCTTCCCCGGCCTCAAGGCGACGGTACGGTCGGAGCAGGTCGAAGGGCGCCCGCTGATGCCGGCGTTCGAGGTTGCCAAGGACTCGCGCATCGTCCGCACGGTCAATGCCGCCTACGAGAAAGTCCGCGGCCGGCCGCAGCCGACGGGCGCCATCGCGCCGCCCTGCTTCTACGGGACTGATGCCGGCCATTTCTACCAGGAACTGGGCATGGAGGGCATCGTGTGCGGACCGGGCGGGCGCTACAACACCATGCCGGACGAGCGGGTCGACATCCCCGACTTCCTCGACATGATCCGCGTCTACATGCTGGCGATCCTCGACATCTGCGAAATCGCGTGATGTTCGAAACGGAGGAGTTCGAGCGCCGGGTCGCGGCGGCGCGTGCCGCCATGGCGGACGCCGGCGCCGACCTGCTGCTGATCGACCATGGCGAGCTGCTGGCGTGGCTCACCGGCTATACCGTCTCGGAGACCATGTACCGGGCCGCTCTGCTGCCGCGCGAGGGCGAGCCCTGGTTCGTGCTCCGCGGGCTCGACACGGCCCCGTGCCGGCGCAAGACCTGGCTGCGCGACATCATCGGCTTTCCCGATAGCGCCGATCCGCACCGCGCGGTCGCCGAGACCATCGCGGCGCGCGGCTTCGCCCGGGCGCGGATCGGGGTCGACTTCAATTCCTACGGCTTCTCCGCCCATACCCGCGACCGGCTGACGGCGCTGCTGCCGGATGCGGCCTTCCTGGACCTGAGCGGCATCAGCGACCGGCTGCGCCGCGTGAAGTCGGCGGCCGAGATCGCGCTCATCACCCAGGCAGCCGGGATCGCGGATCGTGCCATGGAAATCGTGCGCCGGGCGGCGGCGCCCGGCATCACGCCGCGCGAGGCTTCGGCGCTCGCGGCGGCCACGTTCCTGCGGCACGGCGCCGATATCGGCGATGTCGGGCCGATCGTCCGTGCCGCCGGCGACGACGAGTTTCTGCATGGCGCGCTTGCCGAGGAGCCCCTGGGCGCGGGCGACCTCCTCCATGTCGAGCTTATTCCCAAGGTCGCGCATTACGGCGCGCGGCTGATGCGCCCGGTGCTCGTCGGCGCCGACCGACGCGGTGCGGCCGAGGTCGCGGAACGCCTGATCGTGCTCCAGGATCGCCAGATCGCCGCGATGCGGCCGGGCGCCTTGGCACTGGAGGTCGACGCGTTACTGCGCGAGCCCGTCCTCGCGGAGGGGCTGCGCAGGCGCTACGACAATGTCACCGGCTATGCGCTGGGCCTCTATACGCGCACACCGCGCACCAGCGATTTCTCCTACGCCTTCCGACCGAATGCCAACTGGCGGCTCGAGGCTGGCATGGTGTTCCACATGTATGTCTCGGCGAACGGCGTCGGCATCAGCGAGACGGTCGTCGTCGAGGCCGACGGCGGCCGGCGGCTGACGGCGACACCGCGGCGTCTCCTGGTCGGCGGCGGCTGACCCTCAATCCGACGAGGCCGCAGGGAAGAACTGGTTCGCCGGCCGTTTGAGCCCGAGATGGTCCCTGAGCGTCGTGCCCTCGTATTCACGGCGGAAGATGCCGCGCCGCTGCAATTCCGGAACGACTAGGTCGACGAAGTCATCGAGGCCGGCCGGCACGGTCGGGAACATCACGTTGAACCCGTCCGACGCCTCGGTCTCGAGCCATTTCTGCATGGTGTCGGCGATCTCGCCCGGCGTACCAACCATCTGCAGGCCGCCGTAGCCGCCGACCAGCTGGGCCAGTTGGCGGACCGTCAGGTTCTCCCGATGTGCGAGTGCCACCAGCGCGTTCTGCCCGCTCTGGCTCTGGTTGGTCTGCGGGATCTCCGGCAGCGGCGCGTCGAGGTCGAAGCCCGAAGCATCGACGCCGAGGCGGATCGAGAGGTTCGGGATGCCACTCTCCGGATGGACCAGGCTGTCGAGCAGCGCCTTCTTTTCGCGCGCCTCTTCGCTGGTTCGTCCGGCGACAACGAGGGCGCCGGGCAGGATCTTGAGCGTATCAGGGGCGCGGCCGAGTGCTGCCATCCGCGCCTTCACGTCCTTGTAGAAGGCGCGGCCCTCCTCGATCGTGCGGCTGCTGCCGAACACGACCTCGGCGGTCTCGGCGGCGAGCTGCTTGCCAGCTTCCGACGCGCCTGCCTGGACGATGACCGGCCAACCCTGGACCGGCCGCGCGATATTGAGCGGGCCGCGCACCGACAGATGCCCGCCCTTGTGATCGAGCACATGCATCTTGGCCGGATCGAAGAAAATGCCGCTCTCCTGGTCCCTGAGCCAGGCGTCGTCGGCCCAGCTATCCCACAGACCGGTAACGACGCTGTGGAACTCGCGGGCGCGGCGGTAGCGCTCGTCATGCTCGACATGGTCGTCCAGCCCGAAATTCAGTGCGGCGTCCGGGTTGGAGGTCGTGACCACGTTCCAGCCGGCACGACCGCCGCTGATATGGTCGAGCGAGGCGAAGCGGCGGGCGATATGATAGGGCTCGTCGAAGGTGGTCGAGGCCGTGGCGATCAGGCCGATGCGCTCGGTCACCATCGCCAGCGCCGACAGCAGGGTCAGCGGCTCGAACGAGGTCGCGGTCGCGCTGCGGCGCAGGGCCGCCATCGGCATGTTCAGCACCGCCAGATGGTCGGCCATGAAAAAGGCATCGAAGCGGCCCCGCTCCAGGTTCTGGATGAAGTGCGTGAGATGCCGAAGGTTGAAGTTCGCATCCGCATAGGCGCCGGGATAGCGCCACCAGGCGGTATGGATTCCGACGGGGCGCATGAAGGCGCCGAGATGAAGCTCTTTTGTCATGATGCTCCGGCCGATCGATGACAGGGGGATCGCCGGCCCGCGGAAAGCGGAGCCGGAACGTCAACCTGACGCCCGAAGAAGGTGGGGAGCGGCGTCCTGTTTCGCCACTCCCCTTCAGAAGCTCCGATGGTTTGGGCAATGGCCTCAGGCAGCGACCTCGACCACGATCTTGCCCTGGGCCGTGCGGTTCTCCATGGCGCCGTGGGCATCCTCGACCGTGTCGAGCGTGAAGCGGCGCTCGTCCAGGTTCGGAGTCAGCTTGCCGGCCTCGACCAGCGCTGCGGCCGCCGTGAGGATCTCGCCATGGTGGGCGCGGCCCTTGCCGGTCAGCATCGGCATCAGGGTGAAGACGCCGGAATAGGTCGCCGCCCGGAAGGACAGCGGCGCCAGCGCATGGGTGCCCCAGCCGAGACAGCTCACGACATGGCCGCCATAGGTCCTGGCCGCGGCGAACGACGCATCGAGCGAGGCGCCGCCGGCGGTGTCATAGACGACGTCGAAGCCTTCGCCGGCAGTATGGGCCGCGACATAGTCGGCGACGGTCGCCGTGCGGTAGTCGATCGCCACCGCGCCCAGGCTTTCGATGAATGCCCGCTTCTCCGCCGCATCGGTCGCGAACACCTCGGCGCCATAGGCGCGGGCCAGCTGGATCGCGACATGGCCGACGCCGCCGGCACCGCCCTGGACCAGGACCTTCTGCCCGGCCCTGACCGTAGCCCGGTCGACCAGCCCCTCCCAGGCGGTGATGACGATGAGCGGTAGCGCCGCCGCCGCGCGCATGCCGAGGTTCTTCGGCTTCAGCGCCAGGAGATCGGCATCGACGGTGGCGAATTCGGCGAGCGAGCCCTGCAGGCCGCCGACGCCGCCGGTCATGCCATAGACCTCGTCGCCCGGCGCGAAGCGGGTGACGCCAGGGCCGACCGCCACGACGGTGCCGGCCAGGTCGATGCCGAGCACCGCCGGCGGCTGCATCCTGGCATGGGCCGCCTGGCCGGCCTTGATCTTGAGATCGAGCGGATTGACGCCGCTGGCGGCGACCCGCACCAGCACCTGCCCGGCGGCCGGTGCCTGCACCGGCAGCTGGCTGGAGACGAGTGGCTGGCCATAGGCCTCAAGCACGAGGGCACGCATCGAAGCGGGGATGGACATGATCGGAAGCTCCTCATCGAAGACTGGATGAGGAGAATGTGGTTCATGCCAATTGGACTGAAAATGAAATATCCTGAACTAAATTCATGCATTTATGCATGAGGCTATCATCAACGCGGCCGTCGAGGCATAGATCGACGTCGGCCTCAGGCCCATGGATCCTCCGCGCCCAACTCGCAACAGCGCCGCCAGACGCCCGGCGTGACGCCGACGATGGTCGAGAAGACGCGGGTGAAATGACTTTGATCGGCGAAGCCCGATGCGATTGCGACTTCGGAGAGGGACAGCCGTCCGGCCTTGATCAAGGCCTTGGCCGCCTCGATGCGCCGATGAAGCAGCCACTTATGCGGCGCGAGACCGACCGTTTCGCGAAAGGCGCGCGAGAAGTGGCTGACGGATAAGCCGCATTCTGCCGCCACGTCCTTGAGCGCCATATCCCCGGCGAGGTTGGCTTCGAGAATGTCGCACGCTCGCTTCCGCTGCCGACCGGTAAGACCGCCCCTGGCGGGCTTCGCCGTCGGCCGAAGCCCGCCATAAACATGCGCGACATGGGCGATCACGGCCTGGGTCACGTGGTCGACGAACAATTGGCTCGCCTCTTCAGGCCGCTTGAGCGCTTCGAGCATCGACGCGCCAAGATGGCGGATGACCGCGTCATCGTGGCCGACGCCCGGCTGGTATTTGAGCTCGCCGATGCGGTCGGCATGCGACTGATCGGCGATCGCATCGAACGCCGACCGCGGCAGATAGAAGAAAATCGAGTGGAACGGCTTATTGATCACATAACGGGGATCGCGTTTCAGATCATATAGATAGGTCGCACCGGCGCGGACGTCGGTCTTGGCGACGCAGCGGCCGCCCTCCCAACTCTCGCAGGCGGGATAATCGCGGAACTTGAGACTCACGAGATAGGCGTCCTCCGCCAGCAACGAGCCGGAAAGGCCGTGTTCCGGGGCATCGGAGCGGCACTCGGTCACCGCCAGCTTGGACTTCCGCAACGCGCGGGTGACGAGTGCCGGCGCCGCGTCGAGGCGGAACTTTTCCCTCAGCATCTGCCCGTAAGCGCCGCTCTGTCTCATTTTCAACCCTTCTGCCTCGCCAAGCCGCAGCAGGACACATTGGAACGACCCCCATCGCGCGCGCCGCTTTCGGCGCCGACGATAGAAAAGTCGATGCTCCCCGACAATGAGCGCGGCGCCCGGCCCACCCTGCACGCCAGGAAAAGTGAAAATTCGAGAGCGATGAAGAGGGCCGAGCGGTACGATGCTGGGCTGTCAGGGAGGCTGAAAGAAAGCGTCGAACGCTTCCGGCTGGGAAGGTTGAGATCTGACATGTCGACGCACTTCGATGTCTTGATCATCGGCGCCGGCCTCTCGGGCATCGGCGCCGCCTGCCATCTGCAGCGGGACTGTCCCGGCAAGACCTACGCCATCCTGGAAGGGCGGCAGGTGATGGGCGGAACCTGGGACCTGTTCCGCTACCCGGGCGTGCGCTCCGACTCGGACATGTTCACCCTCGGCTATGTCTTTCGCCCGTGGCGGGAGGCGAAATCCATCGCCGATGGTGCATCGATTCTGAACTACATCCGCGAGACCGCCGAAGCTCATGGCATCGACCGGAAGATCCGCTACGGCCACCGGGTCAGGTCGGCCTCCTGGTCGTCCGCCGATGCCGCCTGGACCGTCGAGGTCGACAGCGGAGCGGACCCGCTCGTCTTTACCTGCCGCTTTCTCTTCACTTGCACCGGCTATTACGACTATGCGGACGGCTACGTTCCTGAGTTCCCCGGACGCGCGCGGTTCGTCGGCCGGATCGTGCATCCGCAGCAATGGCCCGAGGATCTGGATTACGCCGGCAAGCGCGTCGTCGTGATCGGCAGCGGTGCGACCGCGATCACCCTTGTCCCGGCGATGGCCAAGACTGCCGGCCACGTGACCATGCTGCAGCGGTCGCCGACCTATGTCGTCTCGCTGCCGGCGGAAGACCGCCTGGCCAACCGGTTGCGCCAGCGGCTGCCGGCCGGACTGGCCTATCGGCTGATCCGATGGCGCAACGTTCTGCTCGGCATGTTCTTCTACGAGCTGGCCCGGCGGCGGCCGGAACGGATGAAGGCCAGGATCCTCGGTTGGGCGCGCCGGCACCTGGGTCCAGATTACGACGTCGTGACCCATTTCACGCCCCGCTACAATCCGTGGGACCAGCGGCTATGCCTCGTTCCCGACGCCGATCTGTTCCGGGCAATCCGGGACGGCCGGGTCTCCGTCGCGACCGACCAGATCGAGACCTTCACCGAGACCGGCATCCGCCTGCGGTCGGGCGCGACGCTGCCGGCCGACGTGATCGTCACGGCCACGGGCTTTCAGCTGCAGTTGATGAGCGGAATGCGGATCGCTGTCGACGGCGATCTGGTCGATCTGTCCAAGGCGCTCACCTACAAGGGCTTCATGTACGGCAACGTGCCGAATCTCGCGTCGGCGTTCGGCTACACCAACGCCTCCTGGACGCTCAAAAGCGACCTGACCAGCGGCTATGTCTGCCGCCTGCTCAATTACATGGACCGCCACGGCTATGTCTCCTGCACGCCGCATGAGGACGGTTCGGCCCGGCGGATGCCCCTGCTCAGCTTCACCTCGTCCTACGTGCGCCGGGGCATCGGACAGTTTCCCGAGCAAGGGGAGCATGCGCCATGGCGGGTCCGCCAGAATTACCTGCTCGACCTGATCGACACGAAGCTCAAGCCGCTCGACGACGGCGTGATGCGCTTCGCCCGCGCTGCACCGGCGTCCCGGGCTTGACGCCGGCGCGCCGAAATCGGCCGTCAGCCTTGAGCTGGATCAAGGGCCGTCCAGTCGCATTGGAGCACACTGACTTGAATGGATGGCGGCAACCATTCAACGAAGGGAGGAACCAGATGTTCGAAGAACGAGAACGCGGCTTCGAAGCCAAATTCCAGCACGACGAAGCACTGCGTTTCCGCGTCCATGCCCGGCGGAACAAACTGTTCGGCCTGTGGGCGGCCCAGAAGCTGCGGCGCGCCGGAACCGATGCCCATCGCTATGCTCTCGGCCTCGTGACCGATCTCGGTCTGCAGCGGGACGAGGCGCTGCTCGAGAGGGTTTCCATGGATCTGCGTCACGAGGGCAGCCCGTTGTCCGACGCGGAGATCGCGAGGGCGCTGACCGCCGCAACCCGTCGGGCCGCCGCCATCGTGCTCGGTCGCGACGCCGAGACCAGGCAGGCAACCTGAGCGACGATCGGCGGCGCGCTTGACCTGGGTCAAGGACCGGCGCGCAGCCCAGCGCTTTGATGGGGGGCGTCCGCCGGAGGACCTCCTCACGCGAAGGCTGCAATCATGTCGATCCGTTCCGTCCTGGTGCCCATCCTGCCGCAGTGTGAGCCGGCGCCGATGCTGAATGCCGGCTTGCAACTCGCCCGCCGGTTCGGTGGGCATCTAGATGCGCTGTTCATTCGGCCCGACCCCGCCGATGCCTTCGCCGCGATCCCGAATTTCGCCCTGGCCGAGCGTGTGACGCTCGAAGAAGTCGAAGAGGCGGGCCGGCAGCTCGGGCGGGCGGCGCATGAGCGGTTCGAGCATTGGCGGGCGGCGACGATGCTGATCGACGGCATGCCGCCAGCGGGCACGGCGGTGCCGACGACCTGGTGCGAGCGTGTCGGCGCGATCGAGACGGAACTCCCGGACCGCGGCCGGCTCTCCGATCTCATCGTGCTGCATTACCCGACCCACCATGTCCATGGCTCGGAGCGGCTGTTCACGGCCGCGACCTTCTCGACGGGGCGGCCGGTCCTGCTCGTCCGCCACGCGATCGCGCACGATCTGCTGAACCATGTGCTGATCGCCTGGAACGGCGGGCTGGAGGCGACCCGTGCCGTCGCGGCGGCCATGCCGCTGCTCGAAGCGGCGAAGTCCGTCACGGTCTTCACCGCCCCCATGCATGGCGGTGCGCCGGAATGCGGCGTCAGTCTCGGCGACGCGCTCGCCCGGCACGGCATCCAGAGCCAGCAGACCTGGGCACACCGCAACGATCCGGACGTTGGCGCGTCCCTTCTGCGCGCCGCTTCCGAACGGGGTGCCAGCCTGATCGTGATGGGCGCCCAAAACCATTCGCGGCTGCTCACCGCGCTGTTCGGCGGCGTCACGCGCCACGTCCTCAAGGAAGGAGGCCTGGCGGTGCTGATGGCCCACTAGCGCCGGAAGGTAGCCACCATGAACCGGCACCCTGCCGTGTCAGTCAGCCATCTTCTGGCCAAGGCGCTTCGGAGGATATGCCCATGAAACCGCGGCTGAGCTTCCTCGGTGCGGCCGGGACCGTGACCGGCTCCTGCTATCTCCTGGAGCACGACGGCGGCAAGCTGCTGGTCGATTGCGGCCTGTTCCAGGGATCGAAATCGCTGAAGGAACTGAATTATCGGCCGTTCCCCTTCAAGCCCGCCGAGATCGGCGCCGTCCTGCTGACCCACGCCCATATCGATCACAGCGGCCTGTTGCCGAAGCTGGTGAAGGATGGGTACGGCGGTCGAATTCTTGCGACGGGACCGACGCAGGACCTCTTGACCTACATGCTGCCGGACTCCGGCTATATCCAGGAGAGCGAGGTCGACCGGTTGAATCGCCGCCTGCGTCAGCGCGGCGAAGAGCCGGTCGAGGCGATCTACGGCAAAGAGGACGCCGAGCGGGCGCTTGACCAGATCGAGCCGGTGCCGTTCGACCAATGGATCAAGCCCATGGCGGGCGTCCGTGCCCGCTATTGGAACGCGGGCCATATCCTGGGTGCGGCCTCGATCGAATTGCAGGTCGACGGCGACGGGCCTCCGGTCCACCTGCTGTTCTCCGGTGACATTGGGACCGAGGCCCGCGCCCTGCACGGCGAGCCGCAGGCGCCGCAAGGGCTCGACTATCTGATTGTCGAGTCAACCTACGGCGATCGGGCACGGGCGCATGTCACAGCAGCCGAGCGCCGCAGGCGGCTGGGCGACGAAGTGCGAGAGGCGCTCGGCCGCGGCCGCAATCTCGTCATCCCGGTCTTTGCGATCGAGCGGACCCAGGAACTGCTGTTCGACCTCGGGCTTCTCAACCGCGAAGGCGTGCTCGGCGACCTGCCGATCTTCCTCGACTCGCCGCTCGCCGTGCATGCGACGGACGTGTTTCGCCGGCACGCAACCGAACTGGGCGAGGCGGGAGCCACCAGGCATCCCTTCGACGGACCCAACATCCGCTTCGTCGAAACCGTCGAAAATTCGAAAAAAATCAACCATATCACCGCCGGCGCCATCATCATGGCGGCGAGCGGCATGTGCGAAGCCGGCCGGATCCGGCATCACCTGATGGCCAATCTGTGGCGGCCGCAAAGCACGGTGCTGATGGTCGGCTATCAGGCGCCGGGCACGCTCGGGCGCCTACTGCTCGACGGTGCCCGTGCCGTCCGTATCCTGGGCGAGGAGATCCGGGTGCGGGCGCGGATCCGCGAACTCGACATCTATTCCGCCCACGCCGATCAGACCGAGCTGGTCGACTGGATCGCGGCGCGCCAGCCGGTCAAGGGCGCCATCCTGCTGACCCATGGCGAGCAAGCGGCGTCGGCCGCGCTCGCAGCGTCGCTTGCCGGCGGACCGGTGCGCCTGCCGCCGATCCTGCGGCCGACCCTCGGCAGCCTGCTGACGCTCGACCCGACCGTCCCGGCGGTCCTCGACCGCAGCTTCGCCCGGATACGCGGCGCCGAGCTGGCCGAGGCGGATTGGCACAATGCGCAGTCCCGCTTCCTGCTCGACCTGGCAGAGGTCCTGCGCCGGGCGCCGACCGATCAGGCCCGGACGGCCCTGCTCACCCGGCTTCGCTCCGAACTGAACGAGGGATAGCGCGCACTCCTTCGTGTCGGGCCCGGGCCGCAGCGGGGCTTGGCATCTGGACGGAGCCGCCTCACTCCACGCGCATGTAGGAGCACAAGGGGTTGAGCGGACTCCGACGCAGCGGGTAACGCTGCAGCCCGATGGTCTCCAGCACGGCCAGAGTCTCACCGGGGAACTGCGGGCAATTGAGTTCGTCGAAGGCGAGGATGCCGCCCTTCGCCATCCGCGGCAGCACGGCTTCGAGGCAGGCCTTGGTCGGCTTGTAGATGTCGAAATCGAAGTAGGCGAGCGCCACGATCGTCTCCGGCTGGCGGCCGAGATAGTCGCCGATCGTGACGGTCGCGTCGCCCTTCACAAGCTCGTACTTCTTGATATGGGAGACCGGCGACAGGGACTCATGGATCTGCAGTACCTGGTCCAGATGTCGCTCGAAACCTTCGGTCACGCCATAATCGCCGGCACGCACAGCCGTGCCATCCGCCGCGTCGACGGCGGGGAAACCGGCAAACGTATCGAAGCCGACGATCTTGCGATTGTAGTTGAACGGCTCATGGATGCCACGCAAGGCGCTGAACAGCGAGAGGTTCTGTCCCCAGCGCACGCCAAATTCCATGACCACGCCATGCACCTCGACGATCTGCCGATAGAGATCCGCCATGTAGAGGATCCGGCTGAGGGTCTGGCGCGTGAGATAGAGCCCGAGATTATGAACCAGCTCGTCTTGCGGGATCGGCGTCCGTGCGAGGAGGCCCATGAGTTCCCCACGCGCACTTCGCTCCGGCGCCGCCGCGTTGCCGACGACGTTCGGCGCCGGCGACGCAGCCGCGGTCTTGTCTCCACTGAACGACATTATTGCACCATGTCCCATTCGAGCGGCGTACCGCGTTTGAGCGATCGCGCGGCCTTCTTGCCGAGCAGTTCGGGCAGATGCTTCGGCGGCAGCCCGAGCCCCGGACGGATCGAGCGGATATTGCCGGCGGACAGCGTCTCGCCCTGGGCGATATCGGTCACGACATAGATCGAGCGGCGATGGTCGCGCGCCGCCTGCTCGCTCGGCACTTCGTCGTAGCGGATCGTGCCGATTGCCTCCCAGGCGGTCCGGCAATCGGCGACGAGACGGGCAAGCTCGTCCGCCTCGAGTGAAAATTCCGCATCGGGGCCGCCGTCGGCACGGCGCAGCGTGAAATGCTTCTCGATGACCGAGGCTCCGAGCGCCACCGCGGCGACGGACACGGCCGTGGAGAGCGTATGGTCCGACAAGCCGAACAGGACCTGATGCGCGCGGCCGAGCTCGGCCATGGTCGCGAGATTCATCTCGCGGGGCGGCGTCGGATAGCCGCTGACGCAGTGCAGAAGCATGATGTCCTGCCCGCCGGCCTTGCGGGCGGCCGCGACCGCCTCGCCGATCTCGTCCGAGGACGCCAAACCGGTCGACATGACGAGTGGCTTGCCGGTGCCGGCGGCCAGCTCGATCAGCGGCAGATCGATCAGTTCGAAGGACGCGATCTTGTAGGCCGGCGTCTCGAGCCGCTCGAGCAGTGCCACCGCGCTCGCATCGAATGGCGTGCTGAACGCAATGATGCCGATCTCCCGGGCATGCTCGAACAGGCGGTCATGCCATTCCCAGGGGGTGTGCGCCTCCTGGTACAGCTCATAGAGGCGGCGGCCGCGCCAGAGGCCCTTGTCGATGACGAAGCCGGGCCCGTCATGGTCGATCGTGATCGTGTCCGCGGTGTAGGTCTGCAGCTTGACCGCGTCGGCGCCGGCTTCCTTCGCCGCCTCGATCAGTGCGAGGGCCCGGCCGAGATCGCCGTTATGATTGCCCGACATCTCGGCAATGATGAACGGGGGATGCCCCGGCCCGATCGACCGGTCTTTCAGCCGGATCGGGCGAGGCGTCGGGACGGGTTCCGCAGTCATGGTCTCTGATCCAGTCATTGAGGCGTCGCCGCCACGTCGGAATTGATCCCGCCTCTGGGTAAAATCTTCGCTAACGCCGCCTCGACCTCGGTGAAGCGGGGAATCTCGAGGGCGGGGATCTGCAGCGGCTGCGTCGGCATCGGCGCGAACCGCCCTGTCCGCACGCGGATCGAGCGGATCCCGAGCGCGTCGGCGGCCGCCATGTCGTGCGCAGGATTGTCGCCGATCACGATGCAGCGCTCCGGCGCCTGCCGCGCGTCGATGCCAAGCCTGCGCAGCGCCTCCAGATATCCCTCGGCCGCGGGCTTGGGCGCGTTCAACTCCCAGCAATAGACGATTGTGCGGACCCAACGGTCGACGCCCAGCGCTTCGACCTTGCGACGCTGCATGCTCCCCAGCCCATCGGTGACGAGCGCAATGTCGACCCGGGCGGAGAGCCGATCGAGGACGTCCGCAACGCCCGGGTAAAGCGTGATTTTCGGCGCGTGGTTGCGGTAGAGCGCAACCAGCCCGGCGATCCGCTCCGGTGTCGCGACGATGCCGCGTGTCTCCAGGAGCCGGTCGAACACATGGCCCCGCCCGTTCGCCTCGAGCTCCGCGAGCATCGCCTGGAAACACAGGGCGGGATCGACACGCTCGACCGACCCAAGCTGCGCGGCGACAGCTCGAAACCCGCTCAGCACATAGCTCCGCTCGTCGTAGAGCGTGTCGTCGAGGTCGAGCAGGAGGATTTCGCGCATCTCAGGACTACTTCGTGTGGGGAAGCGCTTCGATCGTCGCCGCGTCGACCAGAATGTCGGCGCTGTGGCGGAGCATGGTCAAACCGTAGCGGATCGGCCGCGCGCGCGCCGCTTCGGCCTCCTCGCCCGCCACCATGGCAAGGATGCGGCGGGGCGAATCGAGCCCGGCCGCGATGCTCAGGTTCGAGGCGCCGCCGAAGCGGGGATTGACCTCGATGTAATGAGGACCGCGGGCCGGCGAATGGAACGCCTGGACCACATTATGGCCGACCAGCCCCAGGGCCGAGCAGAGATCGAGCGCGCCTCGGCTCAGCACGGGAAGATCCTCGACACGCGACTTTTGCGACTCCCCATTGCGGATGAGCAGCCGTGAGCGCGCGACCGCCTGAAGCGGGCGCCCCTCGAGGTCCATCAGCACATCGATGGTGTATTCCGGATCGTCGACATAATCCTGGACGATGGTGGTCGAGGCCCCGTCGCCCAAGGCAGCGACCTCGGCCGCGGAGCGCAGGACCCGGGCTCCTTGGCCGCCGGCACCCGCGATCGGGCGCGCGAAGACCGGGAAGCGCGTCGGCATCTCGCCCGGGGCGTAGCTTCGCGCGACGGGAAGACCGATCGTGCGGCAGAAATCCGTGAACTTGCGCTTGTCGCGGCAGATCTCAAGGGCACGAGGTGGCGGCAACAGCAGGCTGACGCCCCGCTCGCGAAGCGCTTCGACGCACCCGGAGAGCGCCGCGAGCTCGGCATCACGCGTCGGGACGACGAGCCGGATGTTCTTGCCGGCACACAGCTCGAGAACTGCCGCGGCGAATTCCGGCGCCGTGCTCCGCGGCACGAGCACGGCTTCATCCGCCGCATAGAGCGCAGCGCTGTCCGCGGCGGTATCGCAGGCGACGACGCGCCCGCCACGCTCTGCCGCAGCCTGACGGAACGATTGGACAAGCAACACCTTGGCGCTGGCGCTGAGGATCAGAACGTTCATCCCGTCGACACTCACTCAAATCGGGCTTGCGTAAGCGATGAGTTCTCTGCCAAAGCCCAACTTCGCCGCCGCCTCCGAATATTCAATGTATGCGTTTATGTCTTTTCCAATCAAAAAATTCTCACAGAAAACGCGAGTGAGATGAGCCCCTTTCCCGAGCGCCCTGTCCTGCCAATAATTGGAATGTGGGTTCGCAAGGAAGAGCTCTATCGGGAAATCCGCCTGCAATGATCTTATTTTGTATCCACAATGGGTAAGAAGATTTGTCAGCCCGTCATTGTTAAAGTACGAAAGATGCTCGGGCGGAGCGAACCAGGTGTTTTTGGTGCATCCCCTTTTGACCAACTCCAGCTGGAAATCGGAATAGTCGTTGGGAACCCTGATTCTCAACGAAGATCCATCACCGAGGATATGCTTGATTTCTGTCAAAATCTCGACCGGATCCATCACGTGCTCCAGTACGTTTTGCAGATTAATCAAACCAAATCGCTTATGCTGCTCTTTGTAGCGGGCGATTGATTCGTAAATGTCGCCGGCGGAGAAAAATGGCAGCAGATCTTCATTGTGCTTCTTTATTCCGTACTCCGAATAATCACAGCACGAGACGTCCCATCCGAACGTTTTGAATGCCTTTGCAAAATACCCCTCGCCACATCCCAAGTCGAGCAACGTCCTCTCGACCCGCAAGGCGGTCGATGTCTCCGCAGCGACCTTTGCCACATTATGGAAATACGCCAATTCTTCTTCCGTATAGGCCGGAGCAAAAGTTCCCTGCGGTTGCTGGTAGTATTTATTCCTGTAGTGCTCCGACAATTCCTCCGCCGTGGGCTTTGGCGAGGCCTCGTAAAAGCCCAACGAATTTAATTTCTCGGCGTATTGGCTGCTCATGACATTAGCCATCCCGGTTGGCTGGAATTTTTGGAATCTTACCTGCTTTGTGCCCGGATGGCGCGACGATCTTGCTTTGTGTGCGGCCTATGGAGGCCTGTAGGCCTCCGCCGACGGCCATGGTGGCCGTCCAATTAATGATCTTGAAGTCTTCGACTACCGGGCGAGGGACACAGCCCAAATCCCCCTCTACCCCTGGTTTGTTGTCCCAGGT
>DATGEK010000004.1:0-103270 GCA_035310205.1 Aliidongia sp.
GCCGGTGACTTCGACCGGCAGGAAGAGGGATGTGCCTTCCACGAGTTCGCGCAGCACGATATTGCCGCCATAGCGGCCGCTCAGGATCCCGCTCACCGGCTTGTCGCCGGCCGGCTGTGTCGCCATCACCCCTTGCAGCGGAGCGAGCGGCACGCGGATGCCTGGAGCGAACTCCGTGAACTTCCGCTCGGCGTCGAAGCGCAGGTAATGGAGATACGGCTCGGCGAAGTCTCCGGGCAGCGCCCCGACACCCTTCGGCGCCGAATTCCAGCCCCAGTCGATCGGCTTCAGCCGCAGCATGCGACATTCGATGACGTCGCCGGGCTCGGCACCGCGGATCGCGACCGGGCCGATCAGCGAATAGGGACCCTGTGGGTAGCGCTTGCGGATCGGTTCTCGCTCGGCGAAGGACATGCCGAGCTTGGCCTCGTTGGCCCAGTTCACCCACGTGTTGGGATAATGGACCACGTCACCGGACTCGACCGTAAGGACGACCGGCGCGGCCGGGTCCATCGCGCCGACCCGGACCGTTTCGGCGTTTGACGGCAGGGTGTGAGTCTTGCCGACGCGCGCGCGATCGAACACGGCTCCCCCGGGTTCGGCGGCTTGCGCCTGCGGACGGCCTGCAACGAACAGGCCCGAAACGCCCGCGAGGCCCGCGGCCTGCATCAACCGGCGCCGGCTGACGCCGCGCCCGTCCAGGCGCTCGGCCAGGAAATCCCGGTCGACCCCGTCGATATTGCGGGCGTGGTCCTGGTGCGCGGCTGCCGCCTGATCCGCCATATGCCGAGGGCAGGGATCGTGGATGGGGCAGCAATGATGCCGCGGCGTGTCGTTCATATGCCTTCCTCCGCTCGATTCATCTGCCGGTCCTTCAGCCAGTGCGCCGCTTCGTCGATCAGTGCGCCCCCGCTTGGCCGTTGACCGGATCCTAGGGCGGCAGGCCGGCCGGCGCTAACGGTCCGATCCCGCGCCTTACCGGATCGTCCGCCTTCCTGCGCCGCACCGGCGGGCCGGCGGGCCTTATCGGACGATTGGGTAAGCGTCGGGACGGACCGGTTAAGGCCGGACCGGGGCGTGCGCCTAAGGTCCCCCAAAACCAAGGGGAGGAACGCATGCTGAAGCTGTGGGGACGCGCCAACTCCGGCAACGTGCAGAAAATTCTGTGGACGTGCGACGAACTCGGACTCGCCTATGAGCGCATCGATGCCGGCGGGCCGTTCGGCCGGACGGACGAGCCGTCTTATCGGGCCATGAACCCCAACGGCCGTGTGCCGACCATCGATGACGATGGGTTCGTCCTCTGGGAATCGAACGCGATCATGCGCTATCTCGCGGGCGGCGACCCCACGCGCCGCCTCCTGCCGACCGGCCGTCAAGCGACAGCCGACGCGGACAAATGGCTCGACTGGCAAATGGCGACGCTCGGCCTCTCGCTCCGCGACCTGTTCATGGCGCTGGCGCGGTCCGACGGGATGGACGGCGCTTCCGTCGCCGTGGCGGTCGACGCGACCGCGGGCCTGTTCGTCATTCTCGACCGGCACCTGCAAGGTGCTGTCTACACAGTGGGCGAGAGCTTCACCATCGCCGATATCGCGCTTGGCGTGAGCACTCACCGCTGGCTTCGCCTGCCGGTCGACCGGCCGCGGATGCCGGGACTGGAGCGCTGGTACGACCGCATCAGCGGACGGCCAGGTTTCGGTCAGATCGCCACGATCCCAGTGCGCTGAAACCAGCCGCCTCGCCGGGTCCGCCCGGCCCCAACCATCAGACGAGACCGCTGTTCACCGCCGCACGGACGGCCGGGTGGACGCGCGTCAACCCCGACTCACGCCAAGGGCAGCGCGTGTCGGGTCGAAAATCGCCCACACAAAGGGAAGCAACATGAGGGGACTCAAGATCGCGGGGGTGGCCGCTGTGGCAGCGGTGCTCAACCTGACTCCGCACAGCGTCAGGGCCGATGAACTGCAGGATCTGAAGACGCAACTGCTGCGCCTGTCCGACCGCATTCAGCAATTGGAGCAGCAACAGAAAGATCAGAAGGCGGCGGCGGCCGAACAGCAGCGAACGGTCGAACAGGTCAAGGCGACCGCGATCCAGGCGAAGACGACCGCCGAGGCGGCCAAGGTCGCGACATCGACGACGACATCGCCGCCCGCGACGCTCGCGTCCGGCGCGCCGGTGACCGGCGGCACGTTCCCCAACTCGTTCCTGGTCCCTGGCACCAGCACGTCGATGCGCATCGGCGGCTTCATCAAGCTCGACGCGATCTGGGACGTCGACGCGCCGCAGGGGGATTTTTCCGCGGTGGCGAGCCTGCCGCTTGATGGCACACCGGGATCGACGCGCCGCGGCGACTGGCGCCTCCAGGCGCGCCAGACGCGTCTCAACGTCGAGACCCGCACGCCGACGGACTACGGTACGCTCAAGACCTTCGTCGAAGGCGACTTCTTCGGCGGCGGCGGCGGCGTGGCGTCCAGCACGAACGGCTACAATTTCGAGATCCGTCACGCCTATGCCGAGCTCGGCCCGTTCCTTGCCGGCCAGTTCTGGACGACCTTCATGGATATCGACGCGCTGCCCGAGCACGAGGACAACAGCGGTCCGACCGGCCGCTCATTCCTGCGCCAGGGCCAGTTGCGCTACACCATGCCGCTCAGCAAGACCGACACGCTCGCCTTCGCGATCGAGAATCCGGAAGGCGATTTCTTCGGCTCCGATCATGAGACGGCGGGCACGCCCAGCACCAACACGCTCAACCCCATTCCCGATTTCGTCGTGCGCTGGCGGCGCGACGACAGCTGGGGCCATGTCCAGTTGTCGGCCATGGGGCGAGAGATCCAATACAACGACGGCCTGCCCCATCATGACTCGAGCGTAATGGGCTATGGCCTCGGCCTGGCGGGCATCATCAATACCTGGGGCAAGGACCGGATCTCGTTCCAGATCAACGGCGGCGAGGGCATCGGCCGGTATATCCAGGACGCCAACAACAATACGATCTTCGTGACCAAGCACAGCAACCTCGTCGCCGGCGCGGCCCTGGGCGCCCAGGCCGCCTATCAGCACTGGTTCACCGACACCGTCCGTACGAACCTGATCTGGGCCACGACCCATTTCGATACGGTACCAGGCATCACGCCGGCGACGGCCAACGCCGATCTCTACCAGCAATATGTCAACCTCTATTGGTCGCCGGTGCCAACGGTCAACATCGGGCTCGAATACAATCGCGGCGAGCGCCATACCGTGGGCGGTCTGGAGGGAACCGCGAACCGCTTCCAAGCCGGCTTCCAATATACGTTCTGATCGAGGTGCGGTGCCGGCGATCCGCCGGCACCGCACTCAGCTTTCGGGTTCGAGCGCAGCATTGGTCTGGCGCCGGAACTCGCTCGGCGAGACCCCGATATGCTGGGTGAAGAAGCGGGTGAAATGGCTATGCGCGCTGAAGCCCAGCTCGTCCGCCAGCTCGATCAGCGGCCGGTTGGTCGTGCTGAGCCAGCGCGTCGCGATCGCCATGCGCGCCCAGTCGATGTAGTGCTGCGGCGAAGCACCGACGCAGCGGCGGAACTGCTCGAAGAAGCGTGAACGGGATAGCCCGACCTTGGCGGCCAGATCCTCGACCTTGGGATTCTCGAGCGCGTGCTCGTGAATATAGGCCAGCGCCTTGCGGATCCGGTAGTCGATCGGCCGCGCGGTCGCTAACAGATCGCGCTCGACCGAGGGATCGGCATATTCGCGGGTGACCGCGTCGATCAGATCCGCCAGCAGATCCTCGCCGCTCTCGCCCGACGCCGTGACGTTCTGCGCGACCACAGCCGCCACGCGATTGGCATGCAGCGCCACTTCCGCCGAAACCTGCTCCCGCGGATTGGGGAACAGGCACGAGAGCGACGGCGGCGGGCTCGTCAGCACGCGCACGAGCCAGCTTGGATCGATCAGCAGCGACAGGATCAGGGTTGGGCCGCCCGTGTTCTCGAGCTTCGCGTGTGGAACCCAGGGATTGAATAGCAGGACGGTGTTATCGCCGAGATCGAGGGTCTGGCTGCCCGAACGGAAGGCCGTGTCGGCCCCTCCAAGCTTGAACAGGATGTTGAATTCGGAATGGGCATGCTCGACGAGTGGCCGTCCGGTCAGATTGACGGTGGCCCGGCCAAAGCGGCCTTGCAGTATCCAGATGGGCGTACCCCGTTCCATATATCTCTCGGCTCGTGCGGCGATGTGGGTGCGACATCGTGCCATAGATTGATCGGGTGCGTAGCGGCATTCGACCATTCCGTCGGACCGTTTGGTAAGTCGCTGGATCGGTCGAACAGCGCGGTGGCGACATCCTTGCTAGCGTCCGGTCGGACCTGGGCGGCAGGTCCCGGCATCTCTTCGGCCGCATCGTTCTGGGCGTGCGGGAGCGCCCCCGCATCGGAGACAATGGACATGACCAGGTCGAAGGCGCGGCCGCTGGCCGGCGCCTACATGAGCGGGTTCGGCAACGAGTTCGCCACCGAGGCGATTGCCGGCGCTTTGCCGGACGGGCGAAATTCGCCGCAAGACGTCCCGCTCGGCCTCTATGCCGAACAATTATCCGGAAGCGCCTTCACCGCGCCGAGGGATCGGAACTTGCGCAGCTGGCTCTATCGCATCCGGCCGTCGGCCGCGCATCCGGCGTTCGTCCGGATCGCCTCGCCGCTCTGGAAGTCCGCGCCGTTCCAGGAGCAGAAGGCGTCGCCGAACCGATTGCGCTGGGGCGCCCTCTCGGAACCGAACGGGTCAGTCGATTTCATCGACGGGATGACGACCCTGGGCGGCAACGGCGACCTCCACGCGCGGATCGGCGTCGCCATCCATGTCTTCCGGGCGAACCGCTCCATGGTCGACCGCTATTTCTACGATGCCGACGGCGAGCTGCTGATCGTGCCGCAGCACGGCGCGATGCGCCTTGCGACCGAGTTCGGCACAATGGACATTGAGCCCGGCGAATTCGGGGTCGTGCCCCGTGGCGTTCGCTTTCGGGTCGATCTGCCGGCGGGCCCGGTCCGGGGCTATGTCTGCGAGAATTACGGCGAGCCGCTGCGCCTTCCGGAGCTCGGTCCGATCGGCGCCAACGGGCTCGCCAACCCACGCGATTTCCTGGTGCCGACCGCGGCCTATGAGGAAACCGAAGGACCGGTCGAGCTGATCGCCAAGCTCGACGGCGGCTTCTGGAGCGCGGAACTGGACCATTCGCCGCTCGACGTCGTCGCCTGGCACGGCAATTACGCGCCGTACAAGTTCGACCTGCGGCATTTCAATGCCATCGGGTCGGTCAGCTTCGACCACCCCGACCCGTCGATCTTTACTGTACTGACCTCTCCGTCGGACGCGCCTGGAACGGCGAACGTCGATTTCGTGGTGTTCCCTCCGCGGTGGGTGGTGGCTGACGATACCTTCCGGCCGCCGTGGTTCCACCGGAATGTGATGAGCGAGTTCATGGGCCTGATCCAGGGCGACTACGACGGCAAGACGGCGGGCTTCGAGCCCGGCGGCGCCTCCCTGCACAATTGCATGTCCGGACATGGACCCGATGCCGGGACCTTCGAGCGGGCGGTCTCGGCGGAACTGGCACCGCAGCGGCTCGATGCGACCCTGGCCTTCATGTTCGAGACCCGCTTGCTCATCCGCCCAACCCGCTTCGCCCTGTCGACGAGCGCGCTGCACAAGGACTACGACCAGAGCTGGGTCGATCTGCCGAACCGGTTCTCCACGCGTCGCACCCGACAATAAGCGCCGCGGGCCGCCGCGTCGTTTAGGTGGCGTCGGCCCCAAGAAAGCGCTCGACCGTGGCCGCCAGGAAGAGCGGCGTCTCGATCATCGGATAATGGCCGGCGTTGGCGATCGTCCCGGCCCGGGCGTTCGGGTAGTCCGCAAGCCAGGTCCTTTCGACGAGCGGCATGGGCACGCCGGCGTCATGCTCGCCCACCAGGACCAGCATCTCGTGGGCCAAGCCGCGGGCCTCCTCCGCAAAATCGCCCTCACTCCAGGCGGCGAGATAGCCGGCGAAGGCCTCGACGCGACAGATGTCGAGCGACGCCGCCGCGAGGCGCACGCTCCATTGGGGCGGCAGGCGGTCGCCGGTGGTGAGATCGAGGATGCGGCGGCGCGCCTCGACGTCGTGCACCGCGCGCTCGAAAAGGGCGCGGGTCGCCGCGTCGAACGGCGCCGGATGGGCCGAGACCGGCGTGATCGCGAGGATGCGTCCAACGCGCTGCGGCTGTGCGAGCGCCAGGCGCAGAGCGGCCTTGCCGCCCATGGAATGGCCGATCAGGTGGAACTGGGCCCAGCCGTTCTTGTCCGCGATTGCCAAGGCGTCGCTGGCGATCTCGGCAAGATCGTAGCGCCCGGAGTGCTCGATCGATGCACCATAGCCGCGAAAGTCAGGGAGGGCGAACTCGAACTGCGCCTGGTCGACGTGCCGCAGCATCACATCGAAGACCGTCGAGTCGCTGAGCCAACCGTGAAGCGCGATGACCTTGCGCGGTCCGTAGCCAAGCCGCCGATACGTCGTTTCCGTCATTGCCGCACCACTATCTGCTCACCCTCAATAATTCGAAGAGCCTAGCGGACGCGCCAAGGATGGGATTTGCCGGATCGTCGTCGAGCTGACCGAATCGTCGCTCTTTTGTGCTTGGCGGCTTCGCGCCGTCGTCGCAACACCAAGGTCACCGCGCTGAGCTGCCGGAAGGAGTGGGCCGACAGCAGTCCGGCCGCTTAGAAGTTGTCGGCGGCGACATGCGGACGTTCACTGCGATAACACAGGGCGCCGCGCCAGGAGCGGGCGAAAGCAACATGCGAGACATGCGGCTTCACATATTTGCTCTTTCCCGACCGAAATCTCCCCGATGGCATCCGCTTACGGATTGTTCAAACTGGTCCGCAATGGGATATGGCGCTGGCTGAATCAATCCAGGATAGGAGCCTTAGTTTGAAGCAGTTAGCTGCTCTCTTTCGGGTCGATCCGCCAACGCTGAAGGCCCACGCGGCACGTCTCTGGCTTTAGCGCGAAACGTGGAAGCGTGCGCTAATGTCTTCCGAGGAAACGACCCAATTCCGATCAAACGCCGCTCGGCAACTGGTCATTGAACGGCATCGCAAAACTTGGCTCAGTTTTCGGCAGCTTCATCCGACGGCAGGCCGCGGAGATCTCTATCATGCGATCGGAGCCACCTATGCTTATCTCTGCAAATACGATCGCAATTGGTTCGAGGAGCATTCTCCTGTCTCCAGAATACACACGGCACAGAGACAAAGAGTGGATTGGGAAGCGCGCGACGCCGATCTGCTCCGAAAGCTAGCGCATGCCGTTGCATCGCTCCTGGGGGGCCAGGAGCGCCGCAGCGTCTCACCCTGTTTGCAATTCAATGTGCGTCAGCCACGAAAGCGGGTGTTGACGAGCATCACAAGAGGCGCCTGTCCCGTTGCGCGGAATACCTCCTCTGGTCGAGGAAAGTAGGTTGGTTTGCGGAAGGCGGAGACTCGCATGGGCGATGAACAGTGCAGAACTCTTGAATGGGAGCCTCTCATTTGATTCTTTTAGGCGGTTGGTCGGACCAAAGTTGCGCCGGGAACCAGGTTTCGCCAAGGAATCGAGAATCATTCGCATTGTTATTGCGAATGATTCTCGATATGAGAGGATGCCGCCACGCCCCGGCAGCCGATGCTCCGGAGTGAAGCAATGTCGATACCCTCGGAGCCTCATCCATGCCGCGCCTGTCCTTTTCCCTCCGCGGCCTGCTGCCGAAGCCACGCCTGGCTGCACTGGTCGCCGCCGGTCTCGCTCTCGGCCTCGCCGGCATCGGGGCGCCCGCCCAGGCGGACGATCCGACCACGGTCGATCTCGTGATCAAGGACCATCGCTTTACGCCGGCGGAGATCCATGTGCCGGCGGGCAAGCCGACGATCATCACGGTCCACAACCAGGACCCAACGGCCGAGGAGTTCGATTCGACCACACTCAAGGTCGAAAAGGTCGTGGCCGGCGGCGGCTCCGGAACCGTGCGCCTGCGGCCGCTTGGTGCCGGCAAATATCCGTTCATGGGCGAATATCACGCCGACACCGCCCAGGGCGTCGTCATCGCCGAATAGGTGCCCCCAAAAAAATCCCCGGATCCATGGGGAACGGATCCGGGGCAGTTGGGGAAGCGGTCCGGCCCGGGCTCTTGCGAAAGAGAGCCGGTTGGTTTCGTGGTCAGTGGTTGTAGTTCTTGGTCGGCAGGCCGAAGAGTTCGGGCAGGCCGATGGCGAACTTGAGGCCGACGACGAATGTGTCGGGAATGTTCGACTTAAGGCGCGGCTCCGGCAGGTTGTCGGGATTGACGATGTATTGCAGGTTGGGCACGACACGCAGCCAGGGTGTGATCTGGGCGCCGTAGTTCACTTCCATCATGATCTCGTTGGGGTTCTGCGTGGTGGCGATCCCGCCGGCGGCGACGCGCGAGTCGCGCAAGAAGTCCATCGTGTGGCTACCCCAATGCAGGTCGGTGGCGAGCAGGCCGATCGTATCTTCCTCACGCTCGGGCGACGGTCCCTTGTAGAGCAGGCCGGCCTGCAGGAAATAATCGGCGAGCTGGCTCGAATCCGTGCCGGCGGTGACGCCGCCGAACACGTACAGGCCGCGCTGGGCCCCCGCTTCGGGCTTCCAGATCATCTGGTCGAAGAGCGCGTAGACCGACGTGCGGTCCGCGTGCTGCTGATGCGGCAGGCCGGTCAGGGCCGCCGAATTGTGATTGATGTCGAAGAACGGGTCGCTGTAGGGCGCGTTCTCGTAGAAGGCACCGACCTTGTAATGCCGCGGATAGGCGTCGGAGGCGAAGGTCGTCTGGTAGCCGAGCTCGACCGGCAGGATGTAGCCGTTGGCGGTATCCGTCTCGAAGTCGAAGCCGTGATGATTGCGATTGCCCTGGGAGGGGTCGCTTTCATAGGCGCCGAACTGGGCATAGAGCTGCCGGGTCGGCTTGACGGTGATGCGGCCGCCCCAGACGCCGACCGGGAAATAGTTCAGCTGGTTGTCCTGGCCGAACAGGCTGGAATTGCCGCAGGTCGAGTTGGACTGGAAGTTACAGTAGAAGGACGAGGCCGCGAAATCGCTGGGCAGATCGATGCGGCCGACCAAGTACTCGACGTGATCGTCAAGGATCGCCTGGTCCCAGGATAGTTCGGTCAGCCGGTAGGTCTGGCCGCCGCCGTATACTTCCTGGACCGAGACGCTGTTGCCGATATCGGTCGCGGCCAGGTTCTGGCCATGGCGCTGGCTGAAGGTGATATGCAGCGCTGAATTGCCGAGGTTTGCGATCTTGCCCATGTCGAAATCGACGCCGACGTCGACCTGGCCGGCATAGCGCGCGCTCTGGGACAGGCCGCCCGACGGATTGGCGGCGAATTCGCCGACATAGTGGCCGCGCAGGAATATCCCGTCGTCCAGCAGGTCATTGCCGAACTGAGTCAGGGCCGTGGGATTGGTGACGACCTGGGCTGACGCCGGCAATGCCAGCCCGATCAGCGCCGCTGCGGCGAGACCGCCAAACGCGGCTCTCATTCTGCTTCCTGCCATATGTTCTTCCTCCCTGAATCGATTCGTTTGGCCGGGTGGTCCTTGCTCGAGGCAAAGTTTCTCCATGCGCAGCCGAGGCCTCCCGGCGCGTTGGGGTCTTTTGGGTTCGCTGTAGTTGCGGGCCTGTGCCGGCCGTCCCCCGGGACGGCTCAGGCGGCGGCTATGGGCCCGCTAAGGTGTTTCGATCGTCGGTGATCGGCTATCTCCTCTGGCGCGACCGGCTCACGCGGCGATCTGGGGGCGTTTGCCGAGGATGATCATGGCAAGCACATCGTCCTGGGTGACGTCCTCGGTTCGGACGGTGCCGACCAGCTTGCCGTTCTTCATCACGCTGATGCGGTCGGCGAGGTCGAACACGTCGTGGATGTCGTGGCTGATCAGGAAGATGCCGATGCCCTTGGCCTTGAGCCGCGTGATCAGGTCGGCGACCTGGCGGGTCTCGTGCGGGCCGAGCGCCGCGGTCGGCTCGTCCATGATCAGAATGCGGGCGTTGAAATGCAGCGCGCGGGCAATCGCAACCGACTGGCGCTGCCCGCCCGACAAGTTCTTCACCGGCTCCTTGATACGGGTGAAGTTCGGGTTCAGCTCCAGGATCGCCTGCCGCGCGGCATGCTCCATGGCGGCATCGTCGAGCGTGCCCCATGGGGTCGTGAGCTCGCGGCCGAGGAACAGGTTGCCCGGCGCATCAATATTCTCGGCCAGGGCGAGAGTCTGATAGATGGTCTCGATCCCATGGGCCTTGGCGTCGCGCGGGCTCGCGATCTCGGCGTTCTTGCCGTCGATCAGGATCTGGCCGGAATGGGCCCGGTAGGCCCCCGACAGGATCTTGATCAGGGTCGATTTGCCGGCGCCGTTGTGGCCGAGCAGGGCTACGACTTCTCCCGGATAAAGGTCGACGCTGACGTCGTCGACCGCCTTGATCCCGCCGAAATGGATCGAGATGTGGCGCATCTCGACCAGCGGGGCGATGCCCATGGGGGTAGAGGTCATGGTGCTGTCTCCGGTCCCGGCGGTCACAGGCGCCGCCGCTGATAGCTGGTGTCGATCCAGACGGCGAGGATCAGCACGAGGCCGATCACCACGTTCTGCATAGGCGTCGGCAGGCCGAGAAGGATCATGCCGCTCTGCAGGCTCTGCATGAACACGGCGCCGACGATGGCGCCGGAGATCGTGCCGGTGCCGCCGGCGAGCGAAGTGCCGCCGATGACGGCCGCCGCGATCACGCTCAGTTCCAGGAGTTCGCCGGTCGAATTGGCGCCGGCGTTGAGCCGGGCGGTCTGCACCGCGCCCGCGACGGCGGCGAGCAGGCCCATGAGCGCGAAGACCGCCATGATGACGAGGCGCGTGTTGATGCCCGCCAGCTGCGCGGCCTCCGGATTGCCGCCGATGGCAAAGACATAGCGGCCGAACTTGGTGACCTTGGTCACGGCCGACATGACGCAGACCGCGCCGATCAGGATCAGCACCGGGATCGGGATGCCCTGGGAGATGTCGGTGCGCGGGCGGTTGTAGGCATTCATGACCAGGACGAAGCCGGCGATGCCGACGACGACGACCCCGGCGACCAGCAGCTCGGCCCAAACCGGGCGAACCGCGAAGCCGTAGCGCTGGCGGCGGCGGCGGGCCGCGACCGTGCGGACGAGCACGAGCACGACGCCGGCGATGCCGACCACCCAGCTCCAGAGCGCGCCGATCGAGCCCAGGAGACCGCCGCCCATCAGCTGGAACGTCTCGTCGAGCGGAGCCACGGTCTGGCCCTCGGTCGCGGTCCAGGCAAGACCGCGGAAGATCAGCAGGCCGCCAAGGGTCACGATGAAGGATGGTACGCCGCGATGGGCGATCCACCAGCCCTGGGCGGCACCGATCACGCCGCCCAGCACCAGACCGAGCGCCAGCGACGCAGCCCAGTTCCAGCCGGCGCCGACCGGGAACATCTGGGCCTGCAGCACCGCCATGATCATGCCGGTGAAGCCCAGCACCGAGCCGACCGACAGGTCGATATGCCGGGTCACGATGACCAGCACCATGCCGGTCGTCATGATGCCGACAACACTGGTCTGCACCGCGAGATTCCACAGGTTGCGCGCAGTCAGGAAGATCCCGCCGGTCAGGAGATCGAAGCCGACCCAGACCGCGGCGACCGCGGCAATCATCGCCAGCAGGCGAAGATCCACCTCGAGCGCGCTTTTCAGATCCCTGGCGCCGCCCTTGTGGGCGGCAGGCGATTGGGCCAAAGACATCATGAGCCTTATCCTTGAAGATCCATCCGATCGACCGGCCTCACCTGGAAGGCACGCGGCCGATCGACCGGCGGGTAAGGGTCTACTTGCAGGCGGCCGGTGCCTTGGCTGGGTCGACGCCCTGGCAGACCGCGTCCTTGGTGACCCAACCGGCCTTGACCACCACGTCGAGATTCTCCTGGGTGATGCCGACGGGCGTCAGGAAGACCGCGTCCATGGTGGTCTTCTTCGGTCCCTCGTTCCATTTCCTGACGTTCGGCAGCTTGTCCGGCGCCGTGCCCTTGGCCAACGCCACGGCGGCCTCGGCTGCCGTCGTGCCGAGCAGCCGCGCGTCCTTCCAGACGCTGACCGTCTGCAGGCCGCGCGCGATCCGGTTCAAGGCGGCCTTGTCGCCATCCTGGCCCGAGACCGGGATGCCGGCCAAACCCTGGGCCTGCAATGCTGCGACCGCGCCGCCGGCGGTGCCGTCGTTGGCGGCAATCACCGCATCGACCTTGTTGTTGGCCTTGGTCAGGATCTGCTCCATTTCGCGCTGGGCGTTCTCGGGCAGCCAGCCGGGGGTATATTCCTCGCCGACCACCTTGATGGCGCCCGCGTCGATCGCTGGCTTCAGCACGTCGAGATTGCCGGCATGGAGAAAGTCGGCATTGGGATCGGTCGACGAACCCTTGATGAAGACGTAATTGCCTTTAGGCGCCGCCTTCTCGATCGCGCGCGCCTGAATGCGGCCAACCTCGCGGTTGTCGAAGGTCAGGTAGAAGACGCCGGGGCTCTCGATCAGGCGGTCATAGCCCACGACCGGAATGCCCTCGGCCTTGGCCTTGGCGATCGCCGGCTGAATGGCATCCGTGTCCTGGGCGAGGATGATGAGCGCCGTGGCGCCGCGCGCGATCAGGCTCTCGACGTCCGACAGTTGCTTGGTCGGCGAACTCTGCGCGTCGGCACCGATATAGCTGGCGCCGCCCTTGTCGAGAGCGGCCTTGATCGCGGCCTCGTCGGTCTTCCAGCGTTCTTCCTGGAAATTCGACCAGCTGACGCCGACCACGATCTTCTGGTCGGCCGCCGCGGCCGGTTTGGCGCTCGCCAGCACGGCGCCGGCAAGCGCCAGGCCGAGGAAAGTCGTGCCGAGAATATGGTTGCGAGTTGCCCTCATCTTGTCGCGTCTCCCTGTCCGCTATGGTTGAGATGCCGCCCTGCGCCCCGATGACGGGTTCGTCAGGTGCAGGCCGGCCTTTGGGCAGATGCTAGGCCGTCGCGGAACGGCGCGGTCGGATTGAATCGGGAAGGAGGCGCGTCCATCGCAGCGACGGAAGCGTGAAGCGTGCATGGCGCTGACGATGGTTCGAGACCATAGGCCCCTCCCTGAACCGCGGACCGATTTTGATCGGGCCTATTTTTGTCAAATACGTGAACATAAATCGATCATCAATTCGGCCGTGTCAAGCGTCAGATACAACGCCTGTGCGTGTTATCTGCGCGTTAATCGTCTAGGTGGGGGATTCTGGTCGTAAATCGGGAGTAAACGGGAGTCGTCGAAAATCGCTCCCAATCTTTGGGGTTGCCATTTTTGTATATATCGCGGAAAAAATCGGACGGGAGTACCAAGGACGGGCAAGCCGGCGCCGCCGACCGCCCGCAAGGGGGATTGTCTGCAATGGCTCATCCGGAGCGGGATCACGGCATGGATGCGATGCAGACGGGCGACACCGAGCTCATTCGGGCGATCAACCGCTTTCACGTGCTGGATACGATTCGCCGGTTCGAGCCGATCTCGCGAGCCGAAGTCGGCGAGCGCACGCAGCTCAGCCGTACGACGGTTTCTGCCATCATCACGGCACTGCTGGACGAGGGGGTCATCTATTACGACGAGGGCGAGCCGTCGGCCTCCCAGTCCAAGGCGAGCGCGGCACGCGGCCGGCCTCGCGTCCTCCTGCGGATCAATCCCAATGCCGCCTATGTCGTCGGCGTCAAGCTGTCGATGCACCAGATGTCGATCACGGTTACCAACCTGCGCGCCGACCCGCTGTCGAGTCTCGTGCTGCCGGTCCGAACCTGGCGCCTCGGCGCGGCGCTGATCGCGGATCTGCTGGAAGACGGCATCCGCGCGGCCGTCGCCAAGGCCGGCATCACCATGGGCCAGATCGCCGGGGTCGGCGTCGGGCTGCCCGGCTTCATCGACTCGGTCGCGGGCATATCCCACTGGAGCCCGATCCTGGCGGCCGAGCCGACGCCGGTGCCGTTCGCCAAGATGCTAAGCGATCGCCTGGGCGTTTCGGCCGTGATCGAGAATGATGCGAACCTGGTCACGCTTGCCGAGCGCTGGTTCGGTCACGCGCAGAACGTCGATAATTTCGTGGTCGTCACGGTCGAGGCCGGCATCGGCATGGGCCTGTTCATCAATGGCGAGCTCTATCGCGGCCACCATGGCATGGGTACCGAATTCGGTCATTCCAAGATCGACCGCCAGGGGCCACTGTGCCGCTGCGGCCAGCATGGGTGCATCGAGGCGTTCGCCGCCGACTACGCCATCCTGCGCGAGGCGCGCAAGATCGTCGATCTGCCCCCGACCGAGGACGAGCCATCGATCGAGGCGGCGGTGCGCGAGATCACCCGCCGGGCACGCGATGGACACGAGGGGCTGCGCGCCGTATTCGCCGCGGCGGGCGAGATCCTGGGGCTGGGCATCGCGAACCTGGTGAACGTCATCGATCCCGGGAAGGTCATCATCTCCGGCGCCGGCATGCGTGCGGCCGATCTGCTCGAGCCGTCGGTGCGCGCGGCGGTTGCTGCCAGCTCGCTTCGGGTGCTGAACGGCCGGTGCGAAATCATTTTCCACGATTGGACCGACGAGGTCTGGGCGCGCGGCGCCGCCTCGCTCGTCCTGCAAGGGCTGTATCGCGTGCCCTGGAGCCGCAACGCCCGCATCGAAATGGCGATCTAGGAAGGACCGTATGAGCGAATACGCAACATATCCGAGCCTCAAGGGACGCACGATCCTGGTCACCGGCGGCGCGTCCGGCATCGGCGCTTCCATCGTGGAACATTTCGCTGCGCAGGGTGCCCGGGTGGGCTTCATCGACCTCGATGCCGATGCCGGTGCCGAGCTGCAGCGGCGCCTCGGCGCCGCCGTCCGGTTCGAGCCGGCCGACCTGCGCGACATCGAGGCGCTCGGCCGGGCGATCGCCGCCATCCGGACGGCGTTCGGGCCGATCACCGTGCTGGTCAACAACGCCGCCCGCGACGACCGGCACACGATCGACCAGGTCACGCCCGCGTTCTGGGACGAGCGGATGGCGACCAATCTCAAGCATCAGTTCTTCGCGGCCCAGGCGGTGAAGGACGACATGATCGCGGCCGGCGGCGGCGCCATCATCAACATGAGCTCGGTCAGCTTCCTGCTCGGCCAAGGCGGCATGCCGGTCTATCTGACCGCGAAGGCGGCGGTCGTGGGCTTGACCCGGGCGCTGGCGCGCGACCTCGGGCCGCACAAGATCCGGGTGAACGCGCTCTTTCCCGGCTGGGTCATGACCGAGCGGCAGATCAAGCTGTGGCTGACGCCCGAGTCCGAGGCGGAGATGCTGAAGGGGCAATGCATTCCCGAGAAGCTGTTCCCGCCCGACATCGCCCGCATGGCGCTCTGGCTCGCGGCCGACGACAGCCACCTGGTCACGGCGCAGAATTTCATCGTCGACGGCGGCTGGACCTGACAGGCGCGTTGGCGGCTAAGCCATTTCCGATAAGTGGAAAATGGCCTAGTGTGCCCTTTCCGCCGATCGAGCAGCCACCGTGAAGAAGCAATGCCGAGAGCCAAGCCGCCGACCCGCCCCGACCGGACCTTTTCCCGCAGCAGCGTGCATGGCCAGGTCGCCCATGAGATCGGTCTCAAGATCGTGCAGGGCGAACTTGCGCCCGGCAGCTTCCTGCCGACCGAGGAGGAACTGAGCGTCCGCCTGGGTGTCAGCCGCACCGCGTTGCGCGAGGCGATCAAGCTGATGGCCGCCAAGGGGCTGGTCCAGTCGCGCCGCAAGGCCGGCACCCGCGTGCGTCCCCGCGCCGAATGGAACATGCTCGACCCGGACATGCTCGCCTGGCAATTGGCGGCGGCGCCGGTCGAAAGCTTCGTCAAGGATTTGTTCGAGCTGCGGCAGATGATCGAGCCGCAGGCCGCACGCCTGGCGGCGCTGCGCCGGACCGACGAGGATCTGGCGCGGCTCAACGACGCCTTCGCCGGCATGGCGGCGGCCGGCAACGATGCCGATCGCTGGGAAGAGCCCGACATGCGCTTCCACCAGTCGCTGCTGTCGGCGACCCATAACGAGCTGATGGAGCCGCTGGGTGCCCTGATCGAGACCGCGCTCGCCATGGGCTTCCGCCTCTCGAACGCCACTCCCGGTGGCCCGCGCCATGCGCTGGGCCTGCACAAGGCGATCCTCGACGCGGTGGTCGCCGGCGACGGCGAGGGCGCCCGTCAGCGCATGGTCGACCTGCTCGACAACACCATGGTCGATGTGCAGCGGGCGCTCGACTGGGCGCGCACGGGCGAGCCCGGCGCGCCCGACCCGGTCAAGACCGTGATGGGCGTCTCGCTGCGCCGCAGCTAAGCCGGCAAATAGGGCTTATCCTCATACAAATGACTTGACCTCTCCCCCGGGCGGCGCGTTCCTGATGGGAACGAAGAAGTGGGCGCCATTGTGTGCGCCTCCGATGGAGAGTGGCCGATGTCGGCTGAGGAAACGACGACGCGGATCGTCCGGACCCCGTTCGGACGGCTGGCCGACGGCACCGTGGTCGATGCCTATCGTCTGAGCAACGCCGGGGGCTTCGCGGTCCGTCTATTGACCTACGGCGCCACCATCCAGGCGATCGAGGCGCCGGACCGGCACGGGCAGCCGGCCGATCTGGTCATGGGCTATGCCAGCCTCGAGGACTACATCGACAAGCCGCAGTTCTTCGGCACGATCGTCGGCCGCTATGCCAACCGGATCGCCGGCGGCCGCTTCATGCTCGACGGCGAGCAGGTCCGCTTGGCCGTGAACCGTCTGCCCAACGCGATCCATGGCGGCGACAAGGGCTTCGACAAGGTCGTCTGGCGGGTCGAGGAAGCGTCGGACGGGGCCGAGGCGCTGTTGCGGCTCGCCTATGTCAGCCCGGATGGCGAGGAGGGCTATCCCGGCCGGCTCAGCACCCGGGTCACCTACCGGCTCGGCGCCGACAATGCGCTCGCGGTCGAATATCTGGCGACGACCGACCGGCCGACCGTGCTCAACCTCACGAACCACAGCTACTTCAACCTGGGCGGCGAGGGCACGGGCGACGTGCTCGGCCATGTCGTCGAGCTCGATGCCGACCATTTCACGCCGGTCGACGAGGACCTGATTCCGACCGGTGAGATCCGCCCGGTCGCCGGCACGCCGTTCGATTTCCGCGCGCCCAAGCGGATCGGCGCCGAAATCCGCGACGGCCGCGACGAGCAGATCCGCTACACCCGCGGCTACGACCATAATTTCGTACTGCGCGACCGGCGCCCGGGCACGCCGACCCGGGCGGCACGGGTCGCCGATCCCGCCTCCGGCCGGGTGCTGGAAGTGTTGACCGACCAGCCGGGCGTGCAGTTCTACACGGCCAATTTCCTCATGGGCACACGCGTCGGCAAGTCGGGCCGGCTCTACCGCCAGGGCGACGGCTTCTGCCTGGAAACCCAGCATTTCCCGGATTCGCCGAACCATCCGGAATTCCCCTCGACCGTGCTCAGGCCCGGCGAGACCTTCCGCTCGACCACGATCTTCCGCTTCGGGGTCGAGGGATGATGCGGGGACGCCGGAACACCCAGATCGTCCGTCTCCCCGATGCGGGCGAGGGTTGGGCGGGATCCATCCCATCAAGTGTCATCCCCGGGCTTGACCCGGGGATCCACGCATTTCCGTCCGCGCTAACGTCGGTGGCTGGGCCGCGTTGCCCAGCCCCGTGGATGGCCGGGTCGAGCCCGGCCATGACGACTGAGGCGGAGGGTGCTGCGGGAATGACGGGGGAAGCGCTACGCCGCCTCCTGGTCCTTGGCCTCGCCGAACAGGTAATCGATGTCGTCGAGCTCGATGCCGGCGAACTCGCCCTCGGCGCCGAGCGCGATATTGGCCAGCGCCGCCTTGCGCTCCTGCAGCTCGAGGATGCGTTCCTCGACCGTGCCCGCGGCGATCAGCTTGTAGACGAAGACCGACTTGGTCTGGCCGATGCGATGGGCGCGGTCGGACGCCTGGTCCTCCGCCGCCGGGTTCCACCAGGGGTCATAATGGATGACCGTGTCGGCGGAGGTGAGGTTGAGGCCGCGGCCGCCGGCCTTGAGGCTGATCAGGAACAGCGGCACTTCCAGCGCCTCGAAGCGCTTGACCGGCGTCGCCCGGTCGGCGGTATCGCCGCGCAGCTCGACGAAATCGATGTTGACCGCGCGGACCGCGTCCTTGATCAGGTCGAGCATCGAGGTGAATTGCGAGAACAGCAGGATGCGCCGGCCCTCGGCGATCATCTCGACCATCATCTCCATCAGCTCGCCAAGCTTGCTCGAGACCTCGACCGAGCGGGCGGCCGGCAGCTTGACCAGGCGCGGATCGCAGCAGACCTGGCGCAGCTTCAGAAGCGCATCCAGCAGCACGATCTTGCCCTGGCCGGGATTGCGGTCGGCCAGCTCGTGCCGGAGCTTGTCGTAGAGCGTCACGCGGATCGTCTCGTAGAGTTCGCGCTGCTCCGGCGCCAGCGAGACGCGGCGGACGATCGTGTGTTTGGGCGGCAGGTCGCTCGCGACCTCGGCCTTGGTGCGCCGGAGGATGAACGGGCGGATGCGGCGGATCAGCTGGTCGCGCCGCACCTCGTCGCCCTTCTTCTCGATCGGCGTGCGGAAGCGCTTGGCGAAGCCGCGCCGGTCGCCCAGGAGCCCGGGCATCAGGAACGCGAACTGCGCCCACAGCTCTTCGAGATTATTCTCGATCGGCGTGCCCGACAGGCACAGCTTGTGCCGGGTCTTCAGCTGGCAGACCGCGCGGAAGGTCTTAGACTCCGGGCTCTTGATCGCCTGCGCCTCGTCGAGCACGACCAGGTGCCATTCCATGTCGGCCATGATCTCGATGTCGCGGGCGAGCACCGTGTAGGTGGTGATCACGACCTGGGTCCCGCCCAGCGCCCCGCGGCGCTCGTGCCGGTCGAGGCCATGCAGCACGGCGATGCGCAGATGCGGCGCGAACTTGCCCAGTTCCGCGGTCCAGTTGGCGACCAGGCTGGTCGGCAGCACTATCAGCACCGGCCGGTCGGCCCGGCCGGCCCGGTCCTCCTCGACGATATGGGCGATGGTCTGGGCGGTCTTGCCCAGGCCCATGTCGTCGGCCAGGATGCCGGCGATGCGGTGGCCGGACAGATGCTGCAGCCAGTCGAGCCCCTGGGACTGATAGGGGCGCAGCGTGCCTTTGAACCGTTCGGGCACCGCCACCGGCTCAATGGTGAAATCGTCGCGGAACCGCTCGACATAGCTGCGGATATGGGCGGCGTTCTGCCAGCGCGCGACCAGCACCTCTTCCAGATCGAGCACGGCCGGCGCTTCGCTCGCCGGCAGCAGCAGGTTGCCCGACGCGGTCCGGCGCGAGGCCTCGATCAGGTCGCTCATGGTCGCCAGCATGCGCGCGATGCGCTCGACCGGCAGGGCCAGCACGCGGCCGTCCTCGAGCACGGTGCGGATCTTGCCGTCGATCACCGTCATGGCCTCGATCCCGCCCTGGTCCAGGATGCGGGTCAGGATCGGCAGCAGCGGCAGGCGCACGCCCTCGACCTCGATGCCGAGCTCGAGCGAGAACCAGCCGCCGTCGTCGTCGGCGATGCGCATGTCGATCTCGCCGATGACCTCGACGACCTGCGGACCGAAACCCTCGTCGATGTCGGCACGCCAGCCGAGCGCCTCCAGCGCCGGCACGCGCTCGGAGACGAAGCGCTGCCAGCGCTCGCCCGCATCCTTGCCGCGGAACAGATAGATCCGCTTGCCCCTGGCCTGGCCCCGGGCCTGGACCCGGATCTGCATGAAGCCTTCCTCACGCAGCTGGGCCTCGGCCTTGAGCTCGGCCGGCCGGTCGCGGCGCAGGAACGTCGGTTCGCCGGTGCCGTCGTCGATCTTGACGAACTGGCGCTCGTCGTCGGGCTCGGCCAGGCCGCTGTCATAGGCGAAGAGCAGGGTCAGCGCGTCGATCTGCTGGATCCGGCCCATCTCGTCCGGCCCCTCGATCCGGCCGAGGCGCAGGACCGGCACCATCGGCCGGTCGAGGATGACCAGCTCGGCCGGGGTGGCGCGCGGAACGACGCGGGCGGGTGCCGCGGCCATGCGCTGGCCGATCGTGCCGCGACGACCGGCCGGCGCCGCCGGGCGGCGGGCGGCGGCAACGGCGGGCGCGCGCGGCACCGCCAGGCCCAGATGGCCGCTATGGGCGTCGACGTACCAGACGGTGGTGCCGGCACGCAGCACGGCGGATTTCGGCGGCAGCTCGGGCGGCTGGGCCGCGTCGAACACCCGCTGCGGCCCCTTGATCAGGCGCTTGTTCGACGGCTTCCAGCGGGCAAGCCCGGACCCGACCAGCTGGTCGATCAGTCGGGCCGCGGCCTGGGGCTCGGACGCGGCGATCGCGACCCGCGTCTCGTCGCCGCCGATCAGCCGGGCCAGCGCACGCTCGGCCGGCGACCGCTCGATCTCCTCGCCGATCCGGCGCGGGGTGACCGGCTCGACCTGGCCGGTCCGGTCATGTTCCAGCACCGGCGAGACGAAGCAGCAGCTGTCGCCTTCCCCGGGCTCCAGCAGGAAGACCAGGCGGGTGCGTTCCTTCGGCGTCGCCGCCAGCAGGTTGGCGAGAAAGCTCTGCTGCTGCTGGCGGCGCCATTCCGGAAACTTGTCGAGCATGCCCAGGCCCGTGGCGGCCTGGTGCAGGCAGTGCCGCTGGTTGCAGCTGCATTGGCCGGGGAAGGTCACGCGGCCGTTGGCGACCGCCGGGCTGAGGCTCAGGCGGTACTGCCGGTCGCCTTCCTTGACGATGCCCTGGATCACGTCGCCGTCGACATGCAGCGCGACACCACCGGCCAGCAGCAGGGTGCGGCCGCGGGCGAGCGTTCGGGCATCGAAAGCGCGGCCGAGATCCTCGGACGAATACGGAATTGCCATGGGGTGGGGGCTGCGCCGCTCTGCGGTGAGAAAGGAATCGTGGTTCTGCGGCCAGAGAGCCGTCGCGGTCAAGCGAATGACGATGACGGCGGCTGGACCGGCCGGACCCGAAACTTGGTGCCGATGGCACCGCGTGCAAGACTGGCGGCCTTCATGGCTGCCGGGCGTGAGGAATTTGGAACACCGGGCATGGCCGCTATGACGGGCGGCGCCGGCGACGTGAAGAGGGAGTTGTAAAACGATGGCCGACAATCAGACGCGCAAGCTGCGCAGCCAGCTCTGGTGGGACAATCCCGGCAATCCGGGCATGACCGCGCTCTATCTGGAGCGGTACTTGAACTTCGGGCTGACGCGCGAGGAGCTGCAATCGGGCAAGCCGGTGATCGGCATTGCCCAGACCGGCAGCGACCTGTCGCCGTGCAACCGCCACCACATCGATCTGGCCGAACGGGTCAAGGCGGGCATCCGCGACGCCGGCGGCCTGCCCATGGAATTTCCGGTCCATCCGATCCAGGAGACCGGCAAGCGGCCGACCGCGGCGCTCGACCGCAACCTCGCCTACCTGGGCCTGGTCGAGGTGCTGTACGGCTATCCGCTCGACGGCGTCGTGCTCACGACCGGCTGCGACAAGACCACCCCGGCCATGCTGATGGGGGCGGCGACTGTCGACCTGCCGGCGATCGTGCTGTCGGGCGGGCCGATGCTCGACGGCCATTTCGAGGGCGAGCTCGCCGGTTCCGGCACGGTCGTGTGGGAGGCGCGCCGCCGCCATGCCCTGGGCCTGATCGACTATGCCAAGTTCATCGACATGGTCGCGGCCTCGGCACCCAGCGTCGGCCATTGCAACACCATGGGCACGGCCAGCTCGATGAATGCCATGGCCGAGGCGCTGGGCATGTCCCTGCCCGGCTGCGCCGCCATCCCCGGGCCCTATCGCGAGCGGGCGCAGATCGCCTACGAGACCGGCAAGCGCGCCGTGGCGCTGGTGCGCGAGAACCTGAAGCCGTCCGACATCATGACCCGGGCGGCATTCGAGAACGCCATCCTCGTGGCGTCCGCGATCGGCGCCTCGACCAATTGCCCGCCACATGTCAACGCCATCGCCCGCCATATCGGCGTCGAGCTCAACAACGACGATTGGGACCGGATCGGCTACGAGATCCCGCTGCTTGTCAACATGCAGCCGGCCGGCAAGTACCTGGGCGAGACCTATTACCGCGCCGGCGGCCTGCCGGCGGTGCTGGGCGAGTTGAAGCGCCACGGCAAGCTGCGCGAGCAGGCGATGACGGTCAGCGGCCGCACCATCGGCGAGACCACCGGCGACGCGCACTCGACCGACGCGGACGTCATCCGCGCCTGGGACAATCCGCTCAAAGAAAAGGCCGGCTTCGTCCAGCTCAAGGGCAACCTGTTCTCGAGCGCGATCATGAAGACCTCGGTCATTTCCGAGGAATTCCGCAAGCGCTACCTGGAGACTCCCGGCGACGAGGATGCGTTCGAGGGCCGCGCGATCGTGTTCGACGGGCCCGAAGACTACCACCACCGCATCAACGATCCGGCGCTCGAGATCGATGCCCATTGCATCCTGGTGATCCGCTATTGCGGGCCGGTCGGCTATCCGGGCTCGGCCGAGGTCGTCAACATGCTGCCGCCGGACGCGCTGGTGAAGCAGGGGGTGAACGAGCTGCCCTGCATCGGCGACGGCCGGCAGAGCGGCACGTCGGGCAGCCCGTCGATCCTCAACGCCTCGCCCGAGGCCGCGGTCGGCGGCGGCCTGGCGCTGCTCAAGACCGGCGACCGGGTGCGCATCGACCTGAAGAAGCGCAGCGCCAACATCCTGATCAGCGACGGCGAGATCGCCCAGCGGCGCCAGGAGTTGAAGCTGCCCGAGTTCGTCAGCCAGACCCCGTGGCAGGAAATCTACCGCGCCCATGTCGGCCAGCTCGAGACCGGCGGCGTGCTGGAAAATGCGGTCAAGTACCAGCGCATCGCCGAAACCTTCGGCGTGCCGCGGGACAATCACTGAGGAACGCGCCTCTTCTCATCGTCATCCCCGGGCTCGACCCGGGGATCCACGTGGATGGGCCAGGCGGCGTCCTCTCCGAACAGGGCGCAAACGGAAGCGCGTGGATGCCCGGGTCATGCCCGGGCATGACGGCAGATGTATAGCGGTCGACGGCGGCTTGACCGCCGCGCCGGGTAGGAAGGACCACTGCACCTTTCTCTCCCGTCATCCCCGGGCTCGACCCGGGGATCCACGCATCGCGGCCAGGCGGCCGGCCGACGGGTGCGGCAACGCGCGCGTGGATGGCCGGGTCAAGCCCGGCCATGACGGGAAGAGGAGGAGGCCGGCCTGAACTCACGAGGAGCATCGATCTTGGACTATCGCAATCTCGGCCGCTCGGGCCTCAAGGTGTCGCCGCTCTGCCTCGGCACCATGATGTTCGGCGGGCCGACCGAGGAGGCCGATGCCGGCCGCATCATCGCCAAGGCGGCGGACGCCGGCTTCAATTTCATCGACACGGCCGACGTCTATAACGACGGCGTATCGGAACAGATCGTCGGGCGGGCGATCGCCGCCGGACGCGACCGCTGGGTGCTGGCGACCAAGGCGTGCAATGTCATGGGCCCGGGGCCGAACGGGCGGGGCCTCAGCCGCAAGTGGGTGATGCAGGCGGCGGACGCCAGCCTGAGGCGGCTCGGCACCGACTATATCGACGTCTATTACCTGCATAAGGAGGATCTCTCGACCCCGCTCGACGAGACGATCCGCGCCATCGCCGATCTCGTACGCCAGGGCAAGATCCGCTATTTCGGCCTCTCGAATTTCCGTTCCTGGCGTGTCGCCGAGATCTGCCGGCTCGCCGACCAGATGGGCATCGACCGGCCGGTGGTCAGCCAGCCCTACTACAACGCCATGAACCGCGTGCCGGAACTGGAACATCTGCCGGCCTGCGGCTTCTACGGCCTGGGCGTCGTGCCCTACAGTCCGCTGGCCCGCGGCGTCTTGACCGGCAAATATTCGCCCGACGCGCCGCCGCCCAACGACAGCCGGGTCGCCCGCCAGGACAAGCGCATCCTGCAGACCGAATGGCGCCGCGAGTCGCTGGTGCTGGCGCAGGAGATCAGGGCCCATGCGGAGAAGCAGGGCATCACCGCCGGCCAGTTCGCGATCAACTGGGTGCTGAACAACCGCCTCATCACCTCCGCCATCGCGGGTCCGCGCACGATGGAGCAGTGGGACGATTACGTCGGTGCCTTGTCCTATCGCTTCACAGTCGAGGACGAGGCGCTGATCGACCGGCTGGTCGTTTCCGGGCACCCCTCGACGCCGGGCTACAACGACCCGGCCTACCCGATCGAAGGCCGCGTGCCGCGAACTTAGGCCGGCAACTGCTTGGCGCCCGCCGCGACCGACTGCTGCGTGTGCGGGAAGTTGTCCGGATTGTCGCGGAAATAGCTGTTGGCCTGCAGGTAGGTCTCGAGGTCGGTCGCGGTCACGGTGGCGCCCGCCGGCGGCGCCACGCCGACGACCTCCTGGCCGCCCAGCCATTTGCACAGCGAGTTCGGGGCGCCGGTCATGTTGGCCCAGAGCGCGATATAGAGCAGTGCCGTCGGATCGATCGGTCGCGCGCCGCTCGCGGCAATGCAGCTGTCGAGGCCTTTGAGCACGGTCTGCAGCAGCTTGTCGTCCATGCCGTCGACGATCGGCTGGCCGAGTTCCGAAGCAAGCGCGTCGTTGACGCTGCTGGTGTCGGCGGCCGACAGCGGATTGCCGTTCGGCAGCGGCCGGCTGACGGCGGCCAGGATGCGGCTGACCGTGGCGTCGGCCATGCCGGCCGCGTTCAGCACATCGGTCAGGGTCGAGCGGGCGAGCGGATTGACGTTGGTGTCGCCCTGGCAGATGCCGAAGCTGGCGCCGCTCTCGCCGAGCCGGGCGTAGGACAGGCAATAGGGCGAGGCCTTGCCCAGTTCGTTCTGCCGGATCGCCGCGCGAATGGCGGGCAGGAGCGCCGTGTCGACCATCTCTCAACCTCCCGGAAGCTCGGAGTGCATGGAGCGCAATCTTGTACGCTTCGGTTGAGCCTGTCTAATTTTCAGCGGGAAAAAATGCGGCCTGCATCAGCGGGCCGAACAGGCTGCCCATCGCCTCTTCGCCGAGCGGCGTGACGGCGACGGCGCGCGTGTCGCGCAGGCGCTCGATCCAGCCGCGCTCGAACGCCGTGGCGGCGAGGGCGGCGCCGAGCGTGCCGGCCAGATGGGGCCGCCGCTCGCTCCAATCGAGGCAGGGCCGGCAGAAGCAGCGCTGGCGCTTGCGGCCGGCGTCGAGGTCGATGCCGATGCCGCGCAGAAAGCCGGTGCCGCCCTCGGTCACGGTGCCGCCGTCGTCGCCCAGCACGACATGGCCCTCGGCCGAGAGCGCATCGGCGAGCGCCACGCCGACCCGTCCGGCCAGGTGATCGTAGCAGGTCCGGGCCTGACGCAGCGCCGCGTCCTTGGGCGACGCCGGCCGATGGCGGCGCGGCGCCTCGATCGCGGCGACGGCCATGATGCCCTCGAGCATCCGCCCGACCAGCGGCGAGGCCAGCCGGAAATAGCGGTGCCGGCCCTGCTTGGCGACCGACAGCAGATGCGACTCGGCGAGCTTGGCCAAGTGCGCGCTCGCCGTCTGCGGCGTGACCCGGGCGAGGAAGGCCAGTTCCGACGCGGTCAGCGCGCGGCCGTCCATCAAGGCGGCCAGCATGTTGGCGCGGGCGGGATCGCCGACCAGGGCGGCGACTTCGGCGAGGTTTGCGGCGGCGATCATGCCCTGATGATGGGCGCCTCGTGGGCATGGGACAAGCGCCGACGCTTCGTCCAGGAACGAAGCGTTCCGGCTCCGGGATCGGCGCTGCCGGTGGCAGGGTCGTCCGGTCATTCCTGCCGGAGCCGCCGCCATGTCCCGATCCCGCCGCGCCGATCTCGCCCTGTTGCTGCTGCTGTCGCTGTTGTGGGGCGCCTCCTATGCGCTGATCCGCATCGCGGTCGAGACGATCCCGCCGCTGACCCTCGTCGCCGGGCGGGTCACGATCGCGACCCTGCTGCTGCAGCTCGTGCTGGCGCGGCAGGGGACGGCCCTGCCGCGCTCGCCCGTGCTGTGGCGGCGCTTCGCCATCCAGGCGGCGATGAACGGCATCCTGCCGTTCAGCCTGATCGCCTGGGGCGAGCAGCGGATCGACAGCGGCCTCGCCGGCGTGCTGAATTCGACCACGCCGATCTTCGCCTTCCTGTTCGCGCGGATCTGGGTGCGCCAGGAGACGGCGACCCTGCGCCAGCTTCTCGGCACCTTGCTGGGGCTCGCCGGCATCGTCGCGATCGTCGGGCCGACGGCGCTCAGCGCCGGCCTCACCGGCGATGTCCTGGCCGAGGCGGCGGTGGTCGCGGCGACGATCTGCTACGCCGTGGCCGTGCTGTTCGGCCGGAACTTCGCGGGCTTGCCGGCGATTGTGCCCGCAGCCGGCTCGACTGCGGTCTCGGCGCTCGTCATGGTGCCGGCCGCCTTGATGATCGACCGGCCCTGGGCGCTGCCCCTGCCGTCGCTCGCCTCGATCCTGGCGCTCCTCGCCCTCGGCGCCGTCTCGACCGCCGGCGCCTTCGTCATCTATTTCCGGCTGCTGGGCTCGCTGGGCTCGGTCGGCACGGCGAGCGTCGCCTATCTCCGCGCCGGCGTCTCGGTCGCGATCGGCATCCTGTTCTTGGGCGAGTTGCCGAGCTGGCAGATCGCCGGCGGCCTGGCCCTGGTCCTGGTCGGCGTCGCGGCCATGACGATGCCGCCGCTGCCGCAGCCTTTCCGTTTTCGCCCGATCGCCGCTAGAGTGCCGCCTCCCACCGTTTGAGAGTGCCGGCCTGCCATGTCTGATCGTCCCGTCCCGCCCGTCGCCGCCCTGAAGCCTCATAGCTATGATCGGCATGGCGTGACGATCGAGGATCCGTACCACTGGCTGCGCGATCCGAAATACCCGACGGTCGACGACCCGGACGTGCTCGCCCATCTCGAGGCGGAGAACGATTATTTCCGTGCGGTCATGCGGCCGCTCGAGCCGCTGGTCGAGACGCTGTTCGCCGAGATGAAGGGCCGCATCAAGGAGGACGACGCCTCGGTCCCGGTCGAGGACGACGGCTTCCTCTACCAGTGGCGCTTCGAGACCGGCGGGCAATATCGCAAATGGTATCGCCGGCCGGTCGGCGGCGGGCCGGAGGAGCTGCTGCTCGACGAGCCGGCGCTGGCCGAGGGTAAGGACTTCTTCCGCCTGAGCGGCTTCGCGGTCAGCCCGGACGGCAAGCTGCTCGCCTACAGCGCCGACGACAATGGCTCGGAGCGCTTCACGCTCCACATCAAGGACCTCGAGACCGGCACGTTGCTGCCGGTCGAGATTCCCGAGACCATCGGCCAGCCGGTCTGGTCGGCCGACGGCCGGGTGCTGCTCTATGCCGTGGTCAACCAGGCCTGGCGGCCCTATCAGATCCGCGCCCATGTGCTGGGCAGCGCCGTGGCGGACGACCGCGTGCTCTACGAGGAGCCGGACGAGGGCTTCCGCGTCGGCGTCGGCAAGTCGCAGAGCCGCGAGGTGATCTTCCTCATCACCGGCGATCATGTGACGAGCGAGGTGCGCTTCGTGCCGGCGGCCGACCCGTTCGCGGCCCAGCGCCTGATCGCGCCGCGCATGACCGGCCGCGAATATCATGCCGACCATGGCGGCGGCGCGCTCTATATCCGGGTCAACGACACGCACAAGAATTTCCGCGTCGTGCGCGCCACCCTCGACCGACCGGAACCGGAGCATTGGGTCGAGCTGATCGCCGGCGGCGACGCGCGCTACATCCGCGGCCTGACCGCGTTTGAGCGCTTCCTGGTGCTGGAGGAGCGCCATGCCGGCCTGGACCAGGTCATCCTGCGCCACGCCGACGGCACGGAACAGGCGGTGGCCTTTCCGGAGGCCGCCTATCAGGCCGGGCTCGGCGCCACGCCGGCGATCGACCCGACTTCCATCCGGCTCGAATATTCCTCGATGGCGACGCCGGCCACGACCTATGACTATGCCGTGGCCGAGCAGACCCTGACCGTGCTCAAGGTCCAGGAGATCCCGTCCGGCTACGATCCGGCCGATTACGTGACCGAGCGGCTGATGGCGCCGGCGCGCGATGGCGTGCTGGTACCGATCTCGCTGGTCTATCGCAAGGGCTGGACCAAGGGCCAGGGCAAGCCGCTGCATCTCTACGGCTATGGCGCCTATGGGCTCGGCATGTCGCCCAGCTTCAGCTCGGCGCGCGTCTCGCTCTTGGATCGCGGTTTCGCCTATGCCATCGCCCATATCCGCGGTGGCGACGAATTGGGCTACGGCTGGTACGAGGCCGGCAAGCTCACCCGGCGCACCAACACGTTCAACGACTTCATCGACGCGGCCCGTTACCTCGTCAAGGAAGGCTATGCGGCCGCGGGCGGCATCTCGGCCTCGGGCGGATCGGCCGGCGGCCAGCTGATGGGCGTCATCGTCAACGAGGCGCCGGAGCTGTGGCGCGCGGTCGTCGCCCATGTGCCGTTCGTCGACGCGCTCAACACCATGCAGGACGCGACCCTGCCGCTCACGCCGCCGGAATGGCCGGAATGGGGCAATCCGATCACCGACAAGGCGGCGTTCGACTTCATCCGCTCCTATTCGCCCTACGACAATGTCAAGGCGCAGGCCTATCCGCCGCTGATGATCACCGCCGGCCTCAACGACCCGCGCGTGACCTATTGGGAACCGGCGAAATGGGCGGCGAAGCTGCGCACGCTCAAGACCGACGGCAACGTGCTCATTTCCAAGACCAACATGGGCGCCGGCCACGGCGGCAAGTCCGGCCGGTTCGACCGCCTGACCGAAGTGGCCGAGGAATACGCCTTCGTCATCGACGCGTTCACGCGTTAGGCGCCGGCCGGGTCCGGCCCTACGCTGTTGAACAGAGTAAGGTCGATGCCCGATTGGACTGACCGGGTGAATGGGCGACTACGACCTAAGGCGGCCGGTCGCGGAGCTGGCTGCCGGGCAATCAGGGCGGCGTCGGGCGCCCCCGCAATTTCCGAGATCAGGGGGTGATCAGGGGGTGAACAGCTTCCAGTGGCCCTCGGAGATGACTTCGACGGCGCCGTCCACCACCTTGATGGCCGTGTCGTCACAGATCGCATAGGCCGGATTGGCGAGCCCGGCCGCCCATCGTTCCGCGTCGGCCATGGTGTTCTCCGGCAGGGCCGGATGATCCAGGTGCGGAAAGATCGAAAAATCGACCCATCCCAGCGCGCCGTCGCCAACGCCGGGCGGTTTCCAGCCGACGAAGTCCTCGCCGATGCGCGGGCTCATCACCATGCTGCCGGCGCTCAGTCCCGCCCAGACCAGGTTGGGTAACGACGGCAACAGGTCCGCCAGCCCCGACTGCCGCATCCAGTGGTTCAGGTACAGGGCGTCGCCGCCATTGACGAGCAGGACGTCTGTCTCCCGGACCCATGGGACCCAGCGGTCTTCGCCGATGCTGGGCAGGGCGGTTAGCTCCAGCACGCCAAGGGACTTCCAGCCCAGCTCGCACATGGATGTGGAGGACTTGCCGGTGATGAACCGGTATGCCCCGCCAGGACTGCCCTGGGGGTGCCCATACCCCGCCGTGGGAATGCAGAGGGCGTTGCACTCGGCGATCGGCTTGCCCAGCAGGCCGACCAGCGCGTTCTCGATGCTCGGGTTCTTGATACCGGCGGATGTGAGAAGCAGCTTCATGATGTCTTCCGGCGAAATGTGCGCAGTGAAGTTCGGTCGTCGCTTGACCGTCAATGATCGCCTGCGCGGTCGGGATACGTCAATGTCCGCTCACCACACAAAGCCGCCTTCGCTGATGGGATTTTCACCCTAGCCGATCAGCGCCTCGGTCTCGTCCGCCAGGCGCCGCGCCAGATCGGATGAGAGGTGCTGGGCCAGCCTCTCCTGCGCCGCCCGCCAGACCGGGATCGCCGCCTCCAGCCGGCGGGCGCCGGTCTCGGTCAGCCACACGGCCCGGCGCCGGAGATCGGTCTCGACCACGGCGATCTCGATCAGCCCCGCGCCCTCGAGTGTGCGCAGGTTGCGCGACAGTGTCGATTGCTCGAGGCCGGAGCGCCGGGCGAGCGCGCTCAGCGTGTCGTCGGCGGCGATCGCGATCTGCGCCATCAGGCCGACCTGTGACGCGGTCAGGCCGCAGTCCGCCATCTCGCGATCGAGAAACTGGCTGATGCGCCGGGCGGCCAGGCGGCTGTTCCAGCCCGGGCAGGCCTCGACGAGCGTGCGCGCGTCGGCGCTGAGGGTCTTTCGCGGTTGCCTGGGGTAATCCATAGGTCTATGCATATACATAGATTGCAGCTACATGGAAATATCGGCAACATGCAGCGCGACATCCTGCAGTGCATAGGCAACAGCTCGCTGGTGGCGCTCCGCCATATCGTGCCCCGGAACGGCGCGCGCATCCTGTTGAAGCTCGAGAGCGAGAACCCGACCGGCAGCATGAAGGACCGGATGGCGCTGGCGATGATCGAGGCGGCGGAGGCCGACGGGCGCCTGGCACCCGGCGGCGCCGTCGTCGAATATACCGGCGGCAGCACCGGCGTCTCGCTGGCGCTGGTCGCGGCGGTCAAGGGCTATCCGCTCCATATCGTGACGTCGGACGCCTTCGCCCAGGAAAAGCTCGATCACATGGCGATCCTCGGCGCGCGGCTCACGATATTGTCGAGCGATAGCGGGCGCATGACCGAGAAGCTGACCCGCGACATGGTCGAGGCCGCCCGCGTCATCGCGGCCGAGACCGGCGGCTTCTGGACGGATCAACTCAGGAACGAGGACCAGCTCGCGGCCTATCACAAGCTGGCGGAGGAAATCTGGGACCAGACCAGGGGACGGATCGACGGCTTCGTGCAGAGCGTCGGCACCGCAGCCTCGCTACGCGGCACGGCGGAAGCGCTCCGCCGCCGCAATGAAAAGATCCGCATCGTCGCCGTCGAGCCCGCCGAATCGCCGGTGCTGTCGGGCGGTCCGGCCGGCGCCCACAAGATCGACGGGATCGGCGCCGGCTTCGTGGTGCCGCTGTGGCGGGACGGCATCGCGGACGACATCGAACGCGTGTCGACGGACGAGGCGACCGCCATGGCCCTGCGGCTGGCGCGGCAGGAAGGCCTGTTCGCCGGGACCTCGACCGGCAGCAACGTCGTCGCCGCCCTGCGGCTGGCCGAACGGCTCGGGTCGGGCGCCACCATCGTCACCATCCTGTGCGACACCGGCATGAAGTATCTGAAGACGTTCGGGGCGCTGCGGCAGGCTGGTTGAGGCCTATTCCGGCACCGAAAGTGCCAGGATCATCGACAGATGGGCGAGCGGCCGGCCGGTCGCCGCCGCCCATTCGTTGAATTGCGCGGCGGCGCGGGCGCGCTCCGCCTTGCCCTTGCCGCCCTCAGTGACGCTCCAGGTCCTGAGCGCCGCCTCGACCGAGGGGCTGAAGATGAACGTGTCCCGCCCGGCCATGCGCAGGAAGCGCCCGGGCGAATCGCCGCCGAACTGGCTGAAGCGTTTCGACAGCGCGTCCCACAGCGCCAAGGTCTCGGTGACCGGCCAGCCGGCGAGCCAGCGCCCGAAGCCGCCGACCTCGGCGGAGAGTGCGCGCAACGCCGCGGCGTTGACGGGCACGGACTTGAGCTTGCCCCAATGGCGGATCAGGCGGGCATCGCCCATCAGCGGCTCCAGGTCTTCCTCGGTCATCGCCGCGACCGCATGCGGATCGAAGCCGTGGAACGCGGCCTCGAACGCCGGCCATTTCTGGTCGACCATCGAATGGCTGAGCCCAGCCCGGAACACGCGCAGGCACAGGAGCGACAGATAGCGGTCGTCGGGCATGGCGGCGAGCGCCGCCGCATCCTTGACCGCGGGCAGCCGCTCGTTGAGTGCCGCCTCGCCGTATCTTTCGAGGGCGCGGGCGAGGATCGGATCGAACGGGACCATCGGCGCTACCGGCTCAGCTCGATCGGCGGCATGGTGGCGCGCGTCCCGCCGGTCTCGCCCGCCGCCCGCGTCAGCAGGTCGAACTGGCGCAGCAGGGGGGCCACGGCCGCGAGCCGGCCGAGCGAGACGGCGATCTCGTTGCCGCCGTTCTCGTCATCCTTGCCGGACAGGCCGGCCACGATCTGCTCGACCGGCGAGCGCGGCCGGGGATAGGGGCGCAGCACGATCGGCTGATCGGCAGCGATATGGGCCGCGTCCTTGGCCAGGTCGACCGCGACGTCGAGCCCGCCCAGCGCGTCGACCAGCCCGTTCTCCTTGCCCTGGGCACCGGTCCAGACCCGGCCCTTGGCGATCGCCTCGACCTTGGCCGGGTCCAGCTTGCGGCCCTCGGCGACACGGGCGATGAACGCCTGGTAGACCACGTCCAGCGAATGCTCGAAGCGGGCATGCTGCTCCGGCGTGAAATCATGGAGCGAACTGTCGATGCCGGCGTTCCGGCCCTGTTCGACCTCGTCCCAGCTGACGCCGATCTTGTCCCACAGGCCGCTGGTAACGAGCTTGCCGCTGAACACCCCGATCGAGCCGGTGAGCGTGCCGGGCTCGGCCACGATCTTGTCGGCCGGGGCGGCAATGTAATAGCCGCCGGACGCCGCCGTATTGCCCATGCTGACCATGAGCGGCTTGCCGCCGTCCCGGACGCGCTTCAGCGCGCGCCAGATCGTCTCCGACGCGATCGCCGAGCCGCCAGGGCTGTCGATGCGCAGCACGATCGCCTTGACCGCCGGGTCCCGGTTCGCGTCGCCGATCGCCTTGACCAGATCGTCGGCGGCAACGCCGTCGGCATCGCCGGCCGGCCCGCTCGGATTGCGGCCGCTGCGGATCTCGCCGACGGCACGCAGCAGCGCGATGACCTGGCCGGTCGGCGCCCCGACCTTGGCGGCATCGAGATACTGCGGGCCGGTCATCAGATGGACGCCGGCACCGGCCTTCTTGCGGGCGGCATCGACGGCCTCGTCGGCATAGCCGATATGGTCGACCAGGTGCTTGGCAAGCGCTTCGTCGCCTGGATAGGGACCGTTGTCGATCAGCGCCCGCACCTGGTCGCCGGCGAGCTTGCGGTCCTTGGCGATGCCGTCGGCGGTCTGGTCGAAGATCGACTTGACCATGCCGGTGAAGGCCTCGCGGTCGGTCCGCGGCAGCTTGGTCTCGGTCACCTGGGTCATGGCCGACTTATATTCGGCGCGCCGGTCGAAGGCGGCGGTGACGCCCAGCTTGTCGAGCGCGCCCTTGAAGAACGGCAATTCCGCGCCAACACCGATCAGGCCGACCGCGCCGACCGGCTGCAGCCAGATCTCGTCGAATGCGGTCGACAGGTAATAAGCGCGCGTACCGCCGCCCAGATCGCCGAAGCTGTCGGCATAGGCATAGGCGAATTTGCCCTTGGCGCGGAACGCGGCGATGGCGTCGCGCAGTTCCTGGACTTGGGCGAGGCCGAGCGGCACCTCGCCGGTGCGCGCCACCAGCCCGCGCACCCGGCCGTCGTCAGCGCCACGGCGGATCGCCTCGATCGTATCGGCGAAGCTGATCTTGCGGTCGCCCAGCAGCGCGTCGCCCAGCCCGGCCGATGCCTTCTCGGTTTCGGGCCGCTCGAAATCGAAGTGCAGCACGGTCGCCTCGGCGATCTCCGGCTTCCGGGATCCGTAATGCATGCCGAGATAGACGCCGAGCGAGACGATGGCGACGGCGAGCACGCCGATCACGGCAAAGAACCACAGGAAAAAGCGCATGGGGGGCGTCCTGAACGGGCGGCTCAGCGATCGAGCCGATGGTACTCGGGATTGGGCATCATATCGGTTGCCGACGCCATCCGGTTCGACAGGTTGAAGAAGGCGGCGGTCTCGGCCAGATCGAAGATGTCTTCCTCGCTCAGGCCCGCGCGCCGGAGTGCCACGCGGTCGCCGTCGTCGACGAGATGCGGCGTCGTGGTCAGCTTCCAGGCGAAATCGAGCATGGCGCGCTGCCGGCCATCGAGCGGGGCCACCCGGTAATTGAGCGCGATCATCTCGCCCAGCTGCGGATCGCCGGACAGGCGGCGGACCGCCTGGCCGTGGGCGACCAGGCAATAATAGCAGCGGTTGGCCGACGAGACCGTGACCGCGACCATTTCGCGCTCGAGCTTCGAGAGGCCGGACGGCGCCAGCATCAGCTCGTTATACATGGCGATGAAATTGCGCAGCTTGGCCGGCCTGAGGCTATAGGCGTGGAAGACGTTCGGCACGAAGCCGAGCTTCTCGACGCATTTCGCATAGATCGCCTGGAGATCCTCGTCGAGCCCGGCCGCATCGCCGATGCCGAGGGCCGAGATATGGTCGGGTTGCGGCATTCCTGTTCCTCGGGACGCGCCATGGATGGGAAGGGACCGGACTCTAGCACAAACGCAGGCGGGGTCAGCAGCGCTCCGGAATCGGCATCGCCCGGCGGATCGGATCGTGCCGTCGCGTGTTCTGGACCGAACCCCTGCCCGAGGAGCCGCCCATGACCGTCGTCGTTGCGCTGGCCGACGCCGCCCTGCACCTGATCGACCATGTCGCCGTGGGCGAGGAGATCATCATGGTCCGAGCCGGCCGGCCGGTCGCCCGGCTGGTGCCGATGGCGGATCCGGCGGGCCGGGACGAACCGGTCCGGCGCAGCCTGCAGGCCGGCGTCACCGACCCCAGCCTGCCCCAGGTGCAATGGACGGGCGCGCCGCGCCGGCCGGCGGCCTGAGCCCTATTCCCGGATGATCCGCACGTCGACCAGGGTTTCCGGCGGCACGGTCTCGCCCTTGAGCCGCTTCAGCAGGTATTCGACGCCCATGCGGCCCTGGCGGGCGGCGCGCTGGTCGACCGTGGCGGCGAGCGTGCCGGCGCGCACGGCATCGAGCGCCTCGGGCAGGGCGTCGTAGCCCACGACCTTGACGCGCTCGGCCCCGGCCGTCGCCAGCGCCGACAGCGCGCCCAGGGCCATGTTGTCGTTGGCGCAGAACAGCAGATCCAGATCGGGCGTGTGTGCGATGATCGCGCCGGCGACCTGTTCGCCGCGGTCGCGCTCCCACTCGGCGCCCTCGGTTGCGACCAGCAGCACCCGCCGGTCCTCGTTGAAGGCCCTGAGCGCGCCGGCCTTGCGCGCCTCGCCATTCCTCGCCCCCCGGATGCCTTCGATGATCGCGGCCTTGATCGCGTGCTTGGCGGGCCCGAAGCTGCGGAGGACCGCCTTGACGGCGCGATAGGCGGCGTCCTCGTTGTCGACGGTGATGAGCGGGACCGGCTTCAGGCCGGCCGTCGTCGCCGCGGCGGAGTCGATCGGGTTGTCGATGTCGACGACCGGGATGCCGGCCGCCTCGGCGCGCTTCAGCGCCGGAATGACCCGGAGCGAATCGGCCGGCGCCAGCAGGATGCCGTCGACCTTCTGATCGACCAGCCGATCGATGATCGCGATCTGCTGGTCGATCGAGGTTTCGAAATCCGGGGCCGCGACCTCGATCGAGGCACCCAGATCGGCGGCACCATCCTCGGCGCCGTCGACCATGGTCTCGAAATAGGGATTGCGGAAGGTCTTGATGACCAGGGCCAGATGCGGAGGCTGCGGTCCCCCATCGGCGGCGAAGGCTGCGGCAACCATCAGCAGGCCCAGAACGAGCAGGCCCGCCCCCAACAGTCTAATTTTCTTCATGTCCATCCCTGCCCGGACTGCCCGGGCCGCCGCACTGTTGTCGAGCTCGCTCCGACCTTACCCGCACTGCGCCCGGTGCTGAAGCATATGATCGGCCAGCACCAGGGCGGCCATCGCCTCGCCGACGGGCACGGCGCGGATGCCGACGCAGGGATCATGGCGGCCCTTGGTGACGATCTCGGTCTCTTCGCCCTCGATCGTCACGGTCTTGCGCGGCTGCAGGATCGAGCTCGTCGGCTTGACCGCGAAGCGCACGACCACGTCCTGGCCGCTCGAAATGCCGCCCAGGATGCCGCCGGCATGGTTCGACAGGAAGCGCACCCCGTCGTTGCCCATGCGCATCTCGTCGGCATTCTCCTCGCCCGACAGCGCCGCCGCGGCGAAGCCGTCGCCGATCTCGACCGCCTTCACGGCATTGATCGACATCATGGCCGAGGCAAGGTCGGCGTCGAGCTTCTGGTAGATCGGGTTGCCGAGCCCGGCCGGCACGCCGGACGCGACGATCTCGATCACCGCGCCGATCGAGGAGCCGGCCTTGCGCACGCCGTCGAGATATTTCTCCCATTCGGATGCGGCGACCGGGTCGGGACACCAGAACGGATTGCGCTCGACCTCGGCCCAGTCCCAGCGCGACCGGTCGATCTTGTGCGGGCCGATCTGGACCAGCGCGCCGCGGATGGTGATGCCGGCGCCCAGCACCGCGCGCGCGACGCCGCCGGCCGCGACCCGCGACGCCGTTTCCCGCGCCGACGAGCGGCCGCCGCCGCGATAGTCGCGGATGCCGTATTTCGACCAGTAGGTATAGTCGGCATGGCCGGGCCGGAACTTGTCCTTGATCTCGCCGTAGTCCTTGGAACGCTGGTCCTCGTTCTGGATCTCCAGCGCCACCGGCGTGCCGGTGGTCAGCCCCTCGAACACGCCCGAGAGGATGCGGACGCGGTCCGGTTCCTGGCGCTGGGTCGTGAAGCGCGACTGGCCGGGCCGGCGCCGGTCGAGCCATTGCTGGATATCGGCCTCGCTCAAGGGCAGGCGCGGCGGCACGCCGTCGACGACGCAGCCGATGGCAGGCCCATGGCTCTCGCCCCAGGTGGTGAAGCGGAACAGCGCGCCGAAGCTATTGCCGGCCATTTTGTCTACCTCTGTTCGACCTTCGTTGCGCGGGGACGGCCCTCACCCCATCCCTCTCCCGCCTGCGGGAGAGGGGGCCCAAGCGAAGCGAGGCGGGTGAGGGGGCCTCAGACGACGGCGATGTCGGGGGCGTCGACCGCCTTCATGCCGACGACGTGATAGCCGCAATCGACATGGTGGATCTCGCCCGAGACTCCGCTCGACAGATCGCTCACGAAATAGAGCCCGCTGCCGCCGACATCCTCGTTCGAGACGTTGCGCTTCAGCGGCGAATTATACTGGTTCCATTTCAGGATATAGCGGAAATCGCTGATGCCCGAGGCAGCCAGCGTCTTGACCGGGCCATAGGAGATGCCGTTGACGCGGATGCCCTGGCCGCCGAGGTCGACCGCCAGATAGCGCACGCTGGTCTCGAGCGCCGCCTTGGCCACGCCCATGACGTTGTAGTTCGGCATGACCCGCTCGGCGCCGAGATAGGTCAGCGTGACGAGGCTGCCGCCGTTCGGCATCAAGGCACTCGCCCGCTTGCACACGTCGGTGAAGGAGAAGCAGGAGATGTCGAGCGTGCGCAGGAAATTGCCGCGCGTCGTATCGCAATAGCGGCCCTTGAGCTCTTCCTTGTCAGAGAAGCCTACGGCGTGGACGACGAAATCGATCGAGCCCCAGCGGTCGGACAAGGCCTGGAAGGTCCGGTCCATCGAGCCCTCGTCGGTCACGTCGCATTCGACCAGGAAGTCCGAACCGATGCTGGCAGCCAGCGGGCGCACGCGCTTCTCCAGCGCCTCGCCCTGATACGTGAAAGCGAGCTCTCCACCCTGTGCGTGGACGGCTTGCGCGATGTGCCAGGCGAGCGACATGTGATTCGCCACGCCCATGATCAGGCCTCGCTTGCCGGCCATGAGGGTTCCAACGTTCGCCATAAGACGGCTGCTCCTGAATGCTTAACAATCAAAACTGGGCGCGATGCTACACGAAAGCACCCGGCGGCGGGAATGCCTGGCGGCTCGCCGCTTGGAAACGGGACGCCCTCCCCGTAGAATCGAGCGACGGCGCTCGAGACTTCTCTCCGGCTGACGCGATTGGCGCAAGGCATGATCGACCAGGGACTGAGCGAACGAGAGCATGCGCACCCGGCGCCCGACGCGGCGGCGCCGGTCGATGGTGTGCCGGCCGAGGTCGAAAGCTTCCGGCAGCGCTTCGTCCGTTTCACGCAGCATGTGGTCCGGCGCTTCATCGAGGACGGCTGCTTCGCCGCCGCCGGCGCGCTCAGCTACACCACGCTGGTCTCGATCGTGCCGCTGGCCGCGATCGGCCTCGCCGTGCTGTCGGCCTTCCCGATCTTCGACAAGCTGCGCGAGCGCGCGCTGATGGTGATGTTCGACAATTTCGTGCCGACGGTCGGCGCCACGGTCGAGCAATATATCAGCAGTTTCGCGCAGAGCGCCGGCAAGACCACGGCGATCGGGCTCTTGGTGCTGGCGATCACCGCGATCATGCTGCTGGCGACGATCGAGGACCGGCTCGACGCGATCTGGCGGGTCCATGCGCCGCGGCGCTGGATGGCGCGGATCCTGGTCTATTGGACGATGCTGACGCTCGGGCCGCTGCTGTTCGGCGTCGGCCTGTCGGTCTCGGCCAGCCTGCACGGCATCACCCGCGACATGGCCGTGGTCGGCGCCTCCCAGCATACGGTCGAGGAATGGCTCAATCTGCTGGCCGCCTATGCGCCGTTCCTGCTGGAGACGGCCGGGTTCACCCTGTTGTTCTGCCTCGTGCCGCATTGCCCGGTCCGCTGGCGCGACGGAGCCATCGGTGCGGTGGTTGCCGCCTTGCTGTTCGAGGGCTGCAAGGCCGGCTTCACGCTCTATCTCGCCCATTTCAACGCCTACACCGCGATCTATGGCGCGTTGGCGGTGATCCCGATCTTCCTTCTCTGGATGTACCTGTCGTGGAGCGTCGTGCTGTTCGGCGCCGAGATCGCGGCCGCCGTCCCGCTCTGGGGGCATGCTGCACCCGCCGAGGCGCTCGCCCGGCAGCGGGTCGACCTCGATCTGGGCCTGGCGGTCGTGGGGCGCCTCGCCCACCAGGGGCGCACCGGCGGCTCGCTCACGCTGCGGGCGCTGGCGACGGAGCTGGCGGCCCCAATCGGCCCGCTGTCGAACTGCCTCGACCGGCTGCTCGCGGCCAACTTCGTCGCGGCCAGCGTCGATGGCGGCTGGGTCCTGGCCCGGGATCTCGCGGCGGCGCGCCTGGTCGAGCTGAAGCAGGCGGTCGAGACCGAGCCCGCATACCGGCGGGGCCGGCGCATCGCCCGCCTCGGCCAGCGCTGGCAGGGTGTGAACGAGGCGGAACGGGCGGCGCTCGACGTGCCGGTCGCGGATCTGCTCCGCGACAGTTAGCTAATATTTCGGCCGGACGCTGTAGGAGTGGCGCTTCGCCCAGCGCTCGATGAATTCGGTAAGCTCGGCGTCCTTGGCGGTCGGCAGCACGACCTTGAGCGTCACCAGCTGGTCGCCCTGGCCGCCCAAGCCCTTGCCGCGCAGGCGCAGCACCGTGTCGGTGTTGGAGCCCTTCGGCACCTTGAGCGAGACCATGCCCTGCACGGTCGGCACGGTGACGGTGGCGCCCAGCACCGCCTCGGGCAGGGTCACCGGCAGGGTCATCAGGATGTCGTAGTCGCGCCGGGTGAACAGCGGATGCGGCTCGACCGTGATCTCGACGAACACGTCGCCGGCAGGGCCGCCGTTGCTGCCCGCCCCGCCCTGGGCCTTCAGCCGCAGGGTCTGGCCGTCCTGGGTCAGCGCCGGAATGTTCACGTCCAGCACACGTTGGTCCTTGATCACCAGCCGCTTGCGGGCGCCGGTCGCGGCCTCGATGAACGAGATGGTCAGCGACTGGTAGATATCGGCGCCGCGCAGCTTCGGGCCGTTGCCGGCCGCCTCGCGCCGAAAGCCCCAGCTGCGGCCGAAGAAACTGTCGAGCCCGTCGTCATCGAACGGATTGCCCCGGCTCCGTCCGGCACGGGATGCGGCTTCGGCGGCGGCCAGCTGACTGTCGTATTGGCGCCGCTTGGCCTCGTCCGACAGCACCTCATAGGCGGCCGTGATGTCGTTGAAGCGTCGTGCGCTCGCCGGATTGTTCGGATGCAGGTCGGGATGCAGTTCCTTGGCGAGCTTGCGGTAGGAGCGCTTGATCTCGTCCGCACTGGCGTTGCGGCCGACTTGGAGGGTAGCGTAGGGATCCATCATCGGGACTATCCTGCCAGCCGGTTAGCATTCCGTAAATTCAACGCCGAAAAGCCGCGGACGCCCAAGGGGTTGGCACGGCGCTCCGGCGGCGCTAGATCAAGCGGTGGAATCTGTCGCTGCTGGAGAACGACATGGACGCGGCCCGCGATCCCTACGATCTGTTCGATACCTGGTTCGCCGAGGCCTCGGCCGCCGAACCGGCCGATCCGAACGCCATGGCGCTCGCGACCACGACGCCCGACGGCTTCCCGTCGGTCCGGATCGTGCTCCTGAAGGGGCTCGATCGGCGCGGCTTCGTCTTCTACACGAACATCGACTCGCGCAAGGGCGAGGAGCTCGCGGCCAATCCCCGGGCCGCGCTCTGCTTCCATTGGAAATCGCTGAAGCGGCAGGTCCGCGTCGAAGGGACCATTTCCCGGGTCACGGATGCGGAGGCCGACGCCTATTTCGCCGGCCGGCCACGCGACAGCCGGATCGGCGCCTGGGCGTCGGACCAGTCGCGCCCGCTCGATTCGCGCGCGACGTTCGAGGCGCGGCTGCGCGAGTTCGATGCGAAATATCCGGGCGAGGCCGTGCCGCGGCCGCCGTTCTGGTCGGGCTACCGGCTGGCGCCGACCCGGATCGAGTTCTGGCAGGACCGGCCGTTCCGCCTGCATGACCGGCTGGTCTTCACGCCCGAGGGCGCGGGCTGGGCGATCGAGCGGCTCTATCCATGATCGCGCTACGCGCGCTGGCGCTCGCCGGCCTCGGCCTCGTTCTCGCCGCCTGCACGAACGAAAAGGAAGTGGCAGGACAGCAGGCCTATCGGCATGGCTTCGAGGCGATCGGCCAGGGCGACTGGCTGAAGGCGCAGGAATACCTGACCCAGGCGAAGGCGGCCTTTCCCAAGGATCCGTACGTGCTCCTGAACCTGGGCGTGGTGGCCCAGCGCCTCGGCCGGTTCGACGAGGCGCGCGGCTATTACCAGCAGGTGATCGACCAAGCGCCGGACGTCGTTCCGCAGCAGGTGTCCGACCCGGCGGCCGCCGGCAAGTCGCTGGCCGACCTGGCGCGCGACGATCTGGCGACCCTGCCGCCGAGCTAGCAAGACGCGGGCGGGGTGGCGCGGCGGCGATGCTGCGCCTACATTCACCGGCATGAGCGAAAACCCCGTCCTCCTCCTGACCGGCGCCAGCCGCGGCATCGGTCATGCCACCGTCAAGCGCTTCAGCGATGCCGGCTGGCGCGTCATCACCGTCTCTCGCGACGTCGTGCCGCCGGAATGTCGGCGCGACCCGAACTGGACCCAGCACATCACGGCCGACCTGGCCGACGCGTCGACTCTCGACCAGTTCATCGCCGACGTGCGCGACGAATTGGGCGGCGGGCCGCTGAACGCGCTGGTCAACAATGCCGGCATCTCGCCCAAGACGCCGTTCCAGGAGCGGCTCGGCTGCCTCAACGGCGATCTCGCCGACTGGCACCAGGTGTTCCAGCTGAATTTCTTCACGCCGCTGGCGCTCGGCCGGGCGTTGGCGTCGAACCTGGCCAGGGCCAAGGGCGCGATCGTGAACGTAACGTCGATCGCGGGCCACGCGGTCCATCCCTTCGCGGGTTCGGCCTATTCGACCTCGAAGGCGGCGCTGTCGGCGCTGACCCGCGAGATGGCGGTCGAGTTCGCCCAGCTGGGCGTGCGCGTCAACGCGGTGGCGCCCGGCGAGATCGAGACGGCAATGCTGTCGCCCAACACCGACGTACTGATCCCGCGCATTCCCCTGAACCGCCTGGGCCAGCCCGATGACGTCGCCTCGACGATCTTCTACCTGTGCGCGCCGGAATCGACCTACATCACCGGCACCGAGATCTACGTCACCGGCGGGCAGCACCTGTTTTAGCCCGGTAAGGATGTTTTAGATCGTCATCCCCGGGCTTGACCCGGGGATCCACGCGGCAGTTGCCGCGTCATTCCGGCCGCCCATAGTTGCTGGATGCCAGGTGGTTGGACCTACATCATGACGAACAAGTCGAACGGCGTTCTCTATGTCGGCGTGACCAGCGACCTTGCCCGCCGAACCAGGGAGCATCGGGCTGATCTCTGCGACCTGATCGGCTGAGACACGTGGATCCCCGGGTCAAGCCCGGGGATGACGCTGAGAGGCGGGCGCTTGCCGCAAGACCGTCCCTGAGTTCAGCCCCTGGCGGACCGCTTTACCCGCAGCAGCGCTGGCTGAAGCCGTCGATCCAGCTGAGGCGGATGTCGAGCAGCTGGATCTGCAGCGCCAGCCAGTCCTTGAACAGGTTGGCGCCGTCGCTCTGTTCCTCGAGCTCGACGAAGCGCTGGCGCTCGGCGGTCGTGAGCGTGCGCAGCAGGGCGATCTGTTCCTGCCGTTCGGACGGGCTCAAGAGATGCAGGAAGCGCATCTTGAGCGCCACCACCAGGCGGCTCAGCTCCGTGTTGGGCGACCGAATGGGCGCCTTCAGCAGCTTCAGCAGCATTTCCTCACCGGCCGGGGTCAGGGTCAGGCGCGGGTCCTTCTGGCCCTCGTCCTCGGCCAGGTCCATGACCACGCCTTCGGCCCGCAGCAGCTCGATCGAGATGCCCATGAGGTCGAGCGACGGGCCGACGATGCGGCTGGTGAACAGCCGGACGTCGGCCGCGATCTCGCCATAGGTCCGGGGCTTGGTCGCGAGCGCGCCCAGGGCGGCGATCCGGACGGTTTCGATCGGGACGAGCGAATTGTCGCGATACATGCGGGCGGGCTCAGGCAGCGACGGCGCGGCGCAGCATCAGGCGCGACCAGACCTCGCTCATGGCTTCCACCAGATGATCGATGTCCTGGGTCGTATGGAGCGGGGTCGGCGTGATGCGCAGGCGCTCGGTGCCGCGCGGCACGGTCGGATAGTTGATCGGCTGGATATAGATATGATGGCGCTGCAGCAGATCGTCGGACGCGCGCTTCACCAGCCGGGCGTCGCCGACCATGACCGGCAGGATATGGGTCTCGCTCGGCATCACCGGGATGCCGGCGGCGATCAGCCGGCGCTTGACCTCGGCGACGTTCGCTTGCTGGCCGGCGCGTTCGGCCTGGCTGTCCTTCAGGTGCCGGATCGCGGTCCGGGCGCCGGCGGCGGTGACCGGCGTCATCGAGGTGGTGAAGATGAAGCCGGACGAATAGGAGCGGACGAAATCGATCAAGGCCGCGGAGGCCGCGATATAGCCGCCGTGGCAGCCGAACGCCTTGCCGAGCGTGCCCTGGATCACGGTCACCCGGTCCATCACGCCGTCGCGTTCGGCGACGCCGGCGCCGCGCGGGCCGTACATGCCGACCGCATGGACCTCGTCCAGATAGGTCATGGCGCCGTGCTTGTCGGCGACGTCGCACAGCTCCGCGATCCGGCCGACGTCGGCGTCCATGGAATAGACGCTCTCGAAAGCGACCAGCTTGGCGCGCTCCGGCCCGTACTCGCCGAGCAGCCGGTCGAGATCGGCGGCGTCGTTATGGCGGAAGATGCGCTTCTCGGCACCGGAATGGCGGATGCCCTCGATCATCGAGGCATGGTTGAGCGCGTCCGAAAACACGACGCAGCCCGGCAGGTGCTTGGCCAGGGTCGACAGCGTCGCCTCGTTCGCGACATAGCCGGTGGCGAAAATCAGCGCCGCTTCCTTGCCGTGCAGGTCGGCGAGTTCGCGTTCCAACAGGATATGCTCGTGGCTGTTGCCCGAGATGTTGCGCGTACCGCCGGCGCCGGCGCCGACCCGGTCGAGCGCGCCATGCATCGCCGCCAGCACCTTCGGGTGCTGGCCCATGCCGAGATAGTCGTTCGAGCACCAGATCGTGACCTCGCCGCCGACACCATGGTGGTAGGCGCGCGGGAAGGCCCCGACGATGCGCTCCAGCTCGGCGAATTCCCGATAGCGCCCCTCCTGCTTGAGCGCGTCGATCCGGTCGGCGAAGAAAAGCTCGTAATTCATTCGGCACATGTCCCAGGGATGGTCCGGTCCCTGTCGCCATCGCGCGGGTCGGGGCCATCTGCCCACAAGAGCATACCGGCCGTTCCCACGGCCGATATACGCACTCATCATGCGCCGCCCCGAAACGCAAGCGTCGGGGCGGCTTGTCGCACCTGGCGCAACACCCCATGCGACGGACGCATGGGGGGAGATTTAAGACCTGGGCCTCAGGCCGCAAGTCCCTTGGCTGCAACCCACCCGTCGAATTCGTCCATCGTGGCGGCGAGCCGGTCGAAGATTTCGCGGATGTCGGCCTCGGTCACGATCATCGGCGGGCAGAGCGCGATCGAATCGCCGACCTGGCGCACGATCAGGCCATGTTTCAGGGCCAGGTCCTGGACCAGGCCGCCGATGTTGAGCGACGGGTCGAACGGCGCCTTCGTCGCCTTGTCCCTGACCAGCTCCATGGCGCCGATGAGGCCGACGCCGCGCACCTCGCCGACGAACGACCGCTCGGCGAAGGCGCGGAACCCTTCCTGGAACGGGGCGGTCAGCGCCCGGACCCGGGCGACGATGTCGCGCTCCTCATAGATCTTGAGCGTCTCGAGCGCGACGGCGGCGCAGACCGGATGGCCGGTGTAGGTATAGCCATGGGCGAAACTGCCGATCTTCTCGCTCTGGCGCACCAGCTCCTGGTAGATCTTCTCGTTCACCAGCGTCGCCGAGATCGGCAGATAGGCGGCGGAGAGCTGCTTGGCGCAGCTCAGGATGTCCGGCTCCATGCCGAAGGTGGTGCTGCCCCAGAACGCGCCCGTGCGGCCGAAGCCGGTGATGACCTCGTCGGCGATCAGCAGCACATCATATTTCTTCAGCACCGCCTGGATCTTCTGGAAGTATGTCGCGGGGGGCACGATCACGCCGCCGGCGCCCTGCACCGGCTCGGCGATGAAGGCGGCGACCGTGTCCGGGCCCTCGCGCTGGATCAGCGCGTCGAGGTTCTCGGCGAGCCGCGTCGCGAAATCCTCCTCGCTCTCGCCCGGCTTGGCGAAGCGGTAGTGATGCGGGCAGTCGGTGTGCCGGACATTGGCGATCGGCAGGTCCCAGTCGCGATGGTTGTTCGGCAAGCCGGTCAGGCTCGCCGCCGCGACGGTGACGCCATGGTAGCCCTTCATGCGGGCAATGATCTTCTTCTTGCGATAGAGGCCGCGGGCATTGTTGTAGTACCAGACCAGCTTGACCGCCGTGTCGTTGGCCTCGGAGCCGGAATTGTTGAAGAACACCTTCGACATCGGCACCGGTGCCAACTGGATGAGCTTCTCGGCAAGCTCGGTCGAGCGGTCGTGGGCCTTGGCCGCGAAGGTATGGTAGAACGGCAGCCGCCGCATCTGGGCGGCCGCGGCCTCGACCAGCCGCTCTTCGCTGAAGCCCAGGCCCGCGCACCACAGCCCCGCCATGGCCTCGATATATTCCTTGCCGTCCTCGTCCTTGACCCGGATGCCGCTGCCCTCGGTGATCATCAGCGGGCCGGAAGTCTCGAACTTCTTGAGGTTCGTATAGGGATGCAGGACGAAGGCCTTGTCCCGGCTGCTCAGTGAATTGCCTGCGAAACTCATGACGCGTCTTCCCTTTGGAGGCCGGCGATGGGCTGGACGCCCATCATTCCTTAACCATCGGCCCCGGTCAAATCGGCCCTGTCTGCGCGAAATTCTGTAATTCGAACCCTCGCTGGTTGAAAATGTCGTGCTCCGCGCCGGCTGCGACACAAAAGATCGCTCGGCAGCCCCCTCAAAACATTTGACTTGCGGGCAGCGGCATAGCGCAATCTTGCTGTCAAAAGGGACGACCATGCCGCAAACGAAGCATGGCGTCCGACAGGGATAAGGGGCCGGGCATCGGCCCGACGGGCTGGCACGATCGAGGGGGACGAGAAAAGATGCGAAGGATTTTCAATCGCCTGGCGGCGGGGCTGCTCGTCGCCGGGTTGGCTTTGCCATTGGCCGGTCCGGCCTCGGCCGCGACCTTGCGTTGGGCGAATGACGGCGACGTCAATTCGATGGACCCTTATGCGCGCAACGAAACCTTCCTGCTGACCTTCCTGCAGAACATCTACGAGCCGCTTGTCCGGCGCTCCAAGGATCTCAAGGTCGAGCCGTCGCTCGCGACCGAATGGGCGCAGACTGCTCCCGATGTCTGGCGGTTCAAGCTGCGGCAGGGTGTCAAGTTCTCCGACGGCACGCCGTTCGGCGCTGACGACGTCATCCTTTCGTATCAGCGGGCGCGGCAGCCGACGTCCAACATGAACAGCTACTTCGTGACCGTGCAGGACCTGGTGAAGGTCGACGACTACACGGTCGAGTTCCATACCAAGGGCCCGGACCCGATCCTGCCGGAGGAACTGACCAACTGGGGCATCATGTCGAAGGCATGGTGCGAGAAGAATAACGCGACCGTGCCGGCCGACCTCGGCAAGGTGACGGAAGAGAGCTTCGCCACCCGCAACGCCATGGGCACCGGCCCCTTCATGCTGAAGGAGCGCGTGCCCGACGTGCGCACGGTGCTGGTCGCCAATCCCAACTGGTGGGACAAGCCGGTCGGCAACGTGACCGAGGCGGTGTTCACCCGCATCGCCAACCCGGCGACCCGGGTCGCGGCCCTGCTCTCGGGCGAGATCGATTTCATCTATACGGTGCCGCCGCAGGACGTCGACCGCATCGCGACCACCTCCGGCACCAAGATCCTGAAAAAGCCCGAGCTTCGGACGATCTTCCTGGGCTTCGACCAGACGCGCGATGAGCTCCTGGAGAGCAACATCAAGGGCAAGAACCCGTTCAAGGACGCGCGGGTGCGCGAGGCGTTCTATCGCGCAATCGACGAGAAGACGATCGTCACCAAGGTCATGCGCGGCCAGGCCGAAGCGACGGCGCTGATGATCGCACCTGGTGTCAATGGCTTCGACAAGTCCTTGAACGAGCGGGTGCCGTACGATCCGGAGACGTCCAAGAAGCTCCTGGCCGACGCCGGCTATCCGAACGGTTTCGAGACCGGGATGGATTGCCCGAACGACCGCTACGTCAATGACGAGGCGATCTGCCAGGCGGTGGTCGCCATGCTGGCCAAGGTCGGCGTCAAGGTGAACCTGCTGGCCCAGACCCGCCTCAAGTATTTCGGCAAGATCGGCGCGCCCAATTATGCCGCCAGCTTCTACATGCTGGGCTGGACGCCCTCGACCTACGATGCCCACAACATGCTGGCCTCGCTGGTCGCGACCCGCACGCCGGCCGTCGGGCTCGGAGACAACAACGACGGCGGCATCTCGAATGCCCAGGTCGATGCCGACGTCAAGGCGATCCAGGTCGAGACCGATTCGAAGAAGCGCTTGGGCCTGATCGCCGACGCGCTCGGCGTGATCAAGAACCAGTTCCTCTATATCCCGCTGCATCAGCAGGTCGTGGTCTGGGCCGCGCGCAGCAACGTCGATGTCGTCCAGATGGCCGACAATTACTTCCCGCTACGCTTCGTCACCGTGAAGTAGCCGCTCGCCGGCCGATGGCTTACCAGCCGCCGCTCCTTCGGGGGCGGCGGCCCCTGGTTGGGAATGAAGGATGCGACTGATGTTCGGGCGAATTTCGGCAGCGCTATGGGCGGCCGGGCTGGCGACGGTGCTGGGCGCGGTGGTCGGGCAGGGCCCGGCCTCGGCCGCGACCTTGCGCTGGGCGAATGACGGCGACGTCAATTCGATGGATCCGTATGCGCGGCAGGAGACCTTCCTGCTGACCTTCATGCAGAACATCTACGAGCCGCTGGTCCGGCGCTCCAAGGATCTCAAGGTCGAGCCGTCGCTCGCGACCGAATGGGCGCAGACGGCGCCCGATGTCTGGCGCTTCAAGCTGCGCCAGGGCGTCAAGTTCTCCGACGGCACGCCGTTCACGGCCGACGACGTGCTGTTCTCGTTCCAGCGCATCAAGCAGCCGACCTCGGCGCTCAACAGCAACGTCGCGACGGTGAAGGCGCTGAACAAGATCGACGATTACACCGTCGAATTCGTCACCAACGGTCCCGATCCGATCCTGCCCGGGGAACTGGCCCAATGGGGCATGATGTCGAAGGCCTGGTGCGAGAAGAACAACGCGACCGTGCCGGCCGACCTCGGCAAGGTGACCGAGGAGAATTACGCGACCCGCAACGCCATGGGCACGGGGCCCTTCATGCTGAAGGAGCGCGTGCCCGACGTGCGCACCGTGCTGGTCGCCAATCCCAACTGGTGGGACAAGCCTGAAGGCAATGTGACCGAGGCAGTGTTCACCCGCATCGCCAACCCGGCGACCCGGGTCGCGGCCCTGCTCTCGGGCGAGATCGATTTCGTCTATACAGTGCCGCCACAGGACGTCGACCGCATCGCGACCACGCCCGGCACAAAGATCATCAAGTCGCCCGAGCTCCGGACGATCTTCCTCGGCATGGACCAGATGCATGACGAGCTCCTCGAGAGCAACGTCAAGGGCAAGAACCCGTTCAAGGACGTGCGGGTGCGCGAGGCGTTCTATCGCGCGATCGACGAGAATGCGATTGCGACCAAAGTCATGCGCGGCCAGGCCCAGCCGACCGCCGAGATGATCGCGCCGGGCATCAACGGCTTCGACAAGTCCTTGAACGAACGGGTGCCGTACGATCCGGAGAAGTCCAGGAAGCTGCTGGCCGATGCCGGCTATCCGAACGGCTTCGAGACCGGGATGGATTGCCCGAACGACCGTTACGTCAATGACGAGGCGATCTGCCAGGCGGTCACCGCCATGCTGGCCAAGGTCGGCATCAAGGTGAACCTGCTGGCCCAGACCCGCCTCAAGTTCTTCGGCAAGATCGGGTCGCCCAACTACGCCTCGAGCTTCTACATGCTGGGCTGGACGCCCTCGACCTACGACGCCCACAACATGCTGGCCTCGCTGGTCGGCACGCGGACGCCCGGCGCCGGCATCGGCGACAATAACGACGGCGGCATCTCCGTGCCGACGCTCGACCAGAGCATCAAGCAGATCCAGGTCGAGATCGATCCGGCGAAGCGCCAGGCGCTGATCTCCCAGGCGCTCGGCGTGATCAAGGACCAGTTCCTCTACATTCCGCTGCATCAGCAGGTCGTGGTCTGGGCCGCGCGCAGCAACGTCGACGTGGTGCAGATGGCCGATAATTTCTTCCCGCTGCGCTTCGTCACCGTGAAGTAGCCGACGTCTTGCGCTCGAAACTCTTTCCACGGGGCGCCGCCGATCAGGCGGTGCTTCTCGAGCGGAGCAGGCACCGATGATCGTGTTCCTGCTGCGCCGGCTGCTCCAGTCGCTGGCGGTCATGCTGGCGGTGGCGCTCATCGCCTTCACCCTCTTCCGCTTCGTCGGCGACCCGATCAACGGCATGGTCGGCCAGGACGCGACCCAGGCAGAACGCGACGCGCTGCGCGAGAGCCTCGGCCTCAATGATTCCGTCCTGGTGCAATTCGGCCGCTTCGTCGGCCGGACGGCGCACGGCGAGTTCGGGCTCAGCTACCAGCTGGCCCGGCCGGTCAACGACATCATCCTCGAGAAGATGCCGGCGACGCTCGAGCTTTCCATCGTTTCGTCGCTGATGGCGCTCGTCGTCGGCGTGACCCTGGGCGTCTTCACCGGCCTCAGGCCGCGCGCGGCCTCGTCGCGCCTGCTGCTCGCTGGCTCCTTGGTCGGCGTGTCGCTGCCGACCTTCCTCATCGGCATCCTGCTGATCCTGGTCTTTTCGGTCTGGCTGCGCTGGCTGCCGTCCTACGGGCGCGGACCGACGATCCAGCTCGGCTGGTGGTCGAGCGGGCTGTTCAGCGTCGATGGCTGGCGGTCGCTGATCATGCCGGCCTTCACCCTGGCGCTCTATCCGATGACGCTCATCATTCGCCTGGTGCGGGCGGAGATGCTCGAGGTGATGCGCACCGACTACATCAAGTTCGCCCGGGCGCGGGGGCTGACCAACCGGGCGATCCATTTCGGCCATGCGCTCAAGAACACGCTGGTGCCGGTCATCACCATCACCGGCGTGCAGCTCGGCACGGTCATTGCCTTCGCCGTCATCACCGAGACGGTGTTCCAATGGCCGGGCATGGGGCTGATGTTCATTCAGGCGGTCAACTCGGCCGACATCCCGGTGATGTCGGCCTATCTGGTGCTGGTCGCCCTGTTCTTTGTCATCATCAACCTGGCGGTCGATCTCTTGTACTACCTGGTCGATCCACGGCTTCGGCTTCAGCGCGGCGGGGGTGGCCATGGCCGCTGACGCCATCAAGGCCGGCCTGGTCCGGCGCTTATGGGACGCCGATCTCGCCTATAGTTTCCGGCGGTCGCCGGTCGCGGTCGTCTCGGCCATCGTCACCTTGGCACTGATCCTGGGCGCGGTGTTCGCGCCCTGGGTGGCGCCGCACAACCCGTTCGACCTCTCGACCATCAGCCTGATCGACGCGTTCGATCCGCCGCAATGGGTCGATGGCGGCTCGCCCGATTTCCCGCTCGGCACCGACGAGCAGGGACGCGACGTACTGTCGGCGATCCTGTTCGGGGCGCGCATCTCGCTCGGCGTCGGCCTGTTCTCGACCGTCTTCGCCGTCACCCTGGGGATCACGGCGGGGCTGATCGCCGGATGGCGCGGCGGGCTGGTCGATGCGTTCATCATGCGCATCGCCGACGTACAGCTGTCGTTCCCCGCCATCCTGGTCGCGCTCTTGATCGACGGCATCGTGCGCAGCACGCTGCCCCACGACCAGCAGGACCAGATCGCGCTCGTCGTGCTGGTCGGATCGATCGGCCTTTCGGGCTGGGTCCAGTTCGCCCGCCTGGTGCGCGGCTCGACCCTGGTCGAGCGCAACAAGGAATATGTCCAGGCGGCGCGGGTCATCGGCGTGCATCCGATGCGCATCGTCGTGACCCACGTCCTGCCGAACGTGCTGACCCCGGTGCTGGTGGTGGCGACGATCTATTTCGCCTTCGCCATCATCACCGAGGCGACCCTGTCCTTCCTCGGCGTCGGCGTGCCGCCGACCGAGCCGTCGCTGGGCACGCTCATCCGCATTGGCAACGGCTATCTCTTCTCCGGCGAATGGTGGATCACCGTGTTTCCGGCCGTAACGCTCGCCGCGCTCGTCCTGTCGGTCAATCTTCTGGGAGATTGGGTGCGCGACGCGTTCAATCCGCGGCTCCAATGAGCGCGCTCCTGGAACTGCGCCATGTCCGGATCGAGCTGCCGACCCGGCGCGGCACGCTCGTCGCGGTCGACGACGTCAGCTTCTCGATCGGCGAGGGCGAGGTGCTGGGCGTGGTCGGCGAATCGGGCGCCGGCAAGTCGATCACCGCCGCCGCGATCATCGGCCTGCTCGAGCCGCCGCTGCGCCAGACCGGCGGCGAGATCCTGCTCGAAGGCGGCCGCATCGACAATCTGCCGCCGGACGCGTTCCGGCGGGTGCGCGGCAAGCAGATCGGCGCGATCTTCCAGGATCCGCTGACCAGCCTCAACCCGCTCTATACGATCGGCCGCCAGCTGGTCGAGACGATCCAGACCCATCTGCAGCTCGGCGACAAGGCGGCGCGGACCCGGGCGATCGAGCTGCTGCAGGAGGTCGGCATTCCCGGCGCCGCCGAGCGGTTCGGGGCCTATCCGCATCAATTCTCCGGCGGCATGCGCCAGCGCGTCGTGATCGCGCTGGCCTTGGCGGCCAATCCGCGCCTGATCGTCGCCGACGAGCCGACCACGGCCCTCGACGTCTCGACCCAGGCGCAGATCATTTCGCTTCTGAAGCGGCTGTGCCGGGACCATGGCACGGCGGTCATGCTGGTGACCCACGACATGGGCGTGATCGCCGAGACGGCCGACCGGGTCGCGGTGATGTATGCCGGCCGCATCGCGGAGATCGGGCCGGTCCGCCAAGTGGTGAAGCACCCGCAGCATCCCTATACCGTCGGCCTGATGGGCTCGATCCCGTCGATCGGCGGGGCACTCGGCCGGCTGCCGCAGATCGACGGCGCCATGCCGCGCCTGGGCTCGATCCCGCCGGGCTGCGCCTTCAATCCGCGCTGTCCCCGGGTCATGGATCGCTGCCGAGTCGAGCGGCCCGACCTGCTCCAGGCCGACGGCACGCTCGCCGCCTGCTGGCTGCATGCTGAGCAAGTCGCCGAGGGGGCGGTCCATGGCTGATACCGTGCTGCGCCTCAACGACGTCCGCCGCCTGTTCGACGTCTCGGCGCCCTGGCTCGCGCGCGTGCTGAGCGGCAGCGGCCCGCGTACGCTCAAGGCGGTCGACGGCGTCAGCTTCGAGATTGCGCGCGGCGAAACCTTCGCGCTGGTCGGCGAGAGCGGTTGCGGCAAATCGACGGTCGCCCGCCTCGTCGTCGGGCTCTACGAGCCCTCGTCCGGCGCCATCGAGATCGACGGTACCGACATCGCGTCCTTGAAGACCCGTGCGAGCCAGGCGCCGATCCGGCGACGGGTGCAGATGGTGTTCCAGGATCCCTACGCCAGCCTCAATCCGCGCTGGCGGGTCAGGGACATCATCGCCGAGCCGATCCGGACCCACCGCCTGGTCAAGGGCGAGGCGGCGATCGCCGCCCGGGTCGATGAGCTGTTGCGCCAGGTCAGCCTGACCCCGGCCGACGGCAACAAGTTTCCGCACGCGTTCTCGGGCGGGCAGCGCCAGCGCATCTCGATCGCCCGGGCGCTCGCGTCCGAGCCGGAGTTCCTGGTGCTGGACGAGCCGACCTCGGCGCTCGACGTCTCGGTCCAGGCCCAGATCCTCAATCTGATGAAGGACCTGCAGCGCCGGCTGGGCCTCACATACCTGTTCATCTCGCACAATCTGGCGGTGATCTATCACGTGTCGGACAAGATCGGCGTGATGTACCTGGGCCGGCTGGTCGAGATCGCCAGCAAGGCCGACCTGTTCGCCCGGCCGCTGCATCCCTACACGCGCCTGCTGCTCGACACCGTGCCCGATCTGGCGATGACCGGCCGCGAGCGGCAACCGGTCCGCGGCGAGGTGCCGAACCCGATCGACCCGCCAAGCGGCTGCGCCTTTCACCCGCGCTGCCCCTACGCCAATGACCGCTGCAAGACGGAGCGGCCGTCGCTTCTGGCGAGCGGCGGCAATCTCGTCGCGTGCCACGCGGTCGAGGAAGGCCGTTTGCCGGGGTGGCCGCTTCAAGTATAGTTCGTTCGGATTCTGACGAATTCGTGACGCTGCCAAGTCGTTTCGACTTCTATTCGAAGTTGATTGACCGGGTTTTCTTCGTGCCCAATGGTCCCGTCCGCCCGCACCTTGAGCCATTGGGCATTGGTGCCGAAGGGGGAGACCGATGGCCGACCATGTATGGCAGGTTCTGTTTGCCTGCTCGGACAATTCCGCGCGCGGCATCATGGCCGAGGCGCTGCTGACCCATTGGGGCCGCGGCCGCTTCCACGTCGTGAGCGCCGGCTACCGGCCCGCGGACGAGATCGATCCGATCGCGAAGGATCTGCTGGGCAAGCTCGATCTCGCGACCGGCGCGCTCCATCCCAAGAGCTGGGACCGCTTTGCCGGGCCCGATGCGCCGGCGCTCGATTTCGTCTTCGTCCTGTGCGAGAGCTGCGCCGAGCAGCCGATGCCGGAATTCCCCGGCCATCCGATGGTCGCCCACTGGCACCTGCCGGATCCGAAACAGGCCGAAGGCAGCGAGGTCGAGCGCGCCCAGGCGTTCCGCGAGGCGCTGCGATCGATCGAGGCCCGGATCAAGCCGTTCGTGGCACTCCGCGAGGAGGCGCTCGACCGCATCGTCATGCGCGAGCGGCTGGAGGAGATCGGCCGCCGGGGCGCGATCGGCGGCTGAGCGCCGCGACCGTTTCCCCGGCGCTACCCGTGCGGCTACTCGGGCGCCTTCCAGCCTTCCGGATCGTCCAGGAACGACTTGATCGCCAGATATTGCGGCTCGGTGAAGTTGCCGCGCTCATGCGCCAGCGCCAGCACGTCGTGCCAGGTGGTGAGCCCGTGCAGCGCCACGCCGGCCTCGCCCAGGCTCGAGACGCTCGACGGGAAGATGCCGTAGTTGAAGACGACGAAGGTATGGGCGATCTGGCCGCCGGCGGCCCGGATCGCATTCACGAAATTGATCTTGGACGTGCCCTCGCTCGCCAGGTCCTCGACCAGCAGCACGCGGGCACCCTCCTTCATCTCGCCCTCGATCTGGGCCATGCGGCCGAAGCCCTTCGGCTTCTTGCGGATGTAGAGCATGGGCAGCGACAGGCGCTCGGCAATCCAGGCGGCGAAGGGAATGCCCGCCGTCTCGCCGCCGGCAATGGCGTCGAGCGATTCGTAGCCGACGCGGCGCAGGATCATCTCCGCGCCCAGGTCCATCAGCTTGGCGCGCGCCCGTGGGAACGAGATCAGCCGGCGGCAGTCGATATAGACCGGGCTCTTGCGGCCCGAGGTGAAGGTGAAAGGCTCGTCCGGGCGGAAATGGACGGAATTGGTTTCGAGCAGGATGCTCGCCGCGGCCAGGGCCGCCTGCTTCTCGAAGCTGTCGCTCATCGATCCGTTCCTTGAGGATATTTATCCGCGTTTCTAAGGGGCGGCGTGGCGCTCGGCAATGCCCGACTTGAGGGTCGCAGCTATATGGGCGGTGCTGCTGGACGCCCACTAGATGTAGTGGTAATCAGGGGGCTTCCCCGTTGCCCGAGGCCCTGTTCCATGCCGTTGAACCAAGACCAGCAGACCGAGATCGCAGCACTCCGCCAGGTGTCGACCCCGACCCGCCGGGCGACCGTGCCGGCGCTCGAGGAGATTCTCTACGAGGCGCTGCCGGTGCTCGATCACGGCTTCGTCCGGGTCGTCGACTATATGGGCGACGACGCCGCGGTGGTGCAGGCGGCCCGCGTCTCCTACGGCCGCGGCACCAAGAAGGTGAGCGAGGACAAGGGGCTGATCCAGTACCTGATGCGCCACCGTCACTCGACTCCGTTCGAGATGTGCGAGATCAAGTTTCATGTGAAACTGCCGATCTTCGTGGCCCGGCAATGGATCCGGCACCGCACCGCCAACGTGAACGAGATCTCGGCGCGCTATTCGATCCTCGACAACGAGTTCTACGTGCCGGCGCCGGCCCAGCTCGCCGCGCAATCCGCTGTGAACCGCCAGGGCCGCGGCACGGTGCTCGAGGGCGACGAGGCGAAGCGGGTGATGGCGCTGCTGCGCGAGGACGCGGAGCGTGCCTATGGCCATTACGCCGAGCTGCTGAACGAGGACGACGCCGGCCAGGTCGTCGACCCGTCGCGCACCGGGCTCGCGCGGGAACTCGCGCGCATGAACCTGTCGCTCAATTTCTATACCCAGTGGTACTGGAAGACGGACCTGCATAATTTTATGCATTTCCTCAGCCTGCGCGCCGACCCGCATGCCCAGTACGAGATCCGGGTCTATGCCGACGCCATGCTGGGCGTGCTCGACCGCTGGTGCCCGGCGACGGCCGACGCCTTCCGGCAATACCGCATGGGCGGCGCGCATCTCTCCGCCGCGGCCCTCGACGTCGTCCGCCGGCTCATCGCCGGCGAGACCGTGACCCAGGAGCAGTCCGGCCTCGGCAAGCGCGAATGGACCGAGCTGCAGGCGACGCTCGGGCGGTAGGGAGGTAGGGCGTCCGACGCTCAATACTCACCGTCATGGCCGGGCTTGACCCGGCCATCCACGCGACGGAGGCCGCGCGGCCCTCTTGCTCGGCGTGCTCAGGGGCGGAGACGCGTGGATCCCCGGGTCAAGCCCGGGGATGACGATTTTCGAAGCCTAACCAACTGACTTGATGACCAGAAAAGAACACTCGGCTTCTATTCGATCGTGATCTTGGGCGCCGGCCGCGGTGCCGCGCCTGAGATCTTCTCCCAGACTCGCTGGGCGATCTGCATGTAGGCCTGGGCCAGCGGCGAGGCCGGTTCCTCGACCACGATCGGGGTGCCGGCGTCCGAGGTCTCGCGGATGCGGATGTCGAGCGGGATCTCGCCCAGGAACTCGGTGCCCATCTTGTCCGCTTCCTTGCGTGCGCCGCCGTGGCTGAAGATGTCGGTGCGGTGGCCGCAGTTCGGGCAGCAGAAATAGCTCATGTTCTCGATCACGCCGAGCACCGGCACCTCGACCTTGGCGAACATGTTGATGCCCTTGCGCGCGTCCAAGAGGGCGATGTCCTGGGGGGTCGAGACGATGATGGCACCCGCGAGCGGCACCTGCTGGGCCATGGTCAGCTGCGCGTCGCCGGTGCCGGGCGGCATGTCGACCAGCAGGATATCGAGCTCACCCCAGGCGACGTCGCGCAGCATCTGCTGCAGGGCGCCCATGACCATCGGCCCGCGCCATATCGTCGCCGTATCCTCGGGCACCAGGAAGCCGATCGACATGGTGACGATGCCGTGGTTGCGCATCGGCTCCAGGATCTTGCCGTCGGGCGAGCGCGGCCGGCCGGAGATGCCCAGCATGCGCGGCTGCGACGGCCCGTAGACGTCGGCGTCGAGCAGGCCGACCTTGAGGCCCTGGGCCGCCAGCGCCACCGCGAGATTGGTGGTCGTCGTCGATTTGCCGACGCCGCCCTTGCCCGAGGCGACGGCGACGATGGCGCGGGCGCCGGGCACCAGCGCGCGCGGCGCCGGGCGTGCCGCCGCCGGGCCATGGGCATGGCCGTGGCCGGCGTGGGGCGGCTGGGGCGAGGCCTGGGGCGCGCGGGTACCGGTCAGCATGGCGGTGACCGACAGCACGCCCGGGATCGCCTCGACCGCCCGCTCGGCAGCCTTGCGCACCGGCTCGAGGGCGGCGGCGCGCGACGGCTCGATTTCGATCGAGAACACCACATTGCCGTCGCGGATGGCGATGCCGGAAATCATGCCTAGGCTGACCAGGTCGCGGCCGCGGTCGGGGTCGATGACCGCCTTCAACGCCGTCAAAACCTGCTGTTCGCCGAAACTCGCCATCTAAATAACCTTTCCCATCGACACCACTTACTGGATACGCCGCGCCAGTGCTTTGATATAAGGGCCGGATCGCCGAACGCACAATCGGGTGCTGGCGGGTATGTGGCCCTCGGGCCCCAAGTCTTTTGAGGTTTCTTTCAGACATGCCGTGGAATGGGCAAGGGGGCGGCGGTGGCGGCCCCTGGGGCGGTAGTGGCGGTCCGGGTCCTTGGGGACGCGGACCTTCCGGCGGCGGCAAGGGCAATGGTCCGCAGCCCCCCAATCTCGATGAGCTCCTGCGCCGCGGCCAGGACCGCCTGCGCGGCCTGCTGCCGGGCGGCGACAACAACGGCGGGCGGCTTGCCGTCCTGGCGGTGCTGGTCGTCCTCGTCCTGTGGCTGGCGACCGGCATCTACCGGGTCAATCCCGACGAGGAAGGCGTCATCCGCCGCTTCGGCGCCTATGCCGAAACCACGGGGCCGGGCCTGCATTACCATCTGCCGACGCCGATCGAGTCGGTCGAGACGCCCAAGGTGACGCGTATCAACCGGACCGACGTCGGCTTCAATGCCGAGGTGTCGGGCCGCGGCATCGGGCGCCAGGCGCTGCCGGAAGAGTCCCTGATGCTGACCGGCGACGAGAACATCGTCGACATCAATTTCTCGGTGTTCTGGGTGATCAAGGACGCCCAGGCCTATCTGTTCAACGTGCGCAGCCCGGAGGCGACCGTGAAGTCGGCGGCCGAGGCGGCCATCCGCGAGGTCGTCGGCCGGACCCCGATCGCGAGCGTGCTGGCCGAGGGGCGCCGTCAGGTCGAGACCGATACCGAGGCGTTGCTGCAGAACATCCTCGACGGCTACAGTGCCGGCCTCCAGGTGACCCAGGTCCAGCTGCAGAAGGTCGATCCGCCGCAGCCGGTGATCGAGGCCTATCGCGACGTGCAGAAGGCGCGCGCCGACCAGGAGCGCCTGAAGAACGAGGCCGAGGCCTATCAGAACAACATCGTGCCGCTGGCGCGCGGCGATGCCGAGCAGAAGATCCAGAACGCCGAGGCCTATCGCCAGGAGATCATCGCGCGCTCCCAGGGCGACGCGCAGCGCTTCCTGTCGGTGCTGACGGCCTATCAGGCGAGCAAGGACGTGACGGCGGAGCGGCTCTATCTCGAGACCATGGAAGACGTGCTGCAGAACGCCCACAAGGTGGTGATCGACAAGTCGGCCCAGGGGGTCGTGCCGTATCTGCCCCTGCCGGCGCTTGGCGACAAGCCCGCGACCTCGCTCCTGCCGCCGGCGCCGCCGGCGGCGTCCCCCGCTCCCCAGATCAAGGCAGGCAAGCCATGAACCGCGCCGTTGTCGTCGGCGGGATCGTCGCCGCGGCCATCCTGATCCTGGTCGCGTTCAATTCGCTGTTCGTCGTCGACCAGACGGCCCAGGCGCTGGTCATTCAATTCGGCCAGCCGGTGCGCGAAGTCCGTGACCCCGGTCTCCACGTCAAGTCGCCGCTGCAGAATGTCGTGTTCTACGACCGGCGCGTGCTCGATTACGAGCCGACCTCCGAGGAAGTCATCGCCGCCGATCAGAAGCGGCTGGTGGTCGACAGCTTCGCGCGCTACCGCATCGTCGACCCGCTGCAATTCTACCGCTCGGTCGGCACCGAGGCGGTCATGCAGCTGCGGCTGGGCGCCACCATCTCCGGCACGCTCCGCCGCGTGCTGGGCAATGTCGTGCTGAGCGCGCTCTTGTCGCCGGAGCGGGCGAGGATCATGGCCGAGATCCGCGACCAGGTCGCCACCCAGGCGAAATCCTTCGGCATCGAGGTGATCGACGTGCGCATCCGCCGCGCCGACCTGCCCCAGGAGAACAGCCAGGCGATCTATGCGCGGATGCAGTCGGAACGGCAGCGCGAGGCGAACGAATATCGCGCCCAGGGCGCCGAGCAGGCCCAGGGCATTCGCGCCCGCGCCGAGCGTGATCGCACCGTGATCCTGGCCGAGGCGACCAAGCAGTCGCAGATCCGGCGCGGCCAGGGCGATGCCGAGAGCATCAAGATCTACGCCGATGCCTTCGGCAAGGATCCGGATTTCTTCACCTTCTACCGCAGCCTCGAGGCCTACCGCACGGCGCTTGGTCCCGATACGACCATGGTGCTCTCGCCGAACAGCGAGTTCTTCCAGTATTTCGGGCAGCACAAGGCGGCGAAGCCGCAATGACGCCGGGCGGCCTGCGCGACCTCTGGACCGCCATGGCCCTGGTGCTGGTGCTCGAGGGCGCGCTTTATGCGTTGTTTCCGCAACCCATGAAGCGCGCCCTCCTCTCCGTCATCGGCCAGCCGGAAAGCCTGCTGCGGGTCTGCGGCCTGGTCGCCGCCTGCCTCGGCGTCGGCTGGGTCTGGTTCCTGCGGCATCATTGAGCACGGGGTTGTTCGGAACGAACTGGTCCCGGCGCGCCGTTGGCTCTAGAGTCGAAGGCTGTTTTATTGTCCGGTGGTCGCGAGGAGTGATCCGGTGAGTGGATTTTTTTCCCGTTCGTGCCGCCGCGCGGCCGTGCGGGGCACGATGATCGCCCTGGTGCTGGCACTGGGGGGCGGTAGCGCCTGGGCCCAGGCGCAGGTGTTGCTGCCGGCCAGTCCACTGACCATTCCGGGGCTGGGACCGCTCGCGAACCGGCTGCTGCCGGCCGTCGTCAATGTTTCGACCAGCCAGATCATCAAGCCCGATCCCAAGAAGAAAAAGTCGGCGGCGCCCGACGACAGCCCGCAGGCGACGCCGGGCTCGCCCTTCGAGGAATTCTTCAAGGATTTCATGGATCGCCAGGGGCGTGGCGGCGGCGGCGACAAGGACGCCGACCGGGGCGACACCAAGCGGCAGAGGGCGCAGGCGCTGGGCTCCGGCTTCGTGATCGATCCCGCCGGCCTGGTGGTGACCAACAATCACGTCATCGAGGGTGCCGACGAGATCACGGTCATCCTGCAGGACAATACCAACCTCAAGGCCGAACTGGTCGGGCGCGACGAGAAGACCGATCTCGCCTTGCTCCGGGTCAAGCCCGATCATCCGCTGCCATCCGTCCCCTGGGGCGACAGCGACAAGGCCAAGGTCGGCGATTGGGTGATGGCGATCGGCAATCCGTTCGGTCTGGGCGGGTCGGTCACCTCGGGCATCATCTCGGCACGGGCGCGCGCGATCAACGACAACGGCCCATATGACGAATTCCTGCAGACCGACGCGTCGATCAACCGCGGCAATTCCGGCGGCCCGCTGTTCAATACCGCCGGCGAGGTGATCGGCATCAATTCCGCGATCTTCTCGCCCTCCGGCGGCTCGATCGGCATCGGCTTCGCCATCCCGTCCGATCTGGCGAAGAACGTCATCGCCCAGTTGCAGGCGACCGGCAAGGCGCGGCGCGGCTGGATCGGTGCCCGCATCCAGACGGTGAACGACGACGTCGCGACGGCGCTCGGCCTCGACGGGACCAAAGGCGCGCTCGTCGGCGGCTTCCTCGACAAGAGCCCGGCCAAGGATGCCGGCATCCAGCCGGGCGACGTGCTGCTGCAGTTCGACGGGCGCGAGGTCACCAACACGCGCCGGCTGGCGCGTCTGGTCGCCGATGCCCAGGTCGACAAGTCCGTGCCCGTCAAGCTGTGGCGCAAGGGCGAGGCGAAGACCATCATCGTCAAGGTCGCCCAGGCCGACGAAAGCGCCAAGCAGACCGCCTCGCTCGAGGGCGGCGGCGGCATCACGCCGTCGACGCCGCTGGTGAAGGCGCTGGGCCTGTCGCTGTCCGAGGTGACGCCGGATCTCAAGGACAAGTTCCGGCTCGACGATTCGGCCAGTGTCGTGGTGGTCGAGGTCGCCAAGGGCAGTCCGGCCGCCGACAAGGACCTGCATCCGGGCGACGTGATCCTCGAGGTCGCCCAGGAAGAGGTTAAGAGCGCCCAGGAGGTCGTCCACAAGATCGACGACGCCAAGAAGGCAGGCCGCAAGTCGATCCTGCTGCTGGTCGACCACGGCGGCGACCTGCGCTTCGTGGCCCTGCGCGTCGATCAAGGCTGAAGCTAAAGCTTAAGCCGGCTCAGGCGTCGTAGAGCACCCGCAGCACGACCGCCCAGGGATAGCGTGGATCGACCGCACGGCCGTCGGTGCCCACCAGCAGGCCGTCCGGCGTCACCGGCACATGGGTGAGCGCGACCTCGTCGTCGACATTGCCGCCGACGATCGCCAGTTCATGGGGCGTCACACCGACGACGATGGCGCAATGGCTGGCGAAGTGTCCGGCCGGCAGGTCCTGGAAACGGAGATCCTCGGCGGCGCCGCGGCCGAAGCAGATGAGATCGCCGAGCGCGGGCGCATAGTGATCGGGCGGCTCGGCTCGCAGCGCCACGTCCCGGCCGCGTCCGAGCGCCGCCGCGCGCGCGGCGTCGATATAGACCGAATGGGACGCGGCATAGGGAAAGCGCGATCCCGCGCCGGCAATGCGCATCACATAGGAGATGAAGGCCGCGGACCAGGCGAATTCGCCATCCTCGCTCGACGGAAACACCTGGCCGGTGCCGTCATGCTTGCCGGTCCAGCGCCGGGCGGGATCGTCGGCATTGAGGCCCAGCCACCAATATTCGCCGACGCGCTGCCACAGGCCGGGCAGCCGCTCCGGCTTCGCCTCGGGATCGGGCGGCGGCCGGTCCCGTGGATCGCTATCGACGACCGCGCTGCCGAACAGGCGCCATTCCCGAAGCGCCACCGCCACGGCGGCGGTCCGGCTGAACGGCTCGTAGGGTCGCCGTGCGAATTCCGGGACATGGGCGTCCCGCGGGGCCGCGGCGCAGCCGATCAGCAGGCCGAGCAGCGGCAGCAGGACGAGAAGGCGGGCGAGGAGGCGGGCGCATGGCATGGCGCCCCAACCCTACCCATTCTGATTGAGCGGCCGGAAGGCCGCTCAATGATGAACGTGCGAAACGGCCGGCTGCGCGGCGACGGGCATGCGGCCCCGAAGTTCGGCCAGCGCCCGCTGCAGCAGCTTCATTTCGGCGCGGTCGTCACGGTCGGTGATGTCGAGATAGCTGAGCTTGTTCTCGACCAGATCGACCAGGGTCTCGACGGTACGGGCAGAGAAATTGAGCATGACGGCCTCGCTCTCTTCTGGGTTGGGGCGGTCCGATAGACCCGCCCGTATCGAAGGATCTCGCTCTCGCAGAAGGAAGGAGCAAGCGACGTGCCATGACCTCAGGATCGGCCCAACCCTGGGATTAAATGGCGGAAAGCCGGGCGCGGCGGGCAAAGCGGGGGACCGACGCTCCAGGGTTGCGCCGGCGCGCGTCGGGACTCGCGGGGATGGGGCCGCAGCCCTGCCAGGCAATTTGCCTGGCGATGTGCGACGATCGGGTGGAATCCGGCGATTTTACCTGGGACGGCGCGTCGCGTCCGATGGCACCATGCCGCCGCGATTGGGGGCCGAGGGGGGCAAGGACATGGGGTATCTGCCGGAGTGGCGACTGACAACCGGCGGTGTGGTCGCCCCGGACGAGCGGTTGCCGTGGGGCGAGACCGCGGCGCTCGGCCTGCAGCATGTCGTCGCCATGTTCGGCTCGACGGTGCTGGCGCCGCTGCTGATGGGCTTCGACCCGAACACGGCGATCCTGTTTTCCGGCATCGGCACCCTGATCTTCTTCCTGATCGTCGGCGGACGGGTGCCGAGCTACCTGGGCTCGAGCTTCGCCTTCATCGCCGTGGTGATCGCCGCGACCGGCTATGGCGGCCAAGGCCCCAACCCGAACATCGGCCTGGCGCTCGGCGGCATCTTCGTCTGCGGCCTGGTCTATGGGTTGATCGGCCTCGTCGTCACCCTGGCCGGCCACCGTTGGATCGAGGCGGCCATGCCGCCGGTGGTCACCGGCACGATCGTCGGCGCCATCGGGCTCAATCTGGCGCCGATCGCGGTCAAGGGCATCTCCGCCTCCGGGTTCGACACGGCGCTCGGCCTGTTGACCGTCGTCGCGGTCGGCATGGTGGCGGTCCATGGGCGTGGCGGCTGGCGGCGCCTGCCGATCCTGCTGGGCGGCCTAATTGCCTACGGCGCCTATGTCCTGCTGGCCAATGGACTGGGCCTCGGCCGGCCGATCGACTTTTCCCCGGTCGCGGCGGCGGCCTGGATCGGGGCCCCGCACCTGGTGGCGCCCGCATTCGACGCGCGGGCGATGGCGCTGATCGCGCCGGTCGCCCTGGTGCTGGTCGCCGAGAATCTGGGGCATCTGAAGGCGGTCGGCGCGATGACCGGGCGCAACCTCGACCCTTATATCGGCCGCGCATTCCTGGGCGACGGCATCGCGACCATGGTCGCCGCACTCGGCGGCGGCACCGGCGTCACCACCTATGCCGAGAACATCGGCGTCATGGCGGTGACGCGGATCTATTCGACCCTGGTCTTCGTGGTCGCGGCGCTCATCGCGATCCTGCTGGGGTTCTCGCCGAAATTCGGCGCGGCCATCCTGACCATTCCGGGGCCGGTGCTGGGCGGCCTGGCGATCGTCGTGTTCGGGCTGATCGCGGCCACCGCCGGGCGCATCTGGGTCGAGGCCCGCGTCGATTTCGCCGATGCGCGCAATCTCATCATCGCCGGCGTCGGCCTGACGCTCGGCGCCGGTGACCTGGCGCTCGACCTCGGCGGCTTTTCGTTCGGGGGCATCGGCACCGCCACCTTCGGCGCGATCATCCTCCACCAGTTGCTGCGGCGCCGGCGCTAGATTTTGCTCTGAGCCTCAGCGTCCCAGGGGCTCGACCTGTGAAGCTTGAGCCGGGCCTGTTCTGCTGCGCGCTTGGCCAGGCATTGCTCGATCAGGCTGGCGGCCTGGGACGGGCGGAACGGCTTGGGCAGGCGGTGGCCATAGACCAGCGGCCCGGGCGTGGCCTCGGCGCGCTCGAAATAGCCGGACGTCAGGATCAGGATGGTGTCGGGCAGGAAGCGATAGAGCCAGATGGCGAGTTCCGTGCCGTCCGCGCCGCCGGGCATGCGGACGTCCGAGATGACGATGTCGATCTCGCCCCGGTCGCGCAACAACCGCTGGGCGGCCTCGGCACTGGCGGCCTCGAGCACGTTGTAGCCGCGTTCGCTCAGCCCGACGCGCACCACCCGGCGCAGTTCGCTTTCGTCATCGACGATCAGGACGGTCTTGCGACGGTTCTCGTCAACGGTCTCCCGGGCTGCCCAACCCATGCTTGCCTCCCCCGCAACCATACAGGGTGAACAATTGCCGGCGGGTTCGGTTCGGGAGAAACCGCTGGTCCAATCTTTGACACAGATCGGACTGGAACTTTAGGTTGTCACTGCGATCGCGATAGAATGCGACCGCGCGCGTGGCGGCCTTACGTCAGGGTCTCATCGAAAAATGTCAGCAGGCGCTTCCAGTGCCGCTCGGCGCCGGCTTCGTCGTAGATGCCGAAGTCCGACATGGTCCAGCCGTGATGCGTGCCGGCATAGGTCTCGATGATGTGGTCGACGCCGGCGCTTCTGAGTGCGAGCGCCAGGCGGCCGGATTGTTCCGGCGGGAAATAGCTGTCCGTCTCGGCGACGCCGACATAGACACGGCCCTTGATCCGGCTCGCCAACAGGTGCGGGCTGTCGGGCGCGTCGCTCGCCAGATCGCCGCCGTGGAAGCTCGCGGCCGCCTTGACTCGGTCGGCGTGGCTCGCCGCGGCCGCCAGCGCGCGGCTGCCGCCCATGCAATAGCCGACGGCGCCGATCGAGTCCGCGAAGCCCTCCGCTGCCAGGAAGTCGATGAAGGCGCCCGTGTCGCGACGCGACATCTCCTGGGTCGTGGCGCCGAGCATCCGCATGGTATCGGCGAACGAGGTTCCGAGCGACGCGCCATAGGGGCTGAAGCGATAGAAGAGATCGGGCAGCAGCACGAGATAGCCCGCATTCGCCAGCCGTTGCGCCATGGCGAACAGCGAGGGGCGGGGGCCGACGGCATCCATGTAGAAGAGAATCGCCGATGTTGCCGGCTTACCGCCGCCGGGCGAGCCCTGCGGCTCCGGACGGAAGATCGAAGCGTTCGCGATACCGTCCGGCGTCTTGATCCTGATGTCCTGTCTCATGTCGACTCCATCCCGGAAAATCAGCGTGCCGGACGCTCGATGGCGCTGAGGAAGCCATCGACGGTCGTCACCTCATGCCCGAAGGTCGGGTAGGAGATCCCGACGGCCGCCTGGTGCGCCTCCTCGGTGAATTCGGCGACGGCATCGGTCAGGAACGTGACGTGGAAGCCCTCTTCCAGGGCGTGCCGGCCGGTGCTCTCGATGCAAGTGTGGGATGTGAGGCCGGCCAGAACCACCTTCTCGATGCTTTCGGCGCGCAGCTTCTCGAGCAGGTCGGTGCCGATGAAGCCGTCAAACGTGCGATGCTGGCTGGCGACCAGGTCGCCGTCGTGCGGACGCAGCGGTTCGTAGAAATCGGCACCCCACTCGCCCTGCCAGAAGACCTTGTTGTCCATCGCGGCTTGCAGGCGCGGGTGGACATGCTTCACGTCGTCGAAGCTGTGCTCATGCAAGCCATGGGGAACGTAGACGATCCTGACCCCGGCGGCGCGTGCGCCGTCGAGCAGCCGCTGCAGGCTGGCCTTCAGATTGAGCTTCTCGACCATCGGCGCGATGGCACCGGCGATCTTGCCGTCTTCATGGAGAAAGTCATTGAGGACGTCGACGAGAAGCAACGCTGTGTCCCCGGCTGCGTAGGTCGTGCTCATTTCGAAACTCCGTTTCAGCAACGCGCTTCCGCACGTTAGATTATGGATGGCATCTAAGCAGAATAGATGCTATCCGTAATCTAAGATTCAATCCCCCGGCTTGGAGAATTTCGATGAGGGTTTCGCGAGAGCAGGCGACGGAGAACCGTCGGCGCATCGTCGCGACCGCGGCGGCGCTTTTCCGTGAGCGCGGGTTGGACGGCGTCAGCATCGCGGACGTGATGAATGCCGTGGGCCTGACGTCCGGCGGCTTCTACAAGCAGTTCGAATCGAAGGAGGCCTTGGCGCTCGAAGCCTGCTCGATCGGCTTGGCCGAAAGCGTCGCGGCCCTTCACGCTACGGCGGCAGAAGCCAAGGAAGCGCCCTTGCGGACGGTCGTCGAGGCCTATCTTTCGGCCGAGCATCGGGACCGATCCGGATCCGGCTGCACCCTGTCGGCGCTCGCGGCCGATGCCGGTCGCGGCGGTCTGGAAATGCAGCGGGTGTTCGCCGACGGGGCCGCGCAGATGGCGGAAGCCCTGGCCGAGATCGCCGGGAAGGCGGCTGGGACTGCTGGTCACGGCGACAAGGCCGCCTACCCCGATTTCACCCTGCTCGTGAACATGGTCGGGGCCGTCGTACTTGCCCGGGCCGTGGATGGCGCCGACCCAGCGCTCGCCGATCACATCCTTTCCGGTGCCATCGAGCATATTGCGGCGTCGGAAGACCTGGTTTGACGAACGGATGCGCGGCCGCGTCATGGGCGGGACCACGTCTTCTTTCAGCCAGAGGTCGGTTATGAGTGTTGCCGGCGCGACGAGGCTGACGACGCTGCTGCGCCCGGGATTGTCGGTGGACAGGATCGACGCCGCCGCCGGCGTCGTCTCTGTGTCCTCGGGATTGCAGCATGATCTGATTTTTCACCGGGGCGGCCCGGTCGAGATCAAGTCGGATATCGAGGGGAACGGTCGCGCGCGGATCCGTGGCGATATGGGCGCTACTGCTGCTTCCAGGTCCCGTCGGCCTGGCGGCAGGCAGCGCCTTCGACGCGCTGCTGCTGTCCATCGATGAGCGCCGTGGTGGTGTACCGGCGGCAGGGGCTGCCGTCCGAATTCTGGTAGGTGTCGGTGGGGGTGACCCAGTAGGACGATTTCTGGTCCGGGTTCTGCCAGGCCACCGTCTGGCCGGTCGGGGCGTGCTCCAGGGTCTGGTTGACGCAACCTTGATCGACCGGCTCCATCGACCGGCCGACCGTGCCGCCGGCCAACGCCCCGCCCAGCACGCCGGCGATCGTCATCACGGTCTTGCCGGAACCCTTGCCGAACTGGTTGCCGAGCAGGCCGCCCGCGGCGCCACCCAGGGCCGAGCCGACAATATTGTTTTGCGACGTGCTGAAGACGTTCGAGAGCGACGTCCGGTCGCAGGCTCGATTGTCGGTCCCATAGGTTTGGGCATGGGCCGCGCCGCCCAGGACGACGCCGCCTGCGATGAGGAGGCACAGAACGCTACGCACGGGGAACCGCCTGATTTGCGGGCTGATATCGGGCACGATGAAATCCTTGGAGAGTCGAGGCGAGGCGGCCCTGGAGTGGAAAACCCGGGGCGCCCGGGAATGCCGGGCCGCGGAAGGGGCCCGACTAGCCGAGCCCCATGCGATCCGGCATCGGATCGCCTAGGCCCGGCTCAGGTGCTTCGAACCCCCCGTGCCAACGCAGCGGGCGGCCTGCAAGGAACGTATCAGAGGCCGTGCGCGCCCATGGCGAGGAATTTCTGGCGGCGCTGCAGCTTGAGATCGCCGGGAGCCATCTCGAGGAGCGGCTTCAACACCTCCTGCAGCGCATCGCCCAGCACGGCGATGGCGGCGGCCCGCTCGCGGTGGGCGCCGCCGACCGGCTCGGGCACGATCCGGTCGATCACGCCCAGCTTCAGCAGGTCCTGGGCGGTCAGGCGCAGGGCCTCGGCCGCGAGCGCCGCCTGGTCGCCGCTGCGCCACAGGATCGAGGCGCAGCCTTCCGGCGAGATGACCGAATAGATCGAATGTTCGAGCATCAGCACCGCATTGCCGGTGGCGAGCGCCACGGCGCCGCCGGAGCCGCCCTCGCCGATGATGGTCGCGACTAGCGGCACGGTCAGCTTCAGGGACGCTTCGATCGAGCGTGCGATCGCCTCGGCCTGGCCGCGTGCCTCCGCGTCGATGCCGGGCCAGGCGCCGGCGGTATCGACCAGCGTGATGACCGGCAGGCGGAAGCGCTCCGCCATCTCGAACAGGCGGATCGCCTTGCGATAGCCCTCGGGACGGGCCATGCCGAAATTGTGCCGCACGCGGCTTTCGACCTCATGGCCCTTCTCGGTGCCCATGACCACGACCGACCGGCCACGGAAGCGGGCGAGGCCGCCGACAATCGCCCGGTCTTCGGCAAAGGCCCGATCGCCGGCGAGCGGGGTGAAGTCGGTGAACAGCGCCTCGGCATAGTCGAGGAAATGCGGCCGGCTCGGATGGCGGGCCACCTGCACCTTCTGCCAGGCCGTCAGCTTGGCATAGGTCTGCTTCAGCAGCCGCGAGGCCTTCGCCTCGAGGATGGCGACCTCATCGGTGATGTTGATATCGGCTGCGGTCGGCAGGTGACGCAGCTCTTCGATTTTGCTTTCGAGCTCTGCGATCGGTCGCTCGAATTCGAGGAAATTTTGCATGGCCGGTGTCGTTACCACGACTGAGCCCGTCCGCCAATCGCGATGCAGCATGACGAGGCGGCCAAAGCGGCGGCCGCGCCGGCAAAACGCCTGGGCCGGAGCCGAAGGCCTCCGGCATATTTTAATGATCTCAATCGGTTATCGTCACCGGTCGGGCGAAATCTGCCCGGCCGGTGATTTCGCGCATTTGTTCAGTTGCCGGCGATCTGGGCGGCCTTCTTGACCAGCACCTCGGCCTGGCGGATCGACGCGATGTCGATCAGGCGGCCGTCGAGCGCCACGGCGCCGCGGCCCTCGCGCTGCGCCTCCGCCATGGCCTCCAGGATGCGCTTGGCCTTCTGGACCTCGGCGTCGGACGGGCTGAACACCTCGTTGGCGAGCGCGATCTGCGACGGATGGATCGCCCATTTGCCCTCGCAGCCGAGGGCGGCGGAGCGGAAGCCCGCGGCCTTGTAGCCGTCGGCATCGGAGAAATCGCCGAACGGGCCGTCGACGGGCCGCAAGCCGTTGGCGCGGGCGGCGACGACCATGCGGGCGATGGCGTAGTGCCACATGTCGCCCCAATGGACCGCGCGCTCGCCGGCCGCGTCCTTGTCGGTCAGGATCGAATAGGCCGGATTGGCGCCGCCGATATTGGTCGTGCGCGCCCGGGTCGAGGCGGCATAGTCCGCAACGCCGAAATGTAGCGACTCGTTGCGCTTGGATGCGGCCGAGATCGCCTCGACATTCTGCATGCCGAGCGCGGTCTCGATGATCAGCTCCAGGCCGATCTTCTTGCTGTAGCCCTTGGCCTGCTCGATCTGGGTGACCAGCATGTCGACGGCATAGACGTCCGACGCGGTGCCGACCTTGGGGATCATGATCAGGTCAAGCCGCTTGCCGGCCTGTTCGACCACGTCGACCACATCGCGGTACATGAAATGCGTGTCGAGCCCGTTGATGCGGACCGACATGATCTTGTTGCCCCAATCGATATCGTTGAGCGCCTCGATGATGTTCTTGCGCGCCTGCGGCTTGTCGTCCGGCGCCACCGCATCCTCGAGATCGAGGAACACGACGTCGGCGGCGCTCTTGGCCGCCTTCTCGAACAGCTGCGGCGAGCTGCCGGGCACGGCGAGTTCGCTGCGATTGAGCCGGGCGGGCGCTTGCTCGATCAGGGTGAAGCTCATGGAAGGCTCCTTCGCGGGGCGGAAGTTTGAAAATGGAAATATTATCGCAATCCGGAAAATCCGATATCGCCGCTGGGCACCGGTTTGTCAACCGCGCCGACGGGCGGTCCGGCACCGACCAAGTGTCGCGGCTTGCATCATGGCGCCGTCCTGCCTATTCAGAAAAGGATCGATCCACGCGCGGTCGACGTTCGATGCAAATCAACGGTGCGGGATGAAGAACGGCATGACGATCAGAACAAGCCTCCTCCTCGCGGTGGCCACCCTCAGCCTGGCCGGATGCGGCCTCTACAAATGGCAGAAGCCGGGCGCCGACGATGTGGCGTTCAAGAGCGATTCGGCGGCCTGCCAGCAGGTGCAGAACCCGGACGGCTATGCCGCCTGCATGCAGTCGCGCGGCTGGACCCTCAACTAGCGCCGCTTGGCGAGCGGATGGTGGGCGGTGACCAGCGCCGTCAGCCGCTCGACGTCGACATGGGTATAGATCTGGGTCGTGGAGATGTCGGCATGGCCCAGCATCTGCTGCACGCTGCGCAGATCGGCGCCGTGGCCGAGGAGATGGGTTGCGAAGGCGTGGCGCAGCACGTGGGGCGATAACTTGGCCGGATCGACCCCGGCCTTCACCGCCAGGTCTTTCAGCAATTGGCCGCAGCGCATGCGCGTCAGGTGCCCGCTCGCCGCGCGCGAGGGGAACAGCCAGCGCGAGACCTGGCCCGGCGCCAGGAACAGCGGCCGGACCGCCAGATAGTCGCGGACCGCGTTCAGCGCCTGTTCGCCCAGGGGTACCAGCCGTTCCTTGCCGCCCTTGCCGCGCACGATGATGGCCGGCTCGCCGCGGCTGACGGTGCCGAGCGGCAGCGCCACCAGTTCCGACACGCGCAGCCCGCTGGCATAGAGCAGCTCGAGCATGGCGGTGAGCCGGATGCCTTCGGGGCTTTCGTCGGCGCGCGCCGCCTCGATCAGCGCCGTCACCTCGCCCTCGCTCAGGATCTTCGGCAGGGGTCGGCCTTGGCGGGGCGCGTCGACGACCGCGGTCGGATCGTCTGTGCGGATGCCCTCGGTCAGCAGGAACTTGAAGAATTGCCTGAGCGCGGACAGGCGCCGGGCGGCGGTCCGGGGCGCCATGCCGGTCGCGTCCAGCCGTGCCAGATAGCCCCGGACGTCGTCGGCGCCGGCCTTGGCGATCGACCCACCCCTGAGGAACCCGTCGAAATCGGCGAGATCGCGCCGGTAGGCGTCGAGCGTCAGCGCCGCGGCGCCCCGCTCGGCTGCAAGCATTTCCAGGAAAGCCTCGCCCTGGGGCGCCAGCACGGCCGGCGGTGCCTTCGGCCGGCCGGGTCCGGCCATCGCGGCTAGAGCCCCTCGGCGGTGGCGACGTCGATCGCGAGGCGACGGGCCTCGTCCCTGAGGCCGACCTGGCGCAGGGCCGCGACGGTTTGGGTAGCGAGCAGGGGCTGGGTGCCGATGCCCTGGTCGCCCACGGCCGCGAACAGCGCCAGCAAGGTTCCGCCCAGGCGGTTGGCCGAGGCGGACGCGGCGAGCAGGGCCGCGGGTCCGGCCGGGGGCGAGCTCAGGCTCGCGGCGTTCGGGTCGGCCAGCGCCAGCAGCATCCGGTCGGGCACGGTGAAGCCCTCGGCCGCGAGCAGCAGCGCGGTGGTGGCGGCCCGCCGCGGGGCGGCCGCGTCCTTCTTGCCGCCGGCGAGGTCGGTGAGCGTTTCGCCGGCCCAGGGCGGGGCATCGTTGCCGGCGACGACATGGGCAAGCGGCAGCAGTCCGGCCTGAGCCTCCGGCGCTGCCAGTTCGAACCAGGCGAGCGCCTGGGCCGGCCGGTCGAGCGCATAGAGCGCGCGGGCGAAATCGGGCGCCACGGATTTCAGGTCCTCGCCCGCCGGCACCTCGGCCAGCAGGTTGGCGGCGGCGCGGATCAGCGCGGGATAGAGCTCGGACTTCGGGTCGCCGAGATAAGCGAGCAGGAAATTGGCCTTGGCCGCGACCTGGCCAGCGTCGTGCGCCGCCTGGAACAGGATGGCGCGTCCCTGGGTGCCACCGACCGCCTTCGCCCGGTTGAGCGGGCTTTGCCGGTCCTCGTCGGTGAGCGGGGCCGCCAAATAGGCATCCGCCAGCCGCTCCGGCGCGATGGCGCCATAGGCGGCGGCCTTCTCCGCGGCGATGAGGCGCTGGTCCGCCGGGAAGCCGGCGCCGAGCGCCACCGTACGCAGGATCGAGAGCGGTGCCGCATCAAGCGCCTTCTTCGGCAGCGGCTGGCCGGATTTCTGCAGCAGCGCCAGGCTCATGGTCTCCGGCGCGGGCAGGATGTCGGGCAGCCTGCCGTCGATGCCGACGGTCTTCAGCACCAAGGTCGAGAAGCCGTCGTCCTTGACCCTGGCCTCGCGCAGCATGTCGAGACCGAGCTGCGCCCGGTCGGCCTCACCGGCCAGCGCCTGGCAGGCGACGGTCGCCTGATCCCAATAGGCATTCTGCCACGAAGGATCGCGGGCGTGGGCGGTGGCGCAGGCGGTCCTGGTGTCGCCGGACAGGAAGGCGAGATCAGTGATGACGCGCGTCGCATCCTCGCCGCCGCCGGCCGGCGGCGCCGATTGCAGCAGGGCGAGCGCGCTATCGGCCCGGCCCAATGTGGTCAGGCGTTCGGCGCGAAACGCTAGCAGCGCGCCGGCATCCGGCCCCGCCGTGTCGGCGGCCGGCGGCGTCGCCGGACTGGCGAGCAGGCGAAAGGCCAGATCCTGCAGGGTCGGCGAGGTCGAGGGCTTGATCCGGGGGATCAGCGCCTCGACCGCCGCGCGGGACGTGCCCTGCCACAGGGTGGCGGGCAGGGGGCGGTCGTTCGGTCCGAGCGCGCCCTGGGCATCGGGGCTCGGCGGCGCCAGCGGGTTGACCGTGATGCCGAGAGGCGACGGCCGCTGCGGCGGCTGATCGGACGGGGCCGGTGCTGCCGACGGCGGATTGAGGGGTGTCGCGGCCGGTGTCGCGGGCGCTGGCGCCAGCCGGACCGGCGCTCCGCCCTGGGCCTGGACGCGCAGCGTCGCCGGCGGTGCTGCGCTCCGGTCTGGCGTGAACGCATCGTAGCGGCCGCCGGACGGGTACCGGCCGGGACCGTCCGCGGCATCACCAGGGCCGGTGGCGGCGACCGACAGATCCATATGCTCGATCATCACCCGCCCATAGGGCGTCTCGCTCTCGGCGCGGGCGCCGCCGGCCAGGGGCAAAAGCGCCGCGATCGCCGTGGCAAGCCCGGCGATCGAACGGGTGGTTCTTGATTTAGCGAGGGAAACGGGCATCCGGCAGAACTTTTTCGACCTTTTGCGTCGAGACCGTGGAGGGCGAATAGGCCAGAAACAGCCCGCCGCCGCCGATGGCGAGGATGATCAGGACCACCAGAACCAGAAATACCTTACCCATAACACCCATCTTGCGCAGACTCGGTAGCAGACTTGCCGCAACATGGCAGAACCGGCATACCGGACCATGTTACGCTCGGTCATGTACCAACTTCATGGCATTTTTTCGGTCGGTTGGGGAGAGGAGGACGATGCTTAATCCGCAGCCGCCATTTCGGCTCGGCCGGACCCTGGTGCTGGTGGGCCTCATGGGGGCCGGCAAGACCTCGATCGGCCGGCGCATCGCCTCCCGTCTTGCCGTGCCGTTCACCGATGCCGATGCCGAAATCGAAGCCGCCGCCAACATGACCGTTGCCGAGATCTTCGCGCGCGACGGCGAGGCCGCATTCCGCGCCGGCGAGCGCCGTGTCATTTCGCGCCTGCTCGACGGTCCGGTGCATGTGCTGGCGACCGGCGGCGGCGCCTTCATGGATCCGTCGACCCGCGCGCGCATCCGGGAGCGCGGCCTGTCGATCTGGCTACGCGCCGATGTCGACGTCCTCTTGGCGCGGGTCGCCAAGCGCCGGCACCGGCCGCTGCTGAACCAGGGCGATCCGCGCGAGGTGCTGGAGCGGCTGATGGCGGTGCGCTACCCGGTCTATGCCGAGGCGGACCTGACGATCGACAGCCTCGCCACCCCGGCCGAAGCGATGGTCGAACGCGTGCTCGCGGCCCTCGGCGCCCTGGCCGGTCCCGACGGCGTGATCGATCGCCCGCCGCAGCATCCCCATCCTGCCGTCCACGAGGTTGCCTTATGACGATCGTTCCGGTCACGCTCGCCGGCCGCAGCTATGACATCCTGATCGACGGCGGCCTGATCGCCCGGGCCGGCGCGCTGATCCGCCCCGTGCTGGGGCCGCGGCGGCTGATCGTGCTGACCGACGAGAATGTGGCGCGGCACCATCTGGCGCCGCTCGAGGCCAGTCTGGCCGCGGCGGATTACCGGTTCGAGACGGTGATCGTGCCGCCGGGCGAGCAGTCCAAGGACCTGCACCGCTTCCCCGACCTCGCCGAACGGCTGCTGGCGCTGGGGCTCGAGCGCGGTACGGCCTTCGTCGCCCTCGGCGGCGGCGTCGTGGGCGATCTCACCGGCTTCGCCGCGGCGACGCTGCTGCGCGGCATGGATTTCGTCCAGATCCCGACGACCCTGCTGGCCCAGATCGACAGCTCGGTCGGCGGCAAGACCGGCGTCAATGCCCGGCGCGGCAAGAACCTGGTGGGCGCCTTCCACCAGCCGCGCCTGGTGCTGGCCGACCTCGACGCGCTCTCGACCCTGCCGCGGCGCGAATGGCTCGCCGGCTATGGCGAGATGGTGAAATACGGCCTGCTCGGCGATGCCGGCTTCTTCGAGCGGCTGGAGCGGGACGTGGCCGAGATCCTCGCCGGCGCGCCGGGGCCGCTCGGCGATGCGGTCGCCCATTGCTGCCGCATGAAGGCCCTGATCGTGGCGGAGGACGAGCGTGAGGCCGGCCGGCGCGCGCTGCTCAATCTGGGGCATACCTTCGGTCATGCGCTCGAGGCCGAAACCGGCTACGGGCCGGACCTGCTGCATGGCGAGGCGGTGGCGATCGGCATGATGCTGGCGGCGGACCTGTCGCGGCGGCTGGGGCTGGTGAGCGACGCCGACCTCGCGCGCGTCGAGCGGCATCTGGCCGCGACCGGCCTCAGGACGCGGATCGACCAGGTGCCGGGCGGACCCTTCCCTGCCGACCGCCTGATCGCCCATATGGCGCATGACAAGAAGGTCGCGGAGGGACGCATCGTCTTCGTGCTGATGCGCGGCATCGGCGATGCCTTCCAGCGCCGCGACGTGCCGGCGGACTTGGTGCGGGCAAGCTTCCTCGCCGCCGGCGCCGTCTGACCCCGTGCCGATGCTGCGGCGCGAGATGCGGCAATTGACCGCACTCTTATCCCCTGCCACGCTTCGTAGGTCCTGAAGAAAGGACAGATCGCTTTTGCGTGAACAGGGACGCCCCGATGCGTCGGCGGCGCGGGAGATGTCTATGGGCCGAAAAATCGTTCCCGATCTCGTCCAGAACCAGGTTCTGACCATTCTCTCGCCGAGCCTGAGCGTGCGCGACGCCGCCAAGGCCATGGCCGAGCGCAACATCGGCGCGGTGCTCGTCGCCGAGGTCGGGCGTCTCAGAGGCATCTGCACCGAGCGTGACATCGCTCACCGGGTCGTCGCCAAGCGGCGGGATCCCGACCTCACGACCATCGCCGACATCATGACCACCGATCCCGCCGTGGTCTCGCCGAACGAGACGCCGGCCATGGCGCTCGAGATCATGCGGCGCATCGGCTGCCGCCATCTGCCGGTGATGGATGGCGAGCGGATCGTCGGCATGCTGTCGATCCGCGATCTCTATGCCGCGATCCAGCAGGATCTGGAGGAAGACCTGCGCCAGCGCGACGATTTCATCATGGGCAGCGGCTACAGCGTCGCCGGCTGACGCGGGCCGTCTACAGGCAGGCGACGACCCGGCGAAACGCCGCGGCGAAGACGGTGCGTTCCTTGGGGCGGCCGACGGTCACCCGGATGCAGCGATCGAGCGGGGCGGCGCCCGGCATGCGGATGAACACGCCCTCGCGCTCCAGGAGCGACGACAGCATCGTCTTGGCGCAGGCGTTGCCGCCGACGTCGATGGTCACGAAGTTGGTTGCGGACGGCAGGGCGGTGAAGCCCAGCTCGGTCGCAAGCGCGGCATATTCCGCCCGGCCCGCGGCAACGGCAGCGACCACGCTCGCGACATGCTCCTGGTCGGCGAGGGCGGCGAGGGCGGCGGCCTGGGCCATCCGGCCGACGCCGAACTGGTTGCGGATCCGGTCCATCGGCCGGATCGTCTCCGGCGCGCCGAAGGCATAGCCGACGCGCATGCCCGCCAGGCCGTGAGCCTTGGAGAAAGTGCGCAGCCGGACGACGCGCGGATCCTCGGGTGCTACCTCCGGGATGGCGTCCGCGGGGGCGAACTCGGCATAGGCCTCGTCCAGCACCAGCAAGCAGTCGGCCGGCAGCCGGTCGAGCATGGCCATCTGGGTCGCCGCCGACAGCCAGCTGCCGCTCGGATTGTCCGGGTTCGCCAGGTAGAGCAGCTTGGCGCCGACCCGGCGAGCGGTCTCGACCAGGGCTTCGGCGTCGTTGCGGTCGTCGCGATAGGGCACGGTCTCGATCAGGCCGCCCTGGCCCGCGACCTGGTAGGCGAAGGTCGGGTAGCCGCCCCGCGACATGACGGCGATCTGGCCGGGCTCGAGATAGGCGCGGACCAGCAGGCCCAGCAACTCGTCGATGCCGGAGCCGAGCACCAGATGCTCGAGGCCGAGCCCGTGATGGCGCGCGAGCGCGGTGCGCAGCTCAAAGCCCTCGGGATCGCCATAGAGATGGATTTCGAGCGCGGCGGCGCGCATCGCGTCGATCACGCGCGCGGATGGGCCGAACAGGCTTTCATTGGCGCCCAGCCTGGTGCCGAGCGCACGGCCCAGCCGGCGCTCCAGCGCCTCGGGGCCGACGAAGGGGGTCGAGGCCGGCAGGCCATCGACGATCCGGGTCAGGGCCGGCCGCGCCGGCACCTGGTCTGAAGGGACGGCCATGATCGGGCGCGGCTCTCTCGGGCGTGCTTAAAGCGGACGGCGATCAGCCGACCTTGTGTTCCTGGTTCTGATGGCCCGGGATCGGCTGCGCTGGCTGGCCCTGGCCGATGGTGGTCGGCTCGGCCGGCTTCTCATCGTCCTTCAAGCCCTGCTTGAAGGCCTTCATGCCCTTGGCGAGCTCTCCCATCATCGGCGAGATCCGGCCGGCGCCGAACAGCAGCACGATGACGAAGAGAATGATGATCCAGTGGACGAGGCTCAAACCACCCATGTCGCGTTTCCCGTAATGCGTTGCCCGACCCTACCATGGTTGGCCGGGCCAGCCTCATATAACTCTATGTCCCAATAGGTCGGACGTTCCGGCGCCGGATACAAGCATCTTGTTTGCCGGAGCGGCCGGAGCCCGGGCTAATCGTTGCGTCTGGCCTTTCTGGACAGGCGCTTTGCATTGGCCGTTGCGGCACTATGGACCGGCGCCAGCACCTGGGCCGAGACGCCGGAGCCGAGCGCCGCGAGCTTGAAGAGATGGGCCGAGCCGCGGGCCCAGCTATCCTCCAGGAAACGCCGCTGCACCTCGAACATCGCCGACGGCGTTTCGGACGAACCCAGCGCGAACACGGCCTGGGCCGTGCCGGCGACCTGCTGAGCCGCGAATTTCATTACCTCGCGATGGAGGTCGTGCAGTTCGTCCATCATGGCGGCCCCCGCATCGGAGAACGCCGTGACCTTTTCCGAGGTCATGAGCGAGAATTCTGCGTGGTGGTCGGCGTTGAGCGGATCGGCGACGGCCTGCGCGCCGAGTGCGACGCGATGGCCGATCACGGCGCCGGCGGCGGTCACCGTTTCGCTCACGGTCCGCGCCGTCGCGGCAAACCCGGCACTCGTTTCGTTCAAGGCTCGGGCAAGCGTGTCGATCGCCGCTCCGGGAACTGCTTTGGCCATGGTGCTTCTAACTCCGCGGCATCTCGATCCGATTGGTGCCGGATCGCTGGCCGGCGCTTCTAATAACACAACGCATGCGGCTGCAGGTTCCCGATTCTCGCATGGGGCGGGTCCCCCCGCGGAGGCGAGCCCTCACAGGGGCGGGTTGCAAGGAAGTGCGCCGCTTCGCGCGTGCCGTCCCGCCCGGGCTTCGTGTAGAGTGCGCGGCCATGACCAGATCAGCCCCTCATTCCGCGACCGCCCGCGCCCGACGCCGGCGTTGGATCATCGGGATTTCGGTGCTCGCCGTTCTCGCGATCCTGGCCGGCTGGCGCCTGACGGCGACCCATCCCACCGCCCCGGAACCGATCGTGGCCGCGGTCGTACCGACCCCGCCGCCCCAGACTTCGGCAACCTCGCCGGCACCATCACCCGAACCATCCCCGGCGCCATCGGCGCCGCCCGATGCGTCGGCAGTTCCCGCGGCGGCTCCGGCCGCTGCACCATCTGCACCCGAACTGCCGCCGCTGACCGCGGTCGTGGTCGCCGAGCGGCCGGTCCATGAAGTTCCCCCCGACAAGGATCCGCCACGGCCGGACTCGGTCGCGCTCGACATGACCCGCCCGCCGCCCGGATACGCCGGCCGGCGCCCGTCCGAGGGCTCGACCCAGCCGGCGCCCAAGCAGTTCAGTGGTGCCGCGCGCGTGACTGGTGCGACCTCGCTCAGCGTCGGCGCGGTCCCGGTGCAGCTGTTCGGGGTCAAGCCGCCGCTGCCGGGCGACCGGTGCGAGCTGGGCGGCGTCGCCACGAGCTGCCTCGACCTGGCGAAGAAGCGGTTGCTGGAGCGGTTCGGCCGATCCGATCAGGTCAATTGCCGGACGCCCAACCCGCAGCCGGGCATGGTCGTCGCCTTTGCGATCTGCCTCGACGCCAACGGCATCGATCTCGGCAGCTTCCTCCTGAACGAGGGCCTGGCCCTCGCCGACACCGGTCAGAGCTATGATTATGTCGGCGCCGAGGGCGTCGCGCGCACGCTGAAGCACGGCCTATGGAAATTCCGCTGACGCGCTGCCCGCCATGCCCGGACTCGGGGTTGCGTTGCAGCCGATTTGCCGCTAAGCCGGTCGCCATGCCGTGCCGCACGTTTCCGCTCCTCCGTCTTCGCGCCCCCGGCGCCGGGACGGTCGACGGGTACCGGGGCCCGGTCGCAACCCGAACCATCATGGGGCCGTCCCGCCAATGAGCGCCGATCTCGTCCACGGTGGCATGTTCACCGTCATGGTGGTGCGCGTCGACGATCCGAACGATCCCGAATTCGAAAGCCGGTTGGCCGAGCAGATCGCGCGCAGTCCGACCTTTTTCGCCAATGCGCCGGTCGTGATGGATCTGCAGCACTGCACCGGTGCCGCCTCGGCCGACGCGTTCCACGGGCTCCGGCGCATGCTGAAGCGCCAGCACCTGATCGCCATCGGCGTGCAGAACGCCAACGCGACCCAGGTCCGGGCGGCCATGAACGCCGATCTCGCGGCCTTCGCGCCGGCCAATGCTGCCCGCCGCACCGAGCCGGTCGAGCCGGCGGCGGCTCCCGCCCCGGCACCGGCCCCGCAGGCAGCGCCGCGCCCGGCGCCGGCGGCCCCGGTGATCTCCGCAGGTGGGGTCAGCCGGACCAAGGTGATCACCCAGCCGGTGCGCTCAGGCACCCAGGTCTATGCCCGTGGCGGCGATCTCATCGTGCTGAATTCGGTCAGCCCCGGCGCCGAAGTCATCGCCGACGGCCATGTCCACATCTATGGCGCGTTGCGCGGGCGGGCAATCGCCGGCGCCAGCGGCGATACCGAAGCCCGGATTTTCATCGACAAGCTCGAGGCCGAGTTGTTGTGCGTCGCCGGTCATTATCTGGTCAGCGAAGCGATCGAGCCCGATTACATCGGGCATTCGGTCCAGGTGACCCTGGTCGACGACCGGCTGACCATCTCGCGCACCTGACCGCATTGCCGTCCCTCCCGAAGCCCCGGCCTGTGGCATCGGTGAGATTTGTGACGATCGCTTATACTAATTGTGGTCTGATGCCTCCAGACCATCTATACTTAGATTTTATCGCGTATGAGCGCGCAGTGACAGGCGCGCGGGCCCCGTTACCGCATACCAAGGAGGATCTTGTTGTCCAAGGTCATCACCATCACGTCCGGTAAGGGCGGCGTCGGCAAAACCACGTCATCTGCCGCTTTCGCAACCGGTCTCGCCCAGCGCGGCAACAAGACCGTCGTCATCGATTTCGACGTCGGGTTGCGCAACCTCGACTTGATCATGGGCGTCGAACGCCGGGTCGTGTTCGACTTCATCAACGTGATCAACGGCGACGCCAACCTTAATCAGGCCCTGATCAAGGACAAGCGAGTCGATAACCTCTACATCTTCCCGACCTCGCAGACGCGCGACAAGGACGCGCTCAGCAAGGAAGGTGTCACGCGCGTGATGGACGAGCTGCGCGACAATTTCGACTACATCATCTGCGACAGCCCGGCCGGCATCGAGCATGGCGCGCTGACGGCGCTCTATCACGCCGATGCCGCGGTCATCGTGACCAATCCCGAGGTCTCCTCGGTCCGCGACAGCGATCGCATCCTCGGCATGCTGGCGTCGAAATCGCGCCGGGCCGAAGAGAACGAGGCGCCGGTCGACGAATATCTGCTGCTGACGCGCTATTCGCCGGAGCGGGTCGAGCGCGGCGAAATGCTGTCGATCGAGGATGTGCAGGAAATCCTGTCCGTGCCGCTGATCGGCGTCATTCCGGAATCCGAGGCGGTGCTGAAGGCGTCGAATACCGGCATGCCGGTCATCCTCGACACCGAGAGCAACGCCGGTGCGGCTTACGCCGATGCGGTCGCCCGTTTCCTGGGCGAGCAGCGCGAGATGCGCTTCCTCAAGGCCCAGAAGAAAAGCCTGCTTCGCACCCTGTTCGGGAAAGCCTGATGAGCATCCTCGAGCGTCTGTTCCGCAAGCGGAACGATACCGCCTCCGTCGCCAAGGAACGGTTGCAGATCGTCCTGGCCCATGAGCGTGCCGGCCGGACCGCGCCCGACTTCCTGCCGCTGCTGCAGAAGGAGCTGCTGTCGGTCGTCGCCAAGTACCTCGAGGTCGAGGACGAGATGATCAAGATCACGCTGGAAAAAGCCGGCGAGGTCTCGGTGCTCGAAATCAACGTCGAGCTCGACAAGGCGCGGGTCAAGAAGTCCCTGCCCGCGGTCGGTACCGAGCCGAAGCCGATCGAAGCGAAAAAGGCCGCGGTCAGCGCCTGACGCCGATCGCGGCCTTTTCTTGTTCCGGCGCCGTGGCGGCGCTGCCGTCCCGCCTGGGACGGCGGTCAGTCACGAGACGTGGGATTCGGTTTCGATCTGCCCGACCTTCTGCACGAGAACCTGCAGCAGGCCGTCATAGCCCGAGCGGCGGAACACCGAGGCGAATTCCGAGCGGCGCGTGGCCATCTCGCTGATCGTCCCGGTCAGGTAGATGTCGACCACCTGCCAGTGACCGTCCTGCCCTTCGTCCCGGTGGGTCAGGTAGTTGAGCACGACCGGCTCGCCATCCGACTTGATCAGCCGGGTCGCGACCAGGGTCGAGTCGCCCATCGGCTTGGCACCGTCGGTGACGAATTTCTCGCCCGAATAGCCGTCGAAGCGGCGGGCATAGGTTGCCGTGATGAATTTCCGGAAGGCGTCGGTCAGCTGGGCTTGCTGGTCGCCCGACAGCGTCGACCAGCCGCTGCCGACGGCGATCCGCGTCATGTAGGACACGTCGAACACCTGGCGCACGACCGGCTCCAGCGCCGCATAGCGGCCCTTGTAGCCCAGCTTCTGCGCGTTCTGCATGACGGCCAGCAGGTTGCCGTTGAGGCTGTTGACCACCGTACTCGGATCGGTTGCGGATACGGCCGGCGCAGCCATCGCCGGCACCACGCCGGCAACCGCCACCAAACCAGCCAACATCATGCCGCGCGTTGCCGCGTACCAGGCCCGCATTGTCCCCACTCCATAGCAGACGAGTCGCCCAGCCACCCCAGACCGGTGGCAGGCAATGATCGCGCAATCGTCATATCGATCGCGTGTGTACCATATAGAGGCGCGAAGTGAATGTTGCAGTGCAATCAAGGTGCGGCTTTCGAATAGCTGTGTCCTGGAAAGCGCACAGGCGAAGGGCTTGCGCGGACGCGGACCGAATCTGGGTTTTGCCTTGCCGGCCCCGATCCCCCTACACTCGTGCGCGACGATTGGACGAGCCCGCGCCCGAGGACCCCTGAACATGAGCCGAAGCGACCTTCATCCGCCGGTCGAGCCTTACGAGACCGGACTGCTGGCGGTCGATCGCCTGCATCGGATCTATTGGGAACAATGCGGCAATCCCGACGGCATTCCGGTGGTGTTCCTGCACGGCGGCCCCGGCTCGGGATCGACGCCGACCCATCGGCGCTTCTTTGACCCGGCCGCCTACCGCGCCGTCCTGTTCGATCAGCGCGGCTCCGGCCGCTCGACCCCGATCGGCGCGCTCGAGGACAATACGACGCCCGATCTCGTCGCCGATATCGAGCGACTGCGCGAGCGACTCGGCATCGAACGCTGGCTCGTGTTCGGCGGCTCCTGGGGATCGACGCTGGCGCTGGCCTATGGCCAGGCCCATCCCGAACGCTGCCTCGGCTTCGTGCTTCGCGGCATCTTCCTGTGCCGGCCGAGCGAGATCGACTGGTTCCTGCATGGCATGGGCACGATCTTTCCCGAGCCATGGCGGGCGTTTTCCGAGTTTCTGCCGCCGGCGGAGCGGGGTGATCTGCTCGGCAGCTATTATCGCCGGCTGACCGATCCCGACCCGCGCATCCATCTGCCGGCCGCTCGCGCCTGGAGCACCTACGAGGGCAGCTGCTCGACCCTGCTGCCCAGCCCGGACACGATCGCCGCCTTCGGCGAGGACCGGCTGGCCCTGGGGCTGGCGCGGCTCGAGGCCCATTACATGAAATACGGCGGTTTCCTGCCGCCGGGCGGATTGCTTGCCGGCATCGACCGGATCCGGCATCTGCCGGCGGTGATCGTGCAGGGGCGCTACGATGTGGTCTGCCCGGCCGTCACCGCCGATGCCTTGGCGCGCGCCTGGCCGGAGGCCGATTACCAGATCGTGCCCGACGCGGGCCATTCCGCGATGGAACCCGGGACGCGGGCGCGCCTCATCGGCGCCCTCGACCGCATGCAGCGTCGCTTCGTCTGATCGGCAGCGGCCGGAAAATCGAAACGGCCTAGGCTTAGCCGCGGTGCTCGCTTATGGTGAGCCCGCTCAAGTTGTTGGGGGAGAAAGTCCTTGTCGAAGCGTCGCCTCATTCCGGCCCTGGCCGCAGCCGCTCTCGTGCTGTGCGGTGGCCTTGCCAGCGGTCCGGCCAAGGCCGGCTCGCCCCAAAATGATCCGGCCCTGCTGACGCTCGGCGTCGGCGCCTACAATGTTCTGCATGAAGACAAGGATGCGGTGTTCCGGGGCGAATATCGCTTCGGCACGCAACTGTTCTACATCCGGCCGATCGTCGGCGTCGAAGCCAACAGCGCCGGCGGCGTCTATGCCTATGGCGGCTTCGGCATCAACCTGGCGCTGACCGACCATATCGTGCTGTTCCCGTCCGGCGCCTTCGGCTATTGGGACCGCGGCGACGGCAAGAACCTGGGTGCCCACGAGGAGTTCCGCACCGGCGCCGAGATCGCCTGGCGCTTCGACGATGCCTCGCGCATCGGCGTCACGTTCCACCATATCTCGAACGCCGGCATCACCCAGCGCAATCCCGGCGTCGAGGAAGCCCTGCTCGAATACTCGATCCCGCTCGGCGGCATGTTCCCCTGACCGGACGCCGGCCCGTCCCGGGAGGACGGACCGGATCGCTCTAGCGGCCGAGGAACTGGGCGAGATTGCTGGCGATGCCGATCAGCATCGCCGTTGCTGTCAGCACCACGCCGCCCGACCGGCCCAGGGATGGACCGCGGCTATGCGCCAGGCCCCAGGCGTGCAACGCCCGGCCGGCGATCAGAAGAATGCCGATGGCGTGGACCCAGCCGCCCGCCGCTCCGGACAGTTCGGCACTTGCCAGCAGGATGAGGCCGATCGGCGCATATTCAGTGAAATTGCCGTGGCTGCGCACGGCCCGTTCCATCTCCGCATCGCCCCCGGTGCCAAGCCCGATCTGCAGGCGGCGGCGCAGCTGGATGACCCGAAAGGTCAGCACCAGCAGGATGATTGCGGCTAGCGCCACATAAAGCGGCGTGACGGTGAACTGCATCGACGGTCTTCCCCCTGGAGAATTCTTATTGCCGGCGGCATGCCGGTGCCGACGATCCTCGGGGCGAAGCCGCGGTCAAGGCAAGCATTCCGCGTGGAGCCGCCTTGAATTCTATTAAAATGACATGCTTAATGAGCGGGCCTTCGCCCCCGATTCGGTCGATCGAAACGGAGGAGAGGGGTATCGGTGCCAAAAGCGTCGGATGTTCCGTACGCCACCCCCATGCTAGGAGCGTCGCGAGGCGTGCCGCCCATCGGCCACACGTCGAGATCTTCCGCCACGCTCATGACCGAGCGATCCCCGGATGTGCTGGAACCCGCGCCGCCGCCGGCGTTGGTTGCGGCCGTGCGCGTGCTCGACGAGATGGCATGGCTTGCGGACGGAACGGGGATGCCGGTCTTCGTCAATGCCGCCTTCTCGGCCGGGACGCAATATCCGTCACCGGGCCTGCTGCCCGGCGGGCTCGATGCGCTCTACGGTCCGCTCACGACCCGGGATGCCCGGCTGGCGATCGCGGCGTCGATCCGCGAGCGCCAGCCTCTGCGCCTGGAGCTGGACCTGGCCCGGCGTGACGGGGCCTTGTTCCGTGCCGAGCTGCGGCTCGATCCGATCGAGGAGGACGGGCGCGTCTGGTTCCTCGGCGTCCTCAAGGATCTGACCGATCGGCGGGCGGCGGCCGCCGTCGTTGCCCGCGCCCATGACGTGATCGAAGCGGTCGCGCATGGCGTGCCGGGCGTGGTCTATCAGTTCGTGATCGATGCCCGCGGCCGACGCCGCTACAGCTTCATCAGCGAAGGCTGCTTCCGCGTCTTCGGGTTCGAGGCTTCGGAGGTGACGGCAGGCGGAGCGGACCGGATCCTGGCGGCCGTCCCGGCCGAGAACCGCGAGGCGCTGCACCGGTCGATCGAGCGGTCCCGCGAGACGCTCGAACCCTGGCGCCATGTCTTCCGCTGCGAGGTCCGGGGCGAGGGCCGCTGGATTCGCGGCGCTTCCCTGCCGACCCGTCTGGCGAGCGGCGACACAGTGTGGAACGGCATGCTGATCGACGTCACCGACGAGGTCGCCGCCAAGGCCGCCGCGGTCGAGGCGTTCGAGCGCGCGGAGGCCGCGAGCCGGACCAAGTCCGAATTCCTCGCCGCCGTCAGCCACGAGCTCCGGACGCCGCTCAATGCGGTGATCGGCTTTGCCGAGGTGCTGCAGGGCGAGCTCTATGGGCCGCTCGGCGATCCGCGCTATCGCGGCCATGCGGGCGATATCCTGAACGGCGGCCGGCAACTGCTCGACATGGTCAATGGCGTGCTGGAATTCGCCCAGGTCGAAGCGGGCGGCCTGCAACTCGACGAGACCGAAATCTCGCCGCGGTCGCTGATCGAGCCATGCGTGAGGGCGCTCATCGACAAGATCGGCGATCGCGATCTCATCGTCGATTCGCGGATCGATCCGCTGCTGCCGCGGCTGGTCGTCGACCGCATGCAGATGCGCCGCGTGCTGAACCATCTGCTGTCGAACGCACTCAAGTTCACGCCGGACGGCGGCCGCGTGTCGATCGCGGCCGAGGCGGCGGCCGACGGCGGCATGCTGCTCGTCGTCACCGACACCGGCATCGGCATCGCACCGGAAGATCTGCGCCGGGCGTTCGAGCCCTTCGCCCAGCTGGACGGCGCCTTGAGCCGCCGCTACGAGGGGCTGGGGCTCGGCCTGCCGCTCGCCCGCGCGATCGTCGAGGCCCATGGCGGCCGGCTGGCGCTCGACCCGGCCGAGGGCGGCGGAACCCGGGCCTGGATCCGGCTGCCGCCCGGCCGCGTGCAGCGGGCCTGAACGACCGCTTCAAAGCGCCGCATCCACCCAGACGTGTCATGATGCTGGCCTCGACACGGCGCTTCGTGGATCATGCCACGAGGAACGTGCGATCGAAGGCGGGTGCGGATGGGGACGGACGCAGGCGGCGCGTGGGAAACGGATGTGGTCGTGGTCGGTGCGGGGCCTGCCGGGCTGACCACCGCGGCTGAATTGGTCCGCCACGGCGTCCGCGTGCGCGTGATCGACAAGCGCCCGGGACCGACGCTTCATTCCATGGCTGCGGTCGTCCAGGTCCGGACTCAGGAGATGCTGTCGGCCATGGGGCTGGCCGATCGGTTCGTGGCGCGCGCCTTTCCGCTCGAGGCGATTTCGCTGCACGCCTTCGGCAAGTTCATGGGCGGCATCCGCCTGAGCGGCGCCGACAGCGCCTATCCCATGCCGCGGATCATCGGCCAGCACGTGACCGAACGGCTGCTGCTCGAACGGCTCGATGAATTGGGCGTTCGGGTCGAACGCGGCATCGAGGCGCTGGAAACCTTCGATGATGGGCAACGCATCACCCTTCGCCTGCGGCGGGCCGACGGGACGGCGGGCGAGATTCAGGCCCAGTTCGTCGTCGCCGCCGAAGGGGCGAACAGCCAACTGCGCACGGCGGCGGAAATCCCGTTCGAGGGCGATCGCGGCGACGGCTTCGAATTCCTACAGAGCGATTGCGAGGTGCGCTGGTCCTATCCCAGCGGCCGCGGCTACCTGTTCGTCACCAAGGATCGCTTCCTCGGCCTGTTCCCGTTCGACGCCGACGGCACCTACCGGATCGTGTGCGCCCGCGCCGATCAGGATCCGGCCAAGACCGAGGCGCCCGATCTGGAAGAGATCGAGGCGATCCTGCGCGAGATCGCCGATCCCGACGCGACCCTGGCCGAGCCGCGCTGGCTCAATCGCATCCGCAGCGCACCGAAGCTCGCCGGGAAGTTCCGCGCCGGCCGGCTGTTCCTGGTCGGCGACAGCGCCCATCTCCACCTGCCGATCGGCGGCCAGGGCATGAATTCCGGCATGCAGGACGGCTTCAATCTCGGTTGGAAGCTGGCCGCGGTGATCCGGGGCACGGCCCGGCCCGAGCTGCTGGAATCCTACGGTGCCGAGCGACAGCCGGTGGCCGAGGACCTGCTGAAATTCACCGACCGCGGTTTCCACAGCATGGTGAAGCCGGGCGATCTGGCCCAGCGCGCCATGAAACTGTTCGGCGCCAGCGTCATGGGGCTCGAATCGGTGCAGGAGCGGCTGCGCCGGACGGTCGGCGAGGTGCCGATCTCCTATCTGACCAGCGCGCTCAGCGAGGATCACGGCGGCACGATCGGCCCGATCGCGGGCGAGCGCGCGCCCGACGGGGTCGCGGTGCGGGCTGCCGACCGGCGCACCGTGCGCCTGCTCCACGCGATCGAAGGCGAGGCCTGGAGCCTGCTGATCTTCGCCGGGCTCGATCAATCCGACGTCGGCGGCAAGCTGGCCGAGATCGCGGAGCGGGTGGCGGCGGATTACGGGCGCCGGGTCCGGCCGATCCTGGTCACGACCGACCGGCCGCCCGAGACGTGGCCGGGCGAGGTGCTGATCGACCGCGACCAGCTGCTGCACGATCGCTATGGCGTGCGCCACGCAGCACTCTACCTGCTGCGGCCGGACTGGTACGTGGGCTTCCGCGCGCCGGCGGCCCAGGCCGAGCTCTTGGAGAAATATCTCGCGCGCTGGCTGGTGCCCGAGGCCGAGCTGGTCGAGCGCGCCGCGGGTTAGAGCAGCGGTGCCTGCACGAAACAAAACCGCCGGGAAACGGATTCCCGGCGGTTTCGTCATCTCGTGCGAAGAAGAGGCGCCCTCGCGAAGGGGCGCCGGCAGGCTGCTTTAGGCGGCCTTCGCGGCCTTGGCGGCAGCGGCCTTCTCGATCTGCTTCTTCAGGCGACGGGCCTCGGTCGGCAGCTTGGACGCCGCGGTCGAGAGCAGGAAGGCATCGATGCCGCCGTTGTGCTCGATCGTGCGGATCGCGTTCGTCGACAGGCGCAGACGCACGGCAAAGCCCAGCGTGTCCGACAGCAACGAGGTCACCTGCAGGTTCGGCATGAACCGGCGGCGGGTCTTGTTGTTGGCGTGGCTGACGTTGTTACCCGTCTGCACACCCTTGCCGGTGATTTCGCACTTTCTGGCCATGACGTGTCTCTTCGCAATAACTGGTGTCGGCCGCTCGTCTCTCATCGAGGGCAGCCGGAACAAGGCTGGGGTATCTACGCGAGGTCGGGCGGCGCGTCAACATGAGTCGGGATATTTCCCGATTATTCGACCGAAAGGCTGGCTTGCATCAGCCGATGGGCAGCGTCATTCGCCGAGGAACAGGGCGAGCAGCCGACGGGCGCCGGCCATCGGCGTCATGGTGCCCGAGGCGACGGCGGCCTCGATCTCCGGAATGCGCTCGGCGATCGCCGGCCGACGGCGGAGCGCCTCGATCATGCCGTCGCCGAGGTCGGCCCACAGCGCCGCCTGCGCCTGGGCGGCCCGGCGCCGCGCCTTCTCGCCGGCCGCTTCGAGCGCCGCCTGGTGCCGCTCGACCACCGACCAGGCGTGATCCAGCCCCTCGCCGGTCACGGCCGAGACCGCCAGCACCTCGGGCTGCCACAGCGGGGTGAGCGGCCGCAGCAGGCGCAAGGCGGCGCGGTAGTCGCCGACGGCGGTCTGCGCCCGCGCCTTCAGCTCGCCATCCGCCTTGTTGACCAGCAGCAGTTCGGCCAGCTCGACGATGCCCTTCTTGATGCCCTGCAGCTCGTCGCCGGCCGACGGCAGCAGCAGCAGGCAGAACAGGTCGACCATGTCGGCGACGGCGGTTTCCGACTGGCCGACGCCGACGGTCTCGACCAGCACCACGTCGAAGCCGGCGGCCTCGCACAGGATGATCGATTCCCGCGTGCGCCGGGCGACGCCGCCCAGGGTGCCGCCGGTCGGCGATGGGCGGATGAAGGCGGCCTCGGCACGTGAGAGCTCGGTCATCCGGGTCTTGTCGCCCAGGATCGAGCCGCCGGTCCGGCGCGAGGAGGGATCGACCGCCAGCACTGCCACCCGATGGCTGCGCTGGATCAGCGCCAGGCCGAACGCCTCGATGAAGGTCGATTTACCGACGCCCGGCACGCCCGACAGGCCGATGCGGATCGAGTTGCCGGACCGCGGCAGCAGCCGCTCGATCAGGATCTCGGCCTCGGCCCGGTGATCGGGCCGGGTCGATTCGACCAGCGTGATGGCGCGGGCGAGCGCCCGCCGGTCGCCGGCCGCGATGGCGGCGACGCGCGCATCCAGCGAAGAAGTCGAGGCATCCATGGCCGGAATCATACGGGAAAGGGCATCTAGCTGAGGTAGCTCTTGATGTCGATGCTGGTGTGCTTGCCGATCTTGTCGAAGGTCGCGGCCAGCCACTTATCGGCCTGGGATCGGCCCAGTTCCTTGAGATATCGGAGGAAATCCGGATCGGCGTTCATCTTGCTCGACGCGCCAAACTCCTTCATGTGCTCCTCGGCGCCGATCATATGGATATGCATCAGCTTCAGGCGCTGGATGTGGTCGCCCTGCAGCATGTCCTGATGGATCAGGCGCTGGACGAAGGCGATCGCGCGCAGCTCGCGCATCAGCGAGGAATTGAAGGTGATCTCGTTCAGCCGGTTCAGAATCTCGGCCGTGGTCTGCGGCGTGCCCTCGCGCTCGACCGGGTTGATCTGCACGATCACCACGTCCGGGCTTTCGCAATTATAGACCAGCGGGAAGATCGCCGGGTTGCCCATGTAGCCGCCGTCCCAATAGGGATCGCCGTCGATCTCGATCGCCTGGAACACGGTCGGCAGGCAGGCGGACGCCAGCAGCGCGTCGATCGACAGGTCCTTGCGGTCGAACACCCGGATCTTGCCGGTCCGCACATTGGTCGCCGATACGAACAGGTTGATGTTCTTGCACCGGCGGATGCGGGGGATGTCGATCTCCTCCTCCAGCACGGTGCGCACCGGGTGCCAGTTGAGCGGATTGGTCTGATAGGGCGAGAAGGCGCGGCCGATCGTGTCGAGCAGCAGATAGCCTGGTGAGGTATCGAGGTTCCAATTGCCCATCAGCCGGTCCATCAGGCTGCGCTGGATCGGGCTGTAGCGGGCGAAGTCGCTGATGCGGTTCCAGAATTTGTCGAGCGAGGCGCGGGCACCCTCGCGGCCGCCATCGACATAGCCCTGGGCGAGGGCCGCGGCATTCATGGCGCCGGCGCTGGTGCCGCTGATGCCTTCGATCTCGAGCCGCTCGTCCTCAAGCAGCCGGTCGAGCACGCCCCAGGTGAAGGCACCGTGCGAGCCGCCGCCCTGGAGCGCCAGATTGATCCGCTTCGGTCCGTTCGGCTTGGCGCGCGTCTTCTTCGGCGGTACGGGCGCATCCATCATGTCGATCATTGAAGGTAAAACCTCGGCAACGGGACAGGGCACCGGAAACATGGCGCCATCCGTGCCGAAAAGCCAGGGGCCGGTGCCGGTTCCCGGGCGGGAGCCAGCCCTGTGCTGGGCGATCGCGACCGGCTCTAACCCGCCGTCACGGTGACCTGGACCTCCATGCCGATGAAGTCGCCGGGATTGCCGGTGAAGCTGCCGGACAGCGGCACGGCCTGGGACGCGTCGCGGGCGACCGCGACGCGGATCAGGTTGCGGCCGCCGGCGAGCGCGTTGGTCGGGTCGAACTCGACCCAGCCGGCGCCGGGCAGATAGACCTGGACCCAGGCATGGGTCTCGCCGCCGCCGACCAGGCCGCCGGAGGCGCCGACCAGCGCCTCGTCATAGAGATAGCCCGAGACGAAGCGCGCGGCGAAGCCCAGGCTGCGCACCGCCTCCATCATGAACAGCGCATAGTCGCGGCAGCTGCCGCCGCCGAGATCGAGCGTCTCGGCCGGGGTCTGGGTGCCCATTTCCTCGCGCCGGCCATAGCCGAATTCGTTGCGGACGGCCCGGGTAATGTTCAGCAGCACGTCGATGGTGCTGGGGGCGCCGTCGCCCGTCCCGGTCACGAAGCGGCGTGCCCAGGCGTCGACGCGATGGTCCGGGTCGGGATAGTGCCGTTCGTAGGTGCGGCCGAGATCGGGCACCTCCTCGGCGGCATAGCTGAACGGATAGAGCTGGGCATAGGGCTCGATCACGAGATCGCGCGCGCCGATCGGGAAATGCTCGGCCCGGAACGAGGATTCGATGACGAGCTCGGTCGCCAGCATGGCGAAGCTGGCGATGGCGATGGAATTGCCGAACACGTCATGCAGCCAGCGGACCTGCGCCGGCGGCGAGATCGTGAGGCCCGTCTCGATCAGGCGCAAATCGTGGCTGTCGCGCGGGCGGCACATCAGCCGGTGCTCGCCTAGCGCGACCGGGTTTGCATAGCGATAGACCGTCCGGTGCTGGACCGTCAGCAGCGTCGACATGAATGGGGACCCCCGGCAGAACGGGGGCCCTCGCCACCCGCTAGTCCTTTGACCGATGCCTTTTTACGATACACCCTCAGCGGGCTTAGTTGCCGACCGCCTTGTCGACCGCACGGCCGGCCTTTTCCACGGGACCCGGCGGGTCGATCGCGTCCTTGGCCTTCTGCACGGTATTGTCGATGGACTCACCGGCCTTTTCGGCCGGGCCCTTCTTGTCGTCGCAACCGGCGGCGACGACGGCGACCGGCAGAAACAGCACCAGCAGGCGCAAAAATTTGGTCATGGTTCGTGCGTCCTCGTTTCGAGCCGTTGGGTCAGGTCCGGCGGCGAGAGATGCCCAGATAGAGCATCAGCACGATGCTCGATCCGGCCATCGCCATGAGCAGACCGTTGCCGGTGATGCCAAGGCCGCCGAACAGCGAGAACAGGAAGCCGCCGGCGAGCGCGCCGATGCCGCCCAGCACCAGATAGGTCGGGCGGCCGGCGCGGTTGCCCGCGAGCAGGCCGGCGATCCATCCGAAGATCAGGCCCAGGCCGAGCCAGAGGACGACCGACATGCTCGAGAACTCCTGCCAATCGGGCGGCGGCCCATCAAGATCGCCCCCCGAGCGCATGACCAACACTCGGGAAGCGAAACGGATCAATCTTGGATTTCGGCCTGGATTTCGGCAAGGGCCGCCTCGCGCTCCGCGGCGCGGCGCTGGCGGGCCCACATGGCGGCATAGGCGCCGTGCTGCCGCAGCAGCTCGCCATGCCGGCCCCGTTCGAGGATCCGGCCGTGGTCTAGCACCAGGATCTCGTCGGCCTCGACGACGGTCGACAGGCGATGGGCGATCACCACCGTCGTGCGCTCGGCCGAAACCTGGCGCAGACTGGCCTGGATTTCCTGCTCGGTGGCGCTGTCGAGCGCGCTCGTCGCCTCGTCGAAGATCAGGATCTCGGGCGCCTTCAGGATGACGCGCGCGATCGCCACGCGCTGCTTTTCGCCGCCCGACAGTTTCAGGCCCCGCTCGCCAACCCGGGTCTCGTAGCCGTCGGGCAGGCGGGCGACGAAATCGTGGATCTGCGCCAGCCGGGCCGCCTCCTCGATCTCGAAATCGCTCGCCTCGGGCCGGCCATAGGCGATGTTGTAGCGGATGGTGTCGTTGAACAGCACCGTGTCCTGCGGCACGACGCCGATCGCGCGCCGTACCGAATCCTGCGAGACGTCGCGCAGGTCCTGCCCGTCGATGCTGATCGCGCCGCTGGTGACGTCGTAGAAGCGGAACAGCAGGCGGGCGATGGTCGATTTGCCGCCGCCCGAGGGCCCGACGATCGCGACCGTGCGGCCGGCCGGCACATCGAACGAGACATCTTCCAAAATCCGGCGGCGCGGATCATAGGCGAAGCCGACGCGGTCGAACCGGACCCGGCCGCCGCCGGGGGCGAGCGCCGGCGCGCCCGGCCGGTCCTGGACCTCGGGCGGCTCGTCCAGCAGCCGGTACATGGCCTCGAGATCGATCAGCGACTGCTTGATGTTGCGATAGACCATGCCCAGGAGGTTGAGCGGCTGGTAGAGCTGCAGCAGGTAGCTGTTGACCAGCACGAAGTCGCCGACCGTCATCTTGTGCTGGGCGACACCCGCGCCGGCCAGGACCATGATGGCGACGAGCCCGGTCGAAATGATCAGGCCCTGGCCGAGATTGAGCAGCGACAGCGAGGTCTGGCTGCGCACGGCCGCCCGCTCGAACGCCTGCTTCGCCCGGTCGAAGCGCCGGGCTTCATGGGCCTCGTTCGAGAAATATTTGACCGTCTCGTAGTTCAGCAGGCTGTCGATCGCCTTGGTGTTGGCCTCGCCGTCGCGCTCGTTCATCTCGCGCCGGAAGCGGACCCGCCATTGGGTGATGCCGATGGTCCAGGCGACATAGCAGGCGATGGTCGCGAGCGTGACGAGGGCGAAGCGCAGGTCGTAGCGGCGCCACAGGATGGTCGAGACCAGCAGGATCTCGAGCAGGGTCGGCCCGATGTTGAACAGCGTGAACGACAGCAGATATTCGATGCCGGTCGTGCCGCGCTCGATCGAGCGGCTGAGGCCGCCGGTCTGCCGCTCCAGATGGAAGCGCAGCGACAGCGCGTGGAGATGCTCGAACACCTGCAGCGCCACCCGCCGGATCGCGCGCTGGGCGACCTTGGCGAACACCAGTTCGCGCAGCTCGCCGGTCGCCTGGGCGCCGATGCGGGCCAATCCGTAGAATATGATGAGGGCGACCGGCACCAGCACGATCGGCCCGGCGCTGCCGCTCAAGGCATCGACCGCCTGCTTGTAGATGAGCGGAATGGTGACGGTGACGAGCTTGCCGGCGACGATGAGCGCGAAGGCCGCCAGCACGCGCAAGCGCAGGCCCGCCTCGCCCGCCGGCCAGAGCAGTGGCGCCAGATGCCGGACCACCCGCAGCTGCGCCTTCAGGGGCGCCGCGGGTGCGCGGGGGTCGGTCGAGGGGGTACGGATTCGGTCTCGCATCGGACCGACCGTAGCGTCACACCGTTCAGAGCGCCAGGACGCCGAGGTCCGCTGCGCGGTGGCGGCGCACGACCTCGCTGGCCAGCCAGGCCGAGATCAGCATCAGGGCGGCGCCTACTATATAAGGTGCGGACGGACCGCCGAACGTGAAGGCGATGCCGGCCGTCGGCGGTCCGAGCAGGCGCGCCAGCGAACCGACCGACTGGTTGACGCCCAGGATGCCGCCCTGCTCGATGGCGCTGGCCTCGCGCGAAATCAGGCTGGTGGTCGAGGGCTGAGCCATGCCCATGCCGAGCGCCAGCAGGCTGCAGGCCAGGATGCCGACGATGGGTGTCATCGCTGCAGCCAACAGGGCCAGGCCCAGCCCGACCGTGATGGTTCCGGCCCGTAGCATACGCGCTTCGCCGAAGCGGCGCGTCAACCGGCCGATCAGGCCGCCCTGGATCAGCACGAGCACGATGCCGACCATGGCGAACAGTTCGCCCACCTGGCGCGGCCCCCAAGTGAACCGCGCGAGCGCCCAGAGCGCGAAAGTCGATTCCATGCCGGCGAAGGCGAAGGTCGTCGTGAAGAACAGGATCATCAGCCGGCGCAGGTTCGGCCGCCCGAGCGCGTCGCGGATCTGGGCGATGCGCCCCGGCCGATTGCGCGCGGCCGCGGCCCGTTGCTCGGCCGGCAGTGACTCCTTCAGGCGGGCGAATGCCAGCAGCAGTGCCAGTGTCGAAAACCCGGCGGCAGCATAGGAGGGCAGTGCCACGGTGAGCGCGCTCGGATCGCCGCCGCCGAGTAGGCCGCCGATCGCGGGTCCGACGATGAAGCCGAGGCCAAGAGCGGCGCCCATCATGCCCATGCCCTTCGCGCGATTTTCCGGAGTGGTGATATCGGCGATATAGGCTTGGGCGACCGAAATGTTGCCGGCGCTGATGCCCTGCAACGCACGCGTCGCGAACAGCATCCAGAGCGCGTCGGCCGAGGCGAGCCAGGTATAGGCCAGAACCGACGTCGCGGTGCTAATCAGCACGATCGGTCGCCGACCGATCCGGTCGCTCAGGCGTCCCCATAGGGGCGCCGCCACGAGCTGGCAGCCGGAATAGGTGCACAGCAGCATCGTTACCGTCAGCGGCGAGGCGCCGAAATGTTCGCCGTAGAACGGCAGCAGCGGGATGACGACGCCAAATCCGACGAGATCGGTAAAGACGACCAGAAGCATTATCAGCATGGCGGTCTTCATAGCGCGCTCGCGCGCGCGGGGACAGGGGCGAGATGGCTGCCCCGCCTGCGGCGCGAACGCACGGGGCCGCTCTTTTGACTGTCGGCAGGCCTGTCGAGCCGCCGGGTGTGACAAGCTTCACAGCTATTGATAGATAATTCATCGGAGAATTCGCGTGACAAAATGCTCGGCGATAGCGCTCGGAAATCGAACTGATGCAAAGAATCTTCCCGAAAATTAGTATATTATTATTTTATTTACCGCTAATGTTGTTCGATTTTGGCAGGCTACAGCGAACGATTGTAAAATCGCTGTTAAGAACCGGTAAATCTGTGAGAACGAGCAAATTGTCGGGTACTTTTCTGGACATCTGCTTCAGGGCTCATCGAGCGCCGGATAAAACCGATCTTCAGTCGGGAGGCCCGCGATGAGCGGGGCGGGACAGATGGATCTCTTGATCGACCAGGATGGTCAGCTCTGGCTCAACGGCTCGATCGCCTTGCGGTGTCGCCTGGGCCAGGCGAGCCCGGATATCGATCTCGCCGGGTTTGTCGTGCGCAACATGGGCTATGTTCGGCTGCGCTACCGTGACGGCGTGATCCGCCTGACGCTGCGAGCGGGCCAGATGGGGTATCGGACGCTCGAGGCGGCCGCCCGCTTCCTCTTGACCGAGCATTGGAACCGCCTGCTGATCGAGCACGTCGACCATCGCCACTATCTCGAGATTTTCGGCCAGGTCGAGGAGGCGGTGGCGCGCCTCAAGGATTTGAGCGCACCCTCGGTGGCGCTGGTGCAGCGCGACAGCTTCTTCAATCAGGAGCTCTCGCTCGATCGGCTGGGGGCCTCGGGCCAGGAGTCGCTGCGGGCCTTGTTGCGCCTGTGGCGGAGCCGGCGCGGCCAGCTGGAACCGGAGAAGATCCTGCGGCTGATGCCCGATCCCTTGAAGCCGCGGATGACCCTGACGCGCATGACCGCGGCGGGCGCGGCGCGTAACCGCGCGCTGGTCGAGCATATCGGCTTTGGCTTCCGCGTGTTCGATTCCTGCTGGGCCCTCGGCGCGGTCGGCCGCGATCTCGAGGAGCAGCCGGATCCAGCCTATGGCGCGCGCTCTGCCCGAGCCTACCACGAGGTGGCGGAGCTCGGGCAGCCGCGGCTCGAACTCGTCGATGCCCTCATCGACGTGCCCGGGCGCCCGGTCACGCGCAGTCGTTACGATCGCTTGATGCTGCCCTGGCGGTCGCGCGGCGAGATCTTCGTCTGCGGCGCCTCGGTCTTGCGTTCCTCGTATCCGCTCCAGGTGGTGCCGGCGAGCCAGGCCGTCAGGTCCTGAATCAGCTCCTCGGTCTCCATCCAGATCAGATGGAGATCGAGATCGCCCCTGAACGAGCCCAGGAACCGGACCATCGGCTCGACCCGGCTATAGCCGTAGGACCGGACCACCCCCTTCTCGGTCAACACCGGCTCGACCATGCTGACCGTATACTCTGTCTCCCAGCGCGAATGGGCATAGGCCCGGGAGATCCGCGGCAGGATGCTCGACAGGCCGGAGCCGCGGCAGCTCGGGTGGTACCAGCCGCCGCCGGAGAACACGACCCGGCCGGTAATGCGCTCGGCCGAGGGCGCCAGCACCTCGCAGCGCTCGCCCGACACCAGGTGCGGTTCGGGCTTGCGATAGAACAGGCGCAGCGAATTCAGCTCCGCCTTCAGCGAGCTTTGCTGCAACGGCAGGTATCGCGCCGCCTGGGTTGCGACGACCTCGCCCCGGGCATTCGTGCCGGAAATCCAGAACGAATTGGTTGGGTCGAGATCGCTGTGCTCGGGGTTGAAGATCGGCACGAGCTTGCCCCAGCTCGCGCGGGCGCCTTCGTTCACCGCCCGCAGTTGCTCGAAATCCTGATTGAGGCTGAGCCGGATGCCGCGGTCATAGACCGCCTTGTCGGCCTGAAGCAGGAATTGGCCCAGTAGTTGGATCGGTCCCTTGTCGAGGGTGATCTGGTCGGGCAGGCGCTTTACCTGAGAGATTCTGGTCATTTTGGCTCACCAATAGTTGAAACGAACTATTGGCGTCGCCAAGGCCGCGAATTGACAAGAGCGTATAGCGCGATATTCGAAATAAAGATCGCGTATAGGTTACCAGGCGGGCGACTATTAGTCGGAAGTTATTCGGGAGTGTCGTCGCCGGTGGGCGCCTGGTCGGGGGGCGATGCCGTGTCCGCCGGCCCGGCGGCGGCGTCGAGGAAGCGCCCCATCAGCTCCGCCATCGTGCCGGCCTCGCCCGACGGGACCGCGCCATCGACGAAGCCGGCACCGGCCAGGCGCCGGACCAGGGCGGCGTCGCGCGACAAGATATGGATCGGCACGTCATGGGACGCGCTGGCATGGCCGATGAGTGCCGGCGGCTGATGGTCGCCGAGGACGATCGCGACGCCGCGCTCGCCCAGCGCCCGCGGCAGCCAGTCGGCCAGCACCGTCAGGTCATACTCGACCGACTGCAGGTAGGGTCCGGCCAGGTCGTTCCAATCGGGCGGGATCGCCACCAGCTGCGCCACCTCCGGATGGGTCGCGAACCGGCCGATGTCGGCCGGGTCGGTCACGACCGGCGGCACCGGATGGAACGGGACGTGGCTCGACACCAGCACGATCTGGGCGAACAGCGGCCGGGTGGGATCGCGCGGCAGCGCCAGGCTCTGCTCCAGCCCATATTGGTCGGGGATGCCGAACCAGCCGAAGCTCGGTCCGGAATAGTGCAGATCGTCGGCGCCGATGATCCGGTCGAAGCCCCAGAAGTCCGCATGCTCGAGCGGCGACTTGAGGCCGGGCTGGATGTCGAACGTCTGCCAGCCGGCCTTGGTCATGATCGCCGGCCAGGTCGGCCGGTCGGTCATCGTCTCCAGCCGATAGAGCCGCTGGCTGGATAGCCAGGTGCCGGCATCGACCGTGCCATGAGCGAGCCAGGAGCCGCCGCCATAGGTGGGAGACGCGATGCGCGCGCTGCGCAGGCTGACGCCGGCCTGGGCAAGCTGTTGTTGAAAGCGCGTGAGCGCGGGCAGCGCACGCTGGTTCAGCGCCGGATCGTCGAGCAGTACCGCGCCATAGGATTCGAAGAAGATCAGGTAGATGTCGCGCCGTCCCAGCCCGGCGAGATCGCGCTCGGCCGCGGGCGGCGGCCCGAGCCGGGCGAGAAAGCCGGCGCGGTCGCCATGGTCGAGCCGCCAGGCGTCGGCGACCGTCGTGCCCTGCCGGCCGATCGAGTCGATGGCGCCCTGGCTGAGAACCCGAGGGCCGATCAGGGTGGCCGTCAGCACGATGGCCAGGACGACGAGGATGATCGGTGCCAGGCGCGCCGGCCGGGGCAGCCCGGCCAAGCCGCGCTCGATGGCGCCGAGGCTCATGGCGATGAGCGCGATCAGGCCGAGCGGCAGCAGGACCGCGACGATGGCCGCAGCCGCAACCTGCCATGGGCTGGCGGCACCGGCGAACAGACCGATGAGCGACGGCACGTGCTCCAGGTCCGCGGCGAGATCGAGATCCCGGCCGAGCAGGGCCGGGCCTTCGACGTCGGCCAGATGGACGAGGGCCACCGGCAGCAGCAGCAGGGCGGCCAGCCAGCGCAGCGCCGCCGGCCAGCGGCCATGGGCGAGCGGCGCCAGGGAAATGATCGCCGCCAGCACCAGCAATTCGATCGGCATGCGCAAGTCGAGCGACGGCCAGCGTCCGAGGCGGGCGGGGGCGACCGCGACCAGCAGGAACGGGACGACCAGGCCGGCGAGCAGCGTGAGGCCGGCTTGCCGGGTCGTCCGGGCATCGCGCCGATGTCGCATTCGTTGCACGTCAAGTTCCCCCTTGGCGATCCGCGCGGCCGCCGCGCCATTCTTCGCCGCAGATCCTGCCTTGCGATAGCGCAAAGCGACTTCGTCCGGAACGTGTCACATCGTCTTGCGACGGCCGGGCCGGGCGCCCATATCCCTCACCGGGTCGGACCGCGCATCGCTGCAGATGGCGGTCCGGATTGGTGTGCTTCGGGCACCGGAAGGAGACAGTATGAATATCGAAAAGTTCACGGAGAGATCCCAAGGCTTCATTCAGGCTGCGCAGGGTTTGGCGCAGCGGCGCAACCATCAGCGCCTGATGCCTGAGCATTTGTTGAAGACTCTGCTCGACGACAATGAAGGGTTGGCCGCCAACCTCATCCGCAGCGCCGGCGGCGATCCCGCGGCGGCCCTGCGCGCGGTCGAGGCGGCGCTGGACAAGCTGCCGCGCATCGAAGGTTCCGGCGCCGGCCAGGTCTATCTGGGGCCCGAGCTCGCGCGCGTGCTCGACAATGCCGAGGAGCAGGCGAAGAAGGCCGGCGACAGCTTCGTCACGGCCGAGCGTATGCTGTTGGCGCTTGCGCTCGCGCCGGGTGCTGCGGCCGATGCGCTGAAGAGCGCCGGCGTCACGCCGCAGAAGCTCAATCATGCGGTCGAGCAGATCCGCCAGGGCCGGCCCGCCGATTCCTCGAATGCCGAGGCGGGCTACGACGCCCTGAAGAAATACGGTCGCGACCTGACCCAGGCCGCGCGCGATGGCAAGCTCGACCCGGTCATCGGCCGCGACGAGGAAATCCGCCGGACGATCCAGGTGCTGGCGCGCCGGACCAAGAACAATCCCGTGCTGATCGGCGAGCCCGGTGTCGGCAAGACCGCCATCATCGAGGGGCTGGCGCTCAGGATCGCCCATGGCGACGTGCCCGAGGGCCTAAAGGACAAGAAGCTGGTCTCGCTCGACCTGGGCTCGCTCATCGCCGGCGCCAAGTACCGCGGCGAGTTCGAGGAGCGCCTGAAGGCGGTGCTGGCCGAAATCTCGCACGAGGCCGGCCGCATCATCCTGTTCATCGACGAACTGCACACCCTGGTCGGCGCCGGCAAGGCCGACGGCGCCATGGATGCGTCCAACATGCTGAAGCCGGCGCTGGCGCGCGGCGAGCTGCATTGCGTCGGCGCGACCACGCTCGATGAATATCGAAAGCATATCGAGAAGGACGCGGCGCTCGCCCGACGGTTCCAGCCGGTGTTCGTCGCCGAGCCGACCGTGGTCGACACGATCTCGATCCTGCGCGGCCTCAAGGAGAAGTACGAGCTGCATCACGGCGTGCGCATCACCGATGGCGCCATCGTCGCGGCCGCCACCTTGTCGAACCGCTACATCACCGACCGCTTCCTGCCGGACAAGGCGATCGACCTGGTCGACGAGGCCGCCTCGCGCCTGCGCATGGAGGTCGATTCTAAGCCGGAGAACATCGACGAGCTCGACCGGCGCATCGTGCAGCTGAAGATCGAGCGCGAGGCGCTGGCCAGGGAAAGCGATCCGGCCTCCCAGGAACGGCTGGGGCGGCTGCAGAGTGAACTGGCCGAGCTCGAGGAGAAGAGCGCCTCGCTGACCGCCCAGTGGCAGGCCGAGAAGGACAAGCTCGCCGGCGCCAGCAAGCTGAAGGAACAGCTCGACCAGGCCCGGACCCAGCTCGAGCAGGCGCAGCGCCAGGGCGATTGGGCCAAGGCGGGCGAGCTGACCTACGGCCGCATCCCCGAGCTCGAGGCGAAGCTGAAGGAGGCGGAAGCCCACAGCGGCGACAAGATGCTGGAGCAGGCGGTGACCGAGCAGCATGTCGCCGGCATCGTCTCGCGCTGGACCGGCATCCCGGTCGACCGCATGCTGGCCGGCGAGCGCGAGAAGCTGCTCGCCATGGAGACCGAGCTCGAAAAGCGCGTGGTCGGCCAGGACGAGGCCGTCGTGGCCGTGGCCAATGCCGTGCGCCGCTCCCGGGCCGGCTTGCAGGACCCGAACCGGCCGATCGGCTCGTTCCTGTTCCTGGGCCCGACCGGCGTCGGCAAGACGGAACTGACCAAGGCGCTCGCCTCATTCCTGTTCGACGACGAGGCGGCGCTGCTCCGGATCGACATGTCCGAATATATGGAGAAGCACGCGGTCGCCCGTCTGATCGGCGCGCCCCCGGGTTATGTCGGCTACGACGAGGGCGGCGCGCTGACCGAGGCGGTCAGGCGGCGGCCCTATCAGGTGATCCTGTTCGACGAGGTCGAGAAGGCGCATCCCGACGTATTCAACATCCTGCTGCAGGTGCTGGACGACGGCCGCCTGACCGACGGCCAGGGGCGCACGGTCGATTTCCGCAATACGTTGATCGTGCTGACCTCGAACCTCGGCAGCGACATCATCGCCAACCACCCGGACGGCACGGCGATCGACAGCATCCGGGCCGAGGTGATGGAGGCGGTGCGCCAGGCGTTCCGGCCGGAGTTCCTGAACCGGCTGGACGAGGTGCTGCTGTTCCGCCGCCTGTCGCGCGACGACATGGGGGCGATCGTCGACATCCAGATCGCCCGGCTCAGGTCCATGCTGCAGGACCGGCACCTGACGCTCGACCTGGAGCCGAGCGGCCGGGAATGGCTGGCCCAGGAAGGCTATGACCCGGTCTACGGCGCGCGGCCGTTGAAGCGCGTCATCCAGCGGGAATTGCAGAACCGGCTGGCCCAGATGATCCTCGATGGCTCGCTCGGCGAGGGCGACATCATCAAGGTCACGGGCGACCGGCTGGGCCTCAAGCTCGAGGAAATCCGCAGCGCCGCTTGAGTAGGCGACTCGGCACCGCCGCCGCGCATGCGACGGCGGTGCCGAAGGCGTCAATCCCCGCTTCCTGCATCGAAGCTCTGCACGATGATGTGGCGGAATGGGGTGGACGTTTGGGATGGGAGGCGTCATATTCTTTTCATCAACGACGCGCTGACGCGGTTGCCCAGGACCTGGGAGTGATCCCCGGTCCTCTTCTTTTCGTCTCCGAAAGGTCGGGAAGGAAGGCGGCAAAAGAGCCGAAGAAAGTGTGTTGACATGATGGATCGGCGGGAATAAAAGCCTGCCTCCGCTGACGGTGCCGGCGCTGCTGACGAAGCAGAGTGTTGGTGAAGAAGGCGGGCTGTTGTTTGACATTGTTGGAATTGGAAGGGATGCGCAGGCGGCGGCGCGTGGGTAACACGCGACGGTTGGCTGACGCATTCTTGGTAAGCCAAGTGATGTAATGCAGTCGGATCGGAGCAGGGCTTTGGTCTTGTGTCCTAGGGTGTTGAGCCTTGGGGCGCGGATCGGAAGTTCAACCTGAGAGTTTGATCCTGGCTCAGAACGAACGCTGGCGGCATGCCTAACACATGCAAGTCGAACGAAGGCTTCGGCCTTAGTGGCGCACGGGTGAGTAACACGTGGGAACCTGCCTCTTGGTTCGGAATAACTGCGGGAAACTGCAGCTAATACCGGATACGCCCTACGGGGGAAAGATTTATCGCCGAGAGAGGGGCCCGCGTCCGATTAGGTAGTTGGTGGGGTAATGGCCTACCAAGCCGACGATCGGTAGCTGGTCTGAGAGGATGATCAGCCACACTGGGACTGAGACACGGCCCAGACTCCTACGGGAGGCAGCAGTGGGGAATATTGGACAATGGGCGCAAGCCTGATCCAGCAATGCCGCGTGAATGATGAAGGCCTTAGGGTTGTAAAGTTCTTTCGGCGGGGACGATGATGACGGTACCCGCAGAAGAAGCCCCGGCTAACTTCGTGCCAGCAGCCGCGGTAATACGAAGGGGGCTAGCGTTGTTCGGAATTACTGGGCGTAAAGGGCGCGTAGGCGGCCAATCAAGTTAGGCGTGAAAGCCCTGGGCTCAACCTAGGAATTGCGCTTGATACTGTATGGCTTGAGTTCGGGAGAGGTGAGTGGAATTCCCAGTGTAGAGGTGAAATTCGTAGATATTGGGAAGAACACCAGTGGCGAAGGCGGCTCACTGGACCGACACTGACGCTGAGGCGCGAAAGCGTGGGGAGCAAACAGGATTAGATACCCTGGTAGTCCACGCCGTAAACGATGTGTGCTAGACGCTGGGAAACATAGTTTTTCGGTGTCGCAGCTAACGCTTTAAGCACACCGCCTGGGGAGTACGGTCGCAAGATTAAAACTCAAAGGAATTGACGGGGGCCCGCACAAGCGGTGGAGCATGTGGTTTAATTCGACGCAACGCGCAGAACCTTACCAACCCTTGACATGGGAAGTATGGGCCTTGGAGACAGGGTCCTTCAGTTCGGCTGGCTTCCACACAGGTGCTGCATGGCTGTCGTCAGCTCGTGTCGTGAGATGTTGGGTTAAGTCCCGCAACGAGCGCAACCCCTATCTTTAGTTGCCATCAGGTTAAGCTGGGCACTCTAAAGAAACCGCCGGTGACAAGCCGGAGGAAGGCGGGGATGACGTCAAGTCCTCATGGCCCTTATGGGCTGGGCTACACACGTGCTACAATGGTGGTGACAGTGGGACGCGACGGGGTGACCCTTAGCAAATCTCAAAAAGCCGTCTCAGTTCGGATTGTTCTCTGCAACTCGAGAGCATGAAGCTGGAATCGCTAGTAATCGCGGATCAGCATGCCGCGGTGAATACGTTCCCGGGCCTTGTACACACCGCCCGTCACACCATGGGAGTTGGTTTT
>DATGEK010000005.1:0-29599 GCA_035310205.1 Aliidongia sp.
TCCCTTGATATCGTTGTCCGTCGGCATCTGACCGGTCGAAACGGCCTTGTCGACGAACTTCTGCAGGGTTGCAGCGACGAACGCGTTCAGCGCGGCATGGCCCTTGGCGATGGCATGGGCTGCCGTGTCGTCCTGCTCCATCACGACGGCCACGCAGCCGATGATGCTCGCCCCTTCCTTGCCGGGCAGGGGCAGGGGCTTCAGCGTGGTGTTGAACAGGCCGAGCTTGGCGGGGATCGGGTTGTTCTCGCCCGCATCCACGTCCTGGTTCGGCAGGTCGGCCTGATTGCCCGACGTCGTGACGACCGTCGGGTGGAAGTTGTGGGTGACCAGGTCGCCGTCGATCTTGAAGAACACCGTCCAGATGTAGGGTTCGGCCGAGCCGCCCCACTGGTCCGTTTCGGTAACGCAATGAAGGTTCGAGAGCTTCAGCGTGACGTTCAAAGGTTTGGCCGACATGACAGCTTCCTCCCTGTTGTCGGCCCAAACTAGATCGCTCAGATGGTATTTACGTATGATATAAATCACAGGTTGTGCGGTCGCAATCAGCGCGCGCCGTTGACGCCCCCCACCGGCCGCTTTGTCAGGTCGCGTTAACGCTTCGGGGAGACGATGGGGCCGTCCATAGCCAGGGCGTCAGGAGCACATCATGCGTCTCGTTCCCTCGAAGAAGGCCCCTGCCGCCCAGGCGCGGGCGTTGCTCGACCACGGCCTGTCGGGGGCCTCGGAGTTGCTGCTCATCGCTGGCGGCGGGATCGCGATGCTGCTGACCGTGGGCATCTTCGACATGCTCGGTTTGCTCTCCTGATCAAGGAGCGAGTCACGCGTCGCTCGCCGCCCATTCGTAGCGGATGTCCGGCTCGCCTTCCTCGTTTTGCGCACCGTCGCCGAGAACGGCGATCCGAAAGCCGTGGGCCTCGTAGAACGCCCGGGCCCGCAGGTTCCGTTGGAATGTATGGAGGCGCAGCCGGCCTGGGCTTCGTTCCTTGGCCTTCGCGAGCAGCATCGAGCCGATGCCGCGGCGGTAGTGGCCGGGCTTCAGGTAGAGCTGGTCCAGCTCATCCCCGACGAGCGACATGAAGCCCAGGATCTCGTCGCCGCGGCGGGCGACCCAGGTCTCGCCGCGGGCGAGCATCACCGTCCGGATCCAGACCCGCACGTCCTCGTCGCCATGGACTCGGCGCAGATAGGGCAGGGCATCGGCGCGGGAGGCCAAGTACAGGTTGGCGATCTCGGCCGCATCCGCGACGCTCGCCCGGTCGAGCGACGGCGCATCGGTCGTTCGCATGATGATCCTCCCGATGGCCGTGCGGGCCTGCCGGGCCTCACTCGGCGCCGTTCTTGCCCAGGTTCACGACCCGCCAGTCCGACGGCAGCTGGGATTGCCGGCAATGGCGGAAGGTGAACTTGCCGAACTGGTTGGTCTCGGCGAATTCGGTGTGGCTGAACACCTCGTAGGAGCTGGTCGTACGCGCCCATCGGCTGCGGTTGCCCTCGATCGTTCGGCAGGATCGGGTGACCTGATAGCTGCCGTCCGGCTGCTGCTTGCTTGACCATTTGCGGCATTGCGCATGGGCGGCGCCGAAGGACGTGCCGTTATAGAGGGTGATGGTCGCGTCCGAGGCCTCGCCGCACGGCGTGTCGGTCGCGACATAGAAGCCGCGCTGGAGCGGCAGGATATCCGCCGCCAGCGCCGGCGCCGCCGACAGGGCGATGGCGACCGTCACGATCGCGGAAAAATGGCGGGTCATGTCGATATTGTCCGTTTCGTTCGACGGGCTTGAAGACCGCTCGGCGCCGCACCTGGGCACGGGCGCCGAGCGATTAGCGGTCAATCCATCAGCTTGCGGGAGAAATAGGTCATCTCCAGCGCCGTGGTCTTGGCCTTTTCCTTGAGGTTGGCGCCGGCGCCGTGGCCGCCCTCGGTCACCTCGTAGAAGAGATACGGCACGCCCAGCTCCGCGAGCCTGGCCGCGAACTTGCGGGCGTGCTGCGGGCCGACCCGGTCGTCCTTGGTCGTGGTCCAGACCAGCGGCTCCGGGTATTTCGCGCCGGGCTTGAGATTGTGGTAGGGCGAGATCGAGGCGAGGAACGCGCGCTCCTCGGGATTCGCGACCGTGCCGTATTCGCCGACCCAGGACGAGCCGGCGGCGATCTTTTCGAAGCGCAGCATGTCCAGGAGCGGCACCTGGATGTCGACCGCGTTCCACAGCTCCGGATGCTGGGTGAACTCGACGCCCATCAGCAGGCCGCCGTTCGAGCCGCCCTGGATGCCGAGCCGGCGCGGGCTCGTGACCTTGGCCTGGATCAGGTCGTCGGCCACCGCGGCGAAATCATCGTAGATGCGCTGGCGATGGGTCTTCAGGCCCGCCTCGTGCCAGGCCGGGCCGAACTCGCCGCCGCCGCGGATATTGGCGACCACGAACACGCCGCCGCGCTCCAGCCACAGCTTGCCGATATTGCCGGAATAGAACGGCGTGATCGAATCCAGGAAGCCGCCATAGGCGTAGAGCACCGTCGAGTTGTTGCCGTCCAAGGCCATGCCGGCCGGATGCACGATGAAATAGGGAATCTTCGTGCCGTCCTTGGAGGTCGCTTCCTTCTGTTCGACCACGTCCTTGGAGGCATCGAACTTGGCCGGCAGCGTCTTGACCGTCGTGAACTCGCCCGACGCCGTGTCCGCGAGCAGCACGGAGGAGGGAGCGAGGAAGCCGGTCACCGACAAGAACGCGTCCTCGCCATGGGCCTCGGTATCGACGATGCCGATGGTGCTGTTGTCGGGCAGGTCGAGCTTGCGCTCGGTCCAGCCGCCGTTGGCGGCCGGCGTAAAGACCGATGCCCGCCCCTTGACGTTGTCGAGGCCGGTGACGATCAGGTGCGAGCGGGTTGCGGCGACCTCGTCCAGGGATTGGCGCGGGCCCGGCGCATAGACCAGCGTCGGCGCCAGATGCTGCGGATCGGCCGTGGCGGCCGCCAGGTCGAGCGAGACGAGCGAGCCTTGCGGGAAGCTCTTGCCGCCGGCCGACCAATCCTCCTTGAGCTTGACCAGCAGGCGGCCGGCGACCAGCTCGGCGATATCGGACTTCAGCGGCAGGGCCATCTTGACCGCCTTGCCACCCTTGACCAGATAGGTCTCGGTCTCGAAGAAGCTGACGTTGCGCTGGATGAACACGGCCTTGTGGCCGTCGCCGTCCTGGAGCGACTGCGCGTCGACGCCTGTGTCGGTCTCCTTGCCGCGGAAGATCTCGTGCGCGGCCGCGAGCTTCTGCCCGCGCTTCAGCACCTTCACGACATAGGGATAGCCGGCGGTGGTCATCGTGCCCTTGCCCCAGTCGCGCGCGACCAGCAGCTCGTCGTCGCCGACCCAGGCGGCGCTCTGCTTGCTCTTGGGCAGGATGAAGCCACTCTTCACGAACTTGCCGGTCGAGAGGTCGAATTCGCGCGACGTCACCGCATCCTCGCCGCCGTCCGACAGGCTGACCAGGCAGATACGCTCGTCCGGCCGGCGGCAGTTGGCGCCGTGCCAGACCCAGTTCGCCTTCTCAGCCTTGGCCAACTGGTCCAGGTCCAGAACCGGGGTCCAGGCCGGTTCCGGCTTGCGATAGTCGGCGAGGTTGGTCTTGCGCCACAGGCCGCGGACGTGATCCGCGTCCTGCCAGAAGTTATAGACCGCACCGCCCAGGAACCGCGGCGTCGGGATGCGGTCCTTGGCCTCGGCGATCTCGAGCGCTTGGGCATAAAGCGTGGCGTAGCGCGGGTCCTTCTCGAGCACGTCGAGCGTCTTGGCGTTCTCGGCGTTGACCCAGGCATCGACGCGTGGGCTGTGGAGCTCCTCGAGCCAGAGATACGGGTCCGGCGCATCCGCACGGGCACCGGCGGCGGTTGCCATCCCCAGCACGGACAAGGCAAGCGTGATGCTAAAACGACCCAAGATGGTAAATCCCCCGATCAAATCATCGCCGCGACGCTAGCGCGCTTTCCGCCCGGATGGAAACATCCGAACCGAAAGCGCGCTAGATCCCTCGCGGCAAAGCCGGGGCAAGGTACCAGGCCGTTGACGCTACCCCGCCATGGCCGACCGCTTCAGCCAGTCTGCGCGTGGCTGCGGCGCATAGGCTGCGGGATAGGGTGTCGCCGGCAGGTAGTCGTCGTTCGCCGCGGCCGGATGGGCGAGCGCCGGGGCGAAGATCGGCTGTGCGGCCCGCCGGGGACGGGCGGGGGCGAGGCCGAGGAATTCCTGGATCTTCAGGAACGCGCGCTCCTCGATCTGGCGGATGCGCTCACGCGAGACACCATAGTGGGTCGCCAGCTCGTCGAGCTTGAGCGGCCGGTCGCGCAGGCGGCGCGCGCTCAGGATATGGAGCTCGCGCTCGTTCAACTGAGCCATGGCCCGATGCAACAGGCCACGCCGGACATCCAGCTCCTGCCGATCGGCGAGCGTCGTTTCCTGGTTCGGGGACTGGTCGACCAGCCAATCCTGCCATTCGCCGTCGCCGTCGGCGGTGAGGGGGGCGTTCAGGGACTGGTCGGGCGCCGCCAGCCGCCGGTTCATGGTAATGACGTCGCCTTCCGAGACGTCGAGCTGGGTCGAGATCTTGGCGACGATCTCGGGCGAGAGATCGCCGTCCTCGATCGCCTGCAATTGGGCCTTCAGCTTGCGCAGCTTGAAGAACAGCCGCTTGTGCCGCGGCGTCGTGCACAGCCGCACCATCGACCAGGACCGCAGGATATATTCCAGGATCGCCGCCCGGATCCACCACATGGCATAGGTCGACAGGCGGAAGCCCCGGTCGGGATCGAAACGCTCGATCGCCTGCATCATGCCGACATTGCCCTCGGCGACGAGTTCGGCCAGCGGCAGGCCGTAGCCGCGGAAGCCGTTGGCGATCTTGACGATCAGCCCTAGATGGCTGGTCACCAGCCGCTCGGCGGCGCGCGGATCGCGCTCGTCGGCCCAACGCTTGGCCAGCCCGAATTCCTGATCCGGCGCCAGGGGCGGATATTTGCGGATCTCCTGCAGGTAGCGGCTGAGACTGTTCGAAGATCCCTCGGAAGCCGTCAAACGCATCGCCATCATCTGAAATCCTTTGCTGCGGGCTTTGGGCAAAGTTCTTCCGACCGCGATGGGCGATGGCCGGTGCCAGCCGGGTCTGGCGTCGTCTGCCTCCTCAGAATATTGGCGAAGCGGGGCGGCGGCCGATTGTCGGATGCCGCTGCGATTTGTCAAAAATCACCGCGCTGGAAGCGCGGGAGTGACTATTCGGTGTATTTCTCGCGGACCATGTCCTGGAACGTGGCCTGGGCGTTGACCCAGGCGATGGCGTCCCACACCCGCTCGGCATCTTCGGGCCGGGCGGCGTAGAAGGCCTTGGAGAACATCAGGTAATAGGCCGTGGTGCGGATCGACGGCGTCAGCTTGACGATCGATTGGAACATCCGGGGATAGGCGCGGATCAGCCCGTCGACATGGGCCTGAAGCTCGGCATAGGCGTCGATAGCGCCGCTCTCGAGCTTGTGCAGATTGCGCAGATGGATCGGGTCCTCCTCGACCGCGATGCCCAGTTGCCGCAGCATCGGCACCACGGCATAGCCGGTGGTCGCCCCGACCGGCGCCTGGAGGCCGGTGATGGTCTTGCCGTCCCAGGAGATGCCGGAGTCCTTGCGCACATAGAGCCAATAGGACAGATCGACCAGCTTGCGCGCCGCGTCCGGCTTGCCGTCCTTCATCGGATAGACGCCATAGCGCAGGCGGTCCTCCGTGTAGCTGGACATGAAGATGGCGTCCGCCTGGGCCGCCTCGACCATCTGCAGGCCGCGCGCCCAGGGCACGCGGGTGAAGGTGACGGGAATGCCGGCGTGGGCCGAGGCCTGCTGCAGCAGCTCGATCACCAGGCCCGGCTTCTTCGGATCCGTGTCGGTGCCGACGCCATAGGTGAATGGCGGGTTCTCGTTGGTGTCGTAGACGATGGCGATCGGGGGCGCCGGCTCGGCCGCCTTGGATGTCGAGATACCGACGCAGGCCAGTGCCGCACCGGCGAGCAGAAGCAAGGAACGTCGCGACGCCATCAATCCGAATCCCACCGCCTAACGCGCATCATCGTGGTGCGCAGCATAGTTGCGGACGGGATCATGATGTAACTAAAACGACGAATTTTTTGTGACATCACTTCGGGGTGAAGCCGGCCTAGCGGTCTCCGGGCGGCTGGTTCGAGTAATATTGCGCGGCGGCGTCGATGTCGGCCGGCGTCATCTGGCGGGCGATGTTGCGCATCTGGCCGCTGATGTCGTTGTGCCGCGCGCCCGACGCAAAGGCCTCGAGCTGCGCCTTGAGGTACACCGGCGACTCGCCCTCGAGCCAGGGGCTGCCGGTCTTGACGTCGAGCCCGCCGTGACAGGCGGCGCAGGGCGGGATGTTGCGCATCGGTGCGCCATGCACGACGATCGATGGCGCCACCTGGCCGGGCGTCGGGTGATAGCCGGGCAGGCGCGGCAGATAGGCATAATAGGCGGCGAGGTCGGCCATGTCCTGGTCGCTCAGGTCGGCGACCATCGGCGCCATGACCGCATTGGTGCGCGCGCCGATCTTGAAGTCCTGCAGCTCCTTGTAGACGACCGCGGCATATTGGCCGGCGAGGTTCGGCGAGTCCGCTTCGCTGAGCCCGCGCGCGCCGTGGCACATGGTGCATTTCAAGGCGAGCGTGGCGCCGCGGCCGATGGATTGAGCGTCGAGATTGTCCAGCATCTGGGGCGTGACGACGACGGTCGAGGTGACGCGGGTCTCCGGCACCGGCGTCGAGCGCAGCCAGCTCTGCGGCACACCGGCAGCACTGCAGATGGCGTTCCACAGCCCCTGGAACCCCGCGTCGGGCTGGGCTGTCGGCAGCCAAATGAAACCGACGACGGCCGAGAGCACGAAGATCGCGACGGCAGAGCCGACGCTGGCGACGAACCAGCGATTGCGGAGCGAGAACAGGGGTTCGGTCGTCACCGCGGGCCTCCGATCCGGATCGCCGGGACCGAGGTGTCGTCGAGCGCCATCAGCTGCGCGATCGGGTAGCCGTAGTTCACCACCGTCAGGCCGACCATCAGCGCCAGCCACAGCGCGAAGCCGTTGAGCGCAATGGGTATCGTCTTGGGCTCGTGCAGGGCGACACTGAAGCGGTAGCTCGGGGCCGGCGCCCGGCGCGTGCGATGGCCGCGGGCGAGGATGGCGATGAACAGGATGCCGGAGGCGGCGAGGATGAAGCCGCCGATCGCCGAGGCTACAACCGACAGCGCCTGGGGTGCCACGGCCGGGTTGGTGTAGTCGTAGACCGCCATGCGCCGCGGCATGCCCAGGATGCCGACATAATGCCAGGGGAAGGTCAGCAGGATCATGCCGACGAACCACAGCCACAACTGCAGCCGCATCAGGCCGAGGCTTTCGAGTGCCCGGTCGGTCAGGTGCGGCCACAGGTCATAGGCGATGGCGAAATACATGATGACGATCGCGCCCGGGAAGATCAGGTGGAAATGGCCGGTGATCCACTGGGTGTTATGGATGGTGGAATCGAGCTGGTAGCTCATGTTGATGATGCCGCCGGCACCGCCGAATCCCAGCATGATGAAGGAGAAGGTCACCGCCAGCATCAGCGGGTTGTCCCAGGGCAGCGCCCGGATCCAGCCCCAGAGACCCGTGCCGCCCCTCAAGCGCCCGGCGATCTCGACCGAGGCGCAGATGGTGAAGACCGTCAGCAGGGTCGGGATCGCGACGATCGCGGTGAAGACGGAATGGATGACCTTGAAGCCGGACCCGACCTGCGGATCGGCAAACAGGTGATGGATGCCGATCGGCATGGCCACGACCAGGAACAGCACGAACGAGATCCGGGCCATGGTGTCGCTGTAGAGCCGGCCGCCGATCGCCCGGGGGATGATGGTGTAGAAGGCGATATAGGCCGGCATCAGCCAGAAATAGACGATGGCGTGGAGCGTCCAGGAGAAGAAGACGCGCGCCAGCCCGGCGTCGATGGTCGTCTTGAGGCCGACGGCCACCGGGATGATCTGGAACAAGAGCTCGAGTGCCGCGCCGACCGCGGTCCAGCCCCAGAGGTAGGAGCCCGCGACATTGGCGAACATGGCGAGCGGCACCGGCTTGCCCGGATTCTCGCGCTTCCAGATGCCGAGGTTGATCGACATCAGCGCGACCCAGATCCAGGAGCCGACGACGACCAGGACGACGCCGATGTAATAGAACGCGTCGCCGACCATCGGCGGATAGAAGGTGTAGAGCACCGAGGCGCGGCCGAGCGCCACCGGCACCATCGCCATGACCGCGCCGACCAGGACCAGCCCGAAGCCGGCCCAAGCCCAGCGGCGCCCGACCAGCGGCTTCGACAAGGCCAGCTCGGTGATGGCATAGCCGAAGCCCATGGCGACGAGCGTCGGAAAGACGTAGCCCATGATCGTGCCGTGGGCGGTGACCGAGCGGTAGTAGAGCTCGGGATCGTCAATCGCCGGGGAAAGCGGGCTGCGGACGTACATCTGCCAGGCGCCCAGCAGCAGGGCGAGGCCGAAGGTGCCGAAGGCGAGCCAGAAATGGGCGAGGACGAGCCGCTTATTGGTCAACACAGCTCAATCTCCCCGTGCCGGACTTCATTTTCTGGAATTCGGCCTTGTCGACGACCTTGACCCTCGCCCACATTCCCTGGTGGCCAGTGCCGCAGAACTCGTGGCAGGGCATGGCATGCTCGCCCGGTGCGTCGAACGTCGAGTGGAAGGTCGAGACATAGCCCGGCACCACCATCGTGTTGATGTTGGTCTGCTCGATCAGGAAGCCGTGGACGACGTCGGCGCTGGTCACGCGGAAGGTGACGGGCGTGCCGGCGGGCACCAGCAGGCACTGCGGCGTGAAGGAATATTGCTGGGCCAGCAGGCGCACCGTCACCGAGCCGTTCGCCTCGGTCGCCGTGCCGAGATTGCTTTCGATGAACTCGCCCGAGACATGCAGGGTCCGCGGATCGGCGGTCTCGACCCGCGACGGCGGCATCATCGCCCAGTGCAGCCCGGTGTAGATTGTGACCGCGATCAGCAGCACCATCAGGCCCGTGGCCAGTGCCGCCCAGCGCTTCTCGATGCGGACGGAGACGTCGTGGGAATCCGGCTCGGCCGTCATTGGATCGTGCCCCGGGGCAGGAAGACGATGAAGTAGAAGGCGAACCAGAGGGCGATGACGATCGCCGTGGCGCAGCCGGCGAGCGCGATGGCGCCCCAGGGCCCGGCCTGGACGATCCGCTCGACCGCCGCGTCCTGGGCGGCCGGCTCGATCGGGGTCGGGGCAGGAGAATTGAGCATCATGCCTCTCAGTTCAGGGGTGCCGAGCGCAATTCGTTCGCCTGGCGCGCAGAGACCGCGCTGCCGCGGTTGCCCCAGGCGGTGCGGATGAAGGTCACGACCGCAGCGACCTCGTCGTCGGACAGGGTTTGGGCGAAGGGCGGCATGCCATAGGGACGGGGATTGCCGGCGGTGCCCGGCGGATAGCCGCCGTTCAGCACCATGCGGATCGGGTTGACCGCGGAGCTCATCTGGATCGACTGGTTGTCGGCCAGGGGCGGGAACTCCGGCAGCTTGCCGCGGCCTTGCGCGCCATGGCAGACGGCGCATTGCGCGTCGTAGATCTTGGATCCGAGCCGGAACAGCAGGCTGCTCTCGGCCGTCGTCGTGGTCGGTGCCACCTTCTCCTGCGCCTGATGCGGCGCGAGTCCCTTGAGGTAGGTCGCCATCGCCTTGATGTCCTCGTCCGACAGATACTGCAGGCTGTCGTAGACGACCTCGGCCATCGGGCCGTAGACGGCGCCGCGCTTGGACACGCCGGTCCGGAGCAGGTCCGTGATGTCGGCCATGCTCCAGTCGCCCAGGCCCGCCTCCTTGTTCGAGGTCAGCGACGGCGCGTACCAATCCTGCATCGGGATCAAGCCGCCCTGGAACGCCTCGGACTCTGAGCTGCCGCCGAGCGCGTTGATCGCCGTATGGCACATCGAGCAATGGCCGAGGCCCTGGACCAGATAGGCACCGCGATTCCATTCGTCGGATTTCGCGGCGTCCGGCTGGTACTCGCCCTCGGTGAAGAATAGCGTCCGCCAACCGAGCACCAGCGAGCGATTGTTGTAGGGAAAGCGCAGATCCTGGGGGTGATCGGGATGCTTCACCGCCGGCACGGACCTGAGATAGGCGAAGATCGCGTCGGAATCGGCGCGCGTCACCTTGGTATAGGCGCCGAACGGCATGGCCGGATAGAGCAGGCTGCCGTCCGGGAAGCGGCCGGTGTGCATGACGCCGTAGAAATCGTCGGCCGACCATTTGCCGATGCCGGTGTCCGGGTCGGGCGTGATGTTGGACGAATAGAGCGTGCCGAACGGCGTCGCCATCGGCCGGCCGCCAGCGAACAGCGTGCCGCCCGGCTGGGTGTGGCAGGCGACGCAGTCGCCGGCATCGGAGAGGTATTTGCCGCGGGCGATCGTCGCGGCATCGGCGGCCGGCTGGTCCTGGGCGACGGCCTTCGCGGGCAGCGCCAGCGCCAGACCGACGAGGACGGCGCTGAGGGACGTGGCGAGATATCCCATGACCCGCTCCTTCACTTCAACGGCTCGCTGCCGCAGGCGAGCGGCATGGGCAGCGACCCGGCCGGCACGGGCGACGGATCGGCGGGCGCGGGCAGGGACGAGAGATAGGCCGCGATCGCGGTCACGTCCGCTTCGGACAGATGGCCGGCCACGATCTGCATGCAGTCGGGCTCGGCCGCCGTGCGTGTGCCGTAGCGCCAGGCGCCGAGCTGCGCGCTGATGTAGTGGGCGTGCAGCCCGACCAGGCCCGGTATCGCCGGCTGCATCCCGGTGAAGGACGGATTGTGGCAGTTGGCGCAGGCCGGAATCTCCCGCGCCGGATCGCCGCCGGTGACCAGTGCCTTGCCGTGGGCGAGTACGGCCTTGCTTGCGGGCGATGCCTCGGGCGTCGGATAGGGCGGGCGTTCCGCGGCGAAATACTCGGCGATCTCCCGCAGATAGGAATCGGGCAGGTATTCCAGCAGATAGTTCATCGGCGCGTATTTCCGCCGACCGTCGCGGAAGGCGGAGAGCTGGTTGTAAAGATAGTCCGCGGGCTTGCCGGCGATGCGCGGGAAATAATCGTCCTTGGTGCCCTGGCCTTCGGCGCCGTGGCAGGGGGCGCAGGCCAGCACGCGCGCGGCCATGGTGTCGGGCGCACGATCCGGCGGGGCCGCCGCGCCAGCGACCGACGGCAACAGGCTGATCGCCAGTCCGAACAGCAGGTGCTGCACCCGATCCCGCCGCGATCTCGTCATAGGCGTCTCCCCGGTCGGGCCGTCAGGCGGCGTGGGTGGATTTCGTCGGGTGGACGGAACGGAAGCTGATTGCGATGCGGTTCCAGGCGTTGATCGTAGCGATCAGCATGGTCAGCTTGACCAGTTCGCCCTCGTCGAAATGCTTGCGTGCCTGCTCATAGACCGTATCCGGAGAATGGGTCTTGGCGATTAGCGTCGTCGCCTCCGTCCAGGCGAGGGCCGCCCGCTCGCGCTCGGTGTAGAGCGGCGATTCGCGCCAGGCGTCGAGCAGATAGAGCCGTTCTTCCGACTCGCCCCGCGTGCGGGCATCATGCGTATGCATGTGGATGCAATAGGCGCAGCCGTTGATCTGGGACGCCCGGGTCTTGACCAGTTCGACCAGTGCTGGTTCAAGGCCGCAGCCCTGGACGTAGGTTTCCAGCGCCATCAGCGCCTTCATCGCCTCCGGAGCGGCCTGGTAGGGGTTCAGTCTCGGCTGCATGGTCCCTTCCTCCGATACGAAAGCGGCGCCGGGCTCTCCCGCGGCGATGCGCGCAGGCGTCAATAAGGGGCTACGATCCGCTTTTTCTCTTTCACGATTCGACCACGTTTTGCAGAAAAACGCTGGCCAGGTGGCTGCTGTGGTGAGTGGGGGCTTTGAATGCGGCGTGCTTTGGCGGGGTTGCCAAAAAATCTTTATATTCTATAGCGTTACACCACCGTTTGAGGTGACGGTCAATGGCTTGCGTCAATGGTTCACAATGAACTATTGTATCTGCTGGGCGTTGTCTTGCCCCAATAGTTTCTCGCGAAAATAAAAGCGCCGGACACCTTGCCGTCGGGCGGTGCTGCGCCAGTCATCGACCGGGCGGCGGAGCAGAGGCGCCCTTCGAGATAAAGCTCTCCGAGCGCCGATCGACGCCGGCCCTAGTTTGGAATGGGGCTGGGCTCGATCAGCGCGCCACGGAAGATGAAGTCGACCAGCCGGTCGATCCAGTCCCGTTCCAGCGTCCGGCCGAGCAATAGCTGGTGGTAGAGTGCGCCGAACGCGATGTCGATCGCCATCTCGATATCGAAATCCGGACGGAGGAAGCCCTCATCGACGGCCTGATGGAGCAGGGCGCGCGTAATGCGCCGCGCAGGCTCGATATAGAGCTTCGTGAAGATCTCGATGGTACCCGGATCCTGCTGCCCTTCGGCCAGCATGCCGGCGATGATGCGCCCCGGCCGGCCCTTGAGCGCGACGGCGACGAGCCTGAGGCGCGTGCGGAAATTGTCGACGGGCGAACGGGAGGGCTCGAACGCGAGTTCGACCGACAGCGCGTCGAACGCGCTTTCCATGGCGAGTGCGCCCTTGCTCGGCCACCAGCGATAGATGGTGCTGCGCGACACGCCGGCCCGGGCCGCGACCCGCTCGAACGTGAAGCGGGCAAAGCCCCCCTCATGCAGCAGGTCGTAGGCCGCCTGCAGGATGGCCTTGTGGCTCTCCTCGCTGCGCGGTCGTCCTGCTGTCCCCATGATCGCCCTCGTTCCACCGACGGCGCCAACTAGCCTGGAACCGCTTTGGCGAGTCAATGCGATAGGAGACGCTCCATATTGACCGGGGCGCCGGCAGGCACACGGCAGCTCCCTGCCGCTCAAGCCTGGGCAACGCCGGCCAAGCTGCCACTCAAGATGAGGTTCGGCAGCCGGTCGACCCAGCTCTCGTCGAGCGGGCGGCGCAGCAGCAGCTGGTGGTAGAGCGCCGCGAACGAGACATCGATTGCCATCTCGACGTCGAAGTCGCTGCGGAGCTGCCCTTGGGCGATGGCCTGCCGCAGCAGGGCGCGCAGGTTGCCGCGGGCGGGCTCCAGATAGCCCTCGGCGAAGATGTCGATCGTCTCCGGATCCTGCTGCCCTTCAGCCAGCATGCCGGCGATGATCCGCCCGGTACGGCCCTTGAGCGCGGCGGCGACGAACTGAAGGCGCCGGCGGAAATTCTCGATCGGTGAGGGGCCGGGCGTGAACGCGACTTCGGCCGACAGCGCGCGCAGCGCGCTCTCCGCGGCGAGCGCACCCTTGCTTGGCCACCAGCGATAGATGGTGCTGCGCGAGACGCCGGCCCGGGCCGCGACCCGCTCGAACGTGAAGCCGGAAAGCCCGTCTTCGGCCAGAAGGTCATAGGCCGCCTGCAGAATGGCCCTATGGCTTTCGTCGCTACGCGGCCGTCCCACCACCGCCATGGCTGTCTCCTGAATTCCGGTTCGTGTTCCAACGTAGGAAGGCTCTCGGCGCTTCGGCTATTGCGATACAACATGTCTCGTATTCGATCGCCGCGCTTCTCTCCGCATTTCGATACGATATGTATCGTATAACAATTGATGCGAGGAGGCATCCATGAGCGACACGACCAGTGCGAGCGATGTGATCGGTTCGGCCCCCGCGGCGGCGGGCGCGGCGAAGCGCTTCCGCCTGAAGCGGGCGGCCTTGGTTGTCGGCGCCCTCGCGGGCTTGGCCGTCGCGGCGGATTATGGTGTGGACTATTGGAAGATCGGCCGGTTCCTGGTCGAGACCGACGATGCCTATGTCGACGCGGACAGCTCGACCATCGCGCCGAAGGTCTCCGGCTACATCGCCAAGGTGCTGGTCGATGACAACCAGATCGTCAAGGCCGGCACGGTGCTGGCCACGATCGACGACCGGGATCTCCAGACCGCGCTCGCCGAAGCCACCGCCGCGCGCCGCACGGCCGAGATGCAGATCACCAACATCGACGCGCAGCTGCACCGGCAGCAGTCGGTGATCGAGCAGGCCCAGGCTCATCAGGCCTCGGTCAAGGCGGCGCTGGTCTATGCCAATCAGGAGCGGGCGCGCTTCGGTGAACTGGCGCGCACCGGCGCCGGCACAGTGCAGATGGCGCAGCAGACCAGCTCGCTGCAGCTGCAGCGCGAGGCGGATGTCGCCGACGCCGAGGCGACCCTGGCCGCGGCCAAAGAGCAGCTCGACGTCCTCAATACCGAGCGGGGGATCGCCGACGCCAAGGCGCAGCAGGCCGGCGCGGTCGAACATCAGGCCGAACTGAACCTCAGCTACGCCACCATCACGGCCCCGATCGACGGTTCGGTCGGCGCCCGGTCGGTGCGTGTCGGCAAATATGTCCAGGCCGGGACCCAGCTGATGGCGATCGTGCCGAACCAGCAAGCCTATATCGTCGCGAATTACAAAGAGACCCAGCTGACCCATGTGGCGCCCGGGCAGCCCGTGGAAATCACGGTCGACACCTATTCCGGCGAGACGATCCGCGGCCATGTCGACAGCCTGTCGCCGGCGAGCGGCCTGCAGTTCGCCCTGCTGCCGGCCGACAACGCGACCGGCAACTTCACCAAGATCGTCCAGCGCATCCCGGTGAAGATCACGATCGACCAAGGCCAGTCGCTTGCGGGCGTGCTGCGCCCCGGCATGTCGGTCGAGCCTTCGATCAACACCAAGCCCGCGCGCTGACACCCGCCCTCCAGGCCAGGGAAAGATCGCTGCCATGAATGCAACCGCCGCAGCCCCGGGCGCCGAACAGCCCGTCGGCCTCAAGACATGGCTCGCCGTCGTCGGCTCCATGATCGGCGCCTTCATCGCCGTGCTGAACATCCAGATCACCAACGCCTCGCTGCCCGACATCCAGGGCGCGATCGGCGCCGGCATCGACGATGGCGGCTGGATCTCGACCTCGTATCTGGTGGCCGAGATCGTGGTCATCCCGCTGACCGGGTTCCTCACGCCGGTCTTCTCGCTCCGGCGCTATCTATTGGTGAACGCCGTCCTGTTCCTGGTCATGTCGGTCGCCTGTGCCTTCGCGACCAATCTCGAGCAGATGATCGTGATGCGGGCGCTCCAGGGCTTCTTCGGCGGTGTGCTGATCCCGCTCGCCTTCACCATCACGCTCACCATGCTGCCCCGCTCGAAGCAGCCGATCGGCCTGGCGCTGTTCGCGATCTCGGCGACCTTCGCGCCGGCGATCGGCCCGACCATCGGCGGCTACCTGACCCAGACCTACAACTGGCGCTACATTTTCTACGTGAACCTGGTGCCGGGCGTGATCATGATCGCCTTCCTGCTGCCGACGCTGCCGGTCGGGAAGATGAAGCTCAGCCTGCTGAAGAATGGCGACTGGGCCGGCATCGCGACCATGGCGATTGCGCTTGCCAGCCTGCAGACGGTGCTGGAGGAGGGCAACAAGGACGACTGGTTCGGCTCGCTCCTGATCGTGCGGCTGACCATCGTCTCGGTCATCTCCTTCGCCCTGTTCTTCTGGATCGAGCTGACCGTCGAGCATCCGCTCTTGAACCTGCGCCTGCTGGTCCGCCGGAATTTCGGGCTCGGCAGCTTGAGCAACTTCATCCTCGGCATGGCGCTCTACGGCTCGGTCTTCCTACTGCCGAACTATCTCTCGCAGACCCAGGGCTACAATTCCCAGCAGGTCGGCGAGGTGCTCGCCTGGACCGGCTTCCCGCAGCTCGCGATCATCCCGCTCGTGCCCTGGCTGATGAAGCGGGTCGACGCGCGCCTGCTGGTCACGGTCGGTTTCGCGCTCTTCGCGCTCAGCTGCTTCATGAACATCTACATGTCCCACGATTACGCTGCCGACCAGCTGGTCCTGCCGAACGTGGTCCGGGCGATCGGGCAATCGCTCGTCATGACGCCGCTCTCGGCGCTGGCGACCGGCGGCATCGAGCGGGAAAACGCCGGCTCCGCCTCGGCGCTCTTCAACATGATGCGCAATCTCGGTGGCTCGATCGGCATCGCCATGCTGCAGACGCTGCTGACCAAGCGCGAGCAGTTCCATTCGACCGTCGTCACCGCCCGCGTCTCGCTGTTCAACGAGGCCACCCAGCAGCGGATCGCCCAATTGCAGCAGCGCTTCCTCTCGACCGGGATCAGCGATCCGGCGACGGCCTGGCACAAGGCGGTCGTGGCCATCGGCAAGACGGTGCGCGCCCAGGCAACCCTGCTGGCGTTCAGCGACGCCTTCTACCTGATGGGTATCGCCATCCTGCTCGCTCTCTTGGCCGCGGCGCTGATGAAGAAGACCTCCGGCAGCGGCGCCGGCGCTCACTAAGGCCAGATCCCGTCGCATCGGCCTCGATGCGGCGGGGCAATCGGCCTCAAAACCAATGATCGGGCGCCGCTCCGGCCTGTCCCGACGCTTTCCCTCAAGGATGATTGTCATGGTCCGTCGCGACGCAAGAGCCGCGGTCAGCGCGCTCGCCCTAGCCGCAGGCCTCACCGGCTGCACCATGGGGCCTGATTTCTCGATTCCCGACAGCTGGTCGCCGACGGCGTGGTTCGACCATGCGGCCCAGCCGGAAGCGCCGGCGCCCGTGGACGCCAGCCGGCCGATCGCCGAGCCGCTAAATGTGGCCTGGTGGGACAGCTTCGGTGACACCGAGCTGAGCGCCCTCGAACAGCGCGTCGCCGCGTCGAACCTCGACGTCAAGGCCGCGACCGCGCGGCTCGAGCAGAGCCGCTCCGCCCGCCGGGTCATCGGCTCGAAGGAACTGCCCTCGATCGACGGCAACGCCTCCTACCGTCGCGAGCTCGCCAGCGCGAACGGCATCACCAGCCTGCTCGGCGCCGGCGGCGACCCGGCGGATGCTGCCGGGGTCGCGAACGGCGCCGGTCCTGGTGCCGGCGGCCTGCCGGGCGCCAATTCCGGTGCGGCGAAGAAGATCCCGTCGAAGCAGTTCGACATGTGGCAGTTCGGCTTCGATGCCAGCTGGGAGGTCGATCTCTGGGGCCATGTCGCCCGCGAGGTCGAATCGGCCGATGCGTCGGTCGGTGCTTCGGCCGAGGAGCGGCGCGACGTGCTGCTGACCGTGCTGGCCGAGGTCGCGCGCGACTATGTGCATCTGCGCGGCGTGCAGGCGAACCTGGCGATCGCCCGCAGTAATCTCGATACCGCACGCCAGGCGCGCGAGCTGACTGAACGGCGCGCGGCAAGCGGTGCCGCCGGCCAGCTCGACGTGGCGAATGCCACGGCCGAGGAACAGGCGATCAGCGCCGAGATTCCAGCGCTCGCCAACGACGAGACGGTCGACGTCAACCGCCTGAGCTTCCTCGTCGGCGCCGAGCCCGGCGCGCTGCGGCAGGAGCTGGCGACGACGGCACCGATCCCGCCGGTGCCGGCGCGGGTGCCGCTCGGCTTCCCGTCGGAGCTGGTGCGGCGCCGGCCGGACATCCGCGAGGCCGAAGCCCGCCTGCACGCGGCGACGGCGGACATCGGCGTCGCCATCGCGGATTTCTATCCGCGCCTGACGCTGTCCGGCAGCGCCGGGCTCGATGCCTTGAGCTTCAAGAACCTGGGCAGCTGGGGCTCGCAGCAATTTGCGGTCGGCCCGTCGCTGAGCGTGCCGATCTTCGAGGGCGGGCGGCTGCAGGGCACGCTCGACCTGCGCAAGGCCGAGCAGCAGGAGGCAGCCATCGTCTATCAGAAGACGGTGCTGCAGGCCTGGCACGATGTCGACAACGCCATCGCCGCCTACGAGGCCGAACAGGCCCGGCGCGCGCGGCTGGTCGGCGTCGTGGCCCAGGATCAGCGCGCGCTCGACCTCGCCCGCCAGAATTATGTGCAGGGTGCCGCCGACTTCCTGCGCGTGCTCGATGCCCAGCGCGGGCTGCTCGCGGCCCAGGAACAGCTGACCACGAGCACGACGTCGGTCTCGACCGACCTGGTTGCGCTTTACAAGTCCCTGGGCGGCGGCTGGGAGGAGACGTTCCCGTCGGGGCAGGGCCCCGAGGTCGCCAGCCGTCCCGATTGAGCCGGGCAGGGATGTTCCGGCGGGGATAGTCCCGCCCTGCCGGCGCACCTAATATGGATCTTCGATCCATGTTACTGAGGGCGTGATGATCCCTGTGGCATCCGTCGCCCCGCGGCGACCGGACGTGACCGAGAAGATCCAGGCCGAGACCGGGATCGACGACCCGATGATCGCGCGGCTGGTCGATGGCTTCTACGCCCGCGTCCGCGAGGATGCAGTGCTGGGCCCGGTCTTCGCCGCCCGCATCGCCGACTGGACGCCGCATCTCGAGAAGATGCGCGCCTTCTGGTCATCGGTGGCGCTGATGACCGGCCGCTATCAGGGCCAGCCGATGCGGCTGCATGTGCCCCTGCCGATCGACGCCCGGCATTTCGATCGCTGGCTCGCCCTGTTCGAGGCGACGGCGCGCGAGCTGTGCCCGCCGCGAGCGGCCGAACATTTCCTGGAGCGGGCCCGGCGCATCGCCGAAAGCCTGGAACTCGGCATCGCCATCGGCAACGGCGCGCTGCTCGCCAAGGGCGAGCGCTACCGCCGCGACGACTGACGCGCGGACGCTGATCCCCACGGGACGCCACCGCGCCGCGCGCCGGCGGTCGGAGATGGGATCGTGTCGCCGAATTTTGCGTTCTCATATTTGCCGCATGCCGCGGCGCGCAAACTAATGCGGCATGAAATGAAATCTGCTATCGCATGGTCCCATTCAGGGGATGGCTCGACTGATCGCGATCCGGGTCGGTATCCAAGCACAAGGTTGAGTTCTGCGGATGTTCGGCTTGAGCATGATGAACGAAAACGAAATCGGGCTGGCGCGTTTGATTATCGACACGCTGAACTTGGACTTCGACATTGAAACCGCCGATGCGGACACGCCTCTCTATGGCGACGGGTTTGGCCTGGATTCAATCGATATACTGGAAGTAGCGCTGGCCGTTTCTCAGAGATACGGCGTAAAGTTGAGGTCTGATGACGAAAACAACGTGGAGATATTCAAGTCTCTGCGTGCGCTCAGCAATTACATACAAGCAAACAAAATAAAGTAGATGCTTGCGCGCGCCCGCGGCCTGCCCGGATTTCTGCTGATCCTGTTCATCGTTTCGACGCCGGTGGTTACCCACGCCGTGCTGACCGCGGGCGAGTGGGGCGCCTCAGCCGACCTGCTGGTTGCCGGGCAGACGGCGCTGGCGCTCTGGTTCGTGCTGACGCGATTGCGGCGCCCCTGGAGAGAGCTCGCCGCCGTCGGGCTCGTGGCCTGCTGCCTCGCCCTGTGCCTGCTGCATGTCAGGGGCGGGCTCGTGCTCTCGACCGGGCTGCCCCACGCGATGGTCTATACAGGCCTGCTGCTGCTGTTCGGCTTGTCGCTCCGGCCCGGGCACGTGCCGCTGGTGACGCTGCTGTCGCATCAGGTTCATGGCGCCCTGCCGCCGGCGATCGACCGCTATACGCGTCGGGTCACCTGGGCCTGGTGCCTGTTCTGCCTGTTCCAACTGCTGGTGTCCGCGTTGCTGATCGCCTTCGCGCCGGTCGCCTGGTGGTCGGTCTTCGTGAACGTGCTGAACGCACCCTTGCTTGCCGTCATGCTTCTGGGGGAGAAGCTGACCCGGTCCTGCTGGGTCGAAAATCCACCGCGCGAGCGTCTGGGCGATATGATGCATATGGTCGCGCTGGTGCGGGCCCAGCTGGCAAAGCGCAATCTCGGCTATCCGCGGCCTAGGGAATCCTGAGCATGCAGCTCCTTTCCTATCCATTCCTGCGCCATGGCAGCGACGAGGACGTCCTGGTCCGCGATGCCGCGGGGCCGGTGCCGGTCGGGCGCTTCCTGGCTGATGTCGCGGCACTCGCCGTGCTGCTGCCCGAGGCGGGCCACGTGGTCAACCTGTGCGCCGACCGCTACCGTTTCACGGTCGGCTTCGCAGCGGCGCTCGTGCGCCGCCAGGTGACCCTGCTGCCGTCGAGCGAGGCCGCTGCACCGCTCGAACAGCTCGTCCGCCAATATCACGGCGTCTATTTCCTCCATGATGCCGACTTCGCGCTCGCGGACCGGGTGCCGACGATCGAGTTTCCCCGCGACCTGAGCGGCACCCCGGCGGCGGCCATGCCGGCGTTTCCGGCGGAGCAGGTGGCGGCGATCCTGTTCACCTCCGGCTCGACCGGCGATCCGGTGCCTCATCCGCGCAGCTGGGGCGCGCTCGTCCGCAGCACCCGCGCCGCGGCGCGGGAATTGGGCGTGGCGGAACTGGTCGGCGCCAATCTGCTGGGCACCGTGCCGCACCAGCACAGCTACGGCATCGAATCGATCGTCATGCTGGCGCTGCAGCACGGCTTCGCCTTCCATGGCGCGCGCTCGCTGCTGCCGGCCGACATCGTCGCGCAACTGGCGGCGATGCCAGGGCCGCGCATCCTGGTCACCACGCCCGTCCATCTGCGCAGCCTGGTCGCCCATGACGGACCCTTGCCGCCGGTCCACTGCATCGTCAGCGCGACGGCGCCGCTCGCGGCCGATCTGGCCCGGCAGGCGGAGCGCCGGTTCGCAGCGCCGCTCTACGAGATCTACGGCTGTTCCGAGGTCGGACAGATCGCTGCCCGGCGCACGGTCGTGACCGAGGAATGGACCTGCATCGACGACATCTCGCTCGTCGAGCGCGACGGCGACATCTGGGCGCTGGGGCCGGCCGCGGCCGCGGCCACGCCCCTCAACGACATCATCGAGCTCATGGGCCCGAAGCGGTTCCTGCTGCGGGGCCGCAAGTCCGACATGGTCAACATCGCCGGCAAGCGCAGCTCGCTTTCCTATCTCAACCATCGCCTGAACGCGATCGAGGGGGTGGTCGACGGCGTGTTCGTGCTACCCGAAGGCGACGGGGCGGCCCGCCTCAGCGCCTACGTGGTGGCACCGGGCCTGACCGCCCGGCAGATCCTGGCGGCGCTCCGCCGCGAGATCGATCCGGCGTTCCTGCCGCGGCCCCTCCATTTCGTCGATGCCCTGCCGCGCAATGCACTCGGCAAGCTGTCGCGCCAGGCCATGGAGCAGCTGAGCCTTGAAGCCATCGAGCGCTGACGGCGCCTGGTCCTCGCGTGAGTTCGGCTTCGACCCCGATCATCCGACGGCGGCCGGTCATTTCCCGGGCAACCCGATCATTCCCGGCGCGTTGATGCTCGATCACGTGCTCCGCGCGATCGGCGCGCAGGCGCCGGCGACAGTTCAGGTCGCGAAATTTCTGCGCCCCGTCCGGCCGGGCGATAGAGTGATGATCCGCTGGCAGGAGCAGGATGGCGGCGTCGTGAAGTTCGAATGCTGGATACGGGAACGGGACGAGATGGTGCTCAGCGGCACGGTCAGGACGCCGGCCGGCCGATGAGCGTCATCGATACACCCCGGCCGGAATGGCTCCGGCGCAAGGAGCGCGGCTCGACGCCGATCATCCGCTTGCTCGTCTGGGTGGCGCTCGGCCTCGGCCGGGCGGCGGCGCGCCTGTTGCTGCCGATGATCTGCATCTATTTCATGCTGTTCGGGGTCGATGCGCGCCGGGCCTCAGCCCGCTATCTTGGCCGCGCGCTCGGCCGGCGCTCGACGGCGCTCGATCTCTTCCGCCACTACCACGCCTTCGCGTCCTGCGTGCTCGACCGGGTGTTCTTCCTCAAGAACCGCAGCGGCGAGTTCGACCTGCGCCTCCATGGCGAGGAGATCGTCACCGACATCCTGGCGACGGGCAGCGGCTGCATCCTGCTGGGCGCCCACATGGGCAGCTTCGAGGTGCTGCGCGCGGTTGGGCGCAATCGGCCGAACCTGCGCGTCAAGATGGTGATGTACGAGGAGAACGCGCAGAAGGTCAGTGCCGTGCTGAACGCGATCAACCCGGCGCTGACGAAGGAAGTGATCAGCCTGGGCCGGCCGGATTCCTTCATCGCGGTACAGCGCGCGCTGGAAGACGGGCATTTCATCGGGGTGCTGGCCGATCGCAGCCTGACCGACGAGCGGCGGGTGACGCAGCCGTTCCTGGGCGCGCCGGCGCAATTCTCGGTCAACCCGTTCCGCATGATCGCGCTGTTGCAGAAGCCGGTCGTGCTGATGGTCGGCCTCTATCGCGGCGGCCGGCGCTACGACATCCATTTCGAGCGCTTCGCCGACCCGCGCGAAATCCCGCGCCGGCCGGACCCGGAGGCGCTTGCCGGCATGATGGGCCGCTATGTGGCGCGGCTCGAGCACTACTGCCGGATCGCACCCTATAACTGGTTCAATTTCTTCGATATCTGGAACTGAGATGAAGGGCTTCGCCGTTTCCGCGCTCGTGCTGTCGGCCCTGCTTGCCTCGGGCGGCACCGCCTCGGCCACCGAGGGCGAGGCGCCGTGGGGCCTGGTGTCGCTGATGGCGAAGCTGCATGCGGTCCCGGCGGCGAAGGCACATTTCACCGAGCGCAAATACGCGGCCATGCTGACGGCGCCGCTCGAGACCTCGGGCACCTTGAGCTATGTGGCGCCGGACCGGCTCGAGAAGATCACCCTGGCGCCGGCGCCCGAGAGCATCGAGCTGCAGCATGACCTACTGACCGGGACCCAGGCGAACGGCGACCATTTCTCGGTCTCGCTCGGCGACCATCCGGAGATCGGCGCGCTCGTCGAGGGCATCCGCTCGACCATGGCCGGCGACCTGGCGACGCTCGGCCGCTACTATTCGATCGCGTTCGACGGCAACCCGGCCGACTGGCATCTGGCGCTGACGCCGCTCGACCGGTCCGTGCGCGACAAGGTCGACGCCATCCGCATCGCCGGCGCCGGGACCCAGCTCCGGGCGATCGAGGTTCATGAGCGGGACGGCGACCGCTCCGAGATGATCGTGACCCCGGACGGCCCATGAACCGAGGCCGCGCGGCGCTGATTTTCTGGCTTCTGGGACTGGCGCTGTCGATCGGCGTGATCCTGCGCACGCCCTTCACCACCGACATGTCGGCGTTCCTGCCGCGCTCGCCGGAACCGGCGCAGCAGATCCTGGTTGACCAGTTGCGTGACGGCGTCGCCTCACGCCTCATCCTGGTCGGCTTCGAAGGGGCGCCGACGGCGACGCTCGCCGCCGTCAGCCGGTCGGTTGCGGGCGCCTTGCGCACGGCGCCGGACTTCAGCCTGGTCGACAATGGCGAGGGCAGCATCGGCCAAGCGGACCAGGCCTATGTCTGGCGCAACCGCTACCTCTTGAGCGACGCGGTCACGCCTGAGCGGTTCACACCGACCGGCCTGCACCAGGCGCTCGAGCAGGACCTGCAGTTGCTGTCGTCCGGCATGGCGCCGCTGATCAAGGGCAGCATCGCCCACGACCCGACCGGCGAGACCCTGGCGCTCGTGCGCCGGATCGCCGGCGAGACCCAGCGCCAGATCCGCGACGGGGTCTGGACGGCGAAGGATGGCACCCGCGCGCTGCTGCTGGCCCAGACCCGGGCGCCGGGCTTCGACATCGACGCGCAGGAGCAGGCGCTGGGCGCGATCCGCCAGGCCTTCGCCGCGGCCCAGCGGACGGTCGCGGGCGGCGATGCGGTCCGCCTGGTCGCGACCGGTCCCGGCGTATTCGGCGTCAAGACGCGCGCCCAGATGAAGCATGACGTGACGCTCTATTCGACGATCGCGACCTTGACCATCGTCGGGCTGCTGCTGGCGGTCTACCGGTCGCCGCGCATGCTGGTCCTGACCCTGGTGCCGGTCGTGACCGGCGCGCTCGCCGGCGTCGCGGCGGTCGGGGCGTGGTTCGGCTTCGTCCATGGCATCACCATCGGCTTCGGCGTGACCCTGATCGGCGAGGCGGTGGATTACGCGATCTATCTCTTCGCCCAGACCGATCCGGCCGACGGCCCCGAAGGCACCCTGCGCCGCATCTGGCCGACCCTGCGCCTGGGCGTGCTCGTCTCGATCTGCGGGTTCGCCGCCATGCTATTCTCAAGCTTCACCGGTTTCGTCCAGCTGGGCGTCTTCACCATCGTCGGCCTGGCGGTGGCGCTGGCGGTCACCCGCTTCGTCCTGCCGACCCTGGTGCCGCGCCGCTTCACGGGATTGCGCGAGGCGGGGTTTGCGCCAGCACTGCTGCGCCTGGTCCGGCGCGCGCCGAAGCTCCGGCCGCTGCTGCTCGGCCTGGCACTTGTCGCCGTCGGGCTCGTCACCTTCCGCGGCGGCACGCTGTGGCAGGACGAGCTCGCGAGCATGAGTCCGGTGTCGCCGGCGGATCAGCAGGTCGACCGCGACCTGCGCCGGGACGTGGGCGCGCCCGACGTGCGCTACATGGTCGTGGCGGAGGCCGCGGACCGCGAGAGCCTGCTCGAGGCGTGCGAGCAGGCGGGGGCGGCGCTCAGGCCGCTCATCCCGGCCGGGGTGCTGTCCGGCTACGATTCGCCGGACCGCTACCTGCCCAGCGATGCGATGCAGGCCCGGCGCAAGGCGGCGCTGCCCGACGAGACGACCTTGGCCCAGAACCTGGCCGGCGCGCTCGAGGGCACGCCGTTCCGGCCCGACGTGTTCCAGCCCTTCCTCGACGATGTCGCCGAGGCCAGGGTGTCGATGCCGCTGACCCGCGCCGCCCTCGACGGCACGGCCCTGTCGCTCAAGCTCGATTCCCTGCTGATCGGGCGGCCCGGCCGCTGGGTCGCGGTCATGCCGCTGCGCGATGTTGGCGATGTCGGGCGCATCGGCACGGCGCTCGCCGGCATTCCCGGCGCGAAGCTGCTCGACCTCAAGGCCGAGTCCGATCGGCTGCTGCATCGCTACCGGCAGGAGGCGCTGCTGCTGGCGCTGTTCGGCAGCGGCGTCATCGCGGCCCTGCTGCTGGCGAGCTTCCGGGCGATCGGTCCGGCCATGACCGTGCTGGCGCCGCTCGCGCTCGCGGTCGTCGTGACCCTGGCGATCCTGACCGTCGGCGGGCGCCAGCTGTCGATCTTCAACCTGTTCGGGCTGCTGCTGGTCGTGGCGGTCGGGTCGAACTATTGCCTGTTCTTCCAGCGTGGCGGCCTCGCCGGACCAGCCGGGGAACGGACGGTGACCTCGCTCCTGCTCGCCAATATCTGCACCGTCGTCGGCTTCGGGGCGCTGTCGCTGTCGCGCATCCCGGTGCTCACCGGCATCGGCGGCACGGTCGCGATCGGCACAGCGCTCAGCCTGGTCGCGGCGGCGATCCTGACGCGGCCGGCGGCGCCATGACCATGCGGACGACCGACGACCGGACGGGCGCGCGCCGGCTGCTGGTCATGCTGCCCGGCGCCGACATGAGCGCCGAGGATTTCCGCACCCACGGCTTCTTCGCCGCCGTCCGCGAGCGCGGCCTGCCGGTCGACATGACCGCGGTCGAAACCGGCATGGAAGCCTATCTCGATGGCTTGTCCGTACCGCCGCTTCATGAGCAGGTGATCGCGCCGGCCCATGCGGCGGGCATGCGGATCTGGCTGGTCGGCATTTCGCTGGGCGGCATGGGGGCGCTGCTCTATGCCCGGGCCCACCCGGAGCTGATCGCGGGCGTCGTGCTGCTGGCGCCCTTCATCGGCAGCCGCGGGCTGATCGCCGAGGTCGAGCGCGCAGGGGGGCTCCGGCATTGGCGCCCGGCGTCGGGCGAGACAGAAACGAACGAGCGCCGGCTGCTCGCCTGGCTGGGCGCAGGCGAGGGACTGCCCGACATGCGGCTCGGCTACGGCACCGACGATCGCTTCGCCGCCGCGCACCGGCTGCTGGCGGCGCTGTTGCCGGCGGACCGGGTGGCGACCGCGCCCGGCGGCCATGACTGGCCGACCTGGCGCTGCCTGTGGCAGGAAATGCTTCCCACTGCCGCCTTTGCGGCACCGGATGATGCGGAGCAGTGACGTGAACGAGACGCCCGACACTCTTGCCCAGCGGCTCGGCCGCCTGATCCGGCGGGCGGCGCTCGTGGGCGTGGCCCTGGCGACGGCCGGCTGCGTCACCGGCCCGCTGACCGAGCCGCCGCCGACGACCATGAGCGAGGAACAGATCTACGCGGCGCTCTATCCGAACTACGCCGAGATCTGCGCCGTTTCCCAATTAGGCAAGAAATCGGGCTTCGGCGCCGAGATCAGCAGCGGCATCGGCGGCCATGCGGTGCTCTATCTGAACGGCGTGTGCCGTCGCCAAGACGTGGATTATCCGGTCCTGGCGCTGTGCGACGAGATCGGCGATCGGTCCGACGGCGTCGGCTTGAGCGTCAACGCCCATTACCAGAACGCCGAATGGGTCGCGACCGAGGGCCGCGACTTCTTCTTCGACGGCGGGCTCTCTCCAGGACAGCCGCTGACCAAAGCGGCCTATCGCGCGACCCAGGCCCGGGCCGAGGCCAAGGGCATCTACCGCGGCGTCGACTTCCACCAGGACGTCTATGACGACATGGCGGCGGGCTTCACGCCGGCGACCTACCAGTATGAGATGTCGGTCGCGACCGACTATGCCATCACGTTCGGGCGCAACCGCTATTGCGCGCGCGTGCCGCTCGACCGGGCGCAGTTGCAGACCATCGTCAAATATCTGAACGACCAGAACGCGCCCTATCGGAACGGCGAGATCTTCGACTGGAACCTGTTCACCCATAATTGCGCGCATCTCAATCACAATGCGCTGGCCGCGGCCGACATCTGGGACGAATGGGAGACCGACCGGTTCATCCTGGTCTCGCTGTTCGATTTCCCGGTGCCGAAGAACGAGTTCGTCAACCTGATGCGACGAACGAACGACGTCGCCATCGATGACCCGGTGGCGCTCTATCGGGACGGGGCGGCCCGCAGGCTGCTACTGGAGCATGGCCGCCTGCCGACCCAGCCGGGCGCGCTGGTCGATATCGGCACCATTCCGCGCCAGAACGAGGTCTATGATCCGGACTCGCGGATCATCTTCTACGACGAGCCGATCACCGGTTCCTACGAGGAGCATTTCCGTGCGATCCTGAGCGAACCGCGCTACTTCCGGCTGAAGGACAATCTGGCTTATTTCGCAAGCCTCTACGCCAGGATCGAGACCAGCCGCCGGCCGGTCGAAGCCTATCTCGCCGACCATCCCGACTGGGCGCCAGATGAACAGGCTGGCTTCCGGCGCTTCTATGCGGCCTATTTCGACTATATCGGCCGAGAGTCGCAGGAAGTCGCCCGCAATCTCGCCGCGCTCAGCACGAAAGCTCTTTGATGCATTCGGATATCGGACAGTCGTGACGCCTCTGCTGCTCAGCCATTTCGCCCTCGCCTCGGCGCTCGGCGCCGGTCGCGCCCGGACGGTCGCCGCTTTGCGTGAAGGGCGCAGCGGGCTGCGGCCCTGTGGGTTCGAGACCGTCCGCCTCCCGACCCATATCGGCATGGTCGACGGGCTCGACGCGGCGCCGGTCACCGGTGCGCTCTCGGCGTATGACTGCCGCAACAATCGCCTGGCCCTCCTGGCGCTGGAGCAGGACGGCTTCCTGGAGGCCGTGGCCGTCGCCCGGCGGCGCTACGGCGCCGACCGCATCGGCGTGTTCGCCGGCACCAGCACCGCCGGCATCCTGGAGACCGAGCAACTGTTCCGCCGCCGCGACCCGGCGACCGGCGAGTTGCCTGCGGGCTTCCACTACAGAGAAACCCACAACACCTATTCGGTCGCCGATTTCGTCCAGCAGGTCTCGGGCCTCAGCGGCCCGGCCTTCGTCGTGTCGGCTGCCTGCGCCTCGACCGCGAAGGCGTTCGGCAATGCCGCGCGCATGATGGCGCTCGGCCTGTGCGACGCCGCGATCGTCGGCGGCGCCGACAGCCTGTGCCTGACCACGCTCTACGGCTTCCATTCCCTGCAATTGACGGCCGAGGGTCCGTGCCGGCCGTTCGACGAGGCGCGCAGCGGCATCTCGATCGGCGAGGCCGCGGGCTTCGCCCTGGTCGAACGGGCCGACCGGGCGGAGGGCGGCATCGCGCTCCTGGGCATCGGCGAAAGCAGCGATGCCCATCACATGTCGAGCCCCCACCCCGAGGGTCTAGGCGCCCGGCTCGCCATGGAAAAGGCGCTGGCCTCGGCATCGCTGGCGCCGGGCGACATCGACTACATCAACCTGCACGGCACTGCCACGCGGGTCGGCGACGCGGCCGAGGACCAGGCGATCTCGGGGCTGTTCGGCGACCGTACCCCCTGCAATTCCACCAAGGGCCAGACCGGCCATACGCTCGGCGCGTCGGGCATCGTCGAAGCGATCATCGCGGCACTCAGCCTGGAGCAGGGGTTCATACCGCCGAGCCCGATGACGATGCGGCTCGATCCTGCCTTGCGCAGCCGTTATCAGGTCGAGGGCCAGGTGCGGCCGCTCAACCGCGTCATGAGCAATTCCTTCGGCTTCGGCGGCAGCAATTGCAGCCTGATCCTGGGGCACGCACCATGAGGCTCCATGTCGAAGGCATCGGCCTCGCCGGGCCCGGCCTGCCCGATTGGGCGGCGGGCGCGCCGGTCCTGGCTGGTCGCGCAGCCTACGAGCCGGCGCCCGTGGTCCTGGCACCCAGCGCGCTACTGCCGCCGGCCGAACGGCGGCGCATGACCGAGACGGTCAAGCTGGCCCTGGCGGTCGGCAGCGAGGCCGTCGCCGGCGCGGGGCGGGAGGCCGGGGACCTGCCGTCGGTCTTCGCCTCATCCGGCGGCGATGGTGCCACCATCACCGCCATCCTCGACATCCTGGCTTCGGAGCAGCGCGAGGTCTCGCCGACCCGTTTCCATAATTCGGTCCATAACGCGCCGTCCGGCTATTGGAGCATCGCGACCCATTCGCGTGAATCCTCCACCAGCCTGTGCGCCCACGACTTCAGCTTCGCGGCCGGCCTGCTGGAAGCGGCGGCCCTGGCGGTTGCCGAGGCGCGCCCGGTCCTGCTCGCCGCCTATGACGTGCCCTATCCGGCCGTGCTGCATGCGGTGCGGCCGATCCATTCGACCTTCGGGACGGCCCTGGTGCTGTCGCCGGAGCGGAGTGTTGCCAGCCTCGCGACGCTGACCCTGTCGCTCGAACGCGGCGACGGGGCAGAAACCCGGATGGCGGCGCCCGCGCTCGAGGATCTGCGAACCGGCAATCCCGCGGCCCGCGCGCTGCCGCTGCTGGCTGCCCTGGCCGAAGGAGCGGCGCGCGACGTGGCACTGCCGCTGATGGCAGGCAATCTCCTCAAGCTTGCCGTCGTCCCGATGGCGCCGTCATGATCGATCGCCGCCGCATCGAAGCCCTGATCCCACACGCCGGCACGATGTGCCTGATCGAGCAGGTGACCGGATGGGACGACCGCTCGATCCGCTGCCGGGCGATCAGCCATCGCGATCCCGGCAATCCGCTGGTGGTCGAGGGACGGCTGGGGGCGGCGGCCGGTGTCGAATATGCCGCGCAAGCGATGGCGCTGCACGGCGGCTTGACCGGTACGGTCGGTGCGCGTCCGGCGGCGGGCTATCTCGCCAGCCTGCGCGCGCTGGTGCTGCAGGTCGACCGGCTCGACGATCTTGCCGGCGATCTGGTGATCGAGGCCGAGCGCCTGGCGGGCGAGG
>DATGEK010000006.1:0-37383 GCA_035310205.1 Aliidongia sp.
CAGCGCGCTGAAGGCGCTGGCGCGCAGGGCAGGGCCCTGGTCGGAGAGTTGATACCGGATGATCTCGGTCGCGGCCGCGCTGAGCCGGTCCCAGCCGGTCGCGTGCCGGGCTTCGGCCGCGTGTTGCACGCGGCGGACGGCGGCGAAGCTGCGCCGGAAGCAGGCGGCGACCAGATCGTCCTTGTTGTCGATATGATGGTAGAACGAGCCCTTGGTCACGTTGAGCCGCGCCGAGATCTTCTCGACCGAGGCGCCGCGATAGCCCTGTTCGTTGATGAGGTAGGTCGCCGAGCGCAGAAAGGCCTCCGGCGACACCTCGTCGATCGCCGGCCAGGCGATTTCCGGCGGCCTGAGAGACCAGGCCGAGCCGGTGCCCGCGAGGCCGCCCAGCAGGATATCCGCGGTGCGCTCGGCGGCACGGGCGTAGCCGTCGGGCTCGTACCGGTCGATCCAGTTGCGTATGCCGTGGACGACGGAGATCAGCAGATGGGCGCGGCCGTTGCGCTTCATCCGCTCCGGCGGCGGTTCGCCCGGGCGGTCGAGCAGCGCGCGCATGCGCCGGAACATGGCGGTATAGCTGGCGAACACCTCGGCGTCATGGGGACTGGCCAGCGCCCGGATGTCGTGGAACATGATGAGCTGCGGCTGCGCGCCGGTCGCGATGTCGGCCAGCAGCCGCGCATAGAGCCGCAGGAACTGCCGGATGCGCGCCTCGGGCGGCGCGGCCAGGTCGACCGCGGCGATCAGGCTGTCGAGCGCCTCGATCGTGCGCAGCAGGCAGGCGGTCGCGAGCTCCTCCTTCTTGCGATAATAGTAGGTGATGCTGTTGGTCATCAGCCCGACGCGCTGCGCCACGTCCTGCAGCGTCGCCCCGCGCACGCCCTTCTCGTTGAACAGGGCCGCGGCGGCGTCGAGAATCGCCTCGCGCTTCTGCTCGAAGCGTCGCGTCTGGCGGGGCGGGCTGGTCGGCAGATCCATTGGGCGTCGATATCCGGGATAGGGGCGGGTGATCTTGGTCGCCCATACCGGTCATTCTATCCCGGGACAGATCATTTCGCCAAGCCTATGGCCGACGGTGCGAGATTGACGTGCATTCAGGCGCGTGTCAGTCTTTTTAGAGAATAAATCGGCGATGCGGAGCCAGCATTGCCGGCGGTTCGGCGGCAAACGTCCGTACCGCAGATTCGAGGAAACGTTCGGGCGGACGGCGTCGGATGGCGATGCACCATCGGCGACCCCTGACCGGCAGGGAGCGGCTCCATGGTCATGTTGTTTCAGCAGATCCTGAACGGCCTGACGCTCGGCAGCGTCTACAGCCTGGTCGCCCTCGGGCTGACGCTGATCTACGGCATCCTGCATATCCCGAACTTCTCCCACGGCGCGCTGTACATGGTCGGCGCCTATTTCGCCTATTACCTGGCCGGTTCGCTCGGCGTGCCCTATTGGGGCGCCATGGTCGGGGCGGCGGCCGTCGTGGCCTTGCTGGCGATGGCGAGCGAGCGCCTGGTGTTCCGCCCGCTGCGCGACGCGCCGGTGCTGCATGACATGATCGCGGCGATCGGGCTGCTGCTGTTCCTCGAAGCGGTCGTGCAGGCGATCTGGGGCGCCGATTTCCATCGGCTGCAATCGCCCCACACCCAGATCGTCCATCTGTTCGGCCTGGTGGCGCCGGTCCAGCGGCTGCTGATCGTGGCGGCCGCCTTCGCCCTGATGCTGGCGCTGCATCTGTTCCTGCAGCGAACGGTCATGGGCTCGACCATCATCGCGCTGGCGCAGGACCGCGAGGGGGCGGCACTGGTCGGCATCGACGCGAGCCGGGTCTCGCTCCTGACCTTCGCCATCTCCGGCGCGCTCGCCGCCGTCGCGGCCGTGCTGTTCGCGCCGATCAGCCTGGTCTATCCGGCCATGGGCGACCTGGTCATCCTCAAGGCCTTCGTCATCATCATCCTGGGCGGGATGGGCAGCCTGCCCGGCGCCATCCTGGGCGGCATGGTGATCGGCTTCGCCGAGAGCTTCGGCGCCTTCTATGTTTCGACCGACTACAAGGACATCATCGCCTTCGCGCTGTTCGTGCTGATCATGTCGGTGCGGCCGAGCGGGCTGTTTCCGGGCGGGGTGCGCTGATGCGCCGGCTGCTCCCGCTCGCGGCCCTGGCCGCGGCCCTGCTGTTTCCCGTCGCAGCGCCCAATGAATATTACCTCTATGTCGCGGCACTCGCCTTCATCATGGCGATCTCGGCGACCGGGCTGAATCTGATCCTGGGCTATGCCGGCCAGCTCAACCTGGCCCATGCCGGCTTCATGGCGATCGGCGCCTACACCGTCGGCATCCTGACGGTCGACGACGGCGTGCCCTATTGGGCGGCATTCGCGCTGGCGGGCGTGATCGCGACGGTGATGGGCGTGCTGGCCGGACTGGTCTCGCTCCGGCTCAAGAGCCATTTCTTCGCCATCTTCACGCTCTGTGTCGGGCTGATCCTGTCGCTGGTCATCGAGAAATGGAGTGGGCTCACCCACGGCACCACCGGCCTCATCGGCCTCCAGGCGCCGGCGCCGATCGGGCCGATCCGGTTCGACACGACCGAGGCGCAATATTACCTGGTGCTGGGTTTCCTGGTGGCGGCGCTCTGGCTGATGCACCGGATCACCGGTTCGCTCGTCGGCCGCGGTTTCGTCGCCGTGCGCAACGGCGAGGATCTGGCCCGCGCGCTCGGCATCGACGCATTCAGGACCAAGCTGCTCGCCTTCGCGCTTTCGGCCTTCTATGCCGGTATCTCCGGCGCGCTCTACGCCGGCTTCGTCCGCTTCGTCGGCCCCGATCTCGCGTCCGAAGGCCATACGTTCGACATGCTGGCCTTCATCCTGGTCGGCGGCATCGGCACGCTCGGCGGCCCGCTGATCGGGGCGATTCTGCTGACGATCCTGACCCAGTCGCTGCAGTTCCTGCAGGACTTCCGCATGATCGTGTTCGGGCCGCTCCTGATCCTGCTCGTGATCTTCTTCCCCCATGGCATCGTCGGGTCGATCCGGCTGCGCCGCGCCCGGCGCGCCGCCTGGACCGCCGGGCGGAAGGTGCGCGCCCATGCTTGAGACCCGGCAACTGACCAAGCGGTTCGGCGGGCTCGCCGCCGTGCGCGATGTCGATGCGCGCTTCGAGCCGGGGCAGATCAGCGCCATCATCGGTCCGAACGGTGCCGGCAAGACGACCTTCTTCAACCTGATCAGCGGCTGCCATCGCCCGAGTTCCGGCCGCATCCTGTTCGCCGGCGCCGACGTCACCGGCCTGCGCCCCGACCAGGTGGCCCGGCTGGGCATCGCGCGCACGTTCCAGACCACCAGCCTGTTCGACCAGGCGAGCGTGCTCGACAACCTGATCGTCGGGCACAAGCTGCGCACGCATGCCGGCTTCTGGGACGTGCTCATCGGCACCCGCCGCCTTGCGGAGGACGAGCGCCGCTGCTGTGCCAAGGCGGAGGCGGTGCTGGATTTTGTCGGCCTCGCCGCCGTCGGCGACCGGCCGGCGGGCGACATCAGCCAGGAGGAGCGCAAGCGGGTCGCCTTCGCGCTGGCGCTTGCGACCGAGCCTAAGCTGCTGCTGCTCGACGAGCCGGCCGGCGGGATCAATCCCGACGAGACGGCGAACCTCGCCGCGCTCATCCGCAAGATGGCGGCGACCGGCCTCACCATCTGCCTGGTCGAGCACAAGATGAGCATGATCATGAGCCTGGCCGACCGGATCCTGGTGCTGGATCACGGCGAGAAGATCGCCGAGGGCACACCGGCCGAGATCCAGAGCGATCCGCGGGTGCTCGAGGCCTATCTCGGAGCCGACTATGTTGCGGCTTGACGGGCTGACGCTCCATTACGGTGCGTTCCGTGCCCTCGATGCCGTCAGCCTCGAGGCCGAGGCCGGCGAGCTCGTCGTCATGCTGGGCGCGAACGGCGCCGGCAAGAGCTCGCTGTTCCTCGCGATCAGCGGGCTGCGCCGGCTCTCGTCCGGCAGCATCCGGTTCGGTGACCGCGAGCTTTCCGGGCACAAGCCGTCGGAGATCGTCGCCGCCGGCATTGTGCACTGCCCGGAGGGCCGCAAGCTGTTTCCCGGCATGTCGGTCGCCAAGAACCTGATGCTGGGCGCCTATGTTCACCGGGGCGAGCGCCGGCAGAACGAGGCGCTGCTCGGCAAGGTATTCGAGTTGTTTCCGGTGCTGCGCGAGAAGCGCAATGATCCGGCGGGGTCGTTGAGCGGCGGTCAGCAGCAGATGGTCGCGATCGGCCGGGCGCTGATGGGGCGGCCGCGGGTGCTGCTGCTCGACGAGCCGTCGCTCGGCCTGGCGCCGCTGGTGGTGAAGCAGGTGCTGGACGTGATCAAGGCCATCAACGCCGAGGGCACGACCGTGCTGCTGGCCGAGCAGAACGCCTATGCCGCGCTGCAGATCGCCGACCGGGCCTATGTGATCGAGAGCGGCCGGATCGTCATGACCGGCGATCGGCAGACCCTGCTGAACGACGAGGGCATCCGCCGGGCCTATATCGGCGCCTGATAAAAATAGAAGCCTCAAGGGAGAGACGCATGGCGAGCACGAATGGATCGAACCGGTTGGGCGTGCTGCTCGCGGCCGGCCTGCTGGTCTTCGCGGCCGGCGCGGCGCGGGCCGAGGAGCATGTGACGATCGGCTTCACCGGGCCCTTGAGCGGCGGTGCGGCACTCTATGGCAAGAACACGCTGACCGGCCTGCAGGACGCGGCATCCGAGATCAATGCCGGCGGCGGCGTCACGGTCGGCGGCGCCAAATACCTGCTCGACGTGGTGCCGCTCGACGACAAATATTCGCCGAGCGAGGCGGCGGTGAACGCCAAGCGCCTGCGCGCGCAATACAAGGCGCCGGTCGTGTTCGTGCCCCATGCCGGCGGCGTGCTGGCGCTGCAGGCGTTCAACGAGCAGGACGGGTTCCTGATCGGTGGCTATACCAGCACGCCGGCCGTGACCGAGCATGGCAACGGCCTGACGCTCCGCATCCCGCCGTCGTTCGACGGCTATGTCCAGCCCTTCACCCAGGTCGAGATGAAGCGCTTCGGCAAGAAGCTCGGCATGGCGGGCGGCGACCATGACTATGCCAAGGCCTGGGCCCAGCTGATCGGGCCGGCTTGGACCAAGGCCGGTGGCCAGATCGTTGCCGACAACCCGATGTCCTACAACAAGGACACCGACTTCTACAGCGGGGTCAGCCGCGTGCTGGCCGGCAATCCGGACGTGCTGTTCGTCGGCGGCGCGTCGGAGCCGACGGCGCTTGTGATCAAGCAGGCGCGGGAACTCGGCTTCCAAGGCGGCTTCGCCATCATGGACCAGGCCAAGTTCGACGAGATGGCCAAGGTCCTGGGCGGTCTCGAGCCGCTCGAGGGGGCCGTCGGCGTCATGCCGCTGGTCAATGACCCGCGGCCGGGAGCGGAGGGCTACATCGCCGATTTCCGCAAGAAGCATGGCGACGATCCGGGGTCGGAGGCCGCCTTGAATTATTCGGCGCTCTACGGCGTCGCCGCCGCCATGGCGGCGGCCGGCTCGGTCACGGACGCGAAGGCGATCCGCGCCAAGCTCGACGAGGCTTTCGCCAAGCTGCCGACGGCACATGATCCGGCCCATATCATCGGCGTCGACGCCAAGGGCGGGGCCAGGATCGAATTCGTGCTGGCGACGGTCGATCACGGCAAGCTCGTGGCGCTGGACCCGACCAAGGTAGGCGAGTAGGCAGGGCCGGCCCCCGCGGAACAGGACGGATCGTCACAGCGTTTGCGCGGGCGGGTGCCGGAACCCGACCGCACGAAGCCCAGGCCGCCATGAAAGATCCCTACAAGATTTTGGGCGTGGAGCGCGACGCCAGCGATGCCGCGATCCAGAAGGCCTATCGCAAGCTGGCGAAGCAGCATCACCCGGATCTCAATCCGGGCAAGCCCGAGGCCGAGGCGAAGTTCAAGGAGATCTCGGCGAGCTATGCGCTGCTGTCCGATCCGGAAAAGCGCGGCCGCTTCGATCGCGGCGAAATCGATGCCGAAGGCGTGGAGCAGGCGCCGCGACACTTCTACCGCGATCATGGCGATCCGGCCGACCGCGCGAAATATCAATCGGGCGCCTCGTTCGGCGACGAGGACCTGGAAAGCCTGCTGCGCAACGCCTTCGGTCACGGCGGCCAGGGCGGGCGCGGCGGCTTCGCCATGCGCGGTGTCGATCTTCAATTCACGCTGTCGGTCGATTTCATCGAGGCGGCCAAGGGGGCGGTCCGGCGCGTGACCTTGCCGGAAGGCGGGACGCTCGACGTCACCCTGCCGGCCGGCATCGCCGACGGTCAGGTCCTGCGGCTCAAGGGCAAGGGCGAGCCCGGGTTCGGCGGCGGGCGGGCGGGCGATGCGCTGATCGAGATCACGGTGAACCCGCATCCGTTCTTCCGGCGCGAAGGCAAGGATGTCATCGTCGAACTGCCGGTGACGATCCAGGAAGCGGTGGTCGGCGCCAAGGTCCGCGTGCCGACGATCGACGGTCCGGTCAACGTGACGATCGCGCCGCGCTCGAGCAGCGGCACGCGCCTCAGGCTGAAGGGCAGGGGCATCGCCGGCGGCCACCAGTATGTCGAGCTCAGGATCGTTCTGCCGCCGGGTGAGGAGCCGGAGCTGGCGGCGTTCCTCGCCGCCTGGCGGCCGGCGCACCCGTTCAACCCGCGGGCCGGGATGGAGCAGTCATGATGCGGCTGGACGTGATCGTCGGCTATTGCCCGGATCTCGGCATCGTCGAGCTGACCGGCTGGATCGAGCGGGGATGGGTGCGGCCGGATCGCGACGGCGCCGACTGGGCCTTCGCCAGCGTCGATGTCGCCCGGGTCCGCCTGATCTACGATCTGCGGCGCCACCTCGGGGTCGAGGAAGATGCGGTGCCGCTGATCCTGTCGCTGGTCGACCAGGTTTACGATCTGCGGACGACGTTGAAGGCCGTCTCGGCCGCGCTCGACACTCAGCCGGCCGAGGTGCGCCAGGCCGTGCTCGCGGCCATGGCGCCGCCGCCCGCGCCGTGAGGCGGCGCGGGCGGACCGTCGCGGACTATTTGTCCCTTGCCGGCTTCACCTTGGAAGGCGGTTCGGAGAAGGGCGAGACCGATACGGTCGCGCTCTTCTTGCTCTTGTCGGATTTCGGCTTCTTCGCTTCGCGCGTACTGCGCTTTTGACCCTTGGCCACCTGATGTCTCCCGATGGGATTTTGGACGGGGGCCGGCGCCATGCCCCCGTCGGAGAATCCAATATTATCACGCGCCGACGCCGTCCGCCCGAATGTTCGATCAGCCCGCGTCCGGTGTCTGCGGCAGGGCGATGAAGCTTTCGGTGCCATGGCGATCGACCAGCAGCAGGATCGGCTTTGACGGCGATTTCTCGGCGGCCGCGAACAGGGCCTTCGCGTCCTCCGGCCCCTTGACCGTCTGGCCGTCGATCCGCTCGATTACGTCGCCGCCTTCGAGCCCGATGCTGTCGGCGGCGCTGCCGCTCTCGACATGGGTGATGACGGCGCCGCTCACGTCACGGCCAAGATGCAGCCGGCCGCGGATGGCGGGATTGAGCGATGAAAGCGCCATGCCGAGCTGCGACGCGTCTGCCTGCTGGTCGCCGCCGCCGCCGCTCTCGGCCGAGGCGAGTTTGGCCTCGTCGAGATGGCCGACCGTGGCGTCGAGCTCGACCTTCTTGCCCTCGCGCAGCACCGTCAGATGCACGCTCTTGCCGGCCGGCGTCTCGGCGACGAGGCGCGGCAGGTCATGGGTCTTCGCGATCGGCTTGCCGTTCAATTGCTCGATCACGTCGCCGACCTTGATGCCGGCCTTGGCGGCGGGGCCGCCCGATTTCACCGACGCGACCAGCGCGCCCTGCGGCCCGTCCTTGGCGAGGCCGATCGCGGCCGCCAGGTCCGGCGTCACCTGCTGGATCTCCACGCCGAGGTAGCCGCGGTCGACATGGCCGTTCGCCTTGATCTGATCGATGACGGCCTTGGCCGTATCGGACGGGATGTCGAAGGCGATGCCGACGTTGCCGCCGTTGGGCGAATAGATCGCCGTGTTGATGCCGACCACGTGGCCGGCGAGGTCGAAGGTCGGGCCGCCCGAGTTGCCGCGGTTCACCGCCGCATCGATCTGCAGGTAGTCGACGAAGCTGGAATTGTCGATCGAGCGGCTGCGGGCGGAAATGATGCCCTTGGTCACCGTGCCGCCGAGCCCGAACGGGTTGCCGACCGCCAGCACCCAGTCGCCGACCCGCTCATGATCGCTGTCGCCCCATTGCACATAGGGCAGCGGCTTCGGCGCGTCGATCTTCAAGAGCGCCAGGTCGGTCTTGGCGTCCTTGCCGACGATCTTGGCCTTATGCTCGCTGCCGTCCTGGAACAGCACCGTGACCTTGGCGGCGTCGCCGACGACATGGTTGTTGGTGACGACATAGCCGCTGGGATCGATGATGAAGCCGGAGCCGAGCGCCATCATCTGCCGCTGCGGGCCCGGCGCCGGCCGGCCCGGCCGCTGCTGCTCGAAGAAATGGCGCAGCATGTCGTCGAACGGCGTGCCGCCCGGCATGCCCTGGACCGAGCCCTGGCCGTCGCCGTCGTCCTCTTCCTCGTCCGCGACCGGTGCGGCACCGGCTTTCTCCACGACCGAGATGTTGACCACCGCGGGCATCACCTTCTCGATCATCGGGGCGAAGCTCGGCAACGGCTCCTGCGCCGGTGCCGGGTCGGTGCCCTGCGCCAGCGCCAGGGAGACGGGGCCGACCGCGAGCGCCGTCGAAACGCCGAGCAACATTGCCATCCGCGCCAGCGGCCGCGGCTTCCTCTGCGTATCCATCACCTGAACTACCTCTGCTGAAGTGATTGCCGTGACCGACGCCTTTCGGCTCCGGTGCTCTGAATCAGCATGTGGGCAGGCAGGATTACGGGAACTTCGGCCTGAGGATTAATTACGTTTAATGGCGCAGCCGAACCTGAACGGCTCGGCTGCGTCGTCCTAGATCAGGATGATATCAAGCCGGGTCGGCTTGATATCTGAATCCTGATCTCAACCATATAGTTAGAGACCGATTCACCGATCAAACCGATGCGGTTTGATCGGATCGGGCTCTAGGTCACGCCTTGGCGATATAGACCTGCTTCTTCGGGAAGTTCGCGAAGACGGCTTCCTCGACGCCGAAATTGTTGGCGAGCAGGTGTGGCGGGCTGGTCGCGATCCACTCGGAGATCGAGATCTCCTGGTAATGGCCGCTGTCGAAGGTCAGCACGATCTCGCATTCCTCCGAGCCGATGTTCTGCACCGAGTGGCCATAGCCCTGCGGAATGTAGGCGACGTCGCCGGGGCCGAAATCCGCCGTGCTCATGCGCCCGCCGGAGCCGAACAGGGTGACCCGGGCGTGACCCTTGGCGTAGTACTGCCATTCGTTGGCGTTCGGATGCCAATGCAGCTCCCTGAGCGCGCCGGGTTTCAGCTTCATGATGCCGCCGGTCATGGTCGTCGACATCGGGAACTCGTTCACCGACGCCAGATGCACCGTGCCGCCGGGGAAATCGCGGGTCGGCCGCTGCTGCATCAGCTTGTAGCGATGGGTGTTGGGCGAGACCATGTCGTTGATTTCCATGGCCGCCGGTGAATCGAGCGGGATGACCTTGCCCTGCATGATGTAGGTCTCGCCCTTCGGGAAATTCGCGAAGGTCGAGGCCGGCACGCCGAAATTCTGCGCCAGTACCTTGGGATCGATCAGGCTGGTCCAGTCGGTGATGCTGAAGGTGCCGTGCTCGGAGAAATTGCCATTGTCGAAGGCCAGGATGAAGTGGCAGGGATCGGTGCCGATGGTCTGGATCGAATGGCCATGGCCGCGCGGGAAGAACCAGATGTCGCCCGGTCCGAAATTCAGGATTTCGGTCGTGCCGTTCGGATCGATGATGGTCGTCTGGCAGCGTCCGTCGAGCACATAGGCCCATTCGGCCGCGATCGCGTGCCAGTGCAGCTCTCGCGAGGCGCCAGGATTGAGATACATGTGCACGCCGGCGATGCCGGTCGATATCGGGAAGTGGTGGGCGGTCGCCTCCCGGGCCCAGCCGCCCGACGTGATCTTGGGCTCGGTCGCGTCGATCGAATATTTGAAGGCGATCGGCTCTTCGGCCTTGTGCGGCACCACGATGGCGCCGTTCGCGGCCGGTGACACATCGTGACCGGCGGCGTGCGCCGTCGCCGCGCCGGTACTGGTGCCGGCTGCGGCATCGCTTGCCTTGGATGCGAGCAGGCCCGCAGCACCCAAAGCAAGCCCGCCAAGAACCTGGCGGCGATTGGCTGTCGTCATGGACGTCGTCTCCCCTTGCCTTATTGAACGCGACCGTTGCTCGTCGCGTGCGAGTGCTCGGAGCATCGCCGGCAATTTTAGAGAGCGTCAATGACGGCATACAATTTCGGCGATTGATTCTTTCTATCTCGCAATAGCAAAAATCTTTCGCGATGAAGAGTTATGGTGGATATCCGGAAAGAATCTGCCGGAATTTCCAAAGCTTACGGCGAATTCACCGGAAAGTGATTTTGCGCGCATGCGTGAATATTTTCCGCATCTCGGAAATGCGGGCGGTCTGATTTTCCGTATATTGAAAAATAAGCGCGCTGCTCGTCAGATGCAGAGTGCCTCGTCGATGGCGGTGCGTTCGTCGAGGGCCGCCCCTTCCGCCATCAGCCGCTCGATCTCGACCGGCTCGTAGGTCGCTTCCAGCAGGGCGATCAGCCGGCGATGGCCCAGTTGCTCGGTCGGCTCGCGGTTGGTGCCGTTCCGGCGATAGTGCGCATCGCTGAAACCAGCCAGCCGCGCCGCCAGCTTGCGCTCGCCCAGCACGGCACCGGCGATGGCCAGGTGCTCGATGCTGATCGCGACCAGAAAGCGCGACTGGGTCTCCTGGGCGCGGATCAGGGACTCGCGCGCGGCGGCCCGCGCCTCGATCGGGTCGTCCACGGCCAGAAGATAGGCCGCGAGATTGGCGAGCCCGTTGGCCAGCCGATGGATGCGGCGCTCGGCCCGGCAGATCTCGATATAGGTGCGGCATTGCTCGATCGCGCGGGCGTATTCGCCGAGCGCAAATTCGGTCTCGGCCAGATTGCAGATGCCGCTGATCCGGCCGGCCGCATCGCCGCGCGCTTCGGCAAGGCGAAGCGCCTCGGTATAGAAGGTCTTGGCCGCGGCGACGTCGTTCGAGAACAGCTTCAGGTGACCGAGGGAATTGGCGCAGCGGCCGCGCAGCTTCTCGGCGCCGGGTCCGGACAGCAGCGCATAGGCCTCGGCCAGGTATCGCTCGGGTTCGTCCCGGCTGGCACGGCCCTTCATGGCATTGCCGGCGACCGCCAGCGCGTCGCCCAGCCCCACGCGATCGTCCGTTTGACGGAACAGCGCCACTGCCTGCTCGATGAGCGGGAGCTTTTGCGCGACATCGCGATAGGGCGCCAGCCGGGCACGGCCGAGATAGAGCCGCGCGCGCAGCCGGATCGGCGCCTCATCCGGCGTGCCGATCTGCTCGAGCCAGCGCCGGCCTTCGTGCTGGAGTGCGGCTTCGGTCCAGAGCAGCGGCGTCGCCGCGGCCAACTCATACCCGAGCGACGCGTCGATGCGGCCGCCGACCGCGGCTTCGAGCGCCGCGCGGATATTGTCGATCTGCGGCTCGATCACGGCAAGCCAGGCCACGGTCGGCAGGTCATTCCACCGCGCCTCGGCCTGGGTCATCTGGTCCAGGTAATAGCGGGCATGGCGCGTCTGCGCCTCGCCCCGCTCGCCTGCCGCGTCGAGCCGGTCGAGCGCATAGGCCCGCATGGTTTCGAGCAGGCGGAAGCGCCGTTCCTGTCCGGCCTTCTCGGCGACGATCAGCGACTTGTCGACGAGGGCGCCGATCAGGTCCAGCACCTGCCACGGGGAGGCACCGGCCTCGCCCAGCACCTGCGTGGCGGCGTCGAGCGTCCAGGTGCCGGCGAAGACGCCGGCGCCCCGGAACATGCGCTGCTCCTCGGCCGAAAGCAGTCCGTAGCTCCAATCCATCGTCGCCTGCAGCGTGCGGTGGCGCGGCGGCACGCCGCGGCAGTCGCGGGTCGAGAGGCGGAAGCGCTCCGACAGGCCGCTCGTGATCTCCGACACGCTCATGACGGAGAGACGGGCCGCCGCCAGTTCGAGGGCCAGCGGAATGCCGTCCAGCCGGCGGCAGATTTCGGCGACCGGGCCGGCGGTCGCCTCGTCGAGCACGAAATCCCGGTCGACCGCCCGGGCGCGATCGGCAAACAGGTTGATCGAGGCCCAGCGGTCGGCAGCGGACCCGTCGAGCGCTTCGTCCGGCGGCGGTACCGCCAGGCTTTCGACCCGGAACACGCTCTCGCCGATCAGGCCCAGCCGTTCCCGGCTGGTGACGAGCATGCGGACTTCCGGACACTGGCGCAGCAGGGTCTCGGCCAGTCCGGCCACGGCCTCGGTCAGATGCTCGCAATTATCCAGGATGAGCAGGGTCTTGCGCCGCTGCAGCGTCAGCAGCACGGCGGGCAGCGGCGGCGCATTGCCATCGGTCGAGATGCCGAACAGCTTGGCGATGACGTTCGGCAGCAGGCTGGCGTCGCTGATCGCGGCGAACTCCGCCAGCCAGACGCCGTCGGGGAAGTCTTCCTGCAGCTCGGCGCCGATCTGGACCGCCAGCCGGGTCTTGCCGATGCCGCCGGGGCCGACCAGCGTCACCAGGCGATCGCGTTTCAGCAACGGGCGGATCTCGGCGAGCGCCTGCTCGCGCCCGACCAGCGGCGTCAGCTGGGACGGCAGGTTGTGCAGGGCACGGTTCAGCGATCGGAGCGGACCGAATTCCGCCGGCAGGCCCGGGGCGGTGATCTGGTAGATCCGGGCCGGCTCGATCAGATCGCGCAGCTGATGGGAGCCGAGGTCGACCAGGCTCACGTCGCCGCCGACCTGGCCGTCCAACGCCTCGAGCGCATCGGCCGACATCAGGATCTGTTCGCCGTGGCCGACGCCGAGCAGGCGGGCCAGGCGATGCAGCGTCGGTCCGAAGAAATCGCCGTCGCGCGGCTCGACCGGGCCGCAATGCAGCGCCATGCGGACCTTGAGGCCGCCGATGTCCGACCAGTCCGCGGCAATGAGCGCGCGCTGCCCGTCGACCGTGGCGGCGACGGCCTGATGCATCGACGGAAACACCACGCCGAACCCGTCGCCGCGCGATTTGAAGATGCGGCCGCGGTGGCGCGCGATCGTCGCGCGCAGGATCGCATCGTGCCGGTGCATTGCCTGGCGCATCGCCTCGGGCGCCGTCTCCCAGCGCCGCGTGCTGCCCTCGATGTCGGTGAATAGGAATGCGGCCCCGTCACTGTCGGGCAAAATCTCGGCTTCGATGCCGGGCGGTGACGCGGTGGACAACGACATGCTCATCTCGTGCGAGGGACCGGGGCGGGACGAACTTGTCCATCCCGCCCTGCAGGCTCGCGATAGAGCATAGAGCAAAGCCCCCTGGCTCGACAGGGGGCACCCGTGACGACGGGATCGCCGGGCACAAGGGGGCCGCGATGCTCTATCGCGCGGCCCCTGCCGGATCGGCCCGTGGTTAGTTCCTGTTCAGCCGATCGGAATCATCGACGGCGTTCGGCTTGAGCGCATCGGAATCGTCGACGGCATTCGGCTTGATGCCATCCGAATCGTCGACCGCATTGGGGTGCAGGGCATCGGAATCGTCGACGGCATTCGGCTTGATGCCATCCGAGTCATCGACCGCATTCGGCTTCAGTTTGGTAGGTGACGTCATGGTAACCTCCTAGAAAATGAGCAAGCTGGACCAAGTGAATTCGGAGAGACCAGGGGACTATGGCAATCCGCTGCCATTTGACGTGTGAGAAACCTCACAGCCGCGGGACGGTCACACTTCCTCGGATATCTCCCGCAGCGATTCCAGATCGTCGAGCACGATCATGCCGTCGCGCAAGGTCAGCAGCCCTTCCTTCTGCCAGCGCGACAGCTGCTTGTTGATGCTCTCGCGCGACAGCCCGACGAGATTGCCGATCTCGCGTTGCGATTGCCGGATGATCGGCGCCCGTTCGCGCGGACGATCGACGTTGGCGCCGCTCAGGTGCAGCAGCTTCTTCGCCAGCCGGCTCGGCAGATTGAGGAACAGCAGGTCCTCGACCTGCTCGGTCGTCCGCCGCAGGCGCTGGCAGACGACCCGCAGCAGGCGGATGGCGACATGGGGATGGGCGTTGAGGAAGGGCAGGAAGTCGCGCCGATGGATGACCAGCAGCGTGCAGTTGGTCACGGCCGTGGCATCCGCCGTCCGCTCGGAGCCGTCGAGCAGCGCGATCTCGCCGAACACTTCGCCTTCGCCCATCATCGCCAGCACGATCTCGCGGCCATCCGCCGCCGGTGCGCTGATCTTCACCTCGCCAGTCACCACGGCCATCATGCTCTCGCCCGGCGCGCCCTTGTGGAAGATCGGCGATTTGGCGCGCACGTCCTCGACCCGCGCGACGCCGATCAACTGGTCGAGCTCTTCGGGCGTCAGCTCGCGGAACAGCTCGTGGTTCCGCAGGATCCTGGCCCGTAAGGCGGCGGGGGGCGGCGGCATCTCGACTCCTGATATGGCGGTCCGGCCCAATATGCTGAAGAACGCTCGCGTTGAAAACGGCCCTCGGGCGTCGCCCGATACGCGTCTTTATAAAACAAGCGAAGCCATATGGGGCATTCGTTGTGAGGCGTTTCACAAAGGCAGGGGTGACACCGGCCCTAAGATGGGGGAAGAAACGTCACAGGAGCGACTTGATGATCCCAAGCCAAAGCGGGGCGCCGACCGATACGCTCGACGCCCGCTGGATCATTTCCCTTTGGATCGCCCTTCACGGCGGTCGCGATATCGCCGAATCGGGTGGTGAGCTGGTGTTGGAGCGGCACGCGGTGCGCGCGGCTGCGGCGCACGCCATCCTGGCGCTCGCCGCGGAGCTGGATGCCAAGACGGGAGATGCGATCGGCAACGCCCTCGGCGTCAAGCCGGGGCCGGCCGAGGTGCGCAGCGATGCGCAGCTCGAGGACGCGCTGAAGCGGCTCGGTGTCCGCGTCTATCAGCCGGGCAAGCCGGGCGACTCCGGCCTGACCGGCATGTCGGTTGCGGGGTTCGGCAAGATCTGCTGGGGCTGAGGCCGCGCGTTGGAGCCCGATCCGCACACATCGACCCGATGCATGCGATCAATCGGCGTCCAAATTTTGAATCGAGGCAAGAGTCGGGCGCTAAGCCGGTTCGGCTTGGCGCCATCTTGCTCTCGGGTGCAAACCCAATCAGCGGAGGCTGCGTTGGGTGGACTCCGGTCCGTCCGGTTTCGGCGTCGATACGATGATAGCGGACGTCCACCCGTTAACTGGGCGCCCCACCCTTGGTTTGGCGGCGCTCATAGTAGCCGTAGATCTCGGCAACCCGATCGACATTGATGCCGGTTCTTTGCTCAACGGCGAGCGGATGATCCGTTGGTTCCAACTCGATGTACGGGCGCACGCCATTATCCCTGAGATGCGCACGCGTCTTCAGGTTTTCGGCGCTCGGGTAGAAAGGGAATTCAGCGGAGAGCCACCCGAAGAATGGGCCTATATGCGATCTGTGGTTCACGTCGAAGCATGCAACAAATTGATCGAAATGGTTCTTGCTGAGGGATATCCAAACTCCCCAGACGAATGGCTCAGGCTCGTCATGGACAGGGATTTCTAGACAGCCCCGTACGAAGAAGTGTTCTTGATCGACGACACACGTATCGGTCCTCAAGGCACACCGAAGATCACGGTCTTCAGCTGGAATAGAATAATAATATAACGGCGCATTAGCACCGAATGTCGGCATTCCCTCATGCCACTCGCCGCAAGATGTGCATTTGAATTTGAACATCAGATCTCCGGCCGTGTGAGATTCATCAGCCGTCAAGGGAATTCGCCTTGAACATTTAATCAATTGTTTTCTCGATATTTTTTCATTAACGAGAATAGCACTACCCCCATCGGAATATACAGCAAGACTGAAGTTTTTTGCGCAGACAAGCCAAAAATCTCTTCACCAAACAAAGAGGCATTAATCTGGCCAGCCATGGCAATGATGAGGGTGATTCCCGCCAACACTCGTTCTTTCATCGTAAACATAGGAGGCGCACCTTAGCATGTACAAGAGACCTTCGATGGGGCCAGCCAGTCACTTAAGTTCTCAAACGCACCAATCAAATTGCCCGTGGCCGAATTCCTAGCCCCTGCCTGAGCAAAGGTCGCTGGCAATGCTGTGTTCGGCCCAAACAACGGGTGCGACTATCAACTTCGAAACCTCGGTCACGATTGAACATGCCGCGATCGCCACGCTCATTGCTGTCCTAACTTCTCGTATTCCTGGCCTTTTCATCAATCTCCTGACTTCCCGATAAGCGGTGATGATACCAGCTCGCATTGCGGCTGCTTTTAGGACGAGCTGATCAGCTCCAGAGTGACCTGAATGGGTCGTAAGCAGCCTTTCACTCGGCCGATCTGACCGGGGTTCGACCCTAATGGGCAACGGTCCGATGCAGGCGTCGCGCCGGGTTGGGCAGCGGCCGCTCGGATTTCTCCAGCTCGGGCTCGAGGTGCCACGGCACGATGATGACGCCGACCCGCCGGTCGCAGGCCTTCACCACCGCCTTCTGCAGCATGCTCGCCCGATTGGGATGCAGCAGCCGCTCCCACCAGTGCTGGGTGACCAGCACCGGCAGCAGCATGGCGATCGAGCGTTCCGGGTTTTCCGCCTCGGTCTTGCGCACCAGCGCGATCAGCGGCTCGGCCAGTTGCCGATAGGGCGACTGGATCTGGACCAGGCGGGGGACGGGCACGCCCAGCTTCCGCAACGGCGTCTCGACCGCGTCGGCCCAGCGCTTGCGCAGGCTGGCGCTGCGATCCTCGACATCCTCGCCCTCGAGCGCCACCAGATGGATGGCGATGACGTCGGGTGTCAGACGCAGGGCGAATTTCAGCGCCTTGTCGACCAGGCGGTCCCAGCGCTCGATCGGAATCAGCACGATCGGGGGTTCGCGCTCCTCGAAATCGATCCGGCCGGTCCGGAGCCGCGAGGACAGGTGGTCGTAGTAGCGCTTGATCGCCGACAGCAGCAGGAACACCAGCGGAATCACGATCACCGTGATCCAGGCGCCTTCGACGAACTTGGCGGCGAGGATGATCGCGAGCGCGATCGCCGTCGCGACGGCGCCGATGCCGTTGATCGCCAGGCTGAGCCGCCGGCTGCCGACGCCCTCATGGGGCGCCGCTTCATCGGGCTCGCGCAGCGCCCGGCGCCAGTGCAGCGCCATGCCGATCTGCGACAGGGTGAAGGCGAGGAACGCGCCCACGGCGAATAGCGGGATCAGCCGATCGGTGATGCCGTCGAAGGCGACGAGCAGCAGGGCGGCGCTGCCGGCCAGGAACAGGATGCCGGCGGAATAGACCAGGCGGCGGCCGGGAATGGCGAAGGCGTGGGGCAGGTAGCCGTCGACGGCGATCATCCGGCAGAGGCGTGGGAAGCCGGTGAAGCTGGTGTTGGCCGACAGCGACAGCACGACCAGGATGCTGCCCAAGGTCACGTAGTAGAACAGGCCGTGGCCGAAGACGGCGGCGGTCAGTTGCGACAGCATGGTCTGATAGCCGGGATCGGCCTGGTTCATGGCGCCGATGCCGTAGGCCCGGGACAGCATGACGGTGCCGGCGAGCAGAACCATCAGCAGGCCGACGATCGCGCTGAGCGTGCGGCGGGCGTGGCGCTGGGTCGGCTCCTTGAATGCGGACATGCCGTTGCTCACCGCCTCGACCCCGGTCATGGCGGTGCAGCCGCTGGCGAAGGCCCGCAGCATGAGCCACAGCCCGAGCGTTGCCGTGGCCTTGGGAAGGGCGGGCGGCGCCGCCAACGGCGTCGGATGCCCGCCGGCGGCGAGTGTCCTGGCCAGGCCGGCGGCAATCACGACCAGCAGGGTAGCGATGAACAGGTAGGTCGGGACCGCAAACACGAGCCCGGCCTCGCGGGTGCCGCGCAGGTTGACGATGGTCAGAAGCGCCAGCACGCCCAGGCACAGCGGCAGGGTCAGCGGCTGCAGCATCGGCGCGGCCGACACCAGGGCCGCGATGCCGGCCGAGATGCCGACGGCGACGTTCAGGACATAGTCGAGCATCAGGGCGGTCGCGGCCAGCAGGCCCGCGCCGGGGCCGATGTTCTCCTGCGCGACCGTGTAGGACCCGCCGCCGTTCGGATAGGCGGCAATGGTCTGGCGATAGGAGAGATAGAGCACGGTCAAGAGCGCCAGCACCGCGCCGGTGATCGGCACCAGCGGCACGAGTGCCAGGGCGCCGAGCGGCATCAGCACGGTCAGCGTCGCCTCCGGTCCATAGGCGACGGACGAAAGCCCGTCGAGCCCCATGGCGGCGAGGCCGGCCAGGGCGCCGATCTTGGTGCCCTCCGCCTCGCGGTTCGCCAGGCGGCGGCCGATCAGGACTTCGCTAAACGACATGGGCTTTCCCGCGCGATGACGATGGAAAAGAACACCGTCGTCGCCCGGGGGTTCGATCCGGATGGCCGCACAAGTCGCGGTTGCGGGGCCTCGGATCGGCGGGCATCCTCTCGCTTAACGATAAATCACGCGGGAAGGATCGCTTCGATATGCGCAACAGCCTGGCAGTCCTCGGCCTTGCAGCCATCGTCACCCAGCCGGCGCTGGCCTACGACGGCCTGGTCGAGAAGCGCAGCTTCGATTATCCGGGCCCGTTCACCACGGTCGGTGGCGCCACGATCAAACAAGTGCGCGTCGGCTACGAGACCCTGGGCAAGCTCGATGCCGCCGGCGGCAACGCGATCCTGATTCCGCATTTCTTTTCCGGCAATTCCCACTTCGCCGGCCGCTACAAGGCCGAGGACAAGGCGCCCGGCTATTGGGACGCGCTGGTCGGCCCGGGCAAGCCGCTCGATACCGACAAATATTTCCTGATCAGCGTCGACAGCCTGTGCAACATCAACACCAAGGACGGCGTCACCATCACGACCGGGCCGGCGTCCAACGATCCCGACACCGGCAAGCCCTACGCCATGCACTTTCCCGAAGTGCAGATCCACGATTTCGTGACGGTGCAGAAGGCGCTGCTCGACAAGCTCGGCGTCAAGAAGCTGCATGCGGTCATGGGTGCCTCCATGGGCTCGCTGCAGAGCTACGAGTGGGCGGCGACATATCCGGCGATGGTCGAGCGGCTGGTCGCCGTCATTCCCGCCGCCCAGGCCGACGCCTACACGATCGAGCGCGTGCGCCATTGGGGCGACATCGTCAAGCTCGACCCGGCCTGGAAGCATGGCGACTATTACGGCGGGCCGGAGCCGATCGACGGCCTGGTGATGGCCTACAAGGTGCTGTCGCTCGACACGCTGGCGCCGGAATGGGGCGAGGCGCAGTTCGGCCGCAAATGGGCCGATCCGGCCAAGGATCCGGCCAAGTCCTGGGACAACCCCTATGCCGTCGAGGCCGCGGCCGATGCGTCCGCGCTCGCCCGCGCCAAGGCGACCGACGCGGACAATCTCATCTGCCTCGCCCGGGCGAACGAGCTGTTCACGGTCGGCGGCAAGGATTCGCTCGAAGAGGGGCTGAAGGCGATCAAGGCCAAGACCCTGCTGCTGCCCTCGCACAATGACCACCTCTTGTTCCCGGAAGCGACCCGCCACGTGCGCGACCTGCTGCAGGCCCAGGGCACGCCGGTCACCTATCAGGAGCTGGACGGGCCGATGGGCCATGTGAACGGCGTGGTCGGCATGGGCCAGGCGGGAGCGACGCTGCAGAAATTCCTGGCGGAATGACGGCGCCCCGCGCGTCGCGCATGGCGGCTTTCCGGCGCTAGGCAGGCGCGTGCGTTCGCGGCATGATGCGCGCCCCGAAGAACGGGGCGCGCAGAGGACGGTTTGATGTCGACGGAAGCACCGAAGCAGTATGATTTTGTCGCCACCGAGAAGAAGTGGCGCGAGGCGTGGCTCGCCTCCGGCACCTATGCCTGGGACCCGTCCGTCCCGCGCGAGGACAGCTACGTCATCGACACGCCGCCGCCGACCGTGTCGGGCTTCCTCCACATCGGCCACGTCTACAGCTACACGCAGACCGACCTGATCGCGCGCTACCAGCGGATGGCCGGCCGGAACGTGTTCTATCCCATGGGCTTCGACGACAACGGCCTGCCGACCGAGCGGCTCGTGGAGAAGCGCCGGAACATCCGTGCCACCGACATGAGCCGCGAGGAATTCATCCGGATCTGTCACGAGGAAGTGCAGGACGCCGAGCAGGATTTCCGCGACCTGTTCCGCGAGATCGGCCTGTCGGTCGACTGGAAGCTCGAATACCAGACGATCAGCCCGCATTCGCGCCGGATCTCGCAGCTTTCCGTGCTCGACCTGTTCGAGAAGGACCATCTCTATCGCCAGATGCAGCCGACGCTCTGGGATCCGGTCGACCGCACCGCGATCGCCCAGGCCGAGGTGGTCGAGAAGGAAAGCAAGGGCACCATGTGGCAGGTCGCGTTCGACCTGGCCGCGGGCGGCCAGCTCGAGATCGCCACGACCCGGCCGGAGCTGATGGCCGCCTGCGTGGCGCTCATGATCCATCCGGACCATCCGCGCGCCAAGGAACTGGTCGGGCAGACCGTGCTGACGCCGCTGTTCCGGGTCGAGGTGCCGGTCGTGGCGGACGAGCGCGTCGATCCCGAGAAGGGCACGGGCATGGTCATGTGCTGCACCTTCGGCGACCAGACCGACATCGAATGGTGGCGCGAGCACAAGCTGCCGCTGCGCGTGATCCTGACCAAGGAGGGGCGCATCGGCGATCTCTCCGGCATCGGCGGTGCCGGCTGGCCGAGCCGCGACCCGGCGGCGGCGAAACTCGCGGCCGATCAGCTCACCGGCCTCAAGGTCAATGCCGCGCGCGAGAAGATGGCGGAGCTCTTGGCGGCGGACGGCCGGATCGTCGGCACGACCGCGGTCGACCGCATGGTCCCGGCCGCCGAACGCTCGGGCGCGCCGCTCGAGATCCTGGTGACGCCGCAATGGTTCGTGCGCGTGCTCGACAAGAAGCAAGCGCTGATCGAGAAGGGCCGCCAGATCGAGTGGCATCCGGAATACATGCGGACGCGCTTCGAGATCTGGACCGAGAACCTGAAATGGGACTGGTGCATCAGCCGCCAGCGCTATTTCGGCGTGCCGTTCCCGTTCTGGTATTCCAAGCGCGCCGGCGAGGAAGGCCGGATCATCCCGGCCCATCCGGACGACCTGCCAGTCAACCCGCTCTCCGACCTGCCGCGCGGCTACGCCCGCGACGAGGTCGAGCCCGATCCCGACGTGATGGACACCTGGGCGACCAGCTCGGTCTCGCCCCAGATCAACAGCTGGGCGATTTCGGCGGCCCACATGCTCGATGCCGAGCGGCATGCCAAGCTGTTCCCGGCCGACCTCCGGCCGCAGGCGCACGAGATCATCCGCACCTGGGCCTTCTACACGATCGTGAAGTCGCATCTGCACGAGGACAAGGCGCCCTGGCGCGACATGGCGATCAGCGGCTGGTGCCTGGCCCAGGACCGCTCGAAGATGTCCAAGTCCAAGGGCAACAACATCGATCCGCGCGGCCTCTTGGGCCGCTACGGCGCCGATGTCGTGCGCTATTGGACCGCGACTTCGAAGCTCGGCCTCGACACCGCCTTCTCCGAGGACGTGCTCAAGGTCGGCAAGCGGTTGCAGACCAAGCTGTGGAATGCCGCGCGCTTCCTGATGCTGCAGCTCGAGGGCTTCGACGGCAATCCCACGACGCCGGCGGCGGATGTCGCCAAGGGGCTGATCACCGAGCCGTTCGACAAATGGGTGCTGAGCCGGCTCGCCCGTACGGTCGAGCGCGCGACCGGCTTGTTCGACGCCTATGAATATGCCGACGCGATGGAGACGATCGAGCGCTTCTTCTGGTCGGATCTCTGCGACAATTACCTGGAGCTGGTGAAGGCGCGCTCCTATGGCGAAAGCGGCACGGATGCTGGCAAGCTGTCGGCCCATTACACGCTCTGGCATTGCCTGGAGACCGTGCTGCGGCTGCTCGCCCCGGTCATGCCGCACCTGACCGAGGAGCTCTACGCGCAGCATTTCCCGGCGCGCGCCAAGGCGCTGGGCTCGGTCCATGCGCGCGGTGCCTGGCCGAAGTCGGCCGACCAGTCGATCGACGAGGCGGCCGAGGCGCTGGGCGCCGCCGGCGTCGGCATCCTGGGCGCCGTGCGCAAGGTCAAGAGCGAGCGCAAGGTCTCGATCAAGACGCCGGTGACCAAGCTGGTCGTGGCGCCGGCGGCGGGTGCGGTCGACGGCATCGAGCGGACCTTCGCCGACCTGGCCCCAACCGTGTCGGCGACCGGGATCGAGCAGGCGCCGACCCTCGCCGGCGACACGGTCGCGACCGAAGACGGCACGTTCAACCTGCTGGTCGAACTCGCCGTCGCGAGCTGAGGCGAGTTCTCTTTTCCCAACCGCCATGGCCGGGCTTGACCCGGCCATGGCGGTTGGGCAGTGCGCCTTCGTCTGTAAGAGGGCTCAGGCGGAGAGGCGTGGATGCCCGGATCAGGTCCGGGCATGACGGAGAGATTTTATAGCACTCTGAGGTCAAATGCCTGATCGCCTGGGCAAGCTGAGGCGAGCACTGTCTCCCCAACCGTCATGGCCGGGCTTGACCCGGCCATCCACGTGGCTGTGCAGCGACGTAGCTTCGGAAAGGGATCAGGTGGAGAGGCGTGGATGCCCGGACCAAGTCCGGGCATGACGGAGACTATATAGCGCTGTCCTCGAATGCTTGAGCGCCTGAGGGCGCTTGCCGCCGTGCCTCAGTAGACCGGCTTGCGCTTCTCAGCGAAGGCGCGGAGGCCCTCGGCCAGCTCGGCCGAGCGGGTGCTTGCCTGGTAGGCCGCCTCAGCGGCCGCCTTGTCGAGCGTGCCGCGGGCGATGGCGTTCAGGCTCCGCTTCATGCCGCGGATCGCGTCGGGCGCGTTGCCGGCGAGGATCTGGGCGATCTCGTCGGTCGCGGCCGCGAGTTCCGTGCCCTCGACCAGCCGGTCGAGATAGCCCATGGCCAGCAGTGCCGCGGCATCGAGGGGCTCGGCCAGCAGGAACAGGCGCTTGGCGGCGGCGAGGCCGAGGCGCGTCACGGCGCGTTCGAGCCCGCTCGGGTAATATTGGATGCCGAGCCGTCCCGCGGGCATGACCAGCTTCATGCCCGTGACCCCGATCCGGAAGTCGCAGGCGAGCGCCAGGTCGGTGGCGCCGCCATAGACGCTGCCCTGGAGTGCTGCCACGGTCGGCCGCGGAAAATCCTCCAGCCGATCCACCACCTGATCGAAGCCGATGCCGGCGGCGCCGGCGCCGAGCGCCTTCAGGTCGAAGCCGGAACAGAAGCTCGGTCCCGTGCCGGTCAGCACCAGCACGCGCAACTCGGGCCGCGCGGCCAGCTCTTCGAGCTGCACCATCAGCACCTCGAGATCGGCCGGGTCGAGGCGGTTGTGCTGGGCCGGACGATTGAGCCGGATCGTGGCGCGCGCGCCCTCCAGCGTCAGGATCGGCAGGCTGGGCTCATTCGGTTCCATCAGGTGACCTTGAACGGCTGCGGTTCGGCGGCGCGATAGCCCTCGCGCTGCGGGAAGCGGACCTCGATCCGGCGGCGGGCATTCTCGATGTCCTCGCCATAGACCAGATAGCGGCGCCCGTGGATCCAATCGCCGTCGGCTTCCGTCGCCCCCTCGAGCCGGACCGGGATGAGCCAGGGCTGGTGGCTCTGCTGGATGATCTGGTCGAGCACATGGACCAGGCTCGGGATACGGTTGCGGGCGTCGCTGAGGCGCTGGCGCTTCTCCTCGGCGGCGGCCTCGAGCTGCGAGAGCTGCCGCTCGAGATTGCCGATCGCCCGTTCGCTCTGGGCGATCGCGGTTTCGTTGGCGACCGCCTCGTTATGGGCGAGCGCGAATTGCTGCGCCAGGATCTCCGCCGTCTCGGGCACGGAGCGCAGGCGCGTCCGCAGGTTCGCAACCATGACCACGAGGACCGTGACCGCGATCGTGGCGAAGACGATCAGCGTGCCGAGCGAGTTTCCCTGAACGATGCCTTCCATCCCGAAGCCCCGATCGCCTCCGCCTAGAGCAGGGTCGTTTCAGATCGAATCGATCTGAAACGTGAATCCTGCTCTATACCAATAGTTTAGAGACTGATTCACCGTTCACATCGGTTCGATGTGAACGGATCAGGCTCTAGCTGCGTTGCGCGGTTTCGAGCCGCTCGGCCGGGCGGACCGTGAAGCCGTCGGCGGCGGGGAACCGCGCCAGCGCCTGGGCCAGCGCCGTCTGGGCGTTGCGGCTGCGCGAGCGCAGCAACCGCGGCCGCGACCAGAGGTCGCGCTCGGGTCCTTTGACGTCGCCCGGCTCCAACCGGCGGGCCCGCGCGACGATGAATTCGAACATCGGCACCGACGCGTCACTGCCGCCCAGCTCGAACACCAGCGTATAGACCATCTGCGGCATGGTCTTCAGCTGCTGGTCGAGCTTCTTCACCTCGCCCTCGACCTCGGCGACCCGGCCCTCGAGCGCACGCTTGCGCTGCGCGAGGTCCGCGGCCTTCACCTTCGCCTCGTTGCGGGCCTTGCGCGCGTCGGTTACCGCCTTGCGTGACGCGGTCAGGCCGTGCCGATCCTCGAAGGCGCGAATCATCGGGCCCCGGATCGTCAGGCAGAGGATGATTCCGACCAGCGAGAAGGTCAGGATGGCGATCAGTAGGACCGGCATGCGGAGGAGGTGCTCGCCAAACATTTTCCGGCGTATCTCATGGCTCAGCCTGGGCGCCGGCGTCAATGGTATGAAGAGAAGGAGAGGGTTCAAATGGCCGCATCGGCGCTCGCCCCGTCGGCAGCGGGGGTCCGCCTCAGGGTCCGGGTCAAGCCCGGCTCGTCGCGCCAGGCGGTCCTGGGCCGCACTCAACTTCCCGGCGACGAGGCGGCGGTGCTCATCGCCGTCTCGGCGCCGCCGGAGGACGGCAAGGCGAACGCCGCCGTCGCAGCACTGCTCGCCAAGCTGTGGGGCGTGCCGAAATCCAGCATCCGCGTGCGCGTCGGCGCCAGCGGCCGGACCAAGATACTGGAGGTCGAAGGCGATCCCGAGGCACTCGCGAGTCGGTTGTCGGCCTGGCTCGATTCCCTGCCGAAAATCTGACCTTTCGCCCCTCGCGAGACGCTCGCGACTGGTCACTTACGCGTGAGAGACCCTGGTTTCCACTCGCTCCGTCGCGATCTTCCGGACAGCTTGTTGCATCTGGACAGCCGGTGGGCGACCCTTGTCGTGCCGGGCGGGAGAATCGACGATGATTCACGACTGTAGAGGGCTCGAGGTTACGGCAGCCGGTCCCGGCGCGGTGATGGCCTTCGATCGGGCGATCGAGGCCGTGCTCGGCCATCGCGCCGATGCCGGTGCCGCGATCGAGGCGACCTTCGCCGCCGACCCCGACATGGCGCTGTGCTGGATCCTGCGCGGCGCCGCCCACATGCTGCTGGCCAGGGGCGAAGTCATTGCCGTCGCCGAGGAGGCGCTGGCCCGGGCCGAGCAGAGCTTGGCCGATCGCGGCGGTACGGCGCGGGAGCGGCTGCTGGCGGCGGCGCTCAAGGCCTGGGTGGCCGGCAACATGCGCGAGGCGACCGACCGGATCGACGAGGCGCTCGGCCTCAACCCGCTGGACGGCTTCGCGCTCAAGCTCGGCCATGGGCTCAAATTCATGCTGGGCGATCTGGTCGGCATGCGGCGCAGCCTCGACCGGGCCTTGCCGCACTGGCGCGCCGACGTGCCGGGCGCCGGCTATGTGCTGGGCTGCCAGGCCTTCGTGCTCGAGGAATCGGGCGAGCTCGCCCAGGCGGAGCGGGTCGGCCGGCAGGCGCTCGAGCTCGCCCCGGATGACGTCTGGGGTGCCCATGCGGTGACCCATGTGTTCGAGATGCAGGGGCGTGCTCGGGAGGGTGTAACTTGGCTCGCCTCCCAGGCGGCTCAGCTGCCCAGGGTCAACAACTTCGCCTATCACATGCATTGGCATCGCGCGCTCTTCCATCTGGCGCTGGGCGAGATCGATGCGGTGCTCGAGCTTTATGACGGCGCGGTGCGCGCGGTCCGGACCGATGATTTCCGCGACGTCGCCAACGCCGTGTCGCTGCTGTGGCGGCTCGAGGCACAGGGCATTGACGTCGGGCGGCGCTGGGATGAGCTGAGTGATTTGGCCGACGCCCGGGGCGCCGATCCGACATTGGCCTTCTCGCTGGCCCATCGTGCCTTCGCGCTGGTCGCAAACCGGCGCCTCGACAGGCTGGCCCAGATGATCGTGGCACTCGAAGGCTGGGTCGTCGACAATGCCGCGTGCCAGGCGGGCGTGCTGCGGGTGATCGGGCTGCCGCTGCTGCGCGCCATCGCGGCCGAGGCGATGGGCCATCCCGACCAGACAGTCGATATCCTGTTCCCGATCCGCCACCGGCTGCAGAGCCTGGGCGGCAGCCATGCCCAGCGCGATCTGTTCCACTGGTTCCTGACCGATGCCGCCATCGCGGCCGGGCGGCGGACCGAGGCATTCGAGCTTCTCGCCGATCGGACCGAGCGCCATGCCACGACCGACTGGGCGGCCGACCGGCTGACCGGCCTGGTCGCGATCGCGGCGTGATCGGGCGGCACCGATGGCGCCGGGCGAGCCGTCGGCTCGCCCTCGTGCTTTTGCTGGCGTTGGGATTCATGTCCGGCGCCCACGCACACCCGGCCGACGCGGCCGATCCCTGGCCGAGCCTGACCTCGAGCGGGATCGAGCGGCATTATCTGCTGCATCTGCCGACCCATTGGCAGGCCGCGGCCGGGCCGCTGCCGCTGGTGATCGTGCTGCATGGTGCCAGCGGCGACGCGCGCTCGACCGCCGACATGACCGGCTTCAGCCCGCTCGCCGACCGGGCGCATTTCATCGTCGCCTATCCTGAAGGCACCAGCATCGGGATCGATCCGCCGCGCCAGACCTGGAACGCCGGCTTCTGCTGCGGCGCCGCCGTGCGCAACCATGTCGATGACCTGGCCTTCCTCAATACGCTGATCGATCGGCTGGCGGCCCGGTACCCGGTCGATCGGCGGCGGATCTATGTGACCGGGCTGTCGAACGGCGCCATGCTGGCCTATCGCTTTGCCGCGCAATATCCGGATCGGGTCGCCGCCATCGCGCCGGTTGCCGGCACCATCGGCGGCACGGCCGGCTTGGGCCAGCCGCCGATCGCGATCGATCGGCCCGCGCGCCCGGTGCCGGTGCTGATCATCCATGGCATGCAGGACGGCTACGTGCTCTATCGCGGCGGCGTGTCGCCCAACGTCGCCAATCCCGGCCGCTTCAACGTCTCGGTCGACGATGCGGTGCGCTTCTGGACCGCCGCCGACGGCTGCGGCGTCCGCTCGATCCGCGACACGACCGCCGACGGCCGGGTGATCTTCCAGGAATACGAAGACTGCCGCGACCGGGCCGAGGTGCGTCTGGTGGCGCTATCCCAGGGCCCGCACGAATGGCCCGCGTCGATCGAGCGGCCCGGCGGCAGCTTCGAGCCGACCGCCGCCCTCATCTGGAGCTTCTTCAAGCAGCACGAACGGTAGACTGATCCGTTCCCATCGAACCGATGTGAAACGTGCATCCTGGTCTGGGGCCAAAACTCAATCAGCATGCGGCGTAACGACGTTTTCCGGCCCGAGTAGGTCGTAGGACGTTGATCGAACGATCTTGGAGCCGGACGTTCAGTTCCACTCCACGGTGCTTCGGGGCCGATCATGGGGTCGACGAACTCTGCTCGCGCAAACGCCAAACGCCGCGGCTCGCCGTCCGAGCTCCGTACTATTCCGAGACGGCTGGATTCGACGTATGATTGAGCGACCGTCCATCCTGACGGCAAGGATGTGGCGGTCTCATTGGCGAGAAGCATTTTCCGTTACCTGGCGCCCCTGGCCTTCCTGAGCGTCATCACGTGGCTCACGTTCGAGGCGGCCTGTGTTCGTTCAGCCCGTGGCGACTGAGCAAACGATGAGCCGCACCTATCGCCCCTCCCCAAAGGCCCGATGCATATTGGCGTTCGGCATCCTGTCCTATGGGCTCATGGGCGTCGTAGTGCATACGCAATGGTTGCACAACCAGGCGCCGTTCAGGTTGGGCGCAGGCATGTTGCTGGCAGTCGTCTCGACCGCGTTCCTGGTCATTGCGGTCCTGTCCGCCGCGCAATTCCTGCTTTACCGAATCTCGACAGAGGGCGACACGCTCATCTTCGTCGGGGAAATCGGGAAAACGGTCATTGCGCGGCGAGAGATCTCGAACTGGTGCATTCAGCGCGGCGGTCGTGGTTGGCCGCAGCTCGTTATCTGGCCCTCGGACGAAACGAAGGGGACCTGGAAGTTCAACTATCTTCTGGCGGTGGACTCGGCTTTCGAGGAGTGGTTGCGCCAAAGTCCCCAGGCACCCGAAGGCTCCGGCAGTTCCCTGGACCAGTTGGCGGCGGCAGAGCCCGCGTTCGGTCCCACCTCCGACGAGAGACTAAAGCGATGGCATAGTCTCGTCGGCATCTGGGGCACCCTCCACATGGTCGCTGTCATCATCTCTGGATGGACCGCGATCTCCCGGCACCCGAGCGACGCGCTTCTCTCCGCCGACGCGGCTCTGCCCGTCGCCGCCGCCGCCCTCGTGGCATTCGGCGGGCGCGCGTGGACGTTCAGCGTCAAGCCGCTGAAGAAGGAGCCAGCCCTTTCGCTGGTGGCGATCCCGGGAATCGCGAGTGTCGGTCTGCTTGCGCAAATCCCAGCTGGTTCCTATGAAGTCGACGGCAGGCTCGAGGCCTACGCCACGATCGCGAGCGGGCTGGTTGTCGCGCTCCTCTTCTCAATTGTCGACGGACGACTGAGACGTTCCCTCGTCGGGTTGTCGTTTGCGCTTCCGTCCGCCGTGGCCTACGCCGGGGCACTGCTCGTGACCGTCAACGTTCGCGTCGACCAAGCTCCCCCGCAGCCATACATGGCGCACGTGATCGACCGGGTGCTCGTTCCGACGAAGAAAGGAGGGACATCGCCGATCGTGACCCTCGCCCCGTGGGGGCCGTTCGACCGGCCACAATCATTGGACGTACGCCAGGCGGTCTATGGCGAGGCGGCCCAAGGGACCCTTTGTGTTGACCTAAGGACAGGGAAGGCCGGGCTGCGGTGGTTCCAGTTGAGAGCGTGCGCCGATCAGTCTCTCGGCTCTACGCCGCGCTCTCGCTAGTTTAACAACAATTCGGCAGCAGCCGAGTCCGACCCAAGTCAATGTGCAAGCAACCTGGGCGGGAGCCTCGGAAGCGGACGTAATTAAACGGCATCCGATAATCGGCTGAGCGACCTCGCTGGAACACGAATCAATTGGCTGCCAAGATGACCTTGCAAGTTGCCGAGGGCAGCAAGCCTTGTGGTCCACACTGAGGCGAAGAATGACTGCTAAGCACCAATCGGGCGTAACCGAACTGCTTGAACACCGTTGGCCGACAACCGACTGGCCCGTCGCACGACTCACAGTTCCGCTTGAACAGATCGCGGCTCGCAACGGCTTGACAGTTCAAAGCTGGATCGAAGACGGCCTGGGGCCAGCAACCGGCTGTGGAGGCCGTCTGACCTCGGGTGTTGTTATCCAACTGGTAGAACTGGCTTATCTCATTTCTCAGGGTGGGGCGCGAGGACCGGACCTCTATGCCGACGCCTCCGACGCCCATAATCTCGGGATCGAGAATCTAATCGCAGAAGCGCTATCGGCGCTTAGCCTTAGCTGGGCCGATGTCGAATGGCGCAACCAAGCACCGACTGCAGAGGAGATCGCGACCTTCAAAAGATACGTAGACCAAAGGCGGCGCAATCCAGTTGCCGAACTGACACTCAAGGGCTAACGCATGGCTGCCTGGTACAGAAGCCGCTAGATCGAAGGGACGGCAGTTCGTGGTAAATCGGCTCGCGCCGATCGCCGAGAGAATGTCTGCTTCTACGCCTTCTTGTTGAGAAGCAGACTAATCGCTTCCCATCCACATCGGTCGCACCTGACAGGGTTTCCCCCTAAACCGGCAGTGTCACCGTCACCCGCAACCCGCCCTCCGGCCGGTTGGAAAGCTCGATATCGCCGCCATGGCCGCGGATGATCGTGCGGGCGACCGACAGGCCGAGGCCGACGCCGCCGGTGTCGCGGTTGCGCGAGCCCTCCAGGCGGAAGAACGGCTGGAACACCTGCTCCGCCAGCTCGGGCGGGATGCCCGGCCCGTCGTCCTCGATCAGGATGGTCACGAGATCGCCGTGGCGCTGCAGCGACAGATGGGCGACATCGCCGTATTTGACGGCATTCTCGGCCAGGTTGGCGATCGCCCGGCGGACGCCGCCGGGGCTGCAGGAGACGACGACCGGCTCGCCCGGTTCGTACTGGACCGGATAGCCGCTGTCGCACAGGTCGCTCGCGAGCTGGTCCAGCAACTGGTCGAGATCCTGGGGCGTGCGCGGCTCGCGCAGCGCGTCGTCGCGCGCGAAGGCCAGCGTCGCCGTGATCATCGCCTCCATCTCGGCGATATCGCTCAGCATCTTGGCTCGCTGGGCATCGTCGTCGACGAACTCAGCCCTGAGGCGCAGGCGGGTCAGTGGCGTGCGCAGGTCGTGCGAGATGGCAGCCAGCATCTGGGTCCGGTCGTTGACGAACCGGCGCAGGCGCTCCTGCATGCGATTGAACGCCTTGGCGGCGAGGCGCACCTCGTGCGGACCGGATTCCGGCAGCAGCGGCGCGTCGACCGACCGGCCGATCGCATCCGCCGCCGCGGAGAACTGGCTGAGATTGCGCGCGGCTTTGCGGGCGAACCAGAGCGAGCACAGGATGATGACGACGCCGAAGCCGCCGACGCGCAGCAGCAGGCGGATCCAGCCGAACGCCGGCGGCGGCCCGTGCAGCGTGACCTCGGCCCAGCAGCCGTTGGTCAGCTGGACGCCGACATGGCCATAGGCCTCGGGGCCGCGGGCGCCGCCGCGAAAGCCGCGCGGCTCCTCGCCCGGCGGTCCGCCGGGGCCGGGACCGCTGGCCCGCTCGGGCGGCGGTCCGGGCGGCGGACCATGATCCGACGGGCCGCCGAAGCCGTCCGGCGGTGGCGGTGGGGGACGGCCCTCGTCGGCGCGGAACGGGCCGCGGCCCGGCAGCACGACGACCTGGCGTGCCTCGCCCGGCAGATAGTCGCCGAGATGGAGCTTCAGATAGAACGACAGTTCGGACAGCGTCGGCCGCGATGCCCGGAAATCGCCCATGGCGATGCGGGGGCCGCCACCGGGCCCGCCGATATCCAGCGGCATGGGCGTGCGCCGGACCGACAGCGTCATCTCTTCGGTCGACAGTTTCTGGCCGGCGCCGACGCAATCCTCGGCCGATGCGGCGTCAAGCTGGCGGACCATGCCGGCAATCCGTTGGGGCAGGCGCTGGACGCCGAGATCGAACGCCTCGATCTCAAGGTTGACCAGGCCGAAGGCCACCGCCTGGACCAGCACCAGGTTGATGAGCAGGATGAGTGCTACGCGGGCGAACAGGCTGTTGAAGGAGGGGGTGAGGCGCATCAATCGTGACCGAGCACCTGCACCGGCGGCGTGAACATGTAGCCGCCGCTGCGGACGGTCTTGATCAGTTGCGGCTCCTTGGGATTGCTCTCGATCTTGCGCCGGAGCCGCATGACCTGGATGTCGACGCTGCGGTCATAGAGCACCGCCGCACGCCCGCGCGCCAGGTCGAGCAGCTGGTCGCGCGTCAGGACCCGCTGCGGCCGCTCGGCGAACGCCTGCATCAGGTCGAATTCACCGCTCGAGAGCGTGACGATCTCGCCGTCGGCATTCTTGAGTTCACGCTTGGAAATGTCGAGCCGCCAACCCTCGAACGCCAGCACGCGGCCGCCGGCGGCGGGGTCGGCGACCGGGGCGGGCAGGGCGCCGACCCGGCGCAGCACGGCGCGGACCCGGGCCAGCAGCTCCCGCGGATTGAACGGCTTGGCCAGGTAATCGTCGGCGCCCATCTCCAGGCCGAGGATGCGGTCGATCTCCTCGCCCATGGCGGTCAGCATGATGACCGGAATGGCGCCCTGGGCACGGAGCCTGCGGCACAGGCTGAGGCCGTCCTCGCCCGGCAGCATCAGGTCGAGGATGATGAGGTCGACCCGCGAAACCTCGAGCAGGCGCATCAATTCCGCCCCGTCGCGGGCGGTCGAGACGCGCAGGCCGTGACGGGTGAGGAATTGCGAAACGAGGGAGCAGATCTCGCGGTCGTCATCCACGACCAGGATATGAGGCGTACGTTCCATGGCCCGACCGTAGCACAGGATACCGTACTGTCGCGGGCGATCGGGTAACGACCGGTAACCCGGACCGGCACGCGAAACGGATTGTTACAAAAAGCGCCCTGCCGGTCATCCTCCCGATATCGGACGCGACTAGAACCATCGGCAGGCCCGGCAGAAATCCGGGCACACCGGAGGTTAAGATGGTAACGAACAGGAAAGTTGGCGGCCGCTCGTTCAAAATGGCGGTGACGGTTGGCGGCCTGGCCCTCGCGGCCGGCCTCGGCCTGGCCGCCCATGCCTATGCGCAGCAGCATCCGGACGGCATGATGGGGCGCCCCGGCTTCGGTCCCCATGGCGGCCCCACTGCGCATTTCGCCCAAATGTGCGACACGATGGAGGCCCGTCAGGCCGGCATGCTCGCGTTCGCGGAAGTCCGCCTCGGCATCACCGATGCCGAGCGCCCGGCCTGGACCAAGTTCGCCGCCGCGGTCAAGGCATCGTCGGCGCCGATCAAGCAGCTGTGCGCCAGCACCGTCGGCCAGCCCGAGCCCAAGACGCTGCCGGACCATCTGCATCGCATGGAGGCGATCGAGACGGCGCGCCTGGAACAGCTGCGGCAGGTGACGCCGGCGGTCGAGGAGCTCTACGGCACGCTGACGGCGAAGCAGAAGGAGATGGCCGACCATCTGGTCGAAGGCATGATGCACCACGGGCCGGGGCCCGCCATGCATCGCCCGGAAATGCCGGGCCGTGACGGTGGACCCGCGCCCAAGGCCCCCAACTGATCATGGTGCATGTCGTCCGGGTGACCGCCGTGCTGGCGGTCCTCTGGTCGATCCTTGCCATCGGCGGGGCGGTCGATCCCTCGTTCTTTGCGTGGACCGGCCGCCTCGTCCTCATGGTCGCCGGCGGCCATGGTTGATAGTAGGCGCGGCGGTCAGCGAACGGTCGCGACCCCGGCCGAGCCTTGTTCGCGCTCTGGGGTTGGCTCCGGCGCGCGCGAATATTCAGTCTTTATATTGCTTAAGATTATTCTCGATGAGGCTTAATGCTTCTCTTTGACTGATTTGGCTCAGCGTTACGTATATGCCGTTAGCCGCCGCGCCCAAGAAGGCGGGGAGATTTGCGTTCAGTATGAAATTTGGAAAAGTCCATTTATCGTACAGTTCGCCATGGCAGCCCCGATGGCCCGGGGCGCCCACCGTATTGAGCGCGAGTTCACACAAGAGGCAGCACCGTTTGGAGATGCCGATATAGGCAACCGCGGCATTATTCTCGTAGATCTTCAACTCCGCGTGAACTGCGGTATTGCCACCGGTGCGGGTCGGCGCTGCGAGGAGGCCCAAAGTGGCCTGGACCGTTCCCGGCGCCGGAGCGTTGCTGTTGGTTGCATAGACGAAGGGAGCGGCCGCACCGGCACCGGCGGCAGTGCCTTCGATCGCCGCACAATCAAGGTCGTTCGCGGGACGGATTTGCTGAGCGACAAGATCGGCGGCCTGCGGATTGTCAGGGGTCACAGGCGCGACTAGTGCCGCGTGAGCAAGGAAGGCGTTCGCGAATTGCTGCTGCAGTTCGGCGTCGAACCTCCGATGCCTCACGCGAGCGCGTTGTAAGACGGCCGCCCGTGTCAGGATAGGGGGCGGTTGCAGATGGGGCGATCCCAACGGCGCCGCCTTCGCTTGCACAATCATCTGCGCGTTCAAGGGCCAGTGAATCACTGGTGCGCCGTGCAGGGCGCGGGACGGCGCGATGCCGGCTTGCGCCTGTCGTTGCACCATACCCGGCCCATATTGCGTCGCTGGCGGCAGGATCGCGTTACGCGAACCCCTTGCGCTTTCCAGCTTGGTCTGAACGCTGCCCGGCCAGGTTACGGGCGGGGCCTGGTGCATTACACGCAGCGCGGGCCGGGGTGGCGGCGGCATGGGTTGCCGTTCCTTGGGTGGTGCCAACACCGGATCTCCCAGCTCGCGAGAGATCGGACGTTACCACGGATTGAAGTCGTGTGGCGACTATCGCGATAGAAGTGTTGGCAGCATCAAGTCATCACACCGCCGGCCGCCCCCGTTCCGCAATGGCCCGCATATCCACGCCCAGCGGCAGGCTGCCGAACGCGCCGCCCTGGGCGGGTCCGAGCCGCGAGGCGCAGAAGCCGTCGGCCACGGCCGCGTCCGAGAAGCGGACGAGGAGGGCGGCCTGCAGCGCCAGGACCAGCTTCTCCACCAGGCGCCGGGCCTGGCTTTCCTGGAAGCCGTCGCGGGCGATGTCGTCGGTCAGCCCCTGGACATGAGCGTCGAGCCGGCGGTCGGCGCCGGCAGCGGCGCGGATCTCGGCGAGCGTCACGTCGAGCGCCTCCGGCGTCTTGGCCAGCGCCCGCAGCACGTCGAGGCACATGACGTTGCCGGAGCCTTCCCAGATCGAATTCAAGGGCAGCTCGCGGTAGAGCCGGCCCATGATCGCCTCCTCGACATAGCCGTTGCCGCCCAGCACCTCCATCGCCTCGGCGCCCAGCATCGGCCCGCGCTTGCAGATCCAGTATTTGGCGGCCGGCGTCAGCATGCGGCGGAACGCCGTTTCCGCCGGGTCGTCCTGGCGGTCGTAGGCGCGGGCCAGCCGCAGCACCAGCGCCGTCGCCGCCTCGCTCTCGAGGGTGAGGTCGGCTAGCACGTTGGTCATCAGCGGCTGGTCGATCAGCCGCTTCTGGAAGGCGCTGCGGTGGGCCGCATGGTGGCTCGCCTGGGCCACCGCCTGGCGCATGAGGCCGGTCGAGCCGAGCGCGCAATCGAGCCGCGTGTGGTTGCCCATCTCGATGATGGTCGGCACGCCGCGGCCCTCGTCACCGACCAGCCAGCCGACGGCGCCGTGGAATTCGACCTCGCTCGACGCATTGGCCTTGTTGCCGAGCTTGTCCTTCAGCCGCTGGACATGGATGGCGTTGCGGCTGCCGTCGGGCAGGAAGCGCGGCAGAAAGAAGCAGCTCAAGCCCCCCGGCGCCTGCGCCAACACCAGGAACGCGTCGCACATGGGGGCCGAGAAGAACCATTTATGGCCGTCGAGCCGGTAGGCCTCGCCCGGACCGCCGCCGTCGAGCGGCACGGCACGGGTCATGTTGGCGCGCAGGTCCGAGCCACCCTGCTTCTCGGTCATGCCCATGCCCATCAGCACGCCGGTCTTCTGCGGTGCCGGGATCATGCGCTTGTCATAGCGGCGCGAGTAGAGCCGGGGCAGCCATTCGGCCGCGAGCGCCGGCGCCTTCTTCAGCGCCGGCACCACGCCATAGGTCATGGTCGTCGGGCATTGGACGCCGGCCTCGACCTGGACCATCAGGATGACGCCGGCGGCGCGCGCGACATGGGCGCCGGGCCGCGGCTCGGCCCAGGGACGGGTGTGCAGGCCTTCGCCGATCGCCAGGCCCATCAGCTCGTGCCAGGCGGGATGGAACTCGACCTCGTCGATGCGCCGGCCGTAGCGGTCGAACAGGCGCGGCACCGGCGGATAGGCGTTGGCGAGGCGCCCGGCCTCGATCGTCTCGGCGCTGCCGAGCTTGCGGCCGAAGGCGCCGAGTTCGTCCAGCGCCCAGTCCGCGCCCTCGCGCACGACCGCCTCCTTCAAGGCACGGTCGGTGCCGAACAGGTCGTAATCGACTAGCGGCGGCGGCTGGTTCAGCACCTCGTGCGTTTCGAACGGGGCGTCGGCCATGGTCATCGAGAATCTCCTCCCTCTCGGGGCGCCCGCCGATTGCGGCCTTAGGGCCGGTTGACGTCAGGCCCGTCGGGCCGGACAGTGCGCCGACACCAGCATACAGGATCATCATGACCGCGCACGAGACCGCCGCCCAGCCCCCCGTCCAAGCCAAGGTCGCCGACCAGATCGCCGCCACGCTCCAGGCCTATGGCGGGCAATTTGCCGTCGGCATCCCCGGCAATGACGTGCTGGAAACGATCCGGGCCTGCGAGGATCGCGGTATCCGCTTCGTGCTGGCGAAGAGCGAGCCGTCGGCCGCCTTCATCGCCGACGCGATCTGGCAGGTGACGGAGCGGCCGGTGGCGCTGATCCCGGCGCTCGGGCCCGGCCTCGCCAACGCCATCTCAGGCCTGGCCGGCGCGCTGATGGAGCGCTCGGCCCTGCTGGTGCTGACCGGCGAGGTCGCGCGCGGCCAGGCGGACATTTACACCCATCAGGTCTTCGACCATGTGGCGCTGGCGAAGCCGGTGGTGAAATACGCCGCCGATCTCAACGGTGCCCGCGCCGCGCAACAGACGGCCAAGGCGCTCGACGTGGCGCTCGCTTACCCGGCCGGCCCGGCGATGCTCAACATCCCCGCCGACGTCAATCGGCAGGCGGCAAAGCCGGCCGCGATCCCGGTGCCGCCGAAGCGGCCGCGCGTCGGCCTGGTCGAAGACGAGGCCGCGCGCCTGCTGGCGATGATCGAGCAGGCCGCCCGTCCGCTCGTCCTGATCGGACGGGGCGCGCTCAGCGGCGAGGTGCCGGCGGCGCTCGAGGCCTTCGTCGAGGCGCATGGCGCGCCGTTCTTCGCCTCCTACAAGGCGAAGGGCGTCGTCTCCGACAAGCATCCGCTGTCGCTCGGCGCGGTCGGCCTCAGCCCGATCGTCGACGAGGTCAATTTGAAGCAGGTGGAGGCCGCGGATCTGCTGATCCTGGTCGGGTTCGACCCGATCGAGCTGCGCGATGCCTGGCTCGACGCCTGGCCGGCCGGGCGGAACGTCATCACGCTCGACTGGGGTCCCCTCGACCACCGGGTGTTTCCGGCCGGGGAGGAGGCGTTCGGCGATCTACCGACCCTGCTTGCGCAGCTGACGCCCAGCCTGTTGGCGACGAAGCCGGGACCGGTCGAGGCGGTCGCAACCCACCGCGCCGAGGTTGCGGACATCGTGCGGCCGCGCGATCCGGCCGGTGCCATCAGTCCCGCGGCTCTGTTCAAGGCGGTCAGCGACCGGATCG
>DATGEK010000007.1:0-184547 GCA_035310205.1 Aliidongia sp.
GCCGCGATCGGCGGCGACGGCAAGAGCGGCTGGATCGACGGCAACCCGGGCCAGATCCTGACCCAGGTCGAAGGCATCGCCTTCACCGTCGTCTATTGCGCCATCGCCAGCTTCGTCATCTTCAAGGTCCTCGACATGGTCCTCGGACTGCGCGTCGAGGCAGAGGTCGAGCGCGACGGCCTCGACCTCGCGCTGCACGGCGAGGCAGTGCTCTAAGGCCCGATAGCCTAAAGGCGGCGCGCCATCAAGAGCGCGCCGCCCCGCGACCAACTTTCAATTCACGGGGACGCGACCGGTTCGTGGGGGTGGCGAATGCCGAAGCTTGGGCATTCGACAAACGGCCCTGCGTTCCCTTTCGGGGGCACTCTTGATGACATTCCGCAACCTATCCATGGTCTCGCTCGTCGCCCTTGGCGGCGCACTAACCAACGCCGAGACGGCCAACGCCCAGACGGCGGCGCCGGCCGATGCACCAGCGGCACCGGCCGATGCGCCGACGGCGCCCGCGGCCTGGGCCGACACGCTCAAGTTCCACGGCTCGGTCGAAGCCGGCTTCACCATCAACCCGCAAGGGCCCGGCAACGGCCTGAACTTCGGCCAGCTGTTCACCGACAAGGCGAACGAGCCGCTGCTCAACCAAGTCCTGCTGACGGCCGAACGGCCGCTCGATCCCAAGGCCGAGGGCAATGATTACGGCTTCAAGCTGCAGGGCATGATCGGCACCGACGCGCGCTACACCCACTTCCTGGGCGAGTTCGACCGGTCGATCCATGACCGGACCCAGTTCGATATCGTCGAGGCGAATTTCCTCGCCCATTTCGCCGCCCTGACCGACGGCGGCGTCGACATCAAGCTCGGCCAATATTCGACACCCATCGGCTTCGAGGTGATCGACGCGACCGCCAACCCGTTCTACTCGCATTCCTACATCTTCAACTTCGGCATCCCGCTGAAGCACACCGGCGGCTATGCGACCTTCCATGTCAGCGACCTGCTCGACATCTATGCCGGCGGCGACACGGGCGTGAACACCTCGCTGTTCCACGGCGACAACAACGGCGTGCCGGCATTCCTCGGCGGCTTCGGCCTCAACGGCCTGCTCGACGGCAAGCTGACGGTGCTGGCGCTCACCCATATCGGCGCCGAGAACCCGAGCAATTCGGTGGGCTTCAATGCCGACGCCAAGAAGCGCTGGATCAACGACGTCGTCGTGACCTACAAGGCCACGGACGCGCTGACGCTGACCACCGAGCTCAATTACATCAAGGACGACGGCTTCCACGCCCAGGGCTACGGCTTTGCGCAATATGCCGCCTACACCATCAACGACAATCTGTCGTTCGGGGCCCGCGGCGAAGTCTATCGCGACGCCAACGGCTTCTTCGTCGCCGCCTTCCCCAACCCGCTCGACTTCGTGAATCTGGAGAAGGGCGAGCCGGCCCAGGTGATCAGCGCCGGCAAGGCGACCTACGCCGAAGTGACGCTCGGCCTGACCTACAAGCCGGAGGTGCCGGACGCCTTCACCGGCACCATGGTCCGCCCGGAGCTGCGCTACGACCGGGTGCTCGCCGGCGGCACGCCCTACGACAACGGCCTCGACAAGGGCCAGGTGACCCTCGCCTTCGATATCGTCGTGCCGTTCTAAAGCCTGGTCTCAAACGAAAAGCGGGGCCGGTCGATCCGGCCCCGTCTGCTTTCCGTTTCGCCCGAAGATCAGGCGGCGGTGTGCGCCACTCGCGGCATCACCCTGACACCCCGCTCGACGATCTGCGTCCAGAAGCGGTCGACCCGCTTCAGCGCCACATTCGTCCCCTCGATGGTCGCCTCGTCGACCGGCGTCCCGGTCAGGCTGGCGATGTGGCGGTCGTGCATCGCATCCAGCTTCGCGCACAGCTCCAGCCCCTTGGGCGACAGGCGCACGCGAATCGACCGCCGGTCGTGCGGCGAGCGCTCCTGCAGCAGATAGCCGTTCTCGACCATCTTCTTGACGTTATAGGACACGTTCGAGCCGAGGTAGCAGCCGCGCAGCGTCAGCTCGCCGACCGTCAGCTCCGCCGAACCGATGTTGAACAGGATCAACGCCTGGACGTTGTTGATATCCTGAATCCCGTGGCTGTCGAGTTCGGTGCGCACCAGCTCCAGGAACTGGCGGTGCAAGCGCTCGACCAACGCAATCAGGTTCAAATATGACTCTTTCATGCCCGCCTGCTACTGGGAGGATTCGTTAACCACAGAAAACGCAATTTCGGTTAACTTTCACTTAAACTCGGATGACAACACAACTATTCCCCGGAACAAAAATTCCGGGCTCGCCCCGGCCCGAAGATCAGGCAAAGGAGAGCTCCTCCGCCGGCTTTTCGAACGGGGTGAAGTACCGCTCGACCCAGGCCGCATCGACCTGATCCAGCCTTGCCGGCTGCCAGGCCGGCTTGTTGTCCTTGTCGATCAGAATGGCCCGCACCCCTTCGGCGAAATCGGCACTGGCGACCGAGCGCACCGCCAGACGATATTCGACGCGCAGCATCGCCGCGACGTCGGCGCCGAGCGCACGGCCGTCGCGCAGCTGGCGCAGGGTCAGCTTGAGGCTGGTCGGAGACGCGCGCTCCATCGTGTGCAGCGCCTCCACCGCCCAGGGCGCCGTTTCGGTGGAAAGGGCCGCAATAATCGCTTCGATCGTATCGGCAGCGAAGATCCGATCGATCGTGGCGCGATCCGCGAGGATCGCACTCGGTCCGGCGTCGACGCCATGAGCATCGAGCATGCGCCGGACCGCGCCGCGATCGAGCCGCGGCTGGGCGGCGAGCGCCGCCACCAGGGCGTCGATCACGGACGAAGGCACCACATGGCTTGCGAGCCCCAACGCCTTCAGATCGGCCGCCTTCAACCGCCGGCCGGTGAGACCGAGACAGACGCCGATTTCGCCCGGACAACGGTTGAGGAACCAGGTGGCGCCGACGTCGGGGAACAGGCCCAGCACCGTCTCCGGCATGGCGACCATGGTGCGTTCGGTCGCGACGACCAGATCGCTATGGAGCGAAAGCCCACAGCCGCCGCCCATGGTGACGCCGTCGATGACCGCCACGAACGGCTTCGGATAATTATGGACCCGGAAATTGAGCCGATATTCCTCGGCGAAGAAATCGCGGGCGAGCTGGCCCTTGTCGATGCCGGCCGGCGCCATCACCAGGGCGCGCACATCGCCGCCGGCGCAGAACGCCTTCTCGCCGGCGCCCCGGATCAGCACGGCGCCGACCTTGTCGTCGCCGGCGAAGGCGATGAGCGCGCGATCGACCGCGCGGATCATGCCGAGGCTGAGCGCATTCAGCGCCTTGGGCCGATTGAGCGTGACGATGCCGAGGCCACCGCGCGTTTCGACCAGCACCTCGTCGGGCACGGGTTCCAGGGAGGGATTGGTCATCGGTAGGCGTGCTCCAAAACGGTCGAAGGGCGAATCCGGGCGGGAGCATAGCCTTGAATTCGCAGCTGCTTCAATCCGGCGCGGCACCCCTGTTCGACGCGCGATTGTCATACCGCCGCCATCGCCGTACCGTGAGCCCCGATCCCACGCTTCAATCGGATGGCAGCTTGTCGTCGTATTCTCTTGGGGCCTATCCCCGCACCCGCCTGCGCCGTAATCGCCACGACGACTGGTCGCGCCGTCTCGTCGCCGAGAACGTGGTGACCGCATCCGATCTGATCTGGCCGGTGTTCGTGCAGCCGGGCGACGGCGCGCGCCAGCCGATCCCGTCCATGCCGGGCGTCGATCGCCTGACCGTGACGCAGCTCGTCGATGCCGCCGGCGAGGCGGCGTCGCTCGGCATCCCCTGCATCGCGCTGTTCCCGGCGACCGAGGCGGCCCTCAAGACCGAGGACGGCCGGGAAGCCTGGAACGAGAACAATCTGATCTGCCAGGCGGTGCGCGAGCTGAAGCGGCAGCTGCCGGATCTGGGCGTGCTGTGCGACGTGGCGCTCGATCCCTATACCAGCCACGGCCATGACGGCATCCTGGTCGAAGGCGAGGTGACGAACGACAAGACGGTCGAGCTGCTGGTCCGCCAGTCGCTGGCCCAGGCGCGCGCCGGCTGCGACGTCATCGCACCGTCGGACATGATGGACGGCCGCATCGGCGCGATCCGCGACGCGCTGGACGCCGAGGGCTTCGAGCATGTCCGGCTGATGTCCTATGCCGCCAAATACGCCTCCGCCTTCTATGGCCCGTTCCGTGAAGCGATCGGCTCCAAGCGGACATCCAACCAGCCGCTCGACAAGCGCGGCTATCAGATGGATCCGGCCAACAGCGAGGAGGCCCTGCGCGAGGTTGCCTTCGATCTCGCCGAGGGCGCCGACATGGTCATGGTCAAGCCGGGCCTGCCCTACCTCGACATCATCCGGCGCGTGAAGGACAATTTCCACGTGCCGACCTACGCCTACCAGGTGAGCGGCGAATACGCGATGCTGCGCGGCGCCATGGACCAGGGCTGGCTCGACGACCGGGTCGTGCTCGAATCCCTGCTGGGCTTCAAGCGCGCGGGCGCCGACGGCGTGCTGACCTATTTCGCGATCGAGGCGGCGAAGCGGCTCAAGGTCGGCTGAGCGGTCCGGGCGGCGGCGCCCTCACCCTCCCGCTACGCGGGTCCCTCCCTCTCCCGCAAGCGGTAGAGGGCAAAGAAAACAGCCCCCTCGCCCGCTTGCGGGAGAGGGTTGGGGTGAGGGTCGGGCCGCCAGCAAGCCTGCCGCCTAGACCATCCGGGCAAAGAACCGGCTGATCGCCCGGTCGTGCCACGGCGTCACGCTGCCGCGGCCGTGGAAGCCGACATGGCCGCCGCCCGAGGTCAGCAAGGCGGAGACATGGGCGTAGGCGCCCCAGTCGACCGTGCGGTAGCTCTCGGTCGGGATCCAGGGATCGTTCAGCGCATGGACGACCAGGGTCGGCCGGTCGATCTGCGCGAGAAAGCCGATCGCCGCATTCCGGACGTAGTAATCCTCGGCGCCGGCATAGCCGTTGCGGGGCGCCACGAACCTGTCGTCGAACTCGTAGACCGTCCGCGCCTGTTCGACGACGGCCCGCTCGGCCGGGGTCAGGGCCGCGCCGGGCGCCAGCGTCTCGTCCTTCATCGTCCGCAGGATCTTCAGGTGGTAGAGCTTGTTGCGCGGCTCGTGGATCCGCCGGGAGGTCGCGGCCAGGTCGATCGGCGCCGAGACCGAGGCTGCGACCCGGACGTCGTGGCCATGGGCGCCCTCGCCCATGAATTTCAGCACCAGATTACCGCCGAGCGAATAGCCGATCAGCACGATGCCGCCAGCCTTGAGATCGGCCGGGACGGCGCGCAGCGCCGCCGCCAGATCGTCGCTGCGGCCGGCATGGTAATGGCCGCCCGAGAGCGCTCGCGACGGCCCGGCACCGCGCAGATTGAGCCGCAAGACCGGATAGCCCTGGGTCAGCAGGTGGCGGGCGGTGCGGATCATGTAGGTGCTGCGCTCGTCGCCGCCCAGGCCGTGGACGACCACGGCGAGCGGCTTGCCCCGGGCGCGGGCCGGCCCCGGGCGGTCGAGACGGGCCGCCAGCGCATCGCCGGTGCCGTCGTCGAGCGCCAGCGCCAGCCGTTCGCCGCCCATCACGTCCGGCGGCGTGCGGAAGAACGTGTTGCGCAGGGTCTGCAGGTCGGGGCCGTACCAGGGAAAGCGCGGGTGGAACGGCTCGAAATCGTTCTGGAGCAGCATCAGTCGAAGAATCTTTCGATACGGGCGATCTGGGCTTCGTCCATCAAAGCCGGCGCATGGCCGGCACCGGCAACCTCGTAGAGCTCGGCCTTGGGTCCGCGGCGGGTCATCTCCTGGGCGGTCTCGGCCGGCAGCAGGTCCGATTCCACGCCGCGCACCACCAGGGTCGGGCATTTGATCTGGTCGTAGAACGGCCAGAGATCGATATCCTGAAGGGGAACGCCTTTGAACGCCTCAGCGATCCCGGGATCGTAGCCGAGCCCGATGCGGCCATCGGCGCGCACCCGGTGGCTGGTCTCGGCCATGTGGCGCCATTGCGCATCGCTGAGCGCGCCGAACGGGGCATGGATGGTCCGGTAATAGCGCTCGACCTCGTCCACGCTGCCGAACGCCGGATCGAGCCCGACATATTCCGCGATGCGCTCGAGTGCCGCGAGCGGGATGAACGGCCCGACATCGTTCAGCACCAACCGGCGGATCGGCGAGCCCGGCTGGCACGCGAGCATCATGCCGATGATGCCGCCCATCGAGGTGCCGACGAAATCGACCTCCTCCGCGCCCAGCCGCGCGAACAGGGCCGCGACCGTGCCGAGATAGACCGGATAGCTGTAGTCGGCCACGACCGGCAGCCAGTCGCTCTGCCCACGGCCCGGCATGTCGGGCGCCGCAACCGGGCCGCGCGCTGCCAGGCGCCGCGCCAAGGCATCGAAATCGCGACCGTTGCGGGTCAACCCATGGACGCAGACGATGGGTCGCGCGCCCTCCGGCCCGGGCCAGTAGGCATAGGCGATCCGATGGAAGCCATGGGGGCCGAGGCAGGACAGGCGTTCGGTTCGCATCGACATGAGATAGGGCTCGCTGACGGGGGATCCGGGTCGGGCCTGGATCATATAAGGAGCGTCCGCCCGCGGGCGAGCCCCATCCGCGTCAGAATGCCAGCGTTCCCGGTGCCGGCATCGGCGGCAGGGTCGGGCTGGTCAGCGGCCGGCCGAAGTAATAGCCCTGGCCGTGGGTGACGCCGAGCCCGGCGGCGGCATAGGCCTCCTCCCGCGTCTCGATCATCTCGCCGATCGTTTCGGCGCCCAGTTCGGCACATACCGTCGCGATCGAGCGCAGCAACACGCTGTCGCGGACATTGCTCATGGCGCTCTTTAGGAACGGTCCGTCGAGTTTGACGTAGTCGATCTCGAACCGGCGCAGGTAGGTATAGGCACCGAAGCCGGCCCCGAAATCATCGAGGCAGATGCGGTGGCCGAGCTTGCGCAGGCCCTGCAGGAAGCCGTCGGCCTGGTCGAGGTTGTCGATGGCGCTCGATTCGGTGATCTCGAACATCAGCCTGGTGCGGTCGATCCGCGCCTCGGCCAGCAGCTGCGCGAGTCGGGTCATGAACGACAGGTTGGTCATGGACTTGCCCGACAGGTTGACCGCGATCGGGGCGGCACCCGGCGCGGTCGCCATCAGCCTCAGCACCTTCTCGCATACGGCCAGGTCGAGTTCGGCGGCCATGCCGACCTCTTCGCTGAACAGCACGAACTCGTACGGGCTTTCGCCCGGCGCGAAGCGCGACAGCACCTCGAAATGGTGCACGCCGCCGGTCTCGAGATGGACGATCGGCTGGAACACCAGCGAGAAATCGCCGCTCGCGACCGTGTTGCGCAATTTGGCCACCCGGTCGAGCGTCTGATCGACCATGCCGGCGAGCGCCTGCTCCAGCGTGCCGAGTGAGAAGTCCTTTCCATCCGTCTCGGAGAATTTCTTGACGCAATAGGCCAGCGCCTGGGCGGCGCTCTCGTCGTCGAGATCGACGGCGTTGATCGCGACCTGGGCGGTCCGCATCGCCAGCGGCCGCCGGTTGGGCGCCGCCGCGGCCGTGATCGACGCCAGTTCGGCCTCGATCGCACCCGCATCCATGCCCGGCCGCTGCACGAGCGCGAAATCCGTGTCCGAGAGCTGCGCCGCCGCATCGCCGCCGGCAGAGGACAGGCGCAGCACCGCGCCGATCTCGCCCATCAGCTCGGCCCGGCGCGCATCGCTCAGGCGCTGCTGCAGCGCCGGCAGCCCGTCGAGATGCAGCATGGTGAGGGCGACCGGCCCCTCGGCGCCGGCCGCCTCGCTCGCCCGCTTCAGCACATCGGGCAACGCGCCGGCGTCGAGCAGCCGGGTCTCGGGGTTGCGCGCCTCCTCCACTTCGGCCGACAGCGGCATGGTCAGGTGGGAGATGGCGATGAAATAGTTCGACCGGTCGCCGCCGAACCGGCAGCCGCCGAGCCAGACGCGCGTGGCGCCACCATCGTGGCGCACGAGCGGCAGCACGATCGGCTCGATGCGCTCGGCAAGCGCCAGGCCATCGAGCACGCGGCTGGCGAAGCCGCGCTCGGCCGGCGCGAACAGGTCGATGAAATGGCGACCGGCCAGCTTGGCCGCAGGCATGCCGATCAGGCTCTGCGCCGCGCCAGTCGCGAATACGATCCGACGCTTGGCGTCCAACTCGATCAGCAGATCCGCGGCGGCAAAGGCAAAGGCAACGAAACGATCGCGATCCGCGCGGATTTCCGCCATTGCGCCCAAGGTCCTTCGCTCATCGCCGACGAGCGGCAGGAGCGGCCACTATTAGCACAGGCGCCGTCGCCGCGCCTATGGGGCGAGGCGACTGCGCCGTCCGGCACCCTGGGAGCCGGATCGACCGTGGATCACCGCAAATGGGAGACCGGCGAGAAAAAGCAAGCAACGGGCGGCTGCCGCGCGTCAGGCGCCGCCGGCGGGCACACCGCATGATAGATGCGCGTCGAAATTGCACAGCATTTTAGACAAAAAAATCGGAACCATTTGAATGGCATATTGTCCTTCTTGTGCAACCTCAGAGAGGCCGGTGCGGAGCGCGCCCATTCGGGCGCGATGGCCATGAAAAAAACGGGTGGGAGGCAATGCCGGATTTGCTGACGGGCCGTGGGTCCCCGGCACGGACGGTCTCGAGACGACGCCTCATCGCCAACAGCGCTTCCAGGACAATCCAGCATGCCATCCTCGCTCCCGCTGCTCAGCATCGTCGTCGGCAATTATAATTACGAAAAATTCGTGGCCTTCGCCGTGGACAGCGCGCTCCGGCAGACCTACCGAAATATCGAGGTCATCGTCATCGACGACGGCTCGACGGACGGGTCACGCGCCCTGCTCGAGCGCTACCGGGACCGGGTACGGCTGATCTTCAAAGAGAACGGCGGTTCGACCTCCACGATTCACGCTGGCTGGGCCGCAGCCCGCGGCGAGATCGTCATGTTCCTCGATGCCGACGACATGCTGCGCGAGGACGCCGCCCGAAGCGTGGTCGCGGCCTGGCGTCCGGACATCGTGAAGGTACAGTTCCCCTTGACCGTCATCGACGCCGAGGGCCGCCCCCGCGGCTTCGTGCCCGCCGCGACCCGGGCGCTCGGCGACAAGGAGATCGACCGGCTGGTGCGCCGCTGGGGCATCTATCCGACGCCGCCGACCAGCGGCAATGCCTATGCCCGTCGCCTCTTGGCCGAGGTTCTGCCGCTCGATACCAAGCGGTTCAAATATGGCGCCGACGGCGCGCTCAACGCCGTGGCGCCGCTCTACGGCTCGGTCATCTCGCTCGGCGTCTCGCTCGGCTACTACCGGGTCCATGGCGGAAATCTGTGGGCCGGCACCCAGCTCGACGTTGATCGCTTCCTCGGCTATGTCGCGCTCGGCCGTGAAGAAGCTCGCTTCCTCAAAGAACATGCCGCGCGGCGCGGCATCCGGCTGTCGAAGGCCGAACCCCTCGATCATTCGCTGGTCTTCCTGGAACGGCGGCTCGCGATCCGGAAAATGGCCCCCGGCCATCCGGCGTCGCGGGGCGATCATGTCCTGGCGCTCTTTCTCAAGGCCTGCCGCTGCGTCCGGATCTATGAGCGGGGGCTGCTGCGCGCGGCGTTGAAGCTTGCCTGGTTCCTGGTCACGGCGTTGGCCCCGCCCCGCCTGGCCGTGACGCTGCTGACCTACCATTATGTCCCGAAGCGCCGCCCAGCCCTGTTCGGCCAGGTCGCCCGGTTCGTGCGGCGCGAGGCCGAGCCGTCCCCTGCGCAGCACTGAAGGGGAGCCGGGGCGACTGCATGGTCATCATGCCTCACCCCTGATCGCCCCGCGCCATTGCTCCCCCCGCGCCCCTGCGCTATGTCCTGGGCATCGGCTGCCCCCGGTTCGGGCGCCGCCGCTGTAGATAGGAGCAGTCATGTCGGTCAAGGGCCCCCTTTCCGGCGTCGTCATCGCCGATCTCTCGCGCATTCTCGCGGGCCCCTATTGCACCCTGCTGCTGGCCGAGATGGGCGCCAGGGTGATCAAGATCGAGACGCCGGGCACCGGCGACGACAGCCGGCACTACGGTCCGTTCGTCAACGGCAAGTCCGCCTATTTCGTGTCGATCAACCGCGGCAAGGAATCAATCGCGCTCGACCTGAAGAAGGCCGAGGACAAGGCGGTCTTCGAGGCGCTGCTGGGCAAGGTCGACGTGCTGGTCGAGAATTTCCGGCCGGGCACCATGGAGAAGCTGGGCTTCGGCTGGGATCGGCTCAAGACACTCTATCCCCGGCTCATCTATGCCGCGGCCTCGGGCTTCGGCCATAGCGGCCCCTATTCCCAGCGCCCGGCCTACGACATGGTGGTCCAGGGCCTGGGCGGCATCATGTCGATCAACGGCCATCCGGGTCAGCCGCCGGCGCGCGTCGGCGTGTCGATCGGCGACCTGGGCGCCGGGCTCTATACCGCCGTCGCGATCAATGCGGCGCTCTACCACCGGGCCATGACCGGCGAGGCGCGCAAGGTCGACGTCGGCATGCTCGACTGCCAGATGTCGCTCTTGGAGAATGCCATCGTCCGCTACAACACGACCGGCAAGATCCCGGGCCCCTTGGGCGCGCGCCATCCATCGATCACGCCGTTCGAGCCCTACCACACCGCCGATGGCCTGCTGATCATCGCCGGCGGCAACGACAGCCTGTTCGCCAAGATCGCGGCCGCGCTCGGCCTCGATGCCCTGGCCACGGACCCGCGTTTCCTGACCAACGATTTGCGCAGCCAGAATGCCGACGCGCTCAAGGTGGCACTCGAGTCCGTGCTCTCGACCAAGACCATGGACCATTGGACCGCGGTGCTGGAGGCGGCCGGCGTGCCGTGCGGGCCGATCAACACCATCGACCGCGCGCTGCAGCATCCGCAGGTCGCGGCCCGCAACATGCTGGTGACGGTCGACGACCCCATTACCGGACCGATCAAGGTCGCCGGCAACCCGCTGAAGATCGAGGGCTTCCCCGATCCGGCGACCCGGGCGCCGGCGCCGGAGCTCGACGGCGACCGCGCGCGGATCCTGGCGGAACTGGGGCTGTAGCCCCCGGATCGAGGGTGCTGGGCATCGATCATTGTCATGGCCGGGCGCGACCCACGAGTGTCCGGTTCAGTTTTTCAGTCATCCCCGCGCAGGCGTTAGGGAATGTACAGATCTCTGTTAGTTAATAAAAATCAGGTGGTTACATATCGACAATCGTCATCCCCGGGCTTGACCCGGGGATCCACGCGGCTCCGTCGGAGCACTCTTGGAGGCGTATGCGCCCAGCCATACCGCGTGGATGACCGGGTCAAGCCCGGTCATGACACAAAAATTTCGTAACAACCTGATTTATAAAGGCTACTGGAGATACGCACATTCCCTAGCGCGCCGGCGGGGATGACGATGAACGGCCAGCCTACCGAAAACAGATAGGCCTTCTCTTGGCAACGCGACGGAGACATCTCGGATGCGCTGGCTGAAACGGGCGTCGCTGCTGCTGATCTTCCTGATCCTGGTGGCGCTCGGCGGCGGCTTCGCGCTGCTGCGGGCGTCCCTGCCGCAGACGACCGGGACTTTGAGCCTGCCGGGGCTGGAACATCCGGTCTCGGTCGTGCGCGACGCGGCGGGCGTGCCGACGATCAAGGCGGAAAGCACCCACGACCTCTATCTGGCGCTGGGCTTCGTCCATGCCCAGGACCGGCTGTGGCAGATGGACCTGCAGCGCCGGCTGACCCAGGGGCGGCTCGCGGAAACCTTCGGCCCGGCGGCGCTCGGCAGCGACCGGTTCATGCGCACGCTAGGGCTCTATCGCCACGCCGCGGCCAGCGTGCCGTTCATGTCGCCGGAATTCACCGCGGTGCTCGACGCCTATGCGGCCGGGGTGAACGCCTTCCTGGCCAGCGGCAAGAGCTTGCCGATCGAGTTCACGCTGCTGGGCTACAAGCCCGAGCCGTGGCAGCCGGCCGACAGCCTGATGGTCGGCAAGCTGTTCGACCTGCAGCTCGCCGGCAATTACCGGCAGGAGCTGCTGCACGCCAAGCTGGCCCAGACGCTCTCCGCGGACGAGATGGCAGAGCTGTTCCCCGGCTATCCGAAGGACGGGCCGGTGGCGCTCGGCAAGCTCGCCGAGCTCACCCGCGGCCTGCCGCTCGAGCACCTGCTGGCGGCACTGCCGGCGGATGTCGGCCCGCGGCGCGCGTCGAACGACTGGGTCGTCGACGGCGCCCACAGCGTCACCGGCAAGCCGCTGCTCGCGAACGACCCGCATCTCGACTATTCAGCACCGCTGATCTGGTACCTGGCGCGGCTGGAAGCGCCGGGAACCGATCTCGTCGGCGCGTTCGTCGCCGGCACGCCCGCCATGGTGCTGGGCCATAACGACCGCATCGCCTGGGGCTACACCACGACCAACGCCGACGTCGAGGACGTGTTCGTCGAGAAGGTCGATCCGGCCGATCCGGCGCGCTACCTGACGCCCGACGGCTCCGCCCCGTTCGACACGATCGAGGAGCGAATTGCGGTCAAGGGCCAGGCGCCGGAAGTGCTGAAGGTGCGGACGACCCGCCATGGGCCGGTCATCTCCGACCTGACCGGCAATCCCCTGACGACGCCCGAGACTGGCACGGTGCTGGCGCTCGAGACCAGCTTCCTGGTCGACGACGACCGCTCGAGCGAGGCGCAATGGCGCGTCGGGCTGGCGCGCGGCTGGCCCAGTTGGGTCGAGGCGCTGCGCCTGTTCACCGCCCCCATGCAGAACATGGTCTATGCCGACCATGACGGAAACATCGGCTTCTTCGCCCCCGGCCAGATCCCGATCCGCAAGAAGGGCGACGGCACCGTCCCGGTGCCCGGCTGGACGGGCGAGTATGATTGGGACGGCTGGGTTCCGTTCGAGGAATTGCCCCAGGCGCTCAACCCGCCGGTCGGCCATATCGCGACCGCCAACAACAAGATCGTGCCGGACAGCTATCCCCACCTGCTGACCCACGACTGGGACCTGCCCTACCGGGTCGAGCGCATCGAGGCGGGCCTCGCCGAGACGCCGCGCCAGTCGATCGACAGTTCGGCCGCCATCCAGGGCGACGTGGTCTCGCTTTCGGCCAAGCATCTGCTGCCGCTGATGCTGGCGGCCCCGCCCGCCGACGAACGGCAGAAGACGGCAATGGCGATGCTGTCGCACTGGGACAGCCGGATGCTGGCCGACCGGCCGGAACCGCTGATCTTCATCGCCTGGCTCCGGGCGCTCAACAAGCACCTCTACCAGCCGGCATTGGGCGGGCTCTTCGAGCGCTATTGGGCGATGCAGCCGCTCGCGACCGAGGGCGTGCTGACCAGCCACCAGCATTGGTGCGGCGAGGGCGGCTGCCCGGCGGCTCTGCAGGCGTCGCTCAAGGATGCGCTCGACGAGCTGGCCCTGCAATATGGCGCCGACATGAGCGCCTGGCGCTGGGGCACGGCGCATTTGGCACTGTTCGCCCATCCCATCTTCCACCGCCTGCCGATCCTGCGGCAGATCTTCGACCGCCAGGTGCCGGCCGATGGCAGCGTGGACACGGTCGATGCCGGTGCTTTTCAGTTCGCCAACCCGGACGGCCCCTTCACCGACATCCACGGGCCCGCGTTGCGCGCGATCTACGACCTTTCCGACCTCGACAAATCGGTGTTCTTGACGGCGCTGGGCCAGTCGGCGCATGTCCTATCGCCGCATTATGCGGACCTTCTACCCCGCTGGCGCACGTTCGACTGGCTCCGCCTGCCGCACGACGCCCAAGGTGAAACCCTGACCCTGGTGCCTACCCGATCATGACGATGCCCGTACTGCCGACCCTGGCGGATATCCGCGACGCCGCCGATGTGATCCGCGCCGCGGTCCAGCGCACACCCAGCGTGCCGGCGCTGGCGCTGGGCGCCACGCTCGGGCTCGACATCATCCTCAAGCTCGAGACGATGCAGCGCACTGGCTCGTTCAAGGAACGCGGCGCGCTCTACAAGCTCGCGAGCCTGACCGAGGAGGAGCGCCGGCGCGGGGTCATCGCCATGTCGGCCGGCAATCACGCCCAGGGCGTCGCCTACCACGCCCAGCGCCTCGGCATTCCGGCGACCATCGTCATGCCTCAGGGCACGCCCTTCACCAAGATCGAGCGCACGGCCGGCTATGGCGCTCGGGTCGTGCTGCGCGGCGACAGCCTGAGCGAGGCGCGCAAGGCGGCGTTCGAGATCGCGGCGGCCGAGCAGCTGGTGTTCGTGCACCCCTATGATGATTTCCGCATCATCGCCGGCCAGGGCACGATCGCGCTCGAACTGCTCGCCGACCACCCCGACCTCGACGTGCTGATCGTGCCGATCGGCGGCGGCGGCATGATCGGCGGCGTCGCGATTGCGGCCAAGGCGCTGAAGCCCTCAATCCGCATCGTCGGCGTGCAGACCGACAGCTTCCCCTCGATGCATCATGCGCTGAAGGGGCTGCCCGCCCCCACCCCCGGCCAGACCGTGGCCGAGGGCATCGCGGTCAAGGATCCGGGCACCCTGACCGAGGCGATCGTGCGCGCCCATGTCGACGAGATCGTACTGGTCGACGAAGACCGCCTGGAGCGCGCGGTCGAGATGCTGCTGACCCAGCAGAAGCTGGTGGCCGAGGGTGCGGGCGCCGCCGGCGTCGCCGCCCTGCTGGCCGATCCGGAACGCTACAAGGGCCAGAAGATCGGCGTGATCCTGTGCGGCGGCAACATCGACGCGCGCATCCTGGCCTCGATCCTGATGCGCGGCATGGTCAGGAGCGGCCGGCTGGTGCGCCTGCGCGCCGAGATCACGGATTCGCCGGGCGCGCTCGCCCGGGTCGCCCGCATCATCGGCGAGGCCGGCGGCAACATCGTCGAGATCTTCCATCAGCGCCTGTTCCATGACGTGCCGGTCAAGCTCGCCGATCTCGACGTGGTGGTCGAGACGCGCGACCTGGTCCATGTGCGCGAGATCATGGCCAAGATGGAAGCGGGCGGCTTCAAGACCCGGCTCCTGTCCAACTCGGCGCTCGAGAGCGGGCTCTAAAGACGCGGCCTCGCCGGCGGGGAAGGGAATTTTTCTCTCGATCCCTGTCGGCATCCCGTCTCACCATGCGTCCTCGGGTGAGAAGGAGGTCGATCCCCATGCTGTACGCCATCCTCTGCTACGACCATGAAGACGTCGTCTGGTCCTGGTCCAAGGAAAAGGAGGCGGCCGTCACGGCCGACCTTGGCGCGGTCCAGACGAGGCTGGCCGAAGCCGGACGGCTCGGCCCGGTCGCGCGGCTGCTGCCGACGACCGCCGCCACGACGGTCCGCAAGAGCCGCGAACAGCTGGTGATCGACGGGCCGTTCGCCGAGACCAAGGAGCAGCTGCTGGGCTTCTACGTCGTCGACTGCACCGATCTGGAGCAGGCGATCGAGACCGCCAAGGAGCTGGCGCGCGCGAACGAGGGCGAGGGCTCCTACGAGATCCGGCCGCTGGCCCTCTACAAGCCGGCACCCGGCCCGTTCCAGTGAGCGATCTCGCCTGGATCGACGCGGCCCTGACGGCGGCCCGTCCCCAGGCCCTGGGCGCGCTGCTGCGCTATTTCCGCGATCTCGACAGCGCCGAGGAGGCGTTCCAGGACGCCTGCCTGCGCGCGCTGCGCACTTGGCCGGACAAGGGCCCGCCGCGCGATCCCGCCGCCTGGCTGATCATGGTCGGCCGCAACGCCGGCATCGACCAGACCCGCCGCCGCGCCCGCCAGACGCCGCTGCCGGATGAAGAGCTGATCTCGGACCTCGACGACGCCGAAGCCGCCGCGGCCGAGCGCATGGATGGCGCGGATTATCGCGACGACGTGCTGAGGCTGCTGTTCATCTGCTGCCATCCGGACCTGCCCGCGACCCAGCAGATCGCCGTTGCGCTGCGCATCGTCTCCGGCCTGTCGGTGAAGCAGATCGCCCGCGCCTTCTTGGTCGGCGAGAGCGCCATGGAACAGCGCATCACCCGCGCCAAGGCGCGCATCGCGGGGGCCGGCGTACCGTTCGAGCCGCCGGGGCCGGTCGAGCGCGCCGAACGGCTCGCGGCGGTCGCGACCATGATCTACCTGGTGTTCAACGAGGGTTACTCCTCGATCGACAATGCCGCGCCCGACCGCGCCCCGCTCAGCGATGAGGCGATCCGGCTCGCGCGCCTGCTGCTGCGCCTGTTCCCGGCCGAACCCGAGCTGATGGGGCTCGCGGCGCTGATGCTGCTGCAGCATGCCCGCACGCCGGCACGCTTCGACGCAGCCGGCGCCGTCGTGCTGCTCAAGGATCAGGACCGGCGCCTGTGGAACCCCCGGATGATCGCCGAGGGGCTGGCGCTGGTCGACAAGGCCATGCGCCACCGACGGCCCGGGCCCTATCAGGTGCAGGCGGCGATCGCGGCGCTCCATGCCCGCGCCGCCCGGCCGCAGGACACGGACTGGGCGCAGATCGATCGGCTCTATGCGACCCTGGAGCGGCTGCGGCCCTCGCCCGTGGTCACGCTCAACCGGGCCGTCGCCGTGTCGAAGGTCGCCGGCGCCGCCGCCGCGCTGGCATTGGTCGAGCCGCTCGAAGACCGGCTCGGCGGCTATTTCTATTTCTTCGGCCTCAAGGGAGCGCTGCTTGACCAGCTCGGCCGGGTCGAAGAGGCGCGCGCCTGCTTCGACCGCGCCATCGCGCTGGCCCATACGCCGGCGGAGGCCGCGCACATCCGGATGCATCTCGACCGGCTGGCACCGCCGCCGCCCGAAATAAGCGATTGCCCCTTACCCGGGAGGTAATCGCCCCCGCGTCGGCGATCGCCATCATGGGGCTCGTCTGGAGTTGCCAGACGGGCTTTCGAAGGAGACCGACATGTCCGACGCACAGCACATCGCCGACCGCTACATCGCCCTCTGGAACGAGACCGACGCCGACCGGCGCATGGCCCTGCTCCGCCAGGATTGGGCGGAAGACGCGCTCTATGTCGATCCGATGGGCAAGGCCGGGGGCCGCACCGACATCGACGCAATGATCGACGCCGTCCAGCAGCGTTTCCCCGGCTTCCGCTTCGCGCTCACCCGCCCGGCCGACGGCCACGGCGACCATGTGCGCTTCTCATGGTCGCTGGGCCCTGCCGGGGCGGAACCGCCGATCGAGGGCAGCGACGTGCTGGTTCTGGACGGCGGCCGCATCGCCCGCGTGATCGGCTTCCTCGACCGAGTGCCGCAGGCGGCGTGAGCGGCGGCGTTCCCCTCACCCTCTCAAGCGGGAGGGTGAGGCTATGCTTACGGCAGGCGCGCGATCTCGACCGGGTCGGGGACGCCCTTGAGCGCGTGCCAGCCGGCGCTGAGCCAGGGGCGCCCCGTGCTGCGGGCGAAATCGGCGGACATCAGGAGCGGCGTGCCGAGCGCCTTGGTCAGCGTCTCGATCCGGGCGGCGCGATTGACCGCCGGGCCGACCACGTTGAACGACAGCCGGCGCAGCGAACCGACGTTGCCGTGGGTCACCTGGCCGATGTCGAGGCCGATGCCGCACTTGATCTCGACCGCGCCGCGCGCCCGGCGCGCCTCGTTCGCGACATCGAGCCCGGCCAACGCCTCGACCGCGGCGTCGATCACCCCGGCGGCCACCTGCTCATCGGTCGACCCGTCGGGAATCGTGAAATAGATCATGATCGCGTCGCCGATATGCTGCACCACCTCGCCGCCGCGCCGGGTGGCCGCCGTACCGACCAGATCGAAATATTCGTTGAGGAGATCGAGCAATTCGCTCGTCTCCATGGTTTCGGTGAGGCGCGTGAAATTGCGCAGGTCCGAATACCAGATGACCGCACGCATGCGGCCGCCGTCACCGCGCTTCACCGAGCCTTCGAAAATGCTGGCGCCGGCCTGGGGGCCGACATAGGTCTCGAGCAGGTTGATCGCGATATGCGTGAGCAGGCGGACCTCGAACGTGGCGCTGATCAGGGTCGCGATCGTCTCGAGTTCCGCCACATCCTCGTTCGTGAAACCGCCCGCACGATCGGTGGTGAAGCTCAAGCCCGCGCTGCGCCGCCGGTCGGTGAAGGCGAGCGGCACGATCATGTAGTCGGTCGCCCCCTCCGCCCGCAATTCCTCGAACAGCGGCAGCGCCAGGACCGAGCCGTCGAGGCGCGCGCGCAGCGTGTGGCCGGTCTCGTCGATGATCTTGAGCGGGCTGCGCGCGTAGGTCTCGCTCATGTCGCGCGTATGCGGATTGAGCGTGAACTCCAGCTCTTCCTCGCCCTCGCGCGACCAGATCGTCCGGCCGCCGCTGAATTCAGGATCGAGGGTCTCGAGCAGCAGGCCGGACCGCCACAGCCCATAGCCGAGCCGGTTCAGCAACCGGCACAGCGCCTGGTGCAATTCCCCGAGGTCGGCAGCCGACCCCTGCCGTTCGGTCAGCCATTCGACGAAAGATTTCAAGCGCTCCTGCCGCATGGACCGATGACGACCTTTCCCCATGACCCCGAGCGCGCCGGGCGCTCAGGCTTCGTCCGATGATTCCGGCGGTTGCGGCAGGCCGGAGAGATTGCCGTAAAGCTGGATCAGCAGCCGCCGCAGCGCGTCGCCATCCTCGGCCGACATTCCCGCGATCGCCGTGGCCTCATAATCCAGCGCCAGCGGCACGATCCGCTCCGCGATCGCCCTGCCCTCCGGCGTCAGATCGACCTCGACCGCGCGCGCGTCCTCGGTGGAGCGGGTCCGGCTGACCAGCGTGCGCGCCTGCATGCTGGTGACCAGGCGCGACAGGGTCGAGACCTCGATGCTGGTCGCCTCGGCGAGCGCGCCCAGCCGCATCGCGCCGTCATGCCACAGCACCGCCAGCACCCGCCACATGACGACGGTCAGGTCGTCCTTTCGCAGCTCGCGCTGGAACGCGTCGGTGATGCGAATCGCCGCGCGATTCAGAAGGTAGGGCAGATAGCGCTGAAGATCGAACGACGACAAGGGACGCCTCGCGTTGCATTTTCTTCTGTTATACGCGGCGTTACAGCGGAGTGAAGCGTCAAATTCCATGGGCGGCCTGGCGCCGGAGGGCTGCTGACCCGCGGCGGCCAGGCGGAACCTTGGCCCCGGCCCCTCCGATATCCCGGCCCCATTGACGGCATCGGCGCACTTGCTAGGCTGGCGCCGCTTTTCCCATCAGATCCGAGGCCGAACCCCGTGACCGCATCTGCCTATCCCGCCCGTCGCTGCTGCTGGGCGCCGCGTCCGTGACCGGCCGCTGGATCAAGATCGCGACGACCGACGCGATCGGCGAAGACGACATGATCGCGGTCGAGGCCGAGGGCAGGCACATCGCGGTCTACCATGTCGGCGACTCGTTCTATGCGACCGACAACATCTGCACCCACGCCTTCGCGCTGCTGACCGACGGCTTCCTCGACGAGTGCGAGATCGAGTGCCCGCTCCATGCCGGCCGCTTCGACATCACGACCGGCAAGGCACTGGGGCCGCCGGTCACCCGCGACCTCAAGGTCTATCCGCTCAAGGTCGAAGGCACCGATATCCTGGTCGAGCTGGACTAAGCCTCAGGCGTAGCAGCGCTCGTAAAGCTCGACCATTTCTTCGATCGTCGGCACGCGCGGATTGTTGCCGGGCGAGCCCGATGCCAGCGCCTGCTGGGCCATGGTCGGCGCCAGCTCGTGGTAGCGCTTGCGGTCGATGCCGTAGCGTTCCGGGGTCGGCACCGCCAGGTCGCGGTTGAGCTGGCGCAAGGCGTCGATCAGGCGGGCGACCGCCGCCTGATCGCCCTCGGCCGGATCGGACAGACCCATGGCATGGGCGCACTGGGCATAGCGCGCCATGGCGGCCGGCGCCGAGAAGGCGGTGATCTCAGGCAGCAGCATCGCGTTCGACAAGCCGTGCGGCACATGGAAGAACGCGCCGATCGGCCGGCTCATGCCATGGACGAGAGCGACGGACGCGTTCGAGAAGGCCATGCCGGCCTGGGTCGAGCCCAGCATCATCGCCTCGCGTGCCGGGCGGTTCGCGGGCTCGGCGCAGACCATCGGCAGATGGGTCCAGATCAGCTTCATGGCCGAGAGCGCCATCGAGTCGCTGAACGGGTTGGCACGCTTGCTGACATAGGCCTCGATCGCGTGGGTCAGCGCGTCGATGCCGGTATCGGCCGTCAGCCGCAGCGGCATGGTGAGCGTCAGTTCATAATCGACGATGGCCGCGACCGCCGTCGCCGGCAGCCCGGCGATCAGCATCTTCTCGTCGGTTGCGGTGTCGGTGATGACGGTGAAGCGCGTGACCTCCGAGCCCGTGCCGGCGGTGGTCGGGATCGCGACCAGCGGCAGGCCCATGACCGGGATCGGCGCCGGCACCTTGTAGTCGCGCATCTTGCCGCCGTTGGCCGCCAGGATCGCCATGGCCTTGGCGGTATCGATCGGGCTGCCGCCGCCGAGCGCCACCAGTCCGTCGCAATCGCCGGCGGCGATCGCCTTGGCCCCGGCCTCGACCACGTCAGTCGTTGGATCCGGCACCGTGTCGGCGAACACGTCCCAGGCGATCCCAGCACCGTCGAGCAGATCGGTCAGACCGGCGAGTCGCCCCGAGTCGCGCATGAACGGGTCGGTGACGATGAGCGGTTTCGTGATACCGACTCGGGCCAGCAGCCCCGGCAGTTCCTTAAGCGCGCCGCCGCCGATAACCATCTGACGCGGCAGGGTGATATTGGCGGTCATCGGACGGTTTCTCCCATTTGTGCAGCGCTTCAACCGGTTATAGCGACAGCGTCGGTCTCGGGACAGAGATTGGTCGCGCGGGAAACGCCGCCAAGAGGCGAAAAATCTTACGAAGCGCGGAATATTACGGCCCGTTGGTCGTTCGCTTATCAACAGGGTCTTAGCCTTTTCGGCCGACTCTCTTTACGCTGTGTCGTGCAGCGCTTGTGGGCGTGAGCCCGGAATGTCACGGGCATCCTCCTTGCTCTCGGAGCCGGCGATGAAGCATCCGCAACCCGATCCGATTCACCGCCCCGCGGCGGCGGTCGGTCGACGCCGATTGCTGCAGATGCTCGGCGGCGGGGCCACGGCGCTGGCGCTCGGAATCGGTCGTCGGGTCCGGGCGGCCGGCACCGACATCCGCTTCTTCCGCATCGGCACCGGCGCCCCGAGCGGCACCTATTTCCCCCTCGGCGGCGAGATCGCCAGCGCGCTGTCGAACCCGCCGGGCTCGCGCGATTGCGCCCGGGGCGGCGCCTGCGGCGTCCCCGGCGTCATCGCCGTCGCCCAGGCAAGTCAGGGCTCGGTCGAGAATGTCGCCGCGGTCGAAAAGGGCCAGTTCGAATCGGCCCTCTGTCAGGCCGATGTCGCGAACTGGGCCTATACCGGCAGCAATGCCTTCGCCAAGACCGGCGCGCAGACGGATCTGCGCGCGCTTGCGAATCTCTATTCGGAAAGCGTGCACATCGTGGTGCGCGCCGATGGCCCGATCCACACCCTGAAGGACCTGAAGGGCAAGCGCATCTCCTTGGGCGAACCGGAGTCCGGCACGGTCGTCGATGCCCGGCTGATCCTGGCCGGCGTCGGCCTCGGCGAGAAGGACCTGAAGGCGAGCTACATGAAGCTGACGCAGGCCGCCGCCGGTCTCGTCGATGGCTCCATGGACGGCTTCTTCCAGATCGCCGGCTGGCCGGTCTCGGCGATCGCGGAACTGGCCCAGACCATCGGGCTGCGCCTGGTGCCGATCCCGACCGAACTCGCCGACCACCTGCGCAAGAAATGGAGCTACCTCGCCCAGGACCGGATCCCGGCCGGCAGCTACGAAGGCATCGATGAGGATATCGAAACGATCGGCATCGGCGCCGAATGGATCACGACCGATCGGATCGAGACGGACTTCGCCTATCGGCTGGTCAAGGCGCTGTGGCATGAGAGCAGCCAGAAGCTGATCGAGAACGGCCACCCCATCGGCAAGCGCATCAAGCTCGCCAAGGCGATCGACGGCCTGGCGCTGCCGCTGCATCCGGGTGCTGAACAATATTATCGCGAGGCCGGCCTGCTGGTTCAGGCGTCCCAGAACTAGGCCGTTCGCCCCTCCCGAATACGCGAGTAATAGGTCGAGCACACCCAAGTGCACCGCACAACCTGGGCGGCCGCCCGGGCGATAACGCACTATTATTCCGATATACATCGGATCATTCGGCAAAATCAGCCGCAGCCTTCAAATATTATTAACCGATAATATTCTATTCGTTCGGGAACTCAACCGGGCGAATATTTGACACACCGCCGGCCGATCGCGGAATGGTCAAACGGTTGGCTTTTTATAGCCAAAGAACCTGCACGACCACGAAACTGATATCGAAGGACAGCATGAACCTCCGATCATTTCTTCTGGCGCTGGCGGCTCTTGTCGTCGCCGGGCCAGCCTCGGCGCAAGGTGTACTCAAGGGCGGTTTTCTCGGGACCTATTATCCAAACGCCAATTTCTCCGGCAGCCCGGCGTTTCAACGTCGCGATGTCCGGATCGACTTCACCTGGGGCACCGCCGGCGCCGGCGGTTCCGTCTCACCGGAATATACGGCGGTCGGCCCAAAGGGCCTGTCGGTGACCTGGCTGGGCAGCGTGACGCCCGCGACCAGCGAGAGCTATCGCTTTTCGCTTGCGGTCACCGGTGGCGTGAACCTGTCCATTCGGCCGACCGGCGGCGCCAACTGGACCAGCCTGATCGCCGACCCGGGCACGACGGCGCGCACCGATACCGCGACCTACGCGCTCACGGCCGGGCAATCCTACGATCTGCAGATCCAATATTGGCAACCGGCACCGGCGGGGGCCGGCATCCACCTGTCCTGGAGCAGCCCGACGATCGGGACCCAGGTGATCGATCCGGCGACGCCGCTCGGCCTCAATATCGGCTATGCCGGCCCGGCCGACCCGAACCTGATCTTCGCCGATGCGGTGAAGCAGTCCTACGGCTTCCAGATCTATACCGATCATACGGACGCGAGCCACCCGGCCAAGGTCGATGCGAACGGCTGGCCGATGCAAGACGCGACCCTGCCGGTCTGGATGAGCCACACCGAGCCCGGCGGCACCTATAACCTGCGCTTCAACGGCCAGGCCCAGGTGGTCGACTGGCTCGGCGCCGGCAGCTTCTCGAGCGGCGGCAAGAGCTACGGCGCGATCGTGCCGTCGGGCGTCGGGTTCGACCCGACCACGAACACGACCTCGATCAGCTGGACCATCGGCGCCAATGCGCCCACGAAGGCGGTCTGGCTCGGCTTCGGCGCGACCCGGCGCGTGCCGGGCGGACCCGGCGGCACCGGCGTCACCAACGTGGCCCTGCTGCGGCCGCTCGCGCTCAACGGCACGGCAAGCCACGCGCCGGGCGAGCTGTTCACCGCCGAGTTCAAGAACCTGCTCGGCGGCTTCACCGCGATCCGCTTCATGGATTACCTGGCGACGCTCAACAATCAGCAGGTCAGATGGACCGACCGGATCAAGCCGACCGACTGGAGCCAGTACCAGCCGACCACTGGCTACGGCTACCAAGGCAAGGGCGCGTCCTGGGAATATCTGGTGGCGCTCGCCAACGAGACGGGCAAGGACGCCTGGATCAATATCCCGCTCAATGCCAATGATGACTACATCACCAAACTCGCCCAATTACTGGCCTACGGCAGCGACGGCACCAATCCCTACACTGCGCCGCAGGCGGCCCCGGTCTATCCGCCGCTGAATTCGAACCTGCGGGTCTATGTCGAATATTCCAACGAGATCTGGAACGCGTACTTCCTGCAGCATCAGCAGCTGAGGACGGCCGCCAATGCCGAGGTCGCGGCCGGCGCCTCGCCCTTGAACTACGACGGCACGACCGACCCGAGCGTCTGGTTCAAGCGCCGCATCGCCGAGCGCATCAAGGAGATCAGCGACCTGTTCCGCGGCGTCTGGGGCAGCCCGGCCATGCTGACCAGGATCCGTCCGGTCTACGAGTTCGAATATGGCGACGCCGGCGCCTATGCCCAGGTCGGCCTGCAATTCCTCGACGCCTATTACGGCAACGGCGACGGCAAGGCCCACGTGGCGAACCCGGTGCCGGTCAACAGCTACATCTGGGGCGGCGGCGGGGCCTGGTACTCGACGGTCAACAACGACGGCGCCGCCAGCGTCACCGACATGTACGGCTCGGGCCTCAGCATGTCGTCGATCCAGACCACGATCACCGACACGAATCTGGTGCGCGCCTTCGGCCTGCATGTCGCCGGCTACGAAGGCGGCTTCTATGTCGGCAACAACTCCGGCAGCACGTCAACAAGCCAGCAGGCCCTGCAGCTCTCCGCCAACTATTCCTCGGCGGCGGCCGGAATGGAGGCGCAGAGCATCAACCTGTTCTACCACGACGGCGGCGAGCTGCCGTTCGTGTTCAACTCGGTCGGCGGCACCTATGGCGTGGCCGGACCGACGCTCCATGAGCAGGCCACGCCGAAGCTCGCGGGCATCGCCGCCGCGACGGCAGCCCTGCCGGCAGCCCCGCTCATCGGCAGGGCGGCGCCGGCGACCCTGCCGATCTCGACGGCGGCGCTGGCTTCGGGCACCACGGCCGCGGGCGGCACGCTGGCGGCACCCGGGCAATATATCGGCTGGACCATCAGCCTGGCGGCCGGCGGGAAATTCACCGTCGCGACCGACAGTGCCACCCCGGCGGCCCAGGTGATCTACATCGACGGGGTCCCGGCCGGCGCCGGCCCCTGGACCGGCCCGCTCGCCAAGGGGCTGCACGGCATCCGCGTCCAGGACATCGGCGCGGGCGGCATGACCCTGCGGAACCTTGCGGTGACCGCCGCCCCCTGATCAGGCGCGCCGGCGGATCTCGATCCGGGCGTGATCGGGCAACTGCACCACGGCGACCAGCTCGCTGCCGGTCGTGGTGCAGAAATGCTCGAAATCCTTGGGCGCGCCCGGATCGGTCGCCAGCACCGCCAGCACCTCGCCGACCGCGACATTCTTCAGCGCCTTGCGCGCCTTCAGGACGGGGAGCGGGCAGATCAGCCCGCGGGCATCGAGTTCGGTCACCATGGCCGGAACATGGCGCGCGCGGCGGCCTGGCGCAAGGTCGCGGCCATCGGTCCCGCGCACCGGGTTTGACCGCGTCCCCGCGGCGGTCCATCATCGCGCCCGGAGGATTTCGCGAACGCCTCGGGGGAAGCGCCAGCATCTGATGAAACGAGAAGCCGAGCCGGATCAGGAAGCGCGGACCGTCACCACCACCTGCTACATGTGCGCCTGCCGCTGCGGCATCCGCGTGCATCTGCAGGGCAATCAGGTCCGCTATATCGACGGCAATCCCGACCACCCGGTCAACAAGGGCGTGCTGTGCGCCAAGGGCTCGGCCGGGATCATGCAGCACCTGTCGCCGGCACGCCTGACGGCGCCGCTGAAGCGGGTCGGTCCGCGCGGCTCGGGCGAGTTCGTGACCATCTCATGGGACGAAGCGCTCGCTACCGTGACCGAGCGGCTGCGCCATATCCGCGCGACCGATCCGAAACGCCTGGCGCTCTATACCGGACGCGACCAGTCCCAGGCGCTGACCGGCTGGTGGGCGAGCCAGTTCGGCACGCCGAACTATGCCGCCCATGGCGGCTTCTGCTCGGTCAACATGGCGGCGGCCGGGCTCTACACCTTCGGCGGCTCGTTCTGGGAATTCGGCGAGCCGGACTGGGAACATTCCAACTATTTCCTGCTGTTCGGCGTCGCCGAGGATCACGGCTCCAACCCGCTCAAGATCGGCCTGTCCAGGCTCAGGGCGCGCGGCGCCAAGATCGTCTCGATCAACCCGATCCGCACCGGCTATTCCGCCATCGCCGACGAATGGCTCGGCATTCGCCCCGGCACCGACGGGCTGCTGGTCGCGAGCCTGATCCGCGAGCTGCTGCGCGCCCAGAAGATCGACAAGGAGGCACTGACCCGGACTTCGAACGCCGCCTGGCTGGTGATCGACGACCCGGGTGCCGAGGAAGACGGGCTCATCGCCCGGGACGAGGCGGGCCATCCGCTGACTCTCGACGCCGCCGGAACCGTCGGCCGGGCGTTCGATCCGGCGCGCACCCCGCTCCTGGGCGGCCAGGCGACCTTGCCCGACGGCCGCCGCGCCGTGCCGGCGTTCCAGCTGATGGCGGCGCGCTTCCTCGACGATCGATACGCCCCCGAAACGGTCGCGGCCGAGACGGGAATCGGCGCCGCGACCATCCGCCGGATCGCGGCCGAGCTGGCGGCTGCGGCCTTCTCGTCCGGGCTCGAGCTGCCGGTGCCCTGGACCGATTGGCAGGGCGTGCGCTACGGGACCATGGTCGGCCGTCCTGTCTCGATGCATGCGATGCGCGGCGTCTCGGCCCATTCCAACGGCTTTCACACCTGCCGCCTGATCCATCTCCTGCAGATGCTGCTGGGCACGATCGATGCGCCGGGCGGCTTCCGCTACAAGCCGCCCTATCCGAAGCCGGCGCCGCCGGTGGTGAAGCCGGCCGGCAAGCCCGCCGGCGTCGTGCCGAACTGGCCCTTGACCGGGCCGCCGCTGGGATTTCCGACCGGGCCGGAGGACCTGCTGGTCGAGCGCGACGGCCGTCCGTGCCGGCTCGACAAGGCCTATTCCTGGGAGGCGCCGCTCGCCGCCCATGGGCTGATGCATCTGGTCATCCGCAACGCCTGGGCCGGCGATCCCTATCCGATCGACACCCTGTTCATGTTCATGGCCAACATGAGCTGGAACTCGTCGATGGCGGTCGGCGAGACCATGCGCATGCTGACCGACAAGGACGAGGCGACGGGCGAACATCGCATCCCGTTCATCGTCTATTCGGATGCCTATGCCTCCGAGATGGTCGCCTATGCCGACCTGGTGCTGCCGGACACGACCTATCTGGAGCGGCACGACTGCATCTCGCTCCTGGACCGGCCGATCTCCGATGCCGACGGCGCCGCCGATTCGATCCGCCGCCCAGTCGTGCCGGCCGAGCGCGACGTGCGGCCGTTCCAGGACGTGCTGATCGAGCTGGGCGCGCGGCTGGGACTGCCCGGCCTCGTCAGGGAAGACGGCAGCCCGCGCTATCCCGGCCTCTATCCCGACTATATCGTCCATCACGAGCGCAAGCCCGGCCAGGGCCTGTTGGCCGGCTGGCGCGGCGAGGATGCCGAGTGCGAGGCCCTGGGTCCGCCCAACCCGGCCCAGCTCGAGGCCTACATGGCGAACGGCTGCTTCTGGCGGACCGAGATCCCGGAAGAGGCGCGCTACTTCAAGCACGTCAACCAGGCCTATCTCGACTGGGCCAACGGCATGGGCTTCATGGACCGGCCGGAACCGGTCATCCACCAGCTCTATGCCGAAAGCCTGCAGCGCTTCCGCCTGGCCGCCGCCGGCCACGGCCCGATCCAGCCGCCGGACGAGCATCGCCAGCGGATCGCGGACTATTTCGATCCCCTGCCCTTCTGGTATCCACCCTTCGAGGAGGCAGCGCTCGGTGCCGGGGAATTCCCGCTCCATGCGCTGACTCAGCGGCCAATGGCCATGTACCATTCCTGGGGCTCGCAGAACGCCTGGCTGCGCCAGATCCATGGCGAGAACCGGCTCTATGTCGCCCGCTCGCTTGCCACGTCCCTCGGCATCGCCGACGACGATTGGGTGCGGCTCACGAGCCATCACGGCACGATCACCGCCCAGGCACGCCTGATGGAGGGGGTCAATCCCGACACTGTCTGGACCTGGAACGCGATCGGCAAACGGTCCGGCGCGTGGAACCTGGCACCCGACGCGCCCGAGGCGACGCGGGGTTTCCTGATGAACCACCTGATCAGCGACCTGCTGCCATCGCGCGCCGGCGGCTATCGCTATGCCAATGCCGACCCGGTGACCGGCCAGGCCGCGTGGTACGATCTCAAGGTCCGACTGGAGCGGATCGAAGCTCCGGATGCGCTGATGCCGACCCTGGGCCTGCCGCCCGGCCTGCCCGCGCGCCCGCGGAAGCTCGGCTACGGCGGCTGGTTCAAGAAAGACAAGAAGGTGCGCGCATGACCGGCCTGCCGACCCCAGGCGCCACGCGGCTCGGCCTGGTCATCGACCTCGACATCTGCGTCGGCTGCCATGCCTGCGCCGTCAATTGCAAGGAATGGAACACGGGCGGCACCGCCGGCCCCCTGACCGACCTCATGCCCTATGACGCGATGCCGGACGGCGTCTGGTTCAACCGCGTCCACAGCTACGAGGTCGGCGACGGCGCCGCCGGCCGGACCGTGCATTTCCCGCGCTCCTGCCTGCATTGCGACAATGCGGAATGCGTCACCGTCTGTCCGACCGGCGCCTCGCTGAAGCGGGCCGAGGACGGCATCGTGCTGGTCAACGAGGATATCTGCATCGGCTGCAAGCTCTGTTCCTGGGCCTGCCCCTATGGCGCACGCGAATTCGACGAGGACGTCGGCGTCATGCGCAAATGCACGCTCTGCGTCGACCGGATCTATGACGAGGCGCGGCCGGAAGCGGAGCGCGTGCCGGCCTGCGTTTCGACCTGTCCCGCCTCCGCTCGGTTTTTCGGCGACCTGGGCGACCCCGCGTCGGACGTATCGCGCATGGTCGAGGCGCGCGGCGGCATGGCGCTGATGCCGGAACTGGATTATCGCCCGACCAACCGCTATCTGCCGCCGCGGCCGCGCGGCGGCGGCTGCTCGTCCCACCTTAACAGCCCCGCCCTGGAACCGGCCGTGCCGGAAGGCACCGGCTTCCTCGGCTGGCTCGATCGGCTGCTGTCCGCCTGATGCATCCCGCCCTTTCGGTCATTGTCTTCACCGTCGCCTCGGGCATCGGCTATGGCATGCTGATGCTGCTGGCGATCCTGCTGCCGACAGCCGCCGCCCCCGCCGACCGGCTGTTCGGTGCGGTTGCCCTCGGCTTGGCGCTTGCCGCGATCGGCGGCGGCCTGCTGTCGTCGACCGCGCATCTGGGCCGGCCGGAGCGGGCCTGGCGCGCCTTCTCGCAATGGCGCAGCTCATGGCTGAGCCGCGAGGGTATCCTGGCGGTCCTGAGCCTGCTCGCGATCGCAGCCCTGGCACTGGTCTGGCCGATCCTGGCCGCCCCCGCGCCCTGCATCGACGCGACGGTCATCCTCGCCGGCCTGCTCTCGGCCGCGACCGTCGGGGCGACGGCGATGATCTACCGCTCGCTGAAGCCGATCGCGCGCTGGCACAATGGCTGGACCGTGCCCTGCTACCTCGCGCTCGCGCTCGCCTCGGGCAGCCTCTGGCTCGCCTGGGCCGGGGCGGCGACCGGTGAAGCCGATGTCATGCCGCGGAGCCTCGCGCCCTGCCTGGTGCTGGTCGCGGCCGCGGTGAAGGCGTTCTATTGGCGCCATACCGACCGGATGCAGCCGGTGAGCAGCATCGGCACCGCAACCGGCCTTGGCGGGTTCGGCCAAGTCCGCCCGCTCGATCCGCCGCACACGGCCGAGAATTACGTCATGAAGGAGATGGGCTTCCGCATCGCGCGCAAGCATGCAGCCAAGCTGCGCCGGATCGCGGGCGGGCTCGGCGTCGTGGCGCCGTTGCTGCTGATGCTGGCGGGCTGGATGGTGCCCGCCCTGGACGGCCCAACCATCCTGCTTGCGGCTCCAGTCGCGACGATCGGCGTGCTGGTCGAGCGCTGGCTGTTCTTCGCCGAGGCGAAGCACCTGGCAATGCTGTATTACCGGGCCGACGTCGCCTGAGCGAGGGCCCGGTCCCTAAAAAGCACGACGCCAACAAGGGATCCCCCGTTGGCGTCGCCTATTGGTGCTTCGGCCTAGTCGGTTTTACGGAAACAGGCTGTCGATCGAGGATTGATCGAGGGCCGCACCGGAATCGACGATCTCGACGACGGGCTCCTTGGCCTTCTTCTCGGCCTTCTTCTCCGGCGATTTTTCGGCTGCCTTCGGCTTTTCCGCGGGGGCGGCGGCGGCCGGAGGTGCCGGCTCGGCCGCAGCGGCAGCCCACTCGTCCTCGACGGAAGGCGTCGCAAAGCCGCCCGCCAGCAGGTTATCGACCTCGCTCTGATCGACGCCGCCCGAAAGCGACGGCCCGTTCATCAGATGGGCATCGGGCCGCATGTCCCGCTCGCCCACCGGCACCTCGTCGGCCCTGACGCCATCGATGCCCCAGATGCGGATCATCGCGTCGACCCGCTCTTCGAGATACCGCAGGGTCGACACGACCTTCGAGATGCGCTGGCCGGTGATGTCCTGGAAACCGCAGGCCATCAGGATGTTGGTCGCCTCGATGTCGAGCTGCTCGGCCTCGTCGCCGAGCCCTTCGGCCTTCTTGACGCGCTGGGCCAGCTCCATGATGCGCTCGGCACCATTGAGGATGTCCGACGTCGCCCGCTCGGTCGCATGCACGATCGCGTCCAGCTCCTCGGTCGCGAGGTTGATGCGCCGCGTGCTGCCGGGGCCGGAATCGTCGGCCGGCTTCATCGCCCAGATCTCGGTCTTCGCCTTGCGGATCGACGCCGCCATCTCGATCAGCTCGCGCCGCAGCACTTCGAGATGGACGTCCTCGGCGGAGCGAACCTGGGACTGCTCGATCCATTGCCGGATCGAGCGCAGACCGGCGTGGTATTCGTCGACCGCCAGCACGGCCGCCCGCTTGTCCCGCATCCGCAGGAAGGCGCGCCCGGCTTCCGAGGACAGCAGCGCGTCCTCGATGGCAATATACTGCTCGCCGGCCAGGTCCTTCGGGACCTTGAGACCTGACATGTTCACTACCCCCGGGAGTGAGATCACAGCACCGACGCGATCTTGGTCTTCAACGTCTCGGCATTGAAGGGCTTCACGATGTAGTTGCTGACGCCGGCGGCCTTGGCGGCGACGACGTTCTCGGTCTTGGACTCGGCGGTCACCATGATGAACGGCGTCGCCTTCAGCGCATTGTCGGCGCGCACGAGCTTCAACAGCTCGAGGCCGGACATCGGCTCCATGTTCCAGTCCGAGATGATGAGGCCGAACTTGTGGCCGCGCATCTTGTCGTAGGCCGAAGCGCCGTTGTCGGCCTCTTCGATATTGGTAAACCCGATCTGGTTGAGCAGGTTTTTGATGATCCGGCGCATCGTGCTGTAGTCGTCAACCACCAGCACCGGCACACTCGTATCCATCCGAACGTCCTCTTCGTGGGGTAAATCGCATCGGCGAAAGGCGGGGCTAACATAGAAAGCGCGCGGTTAAGAAGGTGTTTAGTTTTCAAGCAGGCGCGCCAGTCTCTCGACCGCCCCGCGGATTTCGGCGGGGCGTGCCGCCGCGAAGCCGAGGATGAATCCCGGGCGCGCCGGCCCGTAATAGAAGCGCGACAGCGGCCGCAGCTCGATGCCGAGGCGGCGTGCCGCCTCGGCGATCGCGACATCATCCCGGTCCGGCGGCAGATAGGCGCAAGCATGCAGCCCGCCGTCGATCGGTCCCAGGGTCAGCCGGCCGTCGAGCCCCGCGACCGCGTCGACCAGCGCCTGGCGCCGCTCCTCATAGACCGTGCGCATGTGCCGAAGGTGCGTGCCGAGGTGCCCCTCGCTGATGAAGTCTGCGAGCGCCGCCTGGGGCAGGGTCGAAGTATGGCCATCGACCAGCGCCCGCGCCGCCACGAACCGCGCGGCAAGGTCGGGCGGCGCCACCAGATAGGCGAGGCGCAGGGCCGGAAACATCAGCGTGTTAAAGGTGCCGACGTAGACGACGCGACCGGCCTCGTCCAGCCCCTGCAGTGCTGCGAGCGGCCGCCCCTGGAAGCGGAACTCGCTGTCGTAGTCGTCCTCGATGATGAAGGCGCCGGCACGCGCCGCCCAGGCGAGGAGCTGCAGCCGGCGCGGCAGGCTCATCGCCACGCCGGTCGGGAATTGATGGGACGGCGAGACATAGGCCAGGCGGGCTTGGGGCGCCAGGCGCTGCCCCGCCGCGACATCGATGCCCTCGTCGTCGACCGGCACCGGCACGACCGTGGCCCCGGCGGCGAGGAAGGCCCCGGCCGCCGCCCGATAGCCCGGCTCCTCATGCCAGACGGCATCGCCCGGATCGGTCAGGAGCCGGCAGGCGAGATCGATCGCCTGCTGGCTCGAGGTCACGACCACAACCTGATCGGGCGAACAGGCGACCGCCCGGGTCGAACCGACATAGGCGGCGATCGCCTCGCGTAGCGGCCGGAAGCCGGCACGGTCGCCGGCGATCAGGTGGTCAGGGCCTGGCGCGCGGGTCGCCCGGGCCAAGAGCCGGGCCCAGAGCTGACGCGGGAACAGGTCGAGCGCCGGCACCGACGGCAGGAAGGCGCGGCCGACCGGTGTCGCCTCGCGACCATAGGGCTGCGCCATCAATTCGCCGCGCCGCGACAGACCCGTCGGCGCCGGCTTGCCCCGCCCGGCCCGCGCCGCACGGGCCGGCGCCAGCTCGCGCTCCGGCAGGTCGGAGCTGACGAAGCTGCCGCTACCATGGCGCCGTTCGATGAACCCCTCGGCCTCGAGTTGGTCGTAGACCGCCTCGACCGTATTGCGCGACAGGCCGGCATCCTCGGCCAGCCGGCGGCTTGCCGGCAGGGCGACGCCGGGCGCCAGCGCGCCGTCGAGGATGGCCTTGCGCAGCCGGGCATGAAGCCGCGCCATCAGCGAGCCGCCGTCGACGCCGGCGCGATCAAGCCCATCCAGCAAAGGTACCGGCAAACCGCGCGACCGTCGTGCCATGGAGCCTCGCAAGTGGTTGGCCACGGCGACCGATCACGGCCGCCCTCGAAACCACTATGGCGCGCCCCGTCCCGGCGGTGAAGCATCCGATCTGGCGGGGACGATGCACCCCATGCATGCCGCGTGGAAATGGCTTAAGCTCGCCCCGGTCACTTCAGGCGAGGCAATCGGTTGGGCGAGCGGACAGCACATTCGACGGGCGGCGGCACGCGCGTCGTCACCATCCTCATGGGCGTGTCGCTGGCGCTTAACCTGCTGGCGGGCGGCGCCTACGTCGGCTCGACCTATTTTGCCGCCCGCCAGGCCCGGCCCAATCTCGTCGACCGGCGGTTCGGCGATCTGGCGCGCAAGCTGGGCGTCGACCCCGAGGCCGATGCCGGCTTCGCGACGTTCCACCACGCGGTCAAGGTCGCCCTCGAAGTCCGCCATGTCCGCAGTCAGCCGCTGATCGAGGAGATCATCGCCGAATTCGCCAAGCCCATGCCCGATCCGGCGCGCATCGAGACGCTGCAGGATGCCGTCCTGGCCATCCGGCGCTCGACCGGTGACGAAACCCTCGCGGCACTCGTCACCTTCCTGGCACAGGCGACGCCCGATGAACGCGCCAAGCTGATCGAGCTGCTGCGCGATCGAAAGAACGAAGACACCATGCCGCTACGCTTCGGGCTGGTGCCTTAAGCTGAAATCCTGGGCTTGGGTCAGCCGGGCATCCGTTCGAAGATCCTGAGCCCCGGCGGGATCACGGCCCAAGCCGGCCGGTCGCGGGTGAAGATCGCGGAGGTTGGGCGAAAGAATGAGGGATCGTCGAGCGAGCCCGCATAGATCGTGAATTCGTCGTCTTTGCCGACCTCTACGCCGAAGACGATGCTGCCGCAGACCGGACAGAAATTGCGCACCGAGTCCCCGCCGCTCGCGGCCTTGCTGACGAACATGCGCGTCTGCCCGCTGAAGCACACGGCCGTGCCGGCAAACCCCATGAAGGGCATGAAGGCCGAGCCGGACGCCTTGCGGCAATCGGCGCAGTAACAGTAGCCGGCATAGAGCGGCTCGCCTCGTGCCTCATAGCGCAGCGCCCCGCAGAGGCAGCCTCCGGTGTGAATATTTCCAGCTTCTTTCGTCATGCCCCGTGCTCCAACGCGATGGTACCTCACTGAAGTCGCCTCGCCAGCTTGGGATTGTGCCGGTCTGCGTAAGCGTGTCTTCCTGCCAACGGCTGTTCGCCCGATCATTGATCGTCGCCATCTACCGCCCAAGTTCAGGACGCGCTTGTCGCGTCCAACCATAACCGAGCGTGTAAGGAGCGGCCTGTCCATGGCTAAAGCGATCAAGATCGATTTCGTATCCGATGTGTCCTGCCCCTGGTGCGTCATCGGGCTCGGAAACCTGGATGCCGCGCTGAAGCGCTTCGATGGGCAATTGACGGCCGATATCCGCTTTCAGCCGTTCGAGCTCAATCCGGGCCTGCCGCCGGAGGGCGAGAGCCGTTTCGACAATGTGGCGCGCAAATACGGCGTCGGGCGCCAGCAGGCGATCGCGAATCGGGAGCGTCAGCGCGTCCTCGCCGCGCAAGTGGGATTCACCATGGTGACCACGGACGAAAGCCGCTTCTACAATACGTTTGACGCGCATCGCCTGCTGCACTGGGCCCGGATCGAGGGGCGGCAAGAAGAACTGAAGCGCGCCCTGCTGGCCGCCTACCACGGCAAGATGGAGGATCCGAGCAACCATGACGTGCTTGCGGCCGCGGCCGCGGCCGCCGGCCTCGATGGCGACGCAGCCCGCGACGTGCTGACCTCAGGGCGTTACGCCGGCGAGGTGCGTGATGCCGAACGGAAATGGCAGGAGGCGGGGATCAGCGGCGTTCCCGCCGTGGTCATCAATGATCGCTACCTGATCACCGGCGCCCAGCCGCCGGAGGCGTTCGAGCAGGCCATCCGTAGGGCCGCGTCTGAAGCGACGCCCTGACGTCCCCTAACCCCGGCTCCGCGCTGCGAGGCGGGTAAGCGCGGCATTCACGGCTTCGGGCTGGGTGTGATGCAGCATATGGCCGACGCCGGACAGGACCTGGAAGCCGGCGTCCGGCACGGCGCGCGCCAGGCGGAAGGCGTGGGCGGCGGGATCGACGATCTTGTCGGCGCCGCCGGTCAGGATCTCGACCGGCACCGCAATCCGCCGGTACCCGGGCCGCAGCCGGGCCACGTCGGTATTGAGCGCCGCCAGATCCTCGGCATTGGCGCGCAGCTGCGAGGGACGGAGCGACATTTCGATCGGGAAATTGGCAAAGCTCGGCGGCACCGGCTCGGGTGCGAACAGTTGCGCGATGATGTCCTGCGCCAGGCCATTGGCCAGCGCCGGCGCCAATGCCCGGCTCATCAGCCCGCCGATCACCGGCGCCGCCGGCAGGCCCGCAACCCACAGCGCCGCCTCGCGCGCCGGGTGGCTCCAGCCGGCCAGCACGAGTATGCCGGCCGTGTCGGCGGGGAATTCCTGGGCATAGGCCAGCACCAGCGCGCCGCCCCAGGAATGTCCGATCAGGAGCGGCCGCTCGACGCCAAGCCGGGCGAGCGCCCGATGCAGCAGGCGCGCCTGGGCCTCCGGTCCGGTCAGCTCGGCCCGCGGCCGATCGCTATGGCCATAGCCGGGCCGGTCGATCGCGATCAGCCGATGGCCGGCACCGACCAGGGGCGCGAAACGGCTCGCCAACAGATCCTCGACCATGCCGCCGGCGCCATGAACGAAGACGACCGGGCGGCCCGCCCCTTGTTCGATCCAGTGCAGGCGGACGCCATCGACCTCGATGAAGCGGCCACACGGCGGATGGGCGGCCTCGATCCGGCGCGCCTCGGCCTCCTCGTCCGGCCACAGCGACGCGATCAGATTGCCCGGGTCGGGCCGTTGCAGACCCCGGGCGAACTCCGCCAACTTGCGTGCCCCCTCCTCGGCCGCCGCCATGAACGCGTCAAGCGGCTTGTCGCTCACAGCAACCGGTCCAGCACACGACGGTAAGCCGCCGCCGCGTCGACCTCGGCCGGGTGTCGCCCGTCACGGACGCGCCAGTGGCCGCCGACCAGGACATGGCGCACCGGGGACATGTTGCCGGCGAAGACCAGGGCATCGACCAGCCGGTCGCCGCTGCGACCATAGATCTGCGGATGGTCGCCATCGAGCACGATCAGGTCGGCGCGATGGCCGGCCTTGAGCGCGCCGATAGGCCGGCCGCAGGCAAGCGCGCCGCCCTCGAGCGCCCGCGACCATAGCGCCGCCCCGGTCGATTGGCCCGGCAGTGCGGCGACATTGCGCCGGAGCGTGGCCAGCCGCCGGCCATATTCAAGCCAGCGCAGTTCCTCGATCGGGCTCACGGAGATATGGCTGTCCGAGCCGATGCCCCAGGTGCCGCCTGCCGCCTGGAAGGCTTCGAGCGGAAACAGCCCGTCGCCGAGATTGGCCTCGGTCGTGGGACAGAGCCCGGCGACGGCGCCGCTGCCTGCCAGCCGGTTCATCTCGTGCCGGGTCATATGCGTTGCATGCACCAGGCACCAGCGCCGATCGACCCGCTGATGATCCAGCAGCCATTCGACCGGGCGGGCACCGCTCCAGCCGAGGCAGTCCTCGACCTCGCGCACCTGCTCGGCGACATGCATATGCACAGGCGCCGTCGGGTCGATCGCGCCCAGGCCGGCCAGCATTTCCGAGAGCGCCTCGGGCGGCACCGCCCGCAGGGAATGCGGCGCGACGCCGATGCGGACCTGCCCGTCGCCGGCCGTCATGCCCGCCAGGTCCGAGACCAGTGCCAGGAACCGGTCGGCCGAGAGCACGAAACGCCGCTGGCCCGCGGTGGGCGCCAGCCCGCCGAATCCGCTCGTCTGGTAAAGCACCGGCAGCAGGGTCAGCCCGATGCCCGATTGTGCCGCCGCCGCCAGCACCGAGCGCGACAGCGCTGCCGGATCGCCGTAGGACCGGCCGTCCGGCGCGTTGTGCAGATAGTGGAATTCGGCGACGGCGGTGTACCCCGCCTTCAGCATCTCGATCTGCAACTGGATCGCGATGGTTTCGAGATCGTCGGGCGACAGCGCCTCGGCGAAGCGGTACATGACCTGGCGCCAGTTCCAGAAGCTGCCGGGATCGAGCTCGGCCGCCTCGGCCAGGCCGGCCATGGCGCGCTGGAACGCGTGGCTATGGAGGTTCGGCATGCCCGGCAGCACCGGCCCGGCCAACCTTTCCGCCCCGGCCGCCCTGGCCGAGGCCGGATCGACGCCGGCCTCCACGGCCACGATATCGCCGCTGGCCTCGTCGACGGTCAGCAGCACATCCCGGGCCCAGCCTTCCGGCAGCAGAGCAGATTCAGCAAACAGCGCGGTCATTGAACCGACTTCTCCGATATGATGTGCCGGTGGAGCCTATTCCGGAGACTAGGGTGACGGCAATCTGGGACAGCCTGTGGATCGACGTCGACCTGGCGACGATGCAAACGCATGCGCCTTACGGAGCGGTCCGCGACGGCGCGCTCGCGATCAAGGACGGGCGCATCGCCTGGCTCGGTCCGCGTGCCGAACTGGCGGACCGGCCGGCGCGGCTCGCCCGCGAAGTGATCGAGGGCGGGGGGCGCTGGATGACGCCAGGGCTGATCGATTGCCACACCCATATTCTATTCGGCGGCGAGCGCGCGCGCGAGTTCGAACTGCGGCTCGAGGGCGCGAGCTATGAGGAGATCGCGCGCGCCGGCGGCGGCATCGTCTCGACCGTGGCCGCGACGCGGGCCGCCAGCGAGGAGGAACTGATCGCGGGCGCCACCCGCCGGCTGAGGCCGTTCCTGGCCGAGGGTGTCACCACCGTCGAAGTGAAGTCGGGCTACGGGCTCGACCTCGACAACGAACTCAAGATGCTCCGCGCCGCGCGCCGGCTCGGCGAGCGCCTGCCCGTCTCGATCCGCACGAGCTTCCTCGGCGCCCATGCCGTGCCGCCGGAGTTCAAGGGACGCCAAGCCGACTATGTCGACTTGATCTGCCGGGAAATGCTGCCGGCGGTCGCGCGTTCCGGCCTCGCCGACGCCGTCGACGGCTTCTGCGAGGGCATCGCCTTCACGCCCGGCGAGACCGCGCGGATGTTCGAGGCGGCAACCGCACTCGGCCTTCGGGTCAAGCTCCATGCCGAGCAATTGTCCGACCTGGGCGGTGCGGCACTCGCCGCGCGCTTCGGGGCGCTCTCGGCCGACCATCTGGAATGCCTCGGCGCAGACGGCATCGCCGCCATGGCGGCGGCCGGCACGGTCGCGGTGTTGTTGCCGGGCGCCAATTATTTCCTGGCCGAGACCCGGCGGCCGCCGGTCGAGGAGCTGCGCCGGGCCGGCGTGCCGATCGCGCTTGCCTCCAACTGCAATCCGGGCTCGGCGCCGGTGCTCTCGCTGCTGCTGATGCTGTCGATGGGCTGCAACCTGTTCCGCCTGACGCCAGAGGAAGCGCTGGCCGGGGTCACGCGCCAGGCCGCCCGCGCACTGGGATTGGCCGACCGCGGCCAGTTGGCGGCCGGTCTGCGCGCGGATCTGGCGCTGTGGGACATCGAGGAGCCCGCGGCGCTGTCCTACTGGATCGGTGGCAATCCCTGTGCCGCCGTCGTGCAGAGTGGCGTCGTCGTGAAATCGTTTTCATAAGGCTGCACCCGGAGAAAGCTGGCATAGAGCCTTGCGCCTTTCCCGGGAAATATCCGAAAATATGACAGTTTCATGAAAATCCGATCCCCCGCCATGCCATCATGATCGACGCTGCCGCCGAAGAAACGGTCGAGTCGGAGGGCGCGCCCGACGTCCCGGCACCGGCGCCGACCGCACCGCCGCCGCTGCGCCTGCTGCTGGATCTGGGTCCCGCGGATGCCGGCATGCTCGCCAAGGCCGAGCTGGTCCGCGTCCATGCGCCGAAACGTCCGGTCATGCGCCGGTTGCGCCAGGTCTTCTGGGATACGCCGGACCTGACCATCGGCCTCCAGGGCATCGGCTTCGCCATCGAGACCGTGGGCCGCCGCCGGCAACAACTGCTGCGTCCGATCGGGACCGCGCCGACCGGCGGCCGGGTCCTGGCCCCGGTCGCCGCACCGCTCGACGGTGAACGGCTGGATCCGGCGCGCCTCGCGTTTCTGCCCGGCATCGACGTCGGCCAGGTCGCGCGCCTGCTGCCGGGGGATCTGGTGCCGGTGCTGGCGCTCGACCTGCATCGCACGATCTGGCAGGTGCAATGGGGCGAGACCCGCCTCAGCCTCACCCTGGAGCGGGCCGAGATCGAGGCGACTGCCGGGCGGCTCTCACCCTGCCAACTGGAGCTGGCGCTCCAGGACGGCCCGGCCCGGGGTCTCTACGACTTCGCCGCCAAGCTGCACGAGGCCTTGCCGTTCGGGCTCGCGACCCATGATGCCGTGCAGCAGGCCTATCGCCTGGTCGCCGGCGAGGATTGGTGGCAGGTCGACCCCGGCCGTCCGCCCGCCCTCGATGCCGAGATGACCGTCGAGCAGGGCATCCTGGCGATCGGCCGGGCCGCGGTATCGGACCTGCGGGTCGAGATCGCCGGCCTGGACGTCACCATGTCGGCGGACCAGATCCATCGCGCCCGGGTGGCGCTCCGGCGCCTGCGATCGGTGCTGTCGGTCTTCCGCAAGGCGCTGCCCGACCAGGCGCGGCGCGCGCTCTCCGCCGATCTGGGGGCACTCGCATCGGCGCTCGGCCAGGCACGCGAATGGGACGTGTTCGTCGCCGGCACGCTCACCCCGCTGCTGGCGGCGCTCGGCGAGGAACGCGGCCTCAAGGGCCTGGGCTTCACCGCCGCCGTCCTGCGCGAGCGCGCAGCGGCCGACGCCCATGCCGCCGTCGGGGCGAGCGATTTCATGGGCCTGTCCCTGCGGCTCGCCGCCTGGTTCGATGCCGGCCTCTGGCCCGAGCCGCCGAGCGCGCAGGCGGCAGCGCTGCTTTCGGAGCCGCTCGGCCGCTATGCGACGGCGCTCCTGAAGAAGGGGCACAAGCGGTTCCTGGCGAGCGGCAATCACCTGTCCGGAGCGAGCGTCGGCGAACTGCACGGCTTGCGCATCGACGGCAAGCGCCTGCGCTACATCACGGAATTCTTCCGGCCGCTGTTTCCCGGCAAGGCGGGGCGCCGCTATGTCGCGGCACTCCGCGACATCCAGGACATCCTGGGCACGCTCAACGACGCGGTCGTGGCGCGCGGGCTGGCCGCCAAGCTCGCCGCCCAGGACGACAAGCACGGCGCCCGCACGGCCGGTCTCGTCGCCGGCTGGAGCGCCGCCGAGACCGAGGCCGCCCGCCAGCGTTTCGCCGAGGTCTGGGAGCGCTTCATGAAGGCGCCGCGCTTCTGGAAGGATGGCTGAGCAGCGCAGCAGCGATCCGGCAATTTCCGCGAGCCCCGAGATGGTCTAGGCTGGCGGGTGCAATGACCGCTGGAACGCCCACCGACATGCTCATCGAGATCGTCGCCGACCTGGTCTGCCCTTGGTGCTATATCGGGCAGCGGCGGCTCGAGCGGGCCCTGAAGCACGCGAGTGCCCCCGCGCCGCGGCTCGTGTGGCGTGCGTTTCAGCTCAATCCCGACATGCCGCTCGACGGCGTTCCGCGCCTGGCCTATCTGACGGCCAAGTTCGGCGGCACCTTCCATGCCGAGCGGATCTACGAGGCGATCGGCGAGGCCGGCGCCGCCGAGGGCATCCGGTTCGAGTTCGCCCGGATCGCGCGGACGCCGAACAGCTTGAACGCCCATCGCCTGAAACGGCTCGCCCGCCGGCACGGCATCGAGCCCGACGTGACGACGCGCCTCTACCGGGCCTATTTCGAGGAAGCGCGCGACATCGGGGTCGCGGGCGTGCTTGCCGACATCGCGGCCGAAGCGGGGCTCGGCCGGCCGGAAGCAGCGCGCTACCTCGCCTCTGATGCGGACCGCGCCGCCGTGCTGGCGGAGGACATCGGCGCGCGGCGATTGGGCATCAACGGCGTGCCCTGCGTGATCATCGGCGGTAAATACGCGCTGTCCGGCGCGCAGGAGCCGGAATTCTTCCTGCCGCTGTTCGACCTGGCGCGCCAGGAAGCTACGGCATCCGTCGAGCGCGGAACCCATGCTATGATCGACGGCGCTTCATGACGCAGAGCCCGATCGGATGAACAAGCCGCACCTTCAGCGGACCCAGAGCTGATGCGCCACGTCCGCTGGCTGCATCGACCGCTCTATGCGTGGATGCTGACGCTGGTGTTGCTGGCGGGCATCTGGATCGGCTATTTCGTCCAGGTCGAGGCGATCCGCGATCGGGCGGTGCGCGATGCCGGCGCCAAGGCCGACCAGATCGCGACGGCCTATGCCCGCTTCGTTTCGGGCAATCTCAGCCTGGTCGACAATGTCCTGCGCTTCATCACGGTCTACGACCGGGAGAACGGCCTCGACCGGACGGCGGCGCTCGTCGCTCAGCAACGCCTCTACGAGGCCTTCCACGGCAACGTCGCGATCCTGGATCCCGGCGGCGGGGGCGCTCTCATCAACAAGAACGGCATCGGCCCGATGTCGCTGGCCGACCGGCCGTATTTTCAGCAGGCCGTCTCCGGAGAAACCGACCGCCTGGTGGTCGGCAAGCCGGTATTCGCGCATAGCAACGGCCTTCTGGTGCTGCCGTTCGCCCGCGCCGTCCGCAGCCTGGATGGCAAGCTGCTGGGTGCGGTCGCAGCGTCGCTGGAGGTCTCCCTGCTCGAACAGCCCTATGACCAGACGGCGCTCGGGACCCACGGCGTGGTGGTGATGACCGGTACGGACGATCACGTCATCCGCGCCCGCATCCCCGAGGGTGCCAATTACATCGGACAGACCTCGAACGGATCGCGCCTGTGGACGGAGATCGCCAAGGCGCCGTCCGGCACCTACTGGCAGGTGAGCATCGTCGACGGCATCCAACGGCTCTATGCCTACCGGACCTTGCCGGACTTCCCGATCGTGGCGACGGCCGGCGTGGCGCTCGACGACATCATCGCCGACAGCTGGCAGCTCCGCAGCAATCTGCTTTATGCCGCCGGCGGCGCCAGCCTGGTGACCCTATTGCTGCTGCTTGGCTGGCTGCAGGAGCTGGCGAGCCGCCGGGCCTTGAGCGCCGAAACCAAGCGGGCCGACGCCGCCAGCCGGGCAAAATCGGACTTCCTCGCCAGCATGAGCCACGAGTTGCGCACGCCGCTCAACGGGTTGCTGGGCTTCGCGCGCCTGCTGCGCGCCGCCCCGCTGGACGAGCCCCATCGCCGCTATGTCGAACTGCTGAACGATTCCGGGCGGCATCTCTATGCGCTGATCAACGACATCCTGGATTTCTCGAAGATCGAAGCCGGCAAGATGGTGTTCGAGGAGGCGGCGATCGAGCTCAGGAGCCTGGTCGAGGGCGCGGTCGCGATTGCGGCACCGGCCGCGGCGGAGAAGCGCCTGGCGCTCGACTGCCAGCTCGACGACCGCCTCGGGACGTTCGTCCGCGGCGATCCCAACCGGGTTCGCCAGGTGCTGCTCAACCTCATTACCAACGCCATCAAGTTCACCACGACCGGCGGAGTCGAGGTCCGGGTGACGCCGGGCGACGGCGACCACGTCCGGTTCGAGGTGCAGGATACCGGCATCGGCATCGCACTCGAGAACCAAGCGAAGCTGTTCCAGCGGTTCGAGCAATTGGACCCGGGCACCAGCCGCAGCCACGGCGGGACCGGGCTCGGCCTGGCGATCTCGGCCAGCCTGGTCCGCCTGATGGCCGGCGAGATCGGCGTGTCGAGCCAGCTCGGCGCGGGCGCCACCTTCTGGTTCGAACTGCCCCTGCCCGCGATCCCGCCGGGCGAACTCAAGCTCGGCATCTCGCCGGAACGCAAGAATGTGAAGGACCGTATGCGTCGACTGTCGATCCTGGTCGCCGAGGATGTGCCGATGAACCAGATGCTGATCCAATCGCTGCTGGACAGCCTAGGGCACGATTGCCAGGTCGTCGACGACGGGCAGCAGGCGGTCGAGGCCGCCGCCGAAGCGCGCTACGACCTGATCCTGATGGACCTGCAGATGCCGGTCATGAACGGCCTCGACGCCGCCCGTGCCATCCGCGCCTTCACCGCGCCGGCCAGCCTCGTTCCCATCGTCGCAATGACCGCTAACGCCTTCGCCGAGGACATCGCCGCCTGCAAGGACGCCGGCATGAACGACTTCGTGCCGAAGCCGCTCGATTTCGACCGGCTCGCCGACACGATCGACCGCTGGGCAGAGACGGCGCCGGCGGAGATGTGAGCGACGCGGGGGAAATCACAGAAGTTCGTCATGCCCGGACTTGATCCGGGCATCCACGCGCTTCCGCTTGGCAGCTCTCGCGGCAGCAATGGCGAATGGCACAGCCCCCGTGGATGGCCGGGTCAAGCCCGGCCATGACGGAAATATTAGCTAACCGATTGAGATAAATTCAAAACGGAACGCGCCCTACCGCCGTCCGGTGGCCGGCTTCTTCACCAGGACCGGCGTCGGCGGCGGCAGTTTCGTCGGGGCGCCCGGCTTGGCGGCGGCGACGAATTCGGCGAGCTTGGCCAGGAGGCGCTTCACCGCCGTCACCCGGTCCTTCGCATCCTCCAGATTGCGCATCCAGACGAGCTTCTGGTCCGGCCGCACCTTCATGGTGCCGGCCTCCTTCTGGATGAGCTCGATCAGTTTGGCCGGATTGGCGAAGGTGTTGTTGCGGAAGGCGATGGTCGCGCCCTTCGGACCGGCATCGACCTTCTCGACCCCGGCCTGCTTGCACAGGCGCTTGATCGCGACGATTTCCAGAAGATTGTCGACCTCGGCCGGCAGCGGCCCGAACCGGTCGATCAGTTCGGCGGCGAAGCCGTCGATCTCGCGCCGGTCAACCAGGCCCGAGAGCCGCCGGTAAAGGCCAAGCCTGACCGACAGATCGGCGACATAGCCTTCCGGGATCAGGACCGAGGTGCCGAGCGTGATGGTCGGGACCCAATCCTCGGCCGCCAGCGTCTCGCCCTCGGCGCGTGCCCGCGCCTCGGCGACGGCCTCTTCCAGGAGATGCTGGTAGAGCTCGATGCCGACCTCGCGGATATGGCCGGATTGCTCGTCGCCCAAGAGGTTGCCGGCACCGCGGATATCGAGATCGTGGCTCGCGAGCTGGAACCCGGCGCCCAGGGTATCGAGCGTCTGCATGACCTCGAGCCGCTTCATCGCCGTCTCGGTCAGCGCCCGGTCGGGCGGCACGGTCAAATAGCAATAGGCGCGCGTCTTGCCGCGCCCGACCCGGCCGCGCAGCTGATAGAGCTGCGACAGGCCGAACATGTGCGAGCGATGCAGGATCATCGTGTTCGCGGCCGGGATATCGAGCCCCGATTCGACGATGTTGGTCGCGAGCAGCATGTCGTACTTGCCGTCGTCGAACGCGGTCATGATGTCTTCGAGTTCGCCCGGCGACAGGCGGCCGTGGGCGATGGCGACCTTGATCTCGGGCACGAGCTGGGTCAGCGCCTCCTTGACCCCGTCGAGGTCGGCGAGCCGCGGCACGATGTAGAAACATTGGCCGCCGCGATTGCGCTCGCGCAGGATCGCCTCGCGGATCACGACCGGATCGTAGGGCATGACGAACGTGCGCACGGCCAGGCGATCGACCGGCGGCGTCGCGATCAGGCTCATCTCGCGCACGCCGGACAGCGCCATCTGCAGCGTGCGCGGGATCGGCGTCGCCGTCAGCGTCAGGACATGGACGTTGGATTTCAGGCGCTTCAGCCGCTCCTTCTGCGACACACCGAAATGCTGCTCCTCATCGACGATCAGCAGGCCCAGGTGCTTGAACTCGACGCCCTTGGCGAGCAGCGCGTGGGTCCCGACGATGACGTCGACCTTGCCCTCGGCCAGATCCTTCCTCGTCTCCGCCGCCTGCTTGGCCGGCACCAGGCGCGACAGCTGCTCGACCCGCAGCGGCAGGCCGGCAAAGCGCGTCTGGAAATTCTTGAAATGCTGGCGGGCGAGCAGCGTCGTCGGCACCACCACCGCGACCTGGACGCCGGTCATGGCCGCGACAAAGGCGGCACGGAGCGCCACCTCGGTCTTGCCGAAGCCGACGTCGCCGCAGATGAGCCGGTCCATCGGCCGACCGGAGCCCATGTCCTCGAGCGTCTCGGCGATGGCGTTCAGCTGATCCTCGGTCTCGGGATAGGGGAAGCGTGCGGCGAATTCCTCGTAGAGCCCTTCCGGCGTCTGCAGGGTCTCGCCCTTGCGCACCTGGCGATCGGCCGCGACCTTGATCAGTTGGTCGGCAATGTCCTTGATGCGCTGCTTGACGCGCGCCTTGCGCGACTGCCAGGCGACACCGCCCAGCTTGTCGAGCTGCGCCTCGGAATCCTCCGAGCCGTAGCGCGACAGGATCTCGATATTCTCGACCGGGACGAACAGCTTGTCGTCGCCCTGGTAGATCACTCTAAGGCAGTCATGCGCCGCGCCGCCGACGTCGAGCTTCACCAGCCCATCATAGCGGCCGATGCCATGGTCGGCATGGACGACGAAATCGCCGACCGAGACGGCCGAGACCTCGGCGATGAACTTGTCGACGTTGGAGCGGCGGCGCTTCGGCCGCACCAGCCGGTCGCCCAGGATGTCCTGCTCGCCGATCAGCGTCAGCTTGCCGACCTCGTAGCCATGCTCGAGCGGCAGCACGACCAGCCCGACGCGCCGCGGCGACAGCTGCTGCAGGTCGCTCCAATGGGCGACCCGCTCGACGTCGCGGATGCCGCGCTCGGTCAGCACGCCCTTCAGGCGTTCGGCGGCGCCGGCGGTGAAGGCCGCGATCGCGACCTTGCGGCTGGCGCCCTGCAGCTCGGCGATCCGCTCGCGCACGACCTCGAACACGTTGATCTTGGGATTGGCCCGCGCCTCGGCGAAGCTGAGGCCCGGCCGGGCGCCCGCGTCATAGGTGCCGGCCGCCGCCTCGGGCGGCGGGGCGAAGGGCGTCACCTGGGCGACGGCGCGCTTGCCCAGGATCTCGGCCCATTCCGCCTTGCCGATGAACAGCTGATCGGGCTTCACCGGCTTATAGACGGTCGCGGCATCGCTGCGGACGGCACCGGTGAAGCTCTGGCGGGCGGCATAGAACTCGGCGATGGTCTCGAGCCGGGTCTGGCGCACGTCGTCGACCTGATAGTCCTCGCTGACCGCGGCGCCGGGCAGGTAGTCGAACAGCGTCTCCAGGCTCTCGTAATAGAGCGGCAGCCAATGCTCCATGCCGACATGGCGACGGCCGTCGCTGACCGCGACATAGAGCGGATCGTCCATGCCGGCGCCGCCGAACTGGTCGCGGTAGCGTGAGCGGAAGCGGCTGATCGCCTGTTCGTCGAGCAGCACCTCGCTGACCGGCGTCAAGGCGACGCCGTCGAGCTTGACGGTCGTGCGCTGGGTCATCGGATCGAAGCGGCGGATGCCGTCGATCTGATCGCCGAAGAAATCGAGGCGCAGCGGCTCGACAGTGCCAGCCGGGAACAGATCGATGATGCCGCCGCGCACCGCGAACTCGCCCGCCTCGCGCACCGTGTCGGTCCGGACGTAGCCGTTGTTGCCGAGGAACGACAGCAGCCGGTCGGTCGCGATGCGGCCGCCGACCTTCAAGGTCAGCACCCGCTCGCGGAAGATCTTGCGCGGCGGGACCCGCTGCATCGCCGCGTTCATGGTCGTCAGCACGATGCGCGGCTTGGCGCCGGCATCGTCGGCGAGCCGGGTCAGCGTCTCGATGCGCCGGCTGACGATCTCGGGATTGGGCGAGACCCGGTCATAGGGCAGGCAGTCCCACGCCGGGAACACCAGCACCTCGACCTCGGGCACGAAGAAGCCGAGCGCCGATTTCAGCCGCGCGACACGGCCGTCGTCGCGGCAGACATGCAGCAGGGTCTTGAGGAAGCCGCCGGCGACCAGCTGGCCGAGCGTCTGGGCGTCATGCCCTTCGGGCGCGCCATGGACCAGGACCTTGCCGGGTTTCGCCAGCAATTGATGAAGCGGCAGCACGGGTGCGGTGACCTCGCCTTGGGACGTCAGGCCGAGCGGGCGGAATAGCGGAACGCCCGCAGCGCCCGCATGACGTCGGTATCGAATTCCGCCGGCGGCTCGGCCTGGCCGGTCATCCAGTCCCAGAGGTCCGCATCGTTCTGCTCCAGCAGCGCCTCGTAGCGGGCGAGATCGGCCGGCGAGAATTCGCCCAGATGCGACTCGGCGAACGAACCCAGCAGCAGATCGGCCTCCTTGGTCCCGCGATGCCAGCTGCGGAACAACAGCCGCTTGCGGCGCTCGTCATCTGTCAGGGTCATGAAGCTCTCCGCGTCACGGTACAGGCTCGCGACGCGACTGATGGCGCGTCGATGGATTTCGTAAGAGATACCCGATACGAAATCGCGGTAGAAACGGGATATGGGGTGCAGCGGCGGAATATCAGCATCCCGCCCGTCCGACGCCCGTCCCGAACAAGGTCGAACCACCCCTTTGCGCCCGGAAATCCTGTTCCCGCTCTTCGCCCCGGTCACCTCGCTCAAGGGAATCGGGCAGCGCTTCGGCAAGCTGGTCGAGCGCGCCGCCGGGCCGCGCCTGGTCGATCTCCTGTGGGCGAAGCCGGCCGGCGTCATCGATCGCCGTTTCTCGCCCAAGCTCCGGGATGCGCCCCCCGGCCAGATCGCGACCCTGACCGTCCACGTCGACCAGCATCTGCCGCCGGGCAATGCCCGCCAGCCCTACCGGGTGCGCTGCTCCGACGAGACCGGGCACATCACGCTCACCTTCTTCCGCGCGCGCGGCGACTGGATCGAGAAGGTCCTGCCGCTGGGCTCGATCCGCGTCATCAGCGGCAAGGTCGAGAGCTATGGCGACCAGCTGCAGATGAGCCACCCCGACCATATGGCGCCCGAGGGCGAGGTGGAGCTCGCGATCGAGCCGGTCTATGGGCTGACTGCCGGCCTGTCGCTCAAGATGATGCGGCGGGCCGTGCTGGGCGCGCTGGCCCACGCCCCTGCCCTGCCCGAATGGCAGGATCCGGCCTTCATCGCCCGCCGGCAGTGGCCGACCTGGATCACGGCGATCGAGACCCTGCACAATCCGACGACGCCTGAGGATCTGGCGCCCGAGCGGCCGGCGCGCCAGCGGCTTGCCTATGACGAGCTCTTGGCCGACCAGCTGGCGCTGGCCCTGGTCCGCGCCCACAACAAGCGGCAGCCGGGGCGGATGGTGGCCGGTCATGGCGGGTTGCGCGAGCGCATCATCGCCGGCCTGCCCTTCGCGCTCACCGGCTCCCAGCGCCGGGCACTCGAAGAGATCGATGCCGACATGGCGGCGCCGGAGCGCATGCTGCGCTTGCTGCAGGGCGACGTCGGCAGCGGCAAGACCGTGGTGGCGCTGCTGGCGCTGGCCAACGCGATCGAGACCGGGGCGCAGGGTGCCTTGATGGCGCCGACCGAGATCCTGGCGCGGCAGCATTTCGCCACGCTCGAGCGGCTGGCGGCGCCCGCCGGCATCCGCATCGCGCTCTTGACCGGCCGCGACAAGGGCAAGCCGCGCGAGCGGCTGCTGGCCGGGCTGGCCGACGGCACGATCCAGCTTGCGATCGGCACGCACGCGCTGTTCCAGGACGAGGTGCGCTTCGCCGACCTGGCGATTGCGGTCATCGACGAGCAGCACCGCTTCGGCGTCGAGCAGCGCGTCCAGCTCGCCTCCAAGGGCCGCGGGGTCGACGTGCTGGTCATGACCGCGACGCCGATCCCGCGCTCGCTGCAGCTGACCAGCTACGGCGATCTCGATGCCTCGCGCCTGACCGAGAAGCCGGCCGGGCGCCAGCCGATCAAGACCAGCGTGCTGCCGATCGACCGGCTGGACGAGGTCGCCGATGCCGTCGGCCGCGCCCTCGACCGGGGCACCAAGGTCTATTGGGTCTGCCCGCTGATCGAGGAGAACGAGACGCTCGACGTCGCGGCCGCGGAGGAACGCCATGCTTGGCTGGCGGAGCGTTTCGGCACTCGGGCCGGGCTGCTGCATGGGCGCATGAAGCCGGCCGAACGCGACCGGGTGATGGAGGAATTCGCCAAGGGCACGGTCGACCTGCTGGTCGCCACCACGGTGATCGAGGTCGGCGTCGACGTGCCGGCGGCCACGGTCATGGTGATCGAGCATGCCGAGCGCTTCGGTCTCGCCCAGCTGCATCAGCTACGCGGCCGGATCGGGCGCGGCACCGGGGCGTCGACCTGCCTGCTGCTCTATGCGCCGCCCTTGGGCGAGACCGGAACCGAGCGGCTGAAGATCATGCGCGAGACCGAGGACGGCTTCCTGATCGCCGAAGCCGACCTGCGCCTGCGCGGTGCCGGCGAGGTGCTGGGCACCCGTCAGAGCGGCATGCCGGAGTTCCGCCTGGCCGACCTCGCCCATGATCAGGAACTGCTGGCGATCGCCCATGACGAGGCGCGCCTGGTGCTGGCACGCGACCCGGACCTCGCCACGCCGCGCGGCCAGTCGCTCCGCACATTGCTCTATCTGTTCGAGCGCGATGCGGCGGTGAAATACCTGCGATCGGGGTAGGCGATTCGGAATCAACGGACAGGTTATCCGTCGAAATTTTTTCCGGGGATGGAGAGAGAAAGATGGTCGAATTGACAACGGCCGACCTGATTTGGAATCGAGCTTGCCTGGACGATGTAACTACCCCGCTCGTCGGAGATAAGGCGCTAGCATCATTGCTTCATTTCCACAATCTGGCGATGAATGGCGGCCCATTGCACGCTGTTGAGTGCTTAGCGCCATATGAGATCGAAGATGCCGCTTCTGGTTATCGCTTCTTCGGATTTAGCGAGGTCGCAGATCTGCTCGGCGGAGTGACAGTCATTGGAAAATCCGCCGACGAAATGGAACGCTTGGAGGCTGAACTGGACAGACGCTACGGGAAATTGATCCCTTGGGACAATGTTCTGACCGAACGGTTCAGAGCCTATCTGCAGGACCACCCTTCAGATTTTGCACCATTATAAATCGATCTTTGGTAGGCCTCTTCGCACGTTCCTCTATCTGTTCGAGCGCGATGTCGCGGTGAAATACCTGCGATTGGGGTAAATCGTACGCAATCATCTTGTGTGCGACCCGGTGTGGTGCCACATTCAGTGCATGCCCACGAAACCCGCCCCCATCACTGCGCTAGAGACGCTGAAGCTCGCCAATCAACTGTGCTTCGCGGTCTATGCGGCAGGCCATGCGCTCAACAAGGCGTATAAGCCGCTGCTCGACCCGCTCGATCTCACCTATCCGCAGTACCTGGTTATGCTCGTGCTCTGGGAGAGTGACGACCTGACGGTGAAGGAGATCGGCGAGCGGCTGTTCCTCGATTCCGGGACCCTGACGCCGCTCTTGAAGCGGCTCGAGGCGTCCGGCCGGATCCGCCGCACTCGCGACCCGGCCGACGAGCGCCAGGTCCGCGTCACCCTGACCGACGCCGGCCGGGCACTCCGTGCCGAGGCCGCCGCCGTGCCGCCCGCGCTGCTGTGCGCGACCGGCCTCGACATCGGCGCCATGCTGGGCCTCAAGGACAAGCTCGCCACGCTGCGCTCGACCCTGGACGCCGCCTCCGACTAGCCCTTCACAAAAAATTTCGAGCCGCCTCTTGCAGCGAATTAGATTGTGCGCTATTTAATTGTTCGTAAGATTTACCGCGACGGTGCGACCGCCGCTTTCACCAGGAGAGCAAAATGTCCGTGAACGTCCTCTACACGACCAAGGCGACTGCAACCGGTGGCCGCGACGGCGAGGCGAAGACTGCCGACGGCACGTTCGCCGTCAAGCTCGCGACCCCGAAGGAACTGGGCGGCGCCGGCGGCCAGGGCAACAATCCGGAGCAGCTGTTCGCCGCAGGCTATTCCGCCTGCTTCATCGGCGCCATGAAGTTCGTCGCCTCGCAGGGTGGCCCGAAGGTGCCGGCGGACGCCGCGGTCACCGCGACGGTCGGCATCGGCCCGCGCTCGGAAGGCGGCTTCGGCCTCGACATCGGCCTGGAGATCTCGCTGCCGGGCCTGGCCAAGGCCGATGCGGAAGCGCTGGTCGAGAAGGCCCACCAGGTGTGCCCGTACTCGAACGCGACCCGCAATAACGTGGCGGTGCGCCTGACGGTCGTCTGATCCGCGGATCGCACACCCGGAAACGGAAAAGCCCTCTTCCGCCTGGCGGAAGAGGGCTCTTTCTTTTGGGGACAGAAGCGGCCGGCGGCTATTGCCTGTAGATGCGGACCTCTTCCACCGGCGCCTTGACGTTGGCTTCGGACGAGGTCGAGACCCGGGTCGGGGCAAGGCCGAAGGCGAGCAGCGAGCGCTGCACATCCTCGACATGGCGCCGGACCGACGTCAGGCGCTCGGCGGTGCCGGACGGCATCGACGCTTCGGGTGTCACACCTTCGATCCGGAAGTTGGCGTTCGGCTGGGCATCCAGGGTCTGGCTAACCGCACGATAGAGCGCCTCTTCATAGCGCTCGGTAAAGCGGTCGAAACGGATCACCATCAGCGGCGCGTGCTTGTCCCGCGCCGGCGCCTTGGCCGCCGCATGGACCGGCTTGGCGCCCTTGCCGGATGGCTTCGAAGCCGTCGCCGTATCCGGCGTCGGCTGGGCCGACGGTGCCGGGGCGTTCGGCGCCGGCGCATTCCCCGGGACCTTGTCCTTGCCCCTGTGCCGATGCTGGGCAACCTGACGGCTTGCGGCCTTGCCATGAGCATGGGTATCCGATGCCGGCGCCGCGCCCACCGTGGCGGCCGGCGCGGGGACGACGACATAGCGCGGCTGGCTGTTCGCCAGGCTGTGGCCCAGCAGTTCGCCGACGCGCACACCCTCGGCCAGGGTCGCGATATTGTTGCGTTCGATGCCGAGCGCGGTGTTCTGGCGATTGATCTCGTTCGTGACCTCGGTCAGCTCGGCGCCGATCTCGGCCTGGGAGCCGGCAACGTCGGCCTGGAGCGAACGGAGCTGGTCGTGATCCTCGTCCCGCGCGCCGGGCATGGCGAAGGCGGCGCGGGTCGAATCGTCAAGATAGGCGCCCGTCTGGCTGTCGATCGCCATCTCGTTCGACAGCGCCGTGACGCGCGACAGGTTGTTCTCGAGCTTGTCGAGCTGGCCGCGCGCCTCCGCCCATTTCTGGGTCAGGACGGGGTTCGACGGCGTCGTGCCCGCCTGCAGCTTGGCACTGATCTCGCCGACCGCTGCGTAATACTGGCCGGCGGCCGCCTCGCGCTCCTGCCGGATCTGGCTGAGCTGGGAGAGATGCTGATTGATGCTCGATTTCAGCTGCTGCGCCTGGCTGCGCAGTTCCTGCGTGCGCGTGCCGACGGCGCTGCCGCTCGGCGCCGACGGCATGGCTGCGACGCTCACGGCGGCGGAGGCGTTACCGGCAGGGCCCGAGGCGGGAGCGCTATCGGCGGGCGCCTGCTGGCATCCGCCGAGCATGGCCGCGAAAAGGACCGTCGAACAGAGGCGAAGGTTCGGCATCGTTTGGGGGGTCTCCGACCCGGCGGGGTTGAGTGATGACTCAACCGACATGCCCGGCGGCGGAGCCATCTGTCAAACCTAATTGTGTCAATTTCTAGGCATCGCAGAGGCATGGCCCCTCTGCGCCAGTAAAGAAGCTGGCCTACGCCCGCCACGCACGGGGGGAAGATTTCATTCGGTCAGGCCGATCAGCGCAGAGACCACACTCCCCTTGTCCCCCAAACCTTGTCCCCCAAATCGCACCAGAAGGCGAGCCCGCGCCGGCAACCACTCCTGCGAGTCGCGCCAACAGCCGAGATGGCACACGCGGCTCCCGGCGGGGTGCTCCTTCTTGATCCTCGCGGCCGATGCTATAGCCTAGCGCCCGCCACTCCTGGCGCCGCAACCCAAAGTGACCTCGATGATCCTTCGCGCCCGCAGCCGAGCCCTCGGCCTCGTCCTTCTCGCTGGTCTCACGGCAGTCGTCGGCCGATCCGCCTGCGCCGACGACAAGGTGGTGATCGGCACGGACTGGCGCGCCGAGGCCGAGCATGGCGGCATCTACCAGGCCTTCGCCACGGGCATCTACAAGAAGTACCACCTGGACGTGGAGATCCGGCAGGGCGGCCCGAACCTCAATCAGGCCCAGTTGCTCGCCGCCGGCCGCTACGATTTCGCGGTCCAGTCGAACAGCTTCGAGCCGCTGAATTTCGTCAAGACCGGCGTGCCGATCGTCGCACTCGCCGCCGCCTTCCAGAAGGACCCGCAGGTCCTGATCGCCCATGCCGAATCCGGGCTCGACACGCTCGACAAGATGAAGGGCAAGCCGATCCTGATCTCGGCTGCAAGCCGCGAGAATTTCTGGCAATTCCTGCGCGTGCGCTACGGCTTCACCGACGATCAGATCCGGCCCTATACCTTCAACCTGGCGCCGTTCCTGCACGACAAGGGCGCGGTCATGCAGGGCTACCTGACGAGCGAGCCGTTCGCGATCGAGCAGGCGACCGGCGAGAAGCCGCTGACCATCCTGCTGGCCGACCAGGGCTACCAGAGCTACGGCGCGATGATCGCGGCGACGCAAGGCACGATCGACAAGAACCCGGATCTGGTCCAGCGCATGGTCGACGCGACGATGCTCGGCTGGATCAGCTATCTGAATTCCGACCCGTCGGCCGCGAACGCACTCATCAAGCGCGACAACCCGGAAATGACCGACGCGATCATCGCCCATGCCATCGCCGGCATGAAACAGTACGGCATCGTCGAGTCGGGCGATGCCAAGGCGCTCGGCGTCGGCGCCATGACCGATGCGCGCTGGCGCGATTTCTTCGCCTTCACGGCCGAGGCTGGGATCTATCCCAAGGATCTGGCCTACCAGAAGGGCTATACGCTGAAATTCGTGAACCACAAGCTGGGGCTGGCGCAATAGCTCCGCTCGTCAGCCTCGAGGGCGTGGCCAAGCGCTTCGCCAACGGCACGCTGGCGCTGACCGGGCTCGACCTGGACGTCCGGCCCGGCGAGTTCCTAAGCCTGCTCGGCCCGTCCGGCTGCGGCAAGAGCACGGCGCTGCGGCTGATCGCCGGCTTGGCGGCGCCCAGCGACGGCCGGGTGCGCTGGGATGGCCACGACCGCCCGCCCCGGCCGGGCGACATCGGCTTCGTCTTCCAGGAACCGACCCTGATGCCCTGGGCGCGGGTGCTGGCGAACGTGACCCTGCCGCTACGGCTTGGCCACACGCCGCGCGGGGAAGCGCTCGACCGGGCGCGCGAGGCCCTGGCGCTGGTCGGGCTCGCGGGCTTCGAGCGCGCCTTTCCGCGCGAGCTGTCGGGCGGCATGCGCATGCGCGTGTCGATCGCCCGCGCGCTGGTCATGCGCCCGCGGCTGCTGCTGATGGACGAGCCGTTCGCCGCCCTCGACGAGATCACCCGCCTCAAGCTCAACGACGACCTGCTCGCCGTCTGGGCCGAACGCGGCCTCGCCATCGTCTTCGTCACCCACAGCGTCTACGAATCCGTCTATCTATCGAGCCGGGTCGCGATCATGGCGGCGCGGCCAGGCCGCATCGTCGAGGACCGGGCGCTCGCCGCCGCCTATCCGCGCAGCGCCGCCTTCCGCCATGGCGCGGCATACGGCGCCCAATGCGCCGAGATTTCGGCGGCCCTCGGTCGGGCGATGGCGGCATGAGGGCCCGCCTCGTCGGCTGGCTGCTGCCCGCCCTCGTCGGCCTGCTGGCGCTCGGCGCCTGGGAAGCGGCGATCCGCTTCCTGGACGTGCCGCCCTATATCGTGCCGGCGCCAAGCCGGATCGCCCGGGCGCTCGTCCAGGACTGGCCGATCCTGGGCCCGGCGCTCGTGTTCACGCTCAAGATCGCGGCTCTGTCGCTGCTGGCCGCCGTTGCGGGCGGCGGCGCGCTCGCCCTGCTGTTCGCCCGCTCGCCGCTGATCGAGCGCAGCCTGTTCCCCTATGCCATCATCCTGCAGGTGACGCCGGTCGTGTCGGTGGCGCCGCTCATCATCATCTGGGTCGACAATACGACGGCGGCACTGCTGATCTGCGCCTGGATCGTCGCCTTCTTCCCGATCCTGTCCAACACCACGCTCGGGCTCGCCAGCGCCGACCGGAACTTGAGCGAGCTGTTCCGCCTCTACGGCGCCAGCCGCTGGCAGACGCTGCGCTATCTGCGCCTACCGTCGGCCCTGCCCTATTTCCTGGCGGGCGTGCGCATCTCGGGCGGCCTCGCGCTGATCGGCGCCGTGGTCGCGGAATTCGTCGCCGGCGCCGGCGGCCGGGAGTCGGGCTTGGCATACCGCATCCTCGAGGCCGGCTACCGGCTCGACATCCCGCGCATGTTCGCCGCCCTCGCCCTGATCTCGGTTGCCGGCGTCGCGATCTACGCGTTGCTCGCGGGCCTGTCGCACCTGCTGCTGCGGCACTGGCATGACAGCGCGCTCGCGCGCGAGGAGTAATCGGGCTTTCCCGCGGCCGAGACTTGCGCAGCCCCGCCCGGCCGCCTACCTTCCGACCGATCGACCGCGCGAGATTAGGGATTTCGAATCATGGACATGACCGGCGAATACCGTATCGCGGCGCCCCGCGCGAAGGTCTGGGCGGCGCTCAACGATGCCGAAATCCTCAGGCAATCGATCCCCGGCTGCGATGAGATCGAGAAGACGTCGGATACGTCCTTCACCGCCAAGGTCACCGCCAAGGTCGGACCGGTTAAGGCCAGCTTCGGCGGCAAGGTCACCCTGAGCGATATCGATCCGCCGAACGGCTACACCATCTCGGGCGAGGGCTCGGGCGGCGTCGCCGGCTTCGCCAAGGGTGGCGCCAAGGTTGCCCTGGTCGACGATGGCGCCGGCACGCTCCTGACCTATGCGGTCGAGGCCCAGGTCGGCGGCAAGCTCGCCCAGATCGGCTCGCGGCTCATCGACGGCACGGCGCGCAAGATGGCCGAGGATTTCTTCAGCCGCTTCGCGGCGCTCGTCGCCGAGGGCGAGGCGCCCGCGGACGCGACCGTGACGCCGGAGCCGGCCACGACCGTCGCGGCGGAACCGGCGGTCGAGGCGGCCCTGAGCTCGGCGGCCGATCCGCATGCGGCACCGATCACCCCGCCCCCGGCCGAGCCCGCGCCGCCGCGCGCTGCGCCCCTGCAGGCGCCCGCCGGCGCTACGCCGGTCTCGACCGGCAACAAGCCGTCGGGCGGGCTCAACCCGTGGATCTGGATCCCGGCGCTGGTCGTCGTCATCGCCATCGTGGTCGCCATCTTCCGCTAGGGTGATGGTTCTGAAATTCGGGGGCTGAATAGCTCCCGATTCCAATAACCTGGCTGAATACCCAACCAGGCTATGACGGCTCGGCGATGGTCGGCTGTCGCCGGCAGATCGGCCAAGCATCGCTCGCGGTGGCTGCTGACTGTGGCTGCAGGTCGACTTCGCGCCGCCTGCCCGACAGCCCGCGGCGCCTGGTCCGAGCCCACGCGACAGCGCTGACCCTAAAAGCCCCGATCTCCACATGTTCGAGCCCGGCAGCCCCCGCAACCGGCGGCGAAGTCGGCATATGCCCCGAACTATCGAGACCATTACTACAAGCAAGAGATACTTGTAGCTGCCGCATCTGAATTGAGCAAGTACAGATTTCGCACAGATTGACACTTCCAACAACCCAACCTAATATCATCTTCAAATAGATCTCCACGAGATAAAATCTCCTCTTTTTAGAAGATTCGTGAAAAGCACGCACCTTACGGGCGTTTTTCAACGAAACTTAGAGGGGAAATAAAATGCGCGTAAATAAATCCGGCGTGCTCGGTGCATTCTTCCTCGCAACGCTCACCGCATCCACGGCATCGTACGCTGAAGATTTTGGTGATTGGCCCATGTTCGGGCAGAATATTGCAAATACGGCAAGCAGCCTCTTGCAACTCGGCATCTCAAAGCAAAGCGCGACGAAACTGACCCTGAAATGGGTAGCACCAACGGGCGGCGACGTTTCCGCCCGCGCTGCGGTGGTAGACGGTGTCGTCTACTTCCCCGACTGGGGCGGGAATTTGTGGGCGCTCAGCGCCGACACCGGCGCCGTGGTCTGGCACCATCAGCTCTCGGACTATGGGTTGTCTGCAGGCACGGTCGCCCGCGCGACCCCCGCCATCTCGCGCGGCACCCTCTATATCGGAACGCAACAGGGCGCCTATACCCTGGCGATCGACGCGAGGACCGGTGCGCTGCGTTGGAAGACCCAGCTCGACACGCACCCCCTGGCCATCATCTCGACCTCGGCAACGGTTTATAACGGCGTCATTTATACCGGGGTAGCGTCGTCCGAGGAAAATGCCGCCATCGATCCGACCTACCCATGCTGTTCGTTCCGCGGCAGCGCCATGGCCCTGAACGCCGACACCGGCGCCGTCATTTTCAAGAAATATATGGTCCCGACCGGCTATAGCGGCGGCTCCATCTGGGGCAGCAATCCCGTTGTCGACCCGTTGCGGCGCACCGTTTTCGTCGGCACGGGGAACAACTACGACACCCCGACCGATCCCGCCTTCAAGAGCTGTATCGCCGCAGGCGGAACACTGCCGTCCTGTCTATCACCGAATGACTACGTCGATTCGATCGTAGCCTTGGACATGAGGACCGGCGCAGTCAAATGGTCCCGAAGACTTTCCAGCAGCGATGACTGGAACGTTTCCTGTTTCTTTGATGCTCCCGGCATAGACAATTGCCCCTCGGGCAGCGGTCCCGACTATGACTTCGGTTCGGCCCCGAATGAGTTCGTCACGGTGATGCCTGACAGGTCGTTGAGGCAGATACTGGGAGCCGGTCAGAAGAGCGGCGTCTATTCGGCGTTCGACCCGGACACGGGCAAGCTGCTCTGGGCGACGCAGGTTGGCCCAGGCTCGAGCCTGGGCGGCATCGAGTGGGGATCCGCGACCGACGGCCAGCGCATCTATGTTGCCATCTCGAACCTCAACCACATCCCCTACGCTGCCGGGAGCGCTGGCTCATGGGCGGCGCTCGATGCGGCAACCGGGAAGATCATCTGGCAGAAGGCGGACCCGAACGGTTCCCTCGATCTCGGCCCGATGACGGTCATGCATGGGGTCGTCTACGCGCCGTCAATGGGAGCCAATGCACCCAATATGTACGCGTTGGACGCAGCCACCGGGAACACGCTCTGGAGCTACAAGACGGCCGGCTCGGTCAATGCCGGGGCGGTCGTAGTGGACCGGACCGTCTACTGGGGGTCCGGCTATGCGCATCTGCCGATCCCGGGATTTGTCGGGAACAATCAATTCTTCGCGTTCACGGTTCCACGGGGTTACTAAGCGCCGTTACATGCCTTAGCGGGAATTGGTCCGGGCTTCGGGATCGACGTCAGCATTCACTGACCTCGCCCGAAGCCCGCGATCGATTGGCGCGTCCCTATGCCGCCCGGATCGTGTCCAGGAACGCGCCGACCTTCTGCTTCAGGGTCGAGCCGCGCTCGGCCAGGTCGGTCGCGGCGTCGAGCACCTGGCCGGCCTCGGTGCGGGTGCTGCCCATGGCGTCGGCCACGAGGCCCATATTGACCGAGACCGCTTCGGTGCCGCTGGCGACCTGCTGGACCCGGCGCGAAATTTCCTCGGTTGCGGCCGTCTGTTCCTCGGTCGCGGCGGCGACGGCGGTGACCAGCTCGCTGATCTCGGTCACGGTGCGCGTGACGCCGGAGATCGACTTCAGCGCGGCCGTCGCCTCGTCCTGGATGGCGCCGACCTGGGTGCGGATCTCGTCGGTGGCGTCCGCCGTCTGCCGCGCCAGCGCCTTCACCTCGGACGCCACGATCGCGAAGCCCTTGCCGGCCTCGCCGGCGCGCGCGGCCTCGATCGTCGCGTTGAGCGCCAGGAGGTTGGTCTGGCTGGCGATCGAATTGATCAGGCCGACGACCTCGCCGATCTTGCCGGTCGCCCGTTCCAGGTTCTGCATCAGGCCGGCGGCGGTCTGCGCTTCGGCATTGGCATCGTCCGTGGTCCGCACCGCCTGGGCCAGGCTCCGGCTGATCTCGCTGATCGACGCGAACAGCTCTTCCGACGCCCCGGCGACGGCGCTGACGTTCTGCGACGCCTCGTCCGAGAGTGCCACGATCTCGCCGGACTTCTCGCTGGTGCTCTGGGCGCTCACGGTCATGGTCTGGGCCGAACGCCGCATTTCGGCCGACGAGGCCGACACCGCCTCGACCACGCCGCCGACCGCGCCCTCGAATTCCGCGGCCATGCTCAGCAGCGACGCCCGACGTTCCGCCGTGGCCGCCTGCTTCATGTTTTCCTGCTCGAGGCGCAGCGCCTCGGCCTCAGCCATGCTGGCGCGGAACACCTCGACCGCGCGCGCCATGGTGCCGATCTCGTTGCGCTCGGCGATATAGGGCACGGCGACCGCCATGGTGCCGGACGCGAGCGTCTCCATGGTGCCGGCCAGGCTGCCGATCGGGCGGCTGATGCTGCGGCCGACATAGGCGGCCAAGCCGCCGGCCAGGCACAGGGCCAGGAGCGCGAAGCCGCCGATCGTGAGCACGCCGTGCCAGACGATGGCATCGATATCGTCGACATAGACGCCCGCCTGGACGACCCATTGCCATGGCTCGAACGCGGCGGCGTAGCTGAGCTTGTCGACCACCATCTGCTGGCCGGGGCGCGGCACCAGGGTCCAGACGAAGCCGCCGCCCGGCTTGCGGCCGGCGTCGATCAGGTCGGCGACGGTGCGATGGCCCTGCGGGTCGGTCGTGTCGATCCGGTTCACGCCCTCGAACTTGGCATTGCTGTGAACCAGGGTCACGCCGTCGTACTGGTAGATGCCGTAGTAGTTGCCCTCGCCCCAGCGCATCGCCCGCGCCGCGGCCTTCACCGCGTCCTGCGCCTGGGGCTCGGTCATTTTGCCCGCCGCGACCTGGCCGTCGTAGAATTTCATCACGCCGACGACGCTGGTCACCATGTCATGCAGCTTGTCCTGGCGTTCCTGGATCATCGATTGCCGGAACGACACCGCCTGGATGGCGACGACGCCGACGATCGAAAGCACGAGCAATCCGACGATCAGCGCGACGCGCTGGGTAATGCTGAGACGCTGCATGGGAAGGCCTTGCGGAACGGAAGAACAAGTCCGTAGCCGTTAGGCGTTAAGCATTAAATCTTACTTAATCGGCCCCGGACAGCACGCCTTCGTTGCAGAAATGGTGCGCGCGGCGACCATGACTTTTACCAAATCCGCACCGAATGAGGATAATCCAGGCACAGAAATACCAGGGTAGTGATTGGTTTGATTTCCGCTACCCTGGTAGATGATCCAACGGCAGCGGTCCCGGCGGCTTGACCATGCGGATGGCGAAGTTGCTGCGCACGTCGCTCACCCCCGGCAGCTTCAGCAAGGTGCCCAAGAGGAAATCCTCGTAAGCCTCCAGGCTCGCGACCGCGACCTCGAGCAGGAAGTCGTGCTCGCCCGAGATCAGGTGACAGGCGATCACCTCCGGCACGGCGCGCATCGCCTGCTGGAACGCCGTCGCTTCCTCGTCGCGATGGCGCTCGACCTTGACGCCCACGAACACGGTCAAGGCGAGCCCGATCCTTCGCCGGTCGAGCGTCGCGCGGTAGCCCTGGATCACGCCGTCCCGCTCCAGGATCTTGACCCGGCGCAGGCAGGGTGAGGCCGATAGACCGACCCGCTCGGCCAGCTCGACGTTGGTGAGCCGCGCCTCGCCTTGCAGGGCCGCAAGCAGGCGGCGGTCGATCGCGTCTAATTCCGGTTTTGGCATGATCGTCCAATAATAAAAATTATATTGGCATATCCTGCCAAGATGGTCGCATTTCGAGGCCGAGTTCGCAAGGACACGCCCTAGCCATCGCGCCTACACTCCGCCCATCAAAATGGGAGGAAACGAATGGTCGATCGGAAACCGGCGAACGGGCGCGGCTTTGCCACGCGCGCGATCCATCATGGCTACGAGCCGCTCGACCATCAGGGCGCGCTGTCGGCCCCGCTCTACCTGACCTCGACCTTCGCCTTTCCGAGCGCCGCCGAGGGTGGCCGCCGCTTCGCCGGCGAGTCCCAGGGCTATATCTATGGCCGGCTCGGCAACCCGACCGTGACCCTGCTCGAGGAGCGGCTCGCCAGCCTCGAAGGCGGCGAGGCAGCGCTGGCGACCGCGTCGGGGATGGGTGCCATCACGACGGCGATCTGGACCCTGCTGAAGCCCGGCGACGAGATCCTGACCGACCTGACGCTCTATGGCTGCACCTTCGCCTTCTTCCGCCATGGCCTGGCGCAATTCGGCATCACCGTGCGCCATGCCGACCTGACCGATCTCGCCGTGGTCGAGGCCGCGCTGACGCCCGCGACCCGGCTCGTCTATTTCGAGACGCCGGCCAACCCGAACATGCGGCTGGTCGATATCGTGGGCGTGGCGGAGCGGGCCCATGCCCACGGCGCGCTGGTCATGGTCGACAACACCTATTGCACGCCGCTGCTGCAGCGGCCGCTGGGGCTGGGCGCCGACCTGGTCGTCCATTCCGCGACCAAGTATCTGGGCGGCCATGGCGACCTGCTGGCCGGCGCCGTGGTCGGCGGCCGGGAGCTCATCGACCGCATGCGGTTCTTCGGCCTCAAGGACATGACCGGCGCCGTGCTGTCGCCGTTCGACGCGTTCCTGGTGCTGCGCGGCTTGAAGACGCTGGAAGTGCGCATGGAGCGCCATTGCCGGAACGCGCTCAGGATCGCGCAATTGCTGGAGGCGCATCCGTCCGTGGCGTCCGTGTACTACCCCGGCCTCGCCAGCGCGCCGCAGCATGATCTCGCCCGCCGCCAGATGCCCGGCGGCTTCGGCGGCATGATCGCCTTCGAACTGGATGGCGGTTACGACGCCGGCCTGCGCTTCATGGACGCGCTCAAGCTGGTGACGATCGCGGTCAGCCTGGGCGATGCCGAGACCCTGGTGCAGCATCCGGCCTCGATGACCCATTCGCCCTATACGCCCGAGGAACGCGCCGCCCACGGCATCACCGAGGGCCTGGTCCGGCTGTCGGTCGGGCTCGAGAGCGTCGAGGACATCGAGGCCGACATCGGCGAGGCGCTGGACGCGGCAACGAGCAAGCCCCTGCGCCGCGTGGGATAATATCGCACCGCACTCTCCTGGATTGTCATCGGAGCGCCCTTGACCGGGGCGCCCGTGACGCCGACACTCGGGGCTGAAGTATCGGGCGGGATTATGTTTCCGCCCGTTCGCACGCGCGCGGCACGAACTGCGCCGCCAGCCACTAGGGGAGAACTCGTCGATGTCGGCACCGGTTTCCATGACGGTGAACGGCAGGAAGGTCACGGCCAATGTCGAGCCGCGCACCCTGCTCGTCCAATTCCTGCGTGATCAGCTCGGCCTGACCGGGACCCATGTCGGGTGCGACACCAGCCAGTGCGGCGCGTGCCTCGTCCATGTCGACGGCAAGTCGGTGAAGAGCTGCACCATGCTGGTCGCCCAGGCGGAGGGCGCCGAGGTGCTGACCATCGAGGGCCTGTCGAACGGCGAGCTGCATCCGATGCAGGCCGCGTTCAAGGAGCATCACGGCCTGCAATGCGGCTTCTGTACGCCCGGCATGGTGATGAGCGCCGTCGACTTGGTGAAGCAGAACCCGGCGCCGACCGAGCACGACATCCGCGACTGGCTCGAGGGCAACATCTGCCGCTGCACCGGCTACCACAATATCGTGAAGGCGGTGGAGGCGGGGGCGAAGGCGATGGGAGGTTCCCATGCCGGATGACGCAGCCGCCGTAGCGAACGGGAGTGGCGGCATCGGCGCCGCCGTCCGCCGCAAGGAGGACTTCCGTTTCCTGACCGGCCAGGGTCACTACACCGACGATATCAATCGTCCGGGCCAGACCCATGCCTATCTGCTCCGCAGCCCGCATGCGCATGCGAGCTTGGGTGCCATCGACACGGCCGCAGCACTCGCCGCCCCGGGCGTGGTCGCGGTCTTCACCGGGGCCGACCTGGCGGCGGCCGGAGTCGGCGGCCTGCCCTGCGGCTGGCTGATCACCGACAAGCACGGCAAGCCGATGGTCGAGCCGCCGCATCCGGTGCTGGCCCAGGGCAAGGTGCGCCATGTCGGCGATCCGGTCGCGGTCGTCATCGCCGAGACGCGCGATCAGGCCAAGGACGCGGCTGAGCTGATCGCCGTCGACTACGGCGTGCTGCCGGCCGTGGTCGAGGCGACCGACGCGGTCAAGCCGGGCGCCCCCCTGGTGTTCGACGAGGCCGCGGCCAATACCTGCTACGAATGGGAGATCGGCGACAAGGCGGCGGTCGACGCGGCCTTCGCCAAGGCCAAGCTCGTCGCCAAGCTCGACCTGATCAACAACCGCCTGGTCGCCAATCCCATGGAACCGCGCGCGGCGATCGGCGAGTACGACAGCGGCTCGGGCGACTACACGCTCTATACGACCAGCCAGAACCCGCACGTCATCCGCCTGCTGATGGGCGCCTTCGTGCTGCATCTGCCCGAGCACAAGCTCAGGGTCGTCGCCCCCGACGTCGGCGGCGGCTTCGGCTCCAAGATCTACCACTATGCCGAAGAGGCGATCGTCACCTGGGCCGCGGCCAAGGTGAAGCGGCCAGTCAAATGGACCGCCGACCGGTCGGAGGCCTTCATCTCCGACGCGCAGGGCCGCGACCATGCGAGCCATGCCGAGCTCGCCATGGACGAGAACGGCAAATTCCTGGCGCTCCGGGTCGATACGGTCGCGAACCTGGGCGCCTATCTCTCGACCTTCGCGCCCGCGATCCCGACCATCCTCTATGCGACCCTGCTCGCCGGCACCTATACGACGCCGGCGATCCATGCCGCTGTGCGCGCCGTCTTCACCAACACGGTGCCGGTCGACGCCTATCGCGGTGCCGGACGGCCGGAGGCGACCTATCTCTTGGAGCGGCTGGTCGATGTCGCGGCCCGGGTCGCCAAGCTCGATCCGGCCGAGATCCGGCGGCGCAACTTCATCCCGAAGGACGCCTACCCGTACCAGACGCCGGTAGCGCTCCAATACGACAGCGGTGATTATTTCACGACGCTCGAGATGGCCTTGAAGACGGCGGATCGCGCCGGGTTCGAGGCGCGCCGGGCCGAGGCCGCCAAGCGCGGCAAGCTCCGGGGCATGGGCATCGCGACATATATCGAGGCCTGCGGCATCGCCCCCTCGGCGGTGGCAGGCGCGCTCGGCGCCCGGGCCGGCCTCTACGAGGCGGCGGAGGTCCGCGTCCATCCGACCGGCAGCGTCACGCTGTTCACCGGCACCCACAGCCACGGCCAGGGTCACGAGACGACCATGGCGCAGCTGGTGGCATCGGGGCTGGGCGTGCCGGTCGACCAAGTCGAAGTCGTCCATGGCGACACGTCCAAGATCCCGTTCGGCATGGGCACCTACGGCTCGCGCTCGCTCGCGGTCGGCGGCTCGGCCGTGATGAAGGCAATCGACAAGGTCGTGGCCAAGGGCCGCAAGATCGCGGCCCATCTCCTGGAAGCGGCCGAGGCTGACGTCGAATTCGCCGACGGCACGTTCCGCGTCAGCGGCACGGACCGGACCAAGAGCTTCGGCGAGATCGCGTTCGCCGCCTATGTCCCGCACAACTACCCGATCGAGACGGTCGAGCCGGGACTGGACGAGACGGCGTTCTACGATCCGAAGAACTTCACCTATCCCTCGGGCGCCCATGTCGCCGAGATCGAGATCGACCGGGAGACCGGCGTAGTCGAGGTGGTGAAATTCTCGGCCGCCGACGATTTCGGCCGGATCATCAATCCGATGATCGTCGAGGGCCAGGTCCATGGCGGCCTGGCGCAGGGCATCGGCCAGGCGCTCTACGAGGGTGCGGTCTATGACAAGGACGGCCAGCTGCTGACCGGCTCCCTCATGGACTATTGCATGCCGCGTGCGGACAACCTGCCGATGTTCGATGTCGCGACCAACGTCACGCTCTGCACCCACAATCCGCTCGGCGTCAAAGGCTGCGGCGAGGCGGGGGCGATCGGGGCGCCGGCGGCGATCATGAACGCGGTCGCCGATGCGCTGTCGCCCTTGGGCGACATCCAGGTCGACATGCCGGCCACGGCGCACAAGCTGTGGCAGATCATCCAATCCCATAGCCCCGCCCAGGCCGCGGAGTGAGGACGGACCATGTATGAATTCAACTATCAGGCTCCCAAGAGCCTCGCCGAAGCGGCCCAGGCCATCGCCGGCGCCGAGGACGGCAAGATCCTGGCCGGCGGCATGACCCTGGTACCGACCCTGAAGCAGCGCTTGGCCCGGCCGTCCGACCTGATCGATCTCGGCAAGATCGCCGAGCTCAAGGGCATCAAGGCCGACGGCGCGACCGTGACCATCGGCGCCATGGCGACCCATGCCGAGGTCGCGGCGTCCGACGCGGTCAAGCGGGCGATTCCCGGCCTCGCCTGGCTCGCCGGCAATATCGGCGACCCGGCGGTCCGCCATCGCGGCACGATCGGCGGCTCGATCAGCAACAATGATCCGGCCGCCGACTATCCGGCAGCCCTGCTGGCGCTGGGCGCCACGGTGCATACGACCAAGCGGCAGCTGTCGGCGGCGGAGTTCTTCGTCGGCATGTTCGAAACGGCACTCGAGCCGGACGAGATCGTGACGGCGGTCGCCTTCCCGATCCCGGAGAAGGCGGCCTATCAGAAGTTCCGCAATCCGGCGTCGCGCTATGCGGTGGTGGGCGTGTTCGTGGCCAAGACCGCGGCGGGCACCCGCGTCGCGGTGACCGGCGCCGGCCCGTCGGTGTTCCGGGCCGACGAATTCGAGGCGGCGCTCGACAAGAGCTTCACGGCGTCAGCCCTCGACGGGCTCAAGATCGACGCCGGCGACTTGAATTCCGACATCCATGCCAGCGCCGAGTACCGGGCGCATCTGGTCACGGTCATGGCCAAGCGCGCGGTCGAGGCGCTCGGCTGATACGTCCCCTGCCGCGCGGGCGATCACCCGCGCGGCAGGGTTCATTCTACCAGTGGCGATGGCCGCCGCCGAAGCCGAAGCCGACCGACACCGCGGGACCGTAGTAGCCCGGGCCGTAGTAGGCCGGGTACGGGTAGTACGGATACGGATAGGCCGGGTAGGCATAGGCGGGATAGCCATAGGCCGGGTAGGCCGCGGCCTGCTGCACCGGCGGCACGTTGTTGCCCTGGGCCGCCATGCACTGCGAATAGCTGATGTCGTAGCGCTGCTGCAACTGGGCGCCGGAGAGCTGGGCGTTGTTGGCGCCCGCGGCCGAGCCGAGCAGCAGGCCAGCGCCGGCGCCGGCTGCCGCCCCCAGGCCCGCATTGCCGCCGGCCGCGCCGGCAAGCGCACCGACCGCGGCACCGATGCCGGTGCCGACCACGGCGCTGCTGACGGCGCTGTCGTTCGCGGCCTGCGCCGGCTGCACGCCGCCGATCTGCTGCTGCGCATAGCCGCGGCAGGTCGCGTCGTCCTGCTGGAATTGGGCGAGGGTCTTGCCGGACCCGGGCATGGCCGCGACGTCGGGACCGGTCGGCGGGGCGGCGACGCAGGCGCCGAGGGCGAGCGAGCCGACGAGCGCTGCTGGAATGGAAAGGCGAGACATCAGCTACATCTCCGCGGATCAACGAAACTCTTCATGACACGAAGCCCTGGAACCGCCATTCGGCTCCGCCCTCATGATATCACGATCGGGCACAAGCCCGCAGACGTCGGGATAGGGGCCCATTATGCGGCGGCCATTGCGTCAAATATAGGGCGCGGAAATTTCGCTGCGATATCCGGCCCTCGGATATTTGGTTTCAACATGTTGCGACCGCTCGACGCCCCCGAGCCGAGGAGAGTCGAAATTGCCGGCCCGCCACCCCATACTCTCATCTGTGACCGCTCGTCCTCCCTCCGTTCCGGAAAAGCCCGCCTCGATGCCCACCCCCTCCCTTCCCGTCTCGGTCGACGAGACCGCTGCCCTGCTCGCCGGCCAGCGCTATGTCGCCGACCGCAGCCTGGCGACCTCGGTATTCCTGGCCCTGAAGCTCGGCCGCCCGCTGTTCCTCGAGGGCGAGGCCGGGGTCGGCAAGACCGAGATCGCCAAGGTGCTGGCGAGTGCGCTCGGCCGGCGGCTCATCCGCCTGCAATGCTACGAAGGGCTCGACGTCGCTTCGGCGGTCTATGAATGGAACTACGCGCGCCAGATGCTGGAGATCCGCCTGGCCGAGGCGGGTTCCGCCAGCCGCGAACAGATCCAGCGCGACATCTTCGATGCGCGTTTCCTGATCAAGCGGCCGCTGCTCCAGGCGCTCGAGGCCGACACGGGCGGTGCTCCCGTGCTGCTGATCGACGAGTTGGACCGCACCGACGAGCCGTTCGAGGCCTATCTCCTGGAAGTGCTGTCCGACTTCCAGGTCACCATTCCCGAAATCGGCACGGTCAAGGCGGCGGAGCCGCCGATCGTCATCATCACCTCGAACCGCACGCGCGAGATCCATGACGCGCTGAAGCGGCGCTGCTTCTACCATTGGGTCGATTACCCGACCGCCCAGCGCGAGCTGGAGATCCTGGCCGTCAAGGCGCCGGAGGCGGGCGAGGCCCTATCGCGCGAGGTCGTGGGCTTCGTCCAGGCGCTGCGCCGCATGGACCTGTTCAAGCAGCCGGGCGTCGCCGAGACGATCGACTGGGCCGAGGCGCTGATGCAGCTTGATGCGCTGGTGCTGACGCCGGAAGCAATCAACGACACGCTGGGCGTGATCCTGAAATACCAGGACGACATCCAGCGCCTGCAGGGCAGCGAGGCCCAGCGGCTCCTGGAGCAGGTCAAGGCCGAGCTGGGCGGCCGGACGGTCGCCTGATGGCGCGCCCGGCCGGCGTCCCGGACCTGAAAGGCGGGCGGCTGCTCGCCAACCTGATGTATTTCGCCCGGACGCTCAGGGCGGCGGGCATGCCGGTCGGCCCCGGGCGGCTGCTGGCCGCGGTCGAGGCGGTGCGCGCGGTCGGGCTCGGCGATCGCCACGATTTCTACTGGACGCTCCATGCCGTCTTCGTGAACCGCCGCGACCAGCGCGAGCTGTTCGACCAGGCGTTCCACATCTTCTGGCGCAATCCGCGCATCCTGGAAAAGGCGCTGGCGATGGTCCTGCCGCAGACCCGGATGGACACGGGCGAGCCGCAGGTCGAGATGATCAAGCGCCTGGCCGAGGCGCTGCACGGCGATCGCGCCGGGGCCCAGGACGAACCGGCCGAGGAGCAGATCGAACTCGACGCGGCACTGACCTTCTCCGAACGCGAGCTGCTGCAGAAGGCCGATTTCGAGCAGATGTCGACCGAGGAGCTGGCGGCGGCGAAGCAGGCGCTCTCGCGCCTGCGCCTGCCGCTGATGGATGTGGCGACCCGGCGCTTCACGCCCGACCCGGCCGGTCCGCGCGTCGACATGCGCGCAACCTTGCGCGCCGCACTCCGGAACGGCGCCGGCGCCATTCCGCTGAAGCGCCGGCGGGTCAGGACCAACCATCCGCCGCTCGTCATCCTGTGCGACATCTCCGGCTCCATGAGCCGCTACAGCCGGGTGTTCCTGCATTTCATGCACGCGGTCACCAACGACCGCGACCGGGTCCACACCTTCCTGTTCGGCACGCGGCTGACCAACGTCACCCGTTACCTGCGCGCCAAGGACATCGATGTCGCGGTCGACCGGGTGACCGGGGCTGTCGACGACTGGTCCGGCGGCACGCGCATCGGCGAATGCCTGGCCGAGTTCAATCGCCGCTGGTCGCGGCGGGTGCTGGGCCAGGGTGCGGTCGTGCTGTTCATCTCCGACGGGCTCGACCGCGCCGCCGGCGAAGGGCTGGGGCCGGTGATGGAGCGGCTGCACAAATCCTGCCGCCGGCTGATCTGGCTCAATCCGCTGTTGCGCTACGAGGCCTTCGAGCCCAAATCGTTGGGCATGAAAGCGATCCTGCCCCATGTCGACGAATTCCGGCCGGTGCATAATCTCGAAAGCCTGGCGAGCCTGATCGAGGCGTTGAGCCGCCCGGCCGGCCGCCGGCTCGAAGCCGCCACGGAATGGCGGACCACCCCTGCCAGCAGCGCCGCCTGAAGGAACCTGCCCCCATGAGCGATACCGACCAGATCCTGAGCGAAGCGGCCCAGTGGCACCGGGCCGGGCGCGGCGTGGCGCTCGCCACCGTCGTCACCACCTGGGGCTCCTCGCCCCGGCCGGTCGGCTCCAAGCTGGCGGTCGACGACCAGGGCCGCTTCATCGGCTCCGTCTCCGGCGGCTGCGTCGAAGGCGCCGTAGTCGAGAGCGCACTCGACACCATCCGCACGGGCGAGCCGAAGCTGCTCGATTTCGGCGTGACCGACGAGCAGGCCTGGGACGTCGGCCTCGCCTGCGGCGGCAAGGTGCAGATCTTCGTCGAGCGGCTGTCGTGAGGGCCGGAGCGTGAAGATCGACCTGCTCGAACGCCGGCTCGCCGAACAGCAGGCCGGCCGGACGACCGTCCTGGTGACGGCACTCGCGAGTGGCGCGCAGCTATTGTTGGGCGACGGCATCGCCGAGGGCGACCTGAGGCTCGGCAACGAAGAGCGTGCGGCCATCAACCGCGCGGTGATCGAGGACCGCAGCCAGACGATCGACGCGCCGCAGGGCAAATTGTTCGTCGAGGTCTGGAACCCGCCCCTGCGCCTGATCGTGGTCGGCGCCGTCCATATCGCCCAGGCGCTGGCGCGCATTGCGGTCATCACCGGCTATGACGTCACCATCATCGACCCGCGCAGCGCGTTCGCCTCCGAGGAACGTTTCCCCGGCGTGACCCTGGCGACCGACTGGCCGGACGAGGTGCTGCCCGGCCTGAAGCCTGACAAGCGGACCGCGATCGTTACGCTCACCCACGATCCGAAGATCGACGATCCGGCGCTGCAGGCGGCGCTTCGGTCGGACGCCTTCTACATCGGCGCGCTCGGCTCGCGCCGGACCCATGCCCGGCGCGGCGAGCGGCTGGCCGAGGCCGGCTTCGACGCCACCGCCTTCGCCCGCATCCGCGGCCCGGTCGGGCTCGATATCGGCGCGCTCACCCCGGGCGAGATCGCCGTCTCGATCCTGGCCGAGATCACGGCGACGCTGCGGCACGACCGCATCAAGGGCAAAGAGGACAAGGCCGCGTGATCTTCGGCCCGATCCCCATTCCACGGGCGCTCGGCGCCGTGCTCGCCCATGCGGTGACCGCCGGCGAGCGCCGCCTGAAGAAGGGCCGCGTGCTCGATGCCGACGATCTGGCGGCGCTCGAGGCCGCCGGGATCGCCGAGGTCGCCGCCGCCGTGCTCGAACCGGACGACGTGGCCGAGGATCAGGCTGCGACGCGGGCCGCGGCCGGACTGTTCGGGCCGGGCCTGTCGGCCGGCGCCGCCTTCACCGGCCGGGTCAACCTGTTCGCCGAGGATCATGGGCTGCTGACCCTGGACCGTGACGAGATCGATCGCCTGAACCGGGTCGACGAGGCGCTGACCGTGGCGACGCTGTCGCCATTCGCGCCGGTCGAGCCGGGCCAGATGGTCGCGACCGTGAAGATCATCCCGTTCGCCGCGGCCGAACGCCATGTCGCCGCCTGGGAACACATCGCCGCATCGCGTCCGCCGCTCGGCCTCGCCCGCTTCCGTGCCCGGCCGGTGGCACTCATCCAGACCCTGCTGCCCGGCCTGAAGCCGAGCGTGCTCGACAAGACCGTCGAGGTCACCCGCCGCCGGCTCGCGGCGCTGGGCAGCCCGCTCGTCGCCGAGCGGCGCGTCGCCCATGACGCCGAGGCGGTCGCCGCCGGTCTCGCCGCCATGCGCGCCGAAGGCGCCGAACTGGTGCTGATCGCCGGCGCCTCGGCGATCATCGACCGGCGCGACGTCATCCCTGCCGGCCTAGTCGCGGCCGGCGGCCGGATCGTGCATTTCGGCATGCCGGTCGACCCCGGCAACCTCTTGCTGCTCGGCAGCCTGGATGGCATCCCGGTCCTCGGCCTGCCCGGCTGCGCCCGTTCGCCCAAGCTCAACGGCATCGACTGGGTGCTGCAGCGCCTGGCGGCCGATCTGCCGGTCGGCCCGGCCGAGATCACCGGCCTCGGCGCCGGCGGCCTGCTGGCCGAGATCCCGAGCCGCCCGCTGCCCCGGGCCGAGATCGGCGCCCTCGAGGCCCCGCCGCGCCGACCCCGCATCGCCGCCCTGGTCCTGGCCGCCGGCCAGTCGCGGCGCATGGGCGCCGACAACAAGCTGCTGATCCCGCTCGACGGCAAGCCCATGGTGCGCCATGTCGTCGAGCGGGTGCTCGCCTCGGCCGCCCGCCCGGTCACGATCGTGCTCGGCCATGAGGGCGACGCGGTCAGGGCGGCCTTGGCCGGGCTCGACGTCGGCTTCGCCCTGAACCCGGACTATGCCGACGGGCTGTCAGGCTCGCTCAAGACCGGACTCGCCGCCGTTCCGGACGGCGCCGATGGCGCGATCGTCTGCCTGGGCGACATGCCGGACGTCTCGGCCGAGCTGATCGACCGGCTGATCGCCGGCTTCAACCCGGTCGAGGGCCGGGCGATCCTGGCGCCGGTCCGCGGCGGACGGCGCGGCAATCCGGTTCTCTGGGCGCGACGCTTCTTCGGCGAGCTGATGGCGCTCAGCGGCGACACCGGCGCCAAGCATCTCATCGGCAATTACGGGGAATTCCTGACCGAGATCGAAGCCGTCGACGATGGCGTGCTGATCGACCTGGATACGCCCGAGGCGCTCGCCGCCTACCGGGAGCGACGCTGATCAGTGCTTGAGGAAGGCCAGCACGAAGGCGATGATGGCCCCAAGCGCGACGGCAGCGACCGCCAGCATCGGCGCTTTCGACCGCTTCGGCCGAATCTTGGGCACAACGCCCTTGGTCGTGTCGAACAGGACCTTCTGGTCCTTGGTGCGGATGAGCTTCACGCTATCGACGGTCCCGCTCTTCTGCAGGCGCATCGTTTCGGCATAGGCGGACCGTTCGTCGGCGAAATCGACGGTATGGGGCGCGACCCCGGCCTTGAAGGCCTGCAATGTGAACGACGCCATACCGCGACCCCCGCGAAGATGCTTCGGCCAAGCCGCATGAGGGGAGCTTGCACCGTTGAAGTTAAGGAGATGTTGCAATCGATAAAAACGATCGCATACGCCTGAGGGCGGTCTATGCGGCCACGGACTATCGGGTCTGGGACGGCAAGCGCTGGCTCGCCGCCCGGCTCGATCGTCCGGCGCCGGAGATCGACCGGCTGCTGGAGCGGCTGGGGGCACGCTCGGGCGCGTTCATCACCGCGTCCAACCCGCGGAGCCGCCCGGCTTCCGCCGCCGAGAATGCCCTGGCCGGCCTGGCGCTCACCGCCGAGATCCGCGCACGCGGGCTCCGGGCGCTGCGCCATCTGGGCGTCGGCGACGATCCGGCCTGGCCCGCGGAAGAAGGCTGGTTCGTCCTCGACCTGGACGAGGCGGCGGCCCGGGCGCTGGCAGAGGCCCATGACCAGAACGCGCTCGTCTGGATCGAGCCGGGTGCTCCGGCCCGCCTCATCGAAACCGACTGGCTGCTGCGCGACGACTGATCGCGCGCAATGCGCTATAGTATGAGTTAATTCGGAGGAGCGACCGCGTCGACGGGCAGGCGCCGGCGCCGCATGGGAGAGGACGACGAATGACTTATGCCAATCTGATCGCCGGCGAATGGGTCCATGGCACGGACGCAGCGCGCAACATCAACCCGTCGGACACGAACGACGTCATCGGCGAATATGACCGCGCGTCCGCGGCCCAGGTCGACGACGCGATTGCCGCCGCCCGCAAGGCCTTCCCGGCATGGTCGCGCACGACCGTGCAGCAGCGTTTCGACATTCTCGACAAGGTGGGCAGCGAGATCCTGGCCCGCCGGGAAGAGCTCGGCAATCTGCTCGCCCGCGAGGAAGGCAAGACGCTGGCCGAGGGCATGGGCGAGGTCGGCCGCGCCGGCCAGATCTTCAAGTTCTTCGCCGGTGAGGTGCTGCGCATCCAGGGCGAGCGGCTGGGCTCGGTCCGGCCGGGCGTCGACATCGAGATCACCCGCGAGCCGCTGGGCGTGATCGGCATGATCACGCCGTGGAACTTCCCGATCGCGATCCCGGCCTGGAAGATCGCGCCGGCGCTCGCCTACGGCAATTGCGTCATCATGAAGCCGGCCGAGCTGGTGCCGGCTTCGGCCTGGGCGCTCGCCGACATCCTGCATCGCGCCGGCGTACCGGCCGGCGTCTTCAATCTGGTGATGGGCCGCGGCTCCGTGGTCGGCGCCGCACTGGTCAAGGATGCGCGGGTCGACGGCATCAGCTTCACCGGCTCGGTGCCGACCGGGCGCGGCATCCTGGCCGAGGCGGCGAGCCGCGGCGCCAAGGTGCAGTTGGAGATGGGCGGCAAGAACCCGATGGTCGTGCTCGACGATGCCGACCTGGAGCTCGCCGTGCGCGTCTCGCTCGACGGCGCCTTCTTCTCGACCGGCCAGCGCTGCACCGCCTCCTCGCGCCTGATCGTCGAGCAGGGCATCTACGACAAGTTCGTGAGTGCGCTGGCCGAAGCGGCCGGCAAGCTGGTCGTCGACGACGCGCGCAAGGCGGGCACCAACATCGGCCCGGTCGTCGACCAGAGCCAACTCGACCAGGACCTGAAATATATCGGGATCGGCCGCGACGAAGGTGCCCGGCTGGTGGTCGGCGGCGAGCGGCTGGAGCGGGCGACGCCCGGCTTCTACATGGCACCGGCCGTGTTCGCAGAGGCGACCAAGGATATGCGCATCAGCCGCGAGGAGATCTTCGGCCCGGTCGCCTCGGTGATCCGCGCCAAGAATTACGACGAGGCGCTGGCGCTGGCCAACGACACCGAGTTCGGGCTCTGCGCCGGCATTTGCACGACCAGCCTGAAGCATGCGGCCCATTTCCGCCGCAACATCGAGAGTGGCATGGTCATGGTCAACCTGCCGACCGCGGGCGTCGACTATCACGTGCCGTTCGGCGGCCGGAAGGGCTCGAGCTACGGCCCACGCGAACAGGGCCGCTACGCCGCCGAATTCTACACCCAGGTCAAGACCGCCTATGTGAACCAGGCGCTTTAGGCGACCCTTTCACCGTCATGGCCGGGCTCGACCCGGCCATACACGTGTCTCGGCCGCAAACAATGGTGCTGGTGACGGCGGGTGGATCCCCGGGTCACGCCCGGGGATGACGATTGAAGAGGGATAGGGCGGCCGGGCGCAGCGAAGCGGGTGAGGGTCGGCCTCCGCCTCACCGGTCCCTGATCTTCAGGACCAGGACCAGCCCGGCGAGCACCAGGGTGATGAAGTTGGGGATGACGATCGCCGGGCGCCTCAGCAAGAGGCCATAGACGAGCCAGAGCGCCACGCCGAAGGTGAAGGCGGAATACATGCCGAGCGAGATGCCGGCGGTGCTTCTTTCGCGCAGCGTCTTGGCGACCTGGGGCAGGAAGCTCGCGGTCGTGCAGACGCCCGCGACCAGGCCAATCACCTCGATCTCATCCTGGGTCACGAAAAAGCCCTATTTTTTTGAAACCGGCGGAATAAGTCGGCCCGACCCTCGTTGTGAGTCCGTCGTTCGCTCTCATGCCGCAGGGGTCAGATCATGAAGAAGCTCATCGGCTGGCTTACCATCTCCGCCAGCGTCGCCGCCGCCGCCCTCGGGGAAATCACCGTCGGCCTGCCTTTCTTCGGCGTCTTGATCGGTGCCGGCCTGCTGGTCACGCTCAACGACTAGCGTCGACCGCGGGTCGATGCCGAGCACCGACCACCCGATCAGGCCGGGGTGCGCCGCCTAGAACAGACTGAAATGATAAGGGGTGCAGCGCAGCTTCCATTGGCTGTAGCTGCCCTTATCCGCCGGAACCGATTCCTCGCCCAGCTTCTCGTAGCCGTCGGTGCAGATCTGCTTGGCCATCACGTCATTGATGGCCGGATCCGTATTGGCGAACTGGCTGGCGCCCGGCGTGCCGATGACGCCCGCGACGGTGAATTCCTGCGGCGTGCTGGCGCAACCGCCCAGGCCCGCCACCATTAGGGCCACCGCCCCGACCAATCCGACACGCATCGCCGCGACACTCCTCCAGCATCTCTTCTTTCAGCATAGGGGCCCGCCCCCCGGAACGGAAGGCCGCCGCGACGGTTTGGCGCTCGCGCTTGCGCGGACTTTCGCTAGAGTTGCTGAAAAGCCGCGCGAGAACATTCCAGAGGAACGCCGCATGAGACTGATCCGCGTCGCCGTCGCCGTCACGGCCCTGCTGTCCGCCGCATCGGCCCTCGCCGCCGATCCCTATCCAGGTCAGCGGGACGGCGATTTCACCGTCGCCGACTTCCCTCTGGCCAATGGCGAGCATCTGGCCGACGCGCGCTTCCATTATACCGTGCTGGGCACCCCAGTGCGCGACGCGTCGGGCGCCATCACGAACGGCGTGATGCTGCTGCACGGCACGACCGGTGCCGGCAAGAATTTCCTCGCCCCCAGCCTGGCCGGCGAGTTGTTCGGCCCCGGCCAGCCGCTCGACGCGACGAAATATTTCATCATCCTGCCCGACACGATCGGCCATGGCGGATCGAGCAAGCCGTCGGACGGGCTCAAGGCGAAGTTTCCCCACTACGGCTATCTCGACGCGGTCGAGGGCGAATACCGGCTGGTGACCGAGGGGCTGGGCCTGAAGCATCTGCGGCTGGTGCTCGGCACCTCGATGGGCGGGATGCAGACCTGGATCTGGGGCGAGAAGCACCCGGGTTTCATGGACGCGCTCATGCCGATCGCCGCCCAGCCGGTGTCGATCGCCGGCCGCAACATGCTGTGGCGCCAGGCGATCATCGAGGCGATCCGCACCGATCCCGATTGGCACGACGGCTTTTACACCAAGGAGCCGACCGGCTTCGTCCATGCCCTGCCGATCTTCAACATCATGACCAGCAACGCGCCGTTCCTGCAGCAGGCGGCCCCAACCCGCGCCCAGGCGACGGCACTCTACGATCAATGGGCAGCCGACTATGCCAAGGACGTGGACGCCGACGATTATCTCTACTGGTTCGAATCGTCCTACGACTACGACCCCTCGGCCGAGTTGGAGAAGATCCAGGCCAAGTTGACCGCGGTGAATTTCGCCGACGACCTGCTGAACCCGGCCGAACTCGGCACGATGGAAGCCGCCATGAAGCGCATCAAGATCGGCCGCTATGTGCTGGTGCCGGCCTCGCCGGCAACGCGCGGCCACCAGACGCTGACGCTCGCCGCAATCTGGAAGGCGCCGCTCGTTGATCTATTGAAATGATTAGGGCCACACAAAAAAAAGACGGCGGCGATTTCCATCGCCGCCGTCCTATGCGTTCCGGATCCCGAACTCCCGAGCGCGATGCGTCAGGCGTTGCCTCCCGTTCCCCGAACCGGGAATTGTTCGCTGTGCGAACTTATGTTCTAGTTGCGAACACATTACCTCAGAGAACTTCAGTGTCACAAGCAGATTCCGACAGCGATTTCGTGCACTCCCTGGCGCGGGGCCTAACGGTCATCCGCGCCTTCGGCGTCGATGCACCACAGCTGACGATGAGCGATGTCGCGAAGCGCACCGGCCTGTCGCGGGCCACCGTCCGCCGCTTTCTCCACACCCTGATCGAACTGGGCTATGTCGGGCTCGAAGGCCGTTTCTATGCGCTGCGCCCGCGCATTCTGGAGCTGGGCTACGCCTTCCTTTCCTCCATGCCGATGTGGGACGCGATCCAGCCGACCTTGCAGGACGTCTCGAGCCGGCTCAGGGCCAATTGTTCGGCCGGCCTGCTCGACGGCCACGAGGTCGTGCATGTTGCACGCGCTGGTCGCGCCGACCCGCTTGCCGTGTCGATCGGTGTCGGCACGCGCCTGCCGGCGTTCCATACCGCCATGGGCCGCGTGCTGCTGGCGGCGCTGCCTGCGGCCGAGCGCGAGCGGCGGCTGGCCAAGGCCGACCTCAGGGCCTATACGCCGCTGACCATTACCGATCCGCAGCATTTGCTGTCCGAGCTCGATGCGGTCGCCGACCGCGGCTGGGCCATCGTCGACCGCGAGTTCGAGCCGGGCCTGATCGCGCTTGCCGTGCCGATGCGCAACCGGGCCGGCAAGACCGTTGCCGCGCTCATCACCAGCGCCCGGGCGACCCGCCTCGACGCCGCGACCATGCGCAACGACCATCTGCCGGTGCTGCAGGACGCGTGCGAGCGCCTGACCCCGGCGCTGCATCTGATGGGCTGAGCGCCGATGTGGATCATGGTCTCCGGCCCCTATACCTCGGGCGCCGATGACGAGGTGGCTCTATTCCGTGCGCGCGGCCTGCCGGTCTATTCGCGGATCGAGGACGTGCCCGACGCCTAGATCAGGATGATATCAAGCCGGCTCGGCTTGATATCTGAATCCTGATCTAAACCATACGGTTAGAGACCGATTCACCGATCAAACCGATGCGGTTTGATCGGATCGGGCTCTAGCTCGGCTGGGCCGCCGGCACCGGGCTTGGGTCTTCGAGCCGGATCAGCAGATAGTCGAGATCCTCCGCCCCCATTTCCTCGAACTGGGTCAGGATGCGCTCGATCATCTGCCGGCGATAGCGTTCGCGGTCGTACTGGCCGCCGTCGAGCGCGGTCTCGTGGGCGACCTGGGTCGCGACGCGGAAGGCCGGGAAGTAATTCTGCGGCATCCCGGTCCGGTCGTAGAGCGACTTGAAGCCCAGCTGGCCGGCGTCGTGAATCAACAGGCGGGCATTATGGACGGCGATGCCGGCGAGCTGCGACATCGCCGCCTCGAACAGGCTGACGTCGCCGACGCAGAGCGCGCGCAGGATCAAGGACGGCGTCAGGCGCTTGGCCGCGTAGAGATGCTGCACCAGCTCGATCGCTTCCTCGGCCGGGAAATGGGCCGAGCGCAGGTCGACGGTCACCTGCTCGCGCGTCTTCAGCACGATCTGGGTGATCACCGATTCGGGCATGTCCGTCCGTTGGCTGATATAGGCGCGCAGGCTCTCGACTGTGAAATGCACCAGGCGCTCGGCCACCGACAACGGCAGGTTCGGTCGCCGGGATAATTGCTGGGTGACGCGCTCGTCCGAGCCGAAACGGGTCGCGGCCGCCTCCATCAGCTTGTCGTCGAGCATCGCACCGGCATTGCCGATGAGCGTCGCCACCGCGAGGTTGTTGTCGGTCTGGATCAGTTCGCCCGCGACCGCCTGGGACACCTCGGCGCGGCCGGCGATGGCGATCTGTTTGGCAGGTGTCCCGGAACGCACGATGGCGATCAGATCCTCGTCGCTCAGCACGCGAGAGAACTGCAGGACCGGCAGCGCCACGGACTCGACGTCGTTGGCGAGCGCCACGGCGATGTCGTGCGGCAGGAACTGGCTATCCTTGAGCGTCTCCGACAGAACCTTGCGCACCTGCACCGCGGCACCGGCCATCATGGCGCGCAGAACCTGCTCGGCGACCTGACGCTCGGCCTCGGTCAGCGTGCCGGCGGCAACCTTGGCCCCCAACCGTCCCGCCGCCGCCTCAGGCGCAGAGACATCGTTCAGCAGCGCTGCGACCTCTTGCTGGCTCAGACCTTCGCTCATAGCCGTTCCTGCATCCCTTCGCCGACGCTTTCACACGAGCCAGTGTATCGGAAACCAGCGCCGCATGGGCGCGGCAATAACAGGTCGCACTCCGCAAGCCTTGAGACGAAGGGCTTAAAGCCCGGTTAACCGTTGGATATCGACACCCATGCGCACCTAATCAAGCGGCGCCGGATTGCGCCGCCGCCAGCTCCGCCGCGAAATCCACTTCGCGCTCCGACGTCACTTCGAGCCGGCGGTCGTCGAACACATGGGATTGCCGGCTCCGCCGCCGTCTCCAATCCATGACCGCGGCATCGCGTTCCATGATCAGATCGACGATCGGCCGGCGCAGCAGGCGCAGCACGGCCACGAGCCAGCGATCGGCGAGCGCCGTCGGGCTCGGCTCGGCGAAAGCGAACCGGTCGAGCATCTGAATGACGTCCTCGGCCCGATACCAGGTCTCGCCGGTGACCCAGCGGTTGGTCGTGAATAGCGACAGGGGCGTGCCGAGCGCATCGACGCTGATGCCGATGAGATGGCTGAAGACGCCGCGGTCCCGGGCCGAGCGATGGGTCATCGAGACACCGCCCTTTTCCTTCACCGGCAGCTTCAGCGGCGCCAGCGCCATCTCCGGCAGCACCAGGGGCAGGAGCCCGCGCGGCATGCCGCCCTGGCCGAGGAACGTGTGGAAATGGCCGATTTCGTCGTCGTGCCGGTCGCCCTCGGGATGGGCATGGAAGAAATATTGCGCGTGGGTGACCTGGTCCCAGACCTCACCTGCCGGATAATGCGCCCCGGCCGCGGGCATGCCCCCATCGAGCAGGGTCGCGAGCAGCCCGGTCTCAGCCGCCGAGAATGCCGCGCACACGGCGAGAAACTCCGCTGCCGCCTCGGCGCGACTGAGCGCGCCTACGGCGACGGGAGCCTGTTCGATCGGGGCGGCGTTCGGTGCAATCATGCCGTCGTCACATCGGTTTCAAAGCGCCGGTGGTTCGCCCGCTAGAGCGCCCGGAAGCCGGCCTCGGTCGCCTCGCGCAGACTGTCGGCCGTGGCGAGGGGCCGGCCGACCCGGCCGGTCAACTCGGCCATGGCGCGCACAAGGGTCGCATTATTCGGTGCAACCCGGCCGTCCGCCAAGTGGAAGTTGTTCTCGAACCCGACGCGGACATGGCCGCCCAGGCTCGCTGCGGCGGCGCCAACCGCCCCTTCGCGCCGGCCGAATGCACAGACCGCCCAGGGCGCGCTCTCGCCCGCGTCGCGGCAGTTTTCTATAAAGGGAAGCAATTCCAATGGGTCAGATTGCTGTCCGTCGACATAGCGGCCGAGCACGAACAGCAAGGGAGCCGCAATGCCGGGCACGATGCCGCGCTGCTTCAGCGCGAGGAAGCGCCGGACATCGGCCACGTCATAGAGGATGTGCTGGACTGCGACATGAGCCTGCCAGGCCCAGGCGAGAAACTCCGCCGCCTGCGACTCGGCCGCTGCGTTCGGGATGAGCTCGCGCACCGCCATCGACACCTGCTCCGGCCGCAGATCGCGGACGAGCGCCATCTGATGATGGCGGTCATAGATGCCCACCGCCTCGGTCGTCGGCTGGATGACCAGCGCCCGACCGACCTTCGCCTCGATCGCCGCCATCGCCGTGCGATAGCCGTCGGCGTCGAGCAGGTGGCCGCCGTTCCGGTCGCGGATATGCAGATGGATCATTGCCGCGCCGGCGTCCCGGCATTCCGCCGCGGTCTCGGCCAGTTCCGCGGCGGTGATCGGCAGCGCCGGATGGTCCGCCTTGCCGCGGCGCGCGCCATTCGGCGCCACGGTCAGGATCAGCGGCGACCAGCCGGTATCGACCGATGCAGCGGTCACGGCTTCACCGGCGGCGCGGTGCGCAGCGTCCATTGCACGATCATCTTCATGGCGTTGCCGGTCGCCTCGCCGAAGGCGGCGACGATGCTGTCGATGTCGTTCCGCTCGGCATCGGACAGCTTGACCGCGTCCAGCCCGCCGATGATCTCGCGCTCCGGCATCTTGATCAGCTTGGCGGTCAGGCGCACGCGCACCTGCGGCGGCCGGTCGGTACCCTCATAGTAGCGCGCCTCGAAATCGCGCAGGTCGGTCAGCAGCACATAATCGGCCCGGAGCCCGCTGGTATCACGGCCGACCGACACGATCTTGCGCGTATTCTCGAAGGATTCGACCAGCAGGTCCTGCACCATCACCGGCGCCCGGTCGGTCCAGGAGGAACTGGCGAAATAGTCGATCGTAGTCGGGCTGCGCGCGAGCGCGATGCGCGCCGTGTCGAGGCTCTGCGGCGCATCGGGCGTGTTCACGACCAGCTGATAGGCCACGGTCGGCAGGTTCGTATCGTAGGTCGTCTTGGGCTGCAGCACATAGAGCGACGGCGGCGGCGAGGTCAGGGCCGAACAGCCGGCGAGACCGAGCGCCAGCAGGACGCCGGCCAAAGCATGCTTGATCATCGTGGATTGAACCCCTCGCGGCGATCGCCGAACAGGAAGCGTTGCGGGTCGCGGTCGAGCTCGCCCGACACCTTGGTCAGGCTGGCGACGAGCGTGCGCAATTCGGACAGGAGCTGGGTGAGCTGCGGCAGACCGACCGTGGTGAAATCGCGCACCTGGGGCCGGCTGTCGGTGACAAGGCCATTCAACGAGGCCGACAGCTGGTCGAGCTTGCGGATGGTGTCGTTCGCGGTCTGCAGCGCCTGGTCGGCGTGACCGGCAAGGCCGTCGTACTTGCCGACGGCCGCCCGGAATTCGGCCAGGGTCCGGTCGAGGTCCGCGGCGGACTTCGCGCCATCCGCCAGCAGGGTCTGGATATCGCCCTGACGGCTCGCGACCGCGCCGGTGACCTGGCTGACATTAGCCAGGATGTCGGACAGCGCCTGGCGGTTCTGGTCATCGAGCATCAGTGCCAGGCGGTCGGCGATGACGACGAAATGCGCCAGCACGTCGGGTGCGCTCTCGAACACCCGCTGCAGCGCCGACGGACGCGACTTGATGATCGGATAATGGTGGCCGGGCTGGGTTTCGAGCGGCGCCGCCGCCTGGGTGCCGCCTGAGATCTCGACATAGGAGACGCCGGTCAGGCCCTGGCTCTCCATCGACACCACCGAATCGGTCTTGATCGGCGTGCCCTCCTTGATCTTGAGCCCGACCTGGACCTGGAGCGAGTTATCCGGGTCGAAGGCGATGTCCGAGACCTGGCCGACCTCGATACCGTTCAGGCGCACGATGGCGCCGACGCCGAGCCCGGTGACCGGCCCCTGGACGAAGGTCTCGTACCGGCGGAACTCGTCGCGGAACTGTACGCGGGCAACCCATAGCGCCGACACGAACAGCGCGATGATGATGCCGAGCACGAAGGCCCCGACCGCGACGTAGTTGGCTCTGGTTTCCATCGGTGGAGGCTCCGCTCCTCTCTTCGGGCTTCGGGGGCGTCAGGACGCGGCGAGGGCGGCACGCCCGCGTACGCCGCTGAAATATTGCTGAATCCAGGGATGCGGATCATGCACCAATGTGTCGAACGTGCCGATCCGGATCTTCTTGTCGACCAGCACGGCAATGCGGTCGGTCGTGGCCCTCAGCGTATCGATGTCATGGGTCACCATGAAGACCGTCAGGTTGAGGCTCTGCTGCAGGTCGCGCACCAGTGTGTCGAACTGCGCGGCCGAGATCGGGTCGAGCCCGGCGGTCGGCTCGTCGAGAAACAGGATCTCCGGATCGAGCGCCAGCGCGCGCGCGAGCCCTGCGCGCTTGCGCATGCCGCCCGACAGTTCCGAGGGGAATTTCAGCGCCGCGTCGGGCGGCAGCCCGGCCATCGACAGCTTGACCGCCGCCAGTTCGTCCATCAGCTGAGGCGTGAGATCGGTATGCTCGCGCATCGGCACCCGGATGTTCTGCGCCACGGTCTGGGCGCTGAACAGCGCGCCGTCCTGGAACAGCACGCCCCAGCGCGTCTGCAGCCGCCGCAGCTCCCGTTCGCTCAGCCGATCGACATCCTGGCCCAGCACCTCGATCCGGCCGCCGGCATGGCGATTGAGCCCGATGATCGTCCGCAGCAGCACCGACTTGCCCGTGCCCGAACCGCCGACCACGCCCACGACCTCGCCGCGCCGAATCTCGAGATCGAGCCCGTCATGCAGAACGCGGCCGCCGACGCGGGTCACCAGCCCCTCGACCTTGATCACCGGCGGACCGAAGGCACCGTCCTCGTGGGTGACACTCATGCCGGATCAGACCTCGAGCAGCGAGAAGAGGATGGAGAACAGCGCGTCGGCCACGATCACGAGGAAGATCGATTCGACCACCGAGCGGGTCGTCAGCATGCCGACGCTGGCGGCATTGCGCTCGACCTGGAGACCTTCGTAACAGCCGACGGTCGCGATCAGGAAGGCGAAGATCGGCGCCTTGATGATGCCGATCCAGAAGGTCCAGCCGCCGCCGATGGCGCCCTGCAGCTGGCGCAGGAAGGCCGGCACCGTGATGCCCAGGTCGAACAGGCTCATCAGCGCGCCGCCGACGATGCCCATGATGTTGGCATAGACCGTCAGCAGCGGCAGCGTGAGAATCAGCGCCAGCATGCGCGGCAGCACCAGCACCTCGACCGGGTTCATGCCGAGCGTGTAGAGCGCGTCGATCTCTTCATTCACCTTCATGGTGCCGATCTGGGCCGTGAAGGAGCTGCCGGAGCGGCCGGCGACGATGATCGCCGTCATGATCGCGCCGATCTCGCGCAGGATCGAGATACCCAGGAGATTGACCGTGAAGATCTCGGCGCCGAAGCGGCGCAGCTGATCGGCGCCCTGAAACGCGAAGACGATGCCGAGCAGGAACGACAGCAGGCCCACGATGGGCATGGCGTTCAGGCCCACCTCCTCCATCTGGTGGACCAGCGCCGGGATGCGCAGGCGGCGCGGATGGAACACCGTCGCCACCGTCTCGGTCGCAACCATGCCGATGAAGCCCAGGAGCGAGACGGCCTGGCCGAAGAAATGCATCTGCCCACGCCCGATCCGCTCCAGGAAGGCGCGGAGGCTGTGGCGATCGAGATGGCCGACCGGCGGGCCCTTGCATTCATGGTCGATCACGCCGATCAACGGCTTGAACGCATCGGGCACGCCGCGCCAGACGGTCCGGGCGCCGGCCTGTTCGGCCTGGCGCTTGGTGCGCATCAGCAGCCAGGCACCGGTCGTGTCGAGCCGATCGAGCCCCGTGCAATCGATCTCGAGCGTCGGCACGCCGCTGAACGAAAGCGCGCGCAGCGTCGCGTCCTGCCGCTCCGCCGCGCCCAGCACCCAGGCGCCGCCGGCGGTCAACACGAGGGCGTCGGTGCGCCGTTCGGTCTTGAACCGGGCAACAGCGGCGGAGGGGTCAATTTCTTGCAAGGCGGCCATGTCGGCCGGAACTCTACACGAGGCGCGGGCGGCGAAGCCAGGACCGGAAAGGCGGTCCCGGGGGAAAGCTGCGCAAAAAACCTATGCGCCAGCGGTGGAGCGGGTAAAGTGCGCCGCACTCTCGACGAGACGTGCACCCTGCCGACCCGACTGGTCGACCCGACGAAATGTGAGAGCGATGGACATCAAGGACCATATCCGCCACGTGCCGGACTTCCCGAAGCCGGGAATCCTGTTCTACGACATCTCGACCCTGCTGGCCCATGCCGGTGCCTGGCGCGAGACCGTCCGGCAGCTGGCCGATACGCTGGCACCGACCAAGCCCGACGTGCTGGTCGGCATCGAATCGCGTGGTTTCCTGGTCGCGGCCCCGCTGGCGCTGGCGCTCGGCTGCGGCTTCGTCATGGTCAGGAAGCGCGGCAAGCTGCCGGGCCCGACCGTGCCCTATACCTATGACCTCGAATACGGCACGGACACGATCGAGATCCAGACCGACGCGATCCACCCGGGCCATCGCGTGATCGTGCTCGACGACCTGCTGGCGACCGGCGGCACGCTCGAGGCGACAATCAAGCTCTGCCGCAAGGTCGGCGGCGACGTGGTCGCGGCGGCTTGCATCGTCGAACTGAACTTCCTCGGCGGCCGCGGACGCATCGACGTGCCCGTGCATTCGGTCGTGTCCTACGACGAGTGAAAATAGACGAGGCTCGTTCCGGCAACGGAACGAGCCACACGCCGGCGCGAATCACCACATTCTGCTGACACCATAGACGTCGAACGCCTCCTCGTTCGAAACCACCACGAGACCGTCCAGCATGGCCTGAGCGATCAGCATCCGATCGAACGGGTCGCGATGGGGGCCGGGCAGCGCGCCCGCGACCTGCCCGTGGCGCAGGCTGATCGGTAGAGCCTGAAAGCCCTGGTCGGCGATGGCCGCTTCGAGGTCGGCAGCAATGGGGCGGAGACCAGGCAGTTTACCGATCCGGTGCTTCGTCGCCATTTCCCAAGCGGAAGCGGCGCTGACGAAGATCTCGTTGCCCTCATCGGCAATCGCCGATCGCGCAAGGTTGGATAGCGCAACGTCGCCGGCGAGCCACCAGAGGAACGCGTGAGTGTCGAGCAGCAGCCGCACGTCACTGCTCCCAGTCGGCTATTTCCTCCGCCGGCAGCGGTTCGAAGAATTCAGGTCCGACGCTGACGATGCCGCGCAACGCCCCGAATTCGCGTTTCACTGCACGAGGTTGAAACGGGACGATCCGTGCGATCGGTTCTTTGCCGCGAGCAAGAATGATCTCCTCACCGGCTTCGACGCGCGCGAGCAGCTGCGACAGGTGGGTCTTGGCGTTGTGGATGGTGACGACGGTCATGATTCTCGGGCCCTGCATTAGCTAATTATTCTAGCTAACAATGCAAGGCCGATCAACGCGATCCGAAAATCTCACTTGAATTAGAAACCGACCGTTTCCATATCCGCGGAATGAGCAACGTCACTCCCCTCCCCGTCGATCGCGCCGGTCCCGGCCGCCCCCGAGAGTTCGATGTCGACGACGTGCTGCGCAACGCCGGTGAAGTGTTCCGCCTCAAGGGCTATCACGGCACGTCCGTGCAGGACCTGACCGAAGGCACCGGGCTGACGCGCGGCAGCATCTACAAGGCGTTCCACGACAAGCGGTCGCTGTTCCTGGCGGCGCTCGACCAGACAATCGCCGGGGCGCTGCAGCGGACCGGCGACGGCCTGGCCAAGGCGGGCTCGGCCAAGGACGCCATCCGCGAGACCCTGATCGGCTATGGCCGGCGCGCCGCGTCGAGCGAAGGGCGGCGCGGCTGCATCATGACCGCCGCCGCCATGGAGCTGATCCCGGAGGATGCCGAGGTGACCGTCGTCATCACCCGGATGTTCCGGCGCATCGAAGACCTGTTCGCCGCCGCCGTGATCCGCGGCCAGGCGGCGGGTGAAATTCCCCGCGACCACGACGAACGCGCGATCGCCAAGCAGTTGCTGTGCACGATGCAGGGCCTGCGCGTGTTGGGCAAGACCGGTCCCAGCGAAGAGGACACGACCCAGATCGTCGATCAGACCCTGCGAATCCTCGACTGATTCCGCCCAATTTGGAACCGACCGTTCCACAACATCAAGGACCTATCATGTCGACTCTGGCTGCGACCGCGCCGACCGAAGCGGCGGCCCTCGATCCCCACCGCTGGGCCGCCCTCGCGGTCCTCCTGACCGGCGCCTTCCTGGCACCGCTCGATTTCTTCATCGTCAACGTCGCCATGCCGTCGATCACCACGGGGCTTCACGCCAGCTCGGCCGACGTGCAGCTGGTCATTTCCGGCTATGCCATCGTCTATGCCGTGTTCCTGATCACCGGCGGGCGCCTGGGCGATATCTTCGGGCGCAAGTCGATCTTCCTGGTCGGGCTCGCCGGCTTCGCGCTCGCCTCGGCCTTCTGCGGCCTTGCCTGGTCGCCGTTCACGCTGATCCTGGCGCGGCTGCTGCAGGCCTTGGCCGCCGCCGCCATGGCGCCGCAGGCGCTGGCCTCGGTCCATGCGCTGTTCCCGGCCCATGAGCGCGGCCGGGCGCTCAGCATCTATGGCGTGACGCTCGGCCTGTCGTCGATCGTCGGCCAGTTGCTCGGCGGCGCGCTGGTCCAGGCCGACATCGGCGGCATGGGCTGGCGGCTGATCTTCCTGATCAATCTGCCGGTGTCGGTCATCGCCTTCATCGCCGCGATCCCGCTGCTACGCCAGACCCGCAGCGGCCATCGCCCGCGGCTCGACCTGGGCGGCGTCATCCTGTCGGCGGTGGCGCTCACCGTCTTCGTGCTGCCGCTGATCGAGGGGCGCGAGCGCGGCTGGCCCTGGTGGACGATCGCCATGCTGGTGACCACGCCCGTGTTCGTCGAGCTGTTCCGGCGCTATGAACAGCGGCTGGCCAAGGCCGGCGGCGATCCTCTGGTCGCGATCGAGGTGTTCCAGTCGCCGGGCCTGCTCCGCGGCCTGTCCGCGATCCTGACGCTCTATGCGCTGGCGGCGTTCTTCCTGACCTATTCGATCTATCTGCAGCAGGCGCTCGATTTCACAGCACTCCAGGCCGGCCTCGCGATCCTGCCGTTCTCGGCCGGGTTCCTCGCCGGCTCGACCTTCAGCCCGCTGTTCGGCCGCTGGCTGGGCACGGCCGCCTCGTCGCTCGGCTTCGTGCTGTCGTCGAGCGGCCTCATCGGCACGGCCGCGGTCGTCATGCTGCCGCCGGCCGGCGCGATGCCGCCCTGGGCGCTGCTGGGGCCGACGCTGCTGTTGATCGGGCTCGGCATGGGCATGTCGATCCCGACCATGGTCCGGGTCATCGTCGAACGGGTCGAACCGCACCGGGCGGGCCTCGTCGGCGGCATGGTCAACTCGACCCTGCAGGTCAGCGCCGCCATCGGCGTCGCGGTGCTGGGCGGCTTGTTCTACACGGTGCTCGGCACTCGGACCGATCCGGGCGCCGTCACCCATGCCTTCGCGGTCACCCTGGTCGGCATCGCCGCCTGCCACCTGAGCGGCGCCTTCCTCGGCGCCGGTTTGGGTCAACGCCGCCGCCGGGTGGTCTGCCCGGCGGAGTAAAACCTCAGCGCGCCATCCCGTCGGCGGTCAGGAGCGCCCCGTAAAGCTCCGGCCGCCGGTCGCGGAAGATGCCCCAGGCGTTGCGCTGGCGGCGCACCTGGTCGAGATCGAAGCTGGCGGTCAGTACTGCTTCCTCGTCCCGGCCGGCCTCGGTCACCTTGGCGCCGGTCGGATCGGCGATGAAGGACGAGCCGTAGAAGCTCTGCGAAAACACCTCGCCCTTCTCCATCCCGATGCGGTTCGACGCGACCAGCGGCGTCAGGTTGGCGCCGGCATGGCCCTGCATGACGCGCTGCCAATGGTCGCGGCTGTCGATGGTCGCGTCCTGCGGCTCGGTGCCGATCGCGGTCGGGTAGAACAGGAAGTCGGCACCCTGCAGCGCCATCGAGCGGGCGCATTCCGGGTACCACTGGTCCCAGCAGATGCCGACGCCGATCCGGCCGAACCGGGTCTGCCAGACCTTGAAGCCGGTATCGCCGGGCCGGAAGTAGTACTTTTCCTGATAGCCCGGGCCGTCGGGGATATGGGACTTGCGATAGATCCCGAGCTGCCGCCCGTCGGCGTCGATCACCAGGATCGAATTGTAATGGGCCTGGTTCGCCTTCTCGAAGAAGCTGACCGGCAGCACGACATTGAGCTCGCGCGCGAGATCGGCGAAGCGGCCGAGCCAGGGATGGCCTTCGAGCGGCTTCGCGCTCTCGAACCATTCCGGCAGCTGGTCGCGGCAGAAATAGGGCGTCTCGAACAGCTCGGGCAGCAGGATGATGTTGGCGCCCTCGGCCGCGGCGCGACGCACCATGGCCTCGGCCTTGTCGACGTTGGCCGGATGATCGGTGCCGCAGGCGAACTGGGTCGCGGCAAGGGTGACTTTGCTCATTTGGGCTCCCTTCAGACGGCCGGCTGCTGCTGGGTGATGCAATGGATGCCGCCGCCGCCTTCGAGGATGGCGAGCGCCGGAACCTGGACGATCTGGCGATCGGGGAAGGCCTTCGCCAGGACTTCCGCCGCAACCCTGTCCATCGGGTCGTCGAACGACGGCGCGATGACAGCACCGTTGGCCAGGTAGAAATTGGTGTAGGTCATGGCGAGCCGCCCGGCCGCCGTCACGCGCTTCGCCGGGATCGGCAGCTCCAGCACCTCGAACGCGCGGCCCTTCGCATCGCGCGCGGCCGTGAGCCGGGCGAGATTGTCCTGCATCGGCGCGTAGTTCGTATCCTCGGGGTCGCGGCAGCTCGTCGCCAGCACGACGCCCGGCCGCGCGAAGCAGGCGAGGTTGTCGACATGGCCGTCGGTGCCATCGTTCTCCAGCCCCTGGCCGACCCAGACCACGGTCCGGGCGCCGAGCCAGGCCTTGAGGTTGGCCTCGATCTCGGCCTTGGAAAGCTCGGGGTTGCGGTTCGGGTTCAGCAGGCACTGCTCGCTGGTCAGCACCGTGCCCTCGCCGTCCGAATGGATCGAGCCGCCCTCGAGCACGAACGGCGCCTCGAAGCGCTGGCCGCCGACCCGCTCCAGCACCTGGCGCGCGATCGCCGCGTCATGGGCATAGTCCGGCCATTTGTCGCCCCAGGCGTTGAAGCGCCAATCGGCGCCGGCGAGCCGCCCGGCCCCGTCGACCAGGAAGGTCGGGCCGATGTCGCGCATCCAGGAATCGTCGAGCGCCATGGGCAGCACCTCGACCGCGGGACCGCACTGGGCCTGGGCCTCGGCGACGTCCGCGGGCTTCGCGACCATGATCAGCGGCTCGAATCGGGCGATGGCTTGGGCGACGGCGGCATAGGCGGCCTTGGCCTCGACATGGCGGCCGTTCCACAGGTCGATCCGGCTCGGCCAGGCCATCCAGGTGCGCGTGTGCGGTGCGCCTTCGGCCGGCATGTGGAAACCCGCTGCCGCGGGCGTCTGGGCGGTCATGTCCAATACTCTCCGGATCGCTGGTCTGGCGCCCGATCATAACGGCAAGCGGGCGCGAACGGTTATGGCTTGGTGCGGCCCCAGATGCGCGCGCGCGTCTTCTCGGCATCGGGCGTCAGCGGCCGCTCGAGGAATAGCCGCGCCCAGGCGGTCGGCGACGGGAACATGGTCTCATCGTTCTTGTCGTCGGGGTCGTCGGCGAAATCGGCGGCAAGCAGGTTCGGGTTGGCAGCACCGGTCGCGTCGGTGATGTCGCTGACGATTTCCGGCCGCAGCAGGAAATTGACGAACTGCCGGGCGGCATCGGTGTGCTGCGCCTTGGCCGGAATCGCCAGCACGTCAATCCACAGGCGCGACCGTTCGCGCGGCACCGTATAGGTCAGCTCGACGCCATTGTCGCGGTCGGACGCCCGGGTCTTGGCGTCGCTGACCTGCACCGAGCTGCCGAAGCCGACGCAGACCGTGCCACTCGCCAGCGCCTCGGCAAAATCATTGGCCGACAGCCGCCGCACGATCGGCTTCACCCGCTGCAGCACCTCACCGGCCCGGGCGAGGTCCTTCTCGTCCTGGCTGGTCGGATCGAGGCCGAGAAAGGCGAGCGCCGCCGGGATCACGTCCTCGGGCGCATCCTGCACCGCGAGGCCGCAGGTGGCCGTCTTCTGATTGAGCGCCGGGTCGAACAGCAGGCCGAGCGTATCGAGCGGCGCCGCATCGCCCAGCACGTCCTTGAGCTTCGCCGGATTGACGCCGAGCCCGGCCGTTCCGAACAGGAAGGGCACGGCAAGCCGGTTGCCGGGATCGGCCGGCGCCACCCGGGCGAGCATGGCCGGATCGATATTGGCGTAATTGCCGATCCTGGCCGGATCGACCGGCTGGAACAGCCCGTCGGCGGCACCCTTGACCAGCGTCGGGACGGTCCCGGCGACGACCAAGTCCCAATTACCTTTGCCCGAGCGGAGGCCGGCCAGCAGTTCCGCGTCGGTCGTATAGGTGGTGAGGTTGACCTTGATGCCGGTCTCGGCCTCGAATTTCTGGATGGTGTCGTCCGCCAGGAAATCCGGGCGGTTGGCGAAATTCAGCGCATGGGGCGCGTCGTCGGCGGTCGGAATCGCCTGCTGCAGGTCGGCGCGAATGGGCTGCGGGTTCGAAAATCCAGCGAGCATGAAGCCCGCAATCAACAGCCCGATAGCGATTGCGCCCGATCTCAACGCCATACCCCCTCCCCGCCCACGGCGGTCGCAGGGCCGATATGCCCTGATTCGCCGGGCGGTGGAAGGCCCGCCATTGCCCCGGCACCGTGCCGGGGGCAGAGCGTTACAGAAAGGTCACGGGTTCTTCGTCTGCGCGGCGACCTGCGTGTCCGACGGCTCGCCGGCCTGCCAGCCGGCTCCCAGCGCCTTGTAGAGTGCGATGGTCTGCTGGGTGAGCGTGAGCTCGCTCTGCTCCGCGGCGTCCTCGGCGCTGTAGAGGCTGCGTTCGCCATCGAGCACCGAGAGGAAATTGCCGAGGCCGCCGCGATAGAGCGCGGTCGCCCGCTGCACTGCCACCCGGTCAGCCTCGACCGCGGCGACCAGCCGCTCATGCCGGCGCCGCTCGTCGCTGTAGGCGACCAGCGCGTCCTCGACTTCCTGGAACGCGGTCAGGACGGTCTTGCGGTAGGCGAGGCGATCCTCTTCGGCCACCGCCTTGGCCTGGGCGACGTTCGCCTCGAGCCGGCCGCCCTCGAAGATCGGCACCGAGACCGAGGCGGGCGCGCCCCATTGCAGCGCGCCATCCCGCAGCAGGTGATGGAGCGAGCCGGCGGCGAGCCCGAACGACGGCGTGATCGAGAAGCTCGGGAACATCTGGGCGATGGCGACACCGACCTGGGCGTTGGCCCCGGCAATCTGGCGTTCGGCGGCGCGGATGTCCGGACGGTTGCGCACCACATCCGACGGGACCGCGGCCGGCAGCATCGGTGGTGCCGGCGGCAGCGGCGCGGGCGTCGCCAGTTCGGCCTCGAGCGCGCCCGGCTCCTGGCCGAGGAGCACGGCGATCGCGTGCGACTGCTGCGCCACTGCGGTCTGCAACTGCGGCACGGCCGCGTTCAGGGTTTCGAGCTGCGATTGAGCCTGGGCCACGTCGAGCTCGTTGCCGAGCCCGCCCCGGTACTTGTCGCGGGTGAGGTCCAGCGCATCCTGGTCGGCCTTGATGTTGCGGTCGGCGATGACAAGGCGCGCCTGGGCCGAGCGCAGGGTCGCGTAGTCCTGCCCAAGCTCGGCGAGCAGGCTGACGAGCACGTCGCGCCGGCTCTCGGCTGAAGCCGCGACCGAGGCGTCCGCGGCCTCGACCGCACGGCGCGTCTTGCCGAAGACGTCGATCTCCCAGGAGGCGTCGAAACCGGTCTCGAACGTATTCGCGATGCCGCCGAACGGTGGGAACTTGAGTGCCGTCGAATAGCGCTGGCGTTCGGCCGTCGCCGAGGCGGAAAGCGTCGGATAGAAGCCGGCGGCCGCCTGGGCACGCTCGGCGCGCGCCTCAACGAGCCGCTGCTCCGCGATCTTGAGGTCGAGATTGCCGGCGATCGCCTGGCCAACCAGCCGGTCGAGCGTCGGATCCTTGAAGCCCGTCCACCATTGCTCGAGCTGTTGCGCTGCCTCGGGGCCGGTGCCGATCAGGCCGGGCGTCTTGGCCTCGGTCCATTGGGCCGGCGCCTCGGTCTTCGGCGGCACATAGTCGGGCCCGACGGTGCAGCCGGCCGCGGCGAGAGCCAGCAGGCTGGCGGAAGCCGCGGCGCGGCCGAAAGGAAGGCGGGTATGCATCATTCGGCTCCGGCGGGCCTGCGGCCGCCCGCCTTGGATGGGGCGAAGAGGAAGGTGAGCGGCACGATGCAGAAGGCCAGCACGCCACAGATCACGAAGACGTCGAGATAGGCCTGGACCGAGGACTGCAGGATCAGGCCCTTGTAGAGCAGGCCGTTGGCCGTGCTGCCGAGGTTGGCCGCGGCGACGCCCTTGGCCTCGAGCGCCGCGGTATTGCGGGCGACCGTATCGACGAACGGCTGCTCGAACGGCGTCAGGTGCTGGGACATGTAGGCCATGCGGGTCTGGGTATGCTCGGTCACGAGCGAGGTCGCGACCGAGATGCCGACCGAGCCCGCGACGTTGCGGAACATGGTGTAGAGCGACGCCGCGTCGCGGTTGAGCTCCGGCTTGATCGTCGAGAAGGCGATCGTGCTGATCGGCACAAACAGGAAGGCGAGCCCGAAGGTCTGGTACGCGCGCATGAAGGCGAGCGTGCCGAAATCGACCTGGGGCGTGATAGTCGATGCATAGAACAGCGCGAAGCCCAGGATCGTGAAGCCGGTCGCGATCAGGAAGCGCGTCTGGATGCGCGGCAGCAGCCGGCCGACGAACGGGATGATGAACAAGATCATGAACGCGCCCGGCGACAGGATCAGCCCGGCCCAGGTCGCAGTATAGCCCAGCTGCTGCTGCGCCAGCTGCGGGATCAGCACCGCGCTCGAATAGAGCACGACCGCCATGGAGAAGATCATGGTGGCGCCGAGCGCGAAGTTGCGGTTGGCGAGTACCCGGATGTTGACGACCGGCTTCTTGGCGATTAGCAGCCAGCACACCGCGCCCACCAGGCCGAGGATGGTCAGGACCGTGAAGGTGCGGATGAAGGGCGAGCCCAGCCAATCATCCTGCTCGCCGCGGTCGAGCACGATCTCGAGGCAACCGAGGCCAAGCGCGATGAGCGAGAGGCCGATGTAGTCGATGTCGAGCTTGCCGTTGCGCGGCGCCGCCTTGGCCCAGGGCGGATCCTCGACCAGCGCCATGACCGCGACGCAGGCGGCGATGCCGACCGGCACGTTGATGAAGAAGATCCAGCGCCAGCTGATGTTGTCGGTGATGATGCCGCCCAGGGTCGGCCCCAGCACCGGCGCCACGATCGTCGCGACCGCGGTCACCGAGAAGGCGGCGCCGCGTTTCGCCGGCGGGAAGGTGTCGAGGATGATCGACTGCTGGTTCGGCTGCAGGCCGCCGCCGAAGAAGCCCTGCATCACGCGGAAGATCACGAGCTGCGGCAGGCTCGTCGCCAGCCCGCACAGGAGCGAGCAGACCGTGAACATGGCGATGCAGATCACGAAATAGCGCTTGCGGCCCAGGATGCTGCCGAGCCAGCCGGAGATCGGCAGCACGATACCGTTCGCAACCAGGTACGAGGTCAGGGTCCAGGTCGCCTCGTCGGCGCCGACCGACAGGCTGCCGGCGATATGCGGCAGGGCGACGTTGACGATGGTCGTGTCCAGGATTTCCATGAACGCGGCCGACGTCACGGTGACGGCGATCGCCCAGGGATTGGCGCGCGGCCGCCAGTCGGATCGGCTGGGTGCGCCGGTATCGACGGGGCCCTCGCTCATTTGACTTCGACCTTCGGGTCGACCGACAGGCCGAGCGGCAGCGGCAGCTTCGGGTCGAGCCCCTTGTCGATGACGATCTTGACCGGCACGCGCTGCACGATCTTGACGAAGTTGCCGGTCGCGTTCTCAGCCGGAAAGGCGGTAAAGCGCGAGCCCGAGCCCATCTGGATGCTATCGACGTGGCCCTCGAGGTCGAGGTCGGGATAGGCGTCGATATTGATGCGCACATGCTGGCCCGGCCGCATGTCGGTCAGCTGCGATTCCTTGAAATTGGCCGTCACCCAGACCTGGGTCGAGACCAGCGAGAACAGCGACTGGCCCGGCTGCAGATAGCTGCCGAGGTCGACGTTGCGCTTGGTGACCCACCCGTCCGCCGGCGCCGTCAGGTGGGTATAGGACAGATTGAGGGCGGCCTGATCGGCGTCGGCCTTGGCGGCGGCCACCTGCGCTTCGAGCTGCTTCACCTGTGCCTCGGCCTGGGCCACGTTCTGCTGAACGAGCTGCGCTACCTTGAGCTTCGCCTCGGCATCCTCGAGCTCGGCCGCGGAACTCTGATCAGCCTGCCGCGCGGCATCGATCTGCTGCTGGGTCGTGGCGCGCGGGTCGACCTTCTGCTGACGAAGGAAATCGGCATGGGCCTTGGCATAGCTGGCCTTGGCCGAATTGACCGCCGCGTCGGCCGAAGCCAGGTCGGCCGGGTATTTGACCTTGGCGATATCGAGTGCCACCCGCGCATTATCGAGCTGCGCCTGGGCCAGCGCCTGGGCCGCCACGGCCTTGTCGCGCGCCACCTGATAGTCGCGCGGATCGATCTCCAGAATCGTGTCGCCGGCCTTGACCCGGGTATTGTCGCTGATTGCCAGCTTCACGACATAGCCGGCGACCTTCGGCGAGATCGTGATCGCCGTGCCGTCGGTATAGGCGTCGTCGGTCGATTCGAGTCCGCGCGTGCTGAGCCAGTAATAGCCGCCGCCCAGAACGAGGGCCAGCACCACACCGCCGAACACCAGCTTGGGAATGGCGCTCGAACGGCTGTTGCCGCCCGGTGCCTTCACCTCGTTGCCGGTCGCTTCGCTCGTCGCCGCCATCACCCGCTATCCTTCCTGGGTCCCCTTGCCCGCCGGCGCGGGCACAGCATTCCGTGCCGAAACTGAACGGTTCAGTTTAGCCACGATTCAGGTAGACCGCTGCCCCTGTCTTGTCTAGAAGAAAACTGAACGGTTCAGTTTTTTACAGAATGCCCTGATGGCGAAACAGCTTCCTCCAATTCCCGATCCCGCGGCCGATGGTCCCGGCGGCAAGGTCGGGCAGATTCTCGCCGCCGCCCGGCACCTGTTCCTCGAGCAGGGCTACGACGGCACGAGCATGGATGGCGTCGCCAAACGCGCGGGCGTGTCGAAGGCGACGCTCTACGTCCATTTCGAGAACAAGCAACGCCTGTTCGCCGAGGTCGTGGCCGAGGCGCGCTCGGGGCTGCACCGATCCATCGCGGCGATCACCCGGGGCGAGCAGGCCGACCCGGAAGAGACCCTGCGGCTGATCGGCCGGCAGTTCCTCTATTTCGTCACCTCCCCTGCCGTGCTGACCCTGTTCCGCGCGGTCATCGGCGAGACCCAGCGCTTTCCCGAACTGGGGCGGGCGATCTTCCAGGCCGGCAGCAACGACATCCTGGACCTGATCACCGGCAGCATCGCCCAGGCAACCCAGCGTGGCGTGCTCACGGTGCCGAACCCCAGGATGGCGGCGGCGCAATTCATCGCGCTGACCAAGAGCGACCTGCATCTGCGCTGCCTGCTCGAACCGTCGTTCGTGGCGAGCGAGGCCGACATCCGGCGCAATGTCGACGCGGCCGTGGCTATGTTCATGAGCCATTACGGGTCGCACCCGCACTGATTGTCCACGCGGGACGCCAATCAACGATTTCAACACAGTTCATCTGGCATTATGGCAAGCTGATGCACCGACCGGGCGCCAGGCTAGCGCTCGGCCCGGTCCCATGAAACGGTGATCTGACCAGCATGTTTGCCTCGGCGCCGCTGACGATCCAGATGAACCGGCGGGCGCGGCTCACCTTCGGGGCCGCGGTCCTGGTCATGGTGCTGTGCCTGGCGCTGGCGGCCATGGATGCGGTCCAGGTCTGGAACGCCCGCGACAGGGACATGCGCGCGGCCGGCCGGGAAACCGCCAATCTGGTGGAGGCGGTTGCCAGCCAGGTCCAGGATACGTTCGACGTGGCCGCCGCCATCCTGGTCGGTGTCGCCTACCAGGTCGCCGCCAGCGATGGCACGCCCGAGGCGCTGGCGTCGCTCGACCGGCTGATGGCCGCGCAGGTCGCGAACGGCCGCCCCCATCTGCGTTCCCTGGCAGTGCTCGATCCCGACGGGCTGCTGATCGCCGACTCCTCCCCGTTCGAGGCGGGCCAGCGGCACTACGGCGACCGCGCCTATTTCCGGTACCATCAGGATCATCCCGGCACCGAAATCCATATCGGTCCGCCGCTCCGCAGCCGTGTCGACAACGCCTGGATCATCACGCTGTCGCGCCGCGTCGAGCGGCCCGATGGCAAGCTGCTGGCCGTGATCATCGCGACGATCGAGACCAGCTATTTCCAGGCTTATTACGACACGTTCGATATCGGTCCCGGCGGTGCCATCCTGCTGGCGACCGCAGACGGCACGCTCCTAGTCCGGCGCCCCTTCGCCGAAAGCAACGTCGGCCGGGACATGTCGAAGAGCAGCCTGTTCCAGGAGTATCTGCCGAAGGCGTCGGCCGGCGTTGCACTCACGCGCTCCTCGACCGACGGCGTCATCCGGCTCAACAACTACCGCAGCCTGGCGCACTATCCGCTCGTCGTCGCGACCGCGCTCGCCCAGAAGGACATCCTGGCCGATTGGTGGCACGAATCCCGTAGCCATCTCGCGGGAACGGTGGCGCTGCTGCTGTTCACCCTCGCCCTCGGCTTCTGGCTCATCCAGGAATTCCGCTACCAGCTCCGCACCGAGGCGCGGGCGGCGCAGACTGCCGCGGATTATCGCCTGCTCGCCGACAATTCCTCCGACCTCATCCTCCGCGTGGCGCTCGACGGCACCTGCCGCTACGCCTCGCCCGCCTGCCGATCCATGTTCGGCGTGGCGCCGGAGCAGATGGTCGGCACCAATCTCGTCGAGAAGCCCAGCCGGACGCCTCGGCCCGAGCTGCGCGAAGCGTTTCGCCGGCTGGCCGAGGGTGAGGAACGCGCCACGATCCTGACCCGATCGCTGCGTCCGGACGGCACGCTGATGCAGCTCGAAGCCAACATGCAGCGCGCACTGACCATGGACGGCAGCCACGAGATCGTCGCCGTCGTCCGCAACGTCACCGAACGCCAGACCGTGGCCGAGGCGCTGCAAACCGCCCGCGACGAGGCGGTGAGCGCCAATCAGGCGAAATCCAGCTTCCTCGCGACCGTCAGCCACGAGATCCGGACGCCGATGAACGGCATTCTGGGCTTTGCCGACATCTTGCTGCGCTCGGATCTCGGGGCCGGGCAGCGCCGCGCCGCAATGCTGATCCAGGATTCCGGCAATTCGCTGCTGGCCATTCTCAACGATGTGCTCGACCTGTCGAAGATCGAAGCCGGCCGGCTCGAGCTGGAGCGGGTTCCCATCTGCCTGCCGGCCTTGGCCGACGGGGCGATTTCGATCCTGCGCAGCCAGGCCGAGGCCAAATCGCTGCAGCTGCGCCTCGATCTGGCCCCCGACCTGCCCGACTGGATCGAAGCCGACCCGACCCGTCTGCGGCAGGTTCTGCTCAATCTCCTGTCGAATGCGCTCAAGTTCACCGATCAGGGCGGCGTAACGCTGGCGATCCGGCGCGCCAGTCACCGCCTGCGCTTCTCGGTCAGCGACACCGGCATCGGCATCGCCAAGGACCGGCAGTCGCTGCTGTTCAAGCAATTCTCGCAGTTGCATCGTGCGAGCGGGCGCCAGTTGGGCGGCACCGGGCTCGGCCTCGCGATCTCGAAACGCCTGGTCGAGGCCATGCCGGAGGGTGAGATCGGCGTCGAGAGCGACGAGGGGCTCGGCGCCACCTTCTGGTTCGAAGCGGCGCTGCCGACCAGCGTGCCGCCGGCGCCGGCGGCCGAGCCGGGTCCGGCCGAGGCCAGCGGGGAAGCCGCCCATATCCTGGTCGCCGAGGACCTGTTCATCAATCAGGCGGTCATCGAGAGCATCCTGCTCGATGCCGGCCATACCGTGCGGTTCGCAAATAACGGCCACGAGGCGGTCGAGGCGGCTGCCGGGGAAAGCTTCGACCTGATCCTGATGGACATGGAGATGCCGGAACTGGACGGTATCGGCGCGACGCGGGCGATCCGGCAACTCGCCGGCCCAATGCGCGACGTGCCGATCATCGCCGTCACCGCCAACGCGCTCGAGAGCGAGGCACGCCGGTGCCGTGACGCCGGCATGAACGACCATCTGACCAAGCCGATCGACCGGGCCGCCCTCTTGGCCGCGATCGGCCGCTGGACGGCGCCGTCACAACCATAGGCAACCAGCTTGCCCGGCCTTGCCACCGCAGGCACACTCGGGCCTCCCGATTGCAGATGGAGCTTCCTGGCATGAGCGATGACGTTGCATTGATGTCGGCGACCGAGCTCGTCGCCGCCTATCGCGCACGGCGCCTGTCGCCGGTCGAGGCGACGCGGGCGGCCTTCGACCGCATCCGGGCGCTCGACGGCAAGGTCAACGCCTTCTGTTTCCTCGACGAGGAAGGCGCGCTCGCCGCGGCGCGCGCCTCCGAGGCACGCTGGCAGGTCGGCCGGCCCCAGGGGCTGGTTGACGGCGTGCCGACCACGGTCAAGGACATCATCTTGGCCAAGGGTTGGCCGACGCTGCGCGGCTCGACGCTCATTGCGCGCGACCAGGACTGGGCCGAAGATGCGCCGTCCGTCGCCCGGCTCAAGGAGCATGGCGCGGTCCTCATCGGCAAGACCACCACGCCGGAGTTCGGCTGGAAGGGCGTCACGGACTCCGCGCTCACCGGCATCACCCGCAATCCCTGGGACCTGGAGCGGACGCCCGGCGGGTCGAGCGGCGGAGCCGCGGTCGCGGCCGCCCTCGGCATGGGCGCGCTCCACATCGGCACTGACGGCGGCGGCTCGATCCGCATTCCCGCCGGCTTCACCGGGATCTATGGGCTGAAGGCTTCCTACGGCCGGGTGCCGGCCTATCCGCCCTCACCGTTCAGCGCGGTCGCCCATGTCGGTCCGATGACGCGCACGGTTGCCGATGCGGCACTGATGCTGAACGTCCTGGCCGAGCCGGACCCGCGCGACGCCAACGGCCTGCCCCCTGCTGGGCGGGATTGGCGCCTTGGACTGGACGGCGGTATCGCCCGCTGGCGCATCGCCTATGCCGAAACGCTCAACGGCGAGCCAGTCGAGCCGGAAGTGGCCGCCCGGGTCGCGGAGGCGGTCCGACACCTGGAAGCGCTCGGCGCCGCGGTCGAGCCGATCACGCTCGCCATGCCCGACGTCGATGCGGTCTTCGCCAAGCATTGGCTGACCGGCGCCGCGGCCCTGCTCGCCCAGTTCCCGCCGGACCAGCGCAGCCGGATCGATCCGGGCCTGCAGAACTACGCCGAGATCGGCGCTAGCTATTCCGTGGTCGAAATGCTGAATGCGGCCAAGGCGCGCGAAGGCTTCGCCGTCCAGATCAACCTGCTGTTCGAGCGCTATGACCTGCTGGTCATGCCGAGCCTGCCGATCGTGGCGTTCAAGGCGGGCATGAACGCGCCCGACAGCGGCCCCTATGCCGGCTGGACCGGCTGGACGCCGTTCACCTATCCGTTCAACCTGACGCGCCACCCGGCGGCCTCGCTGCCGGTCGGTTTCGCCGACGGCTTGCCGGCCGGATTGCAGCTCATCGGGCCGGCCCATCGCGAAGATAAGGTGCTTCAGGCGTCGCGCGCGCTCGAAGCGGTCTTGCCGATCGCCTTGCCGCGCCTTAGGTAGAAGACTCGTTAGCTAGAGACTGGCGGGACGTTTTCGATTTAGATGGAAACGCCCAAGATTGCGCGAATGAGAGGATGCCCCACGTGAGCGACCGCCTGCCCCATTTCCGTTCCGACGATGAAGACGAGCCCGAGAGCCCGGATACGGATGCGCCCAAGACCGACGCGGCAGCCCCGGTCAACGAGCTGGAAGCCCGCCTGCTGAAGGGCCGCAAGGTCATGGTGTTCGGCCAGATCAACGACAAGCTGGCCCGCGACGTGGTCGGACGGATCCTGGCCCTCGCCGAGGAATCGTCGAAGCCGATCGACGTCTTCGTCAACTCGCCCGGCGGCCACGTCGAGTCCGGCGACACGATCCATGACATCATCCGCTTCGTGCGCGACCACGTGCCGGTGCGCGTGATCGGCACCGGCTGGGTCGCCTCGGCCGGCGCGCTGATCTATCTGGGCGGCCACAAGGACAAGCGGTTCTGCCTGCCCAACACCCGCTTCCTGCTGCACCAGCCGATGGGCGGCGTGCGGGGCCCGGCGACCGACATCGACATCGAGGCGCGCGAGATCATCAAGATGCGCGAACGCCTGAACCAGATCATCTCGGAAGAAACCGGCCAGCCGATCGAGCGCGTGCGCAAGGACAGCGACCGGAACTACTGGATGGGCGCCCAGGAGGCCATCGCCTACGGCATGGTCAGCCGCATCATCAAGACGGCCGCGGAACTGGAATAGTCTCGAAGCACGAGGCGGCAGCGGCGGGACGGAAGCAGTGACCGATCCCGCTCGGCTGCCGCCTCCGCCATTCTGGCGGACTCGCTACTTTGCGCTTGCCGTGATGACCTGGGCGGATCGTCGTGGAGACGGTACACAACGTCTTCAAGGATGGTGATTTCGTCGAATGAGCCAGGACTTCGATTACGACCCGACGACAGACAGCCTCTACGTCAAGGTGCGGGCGGGAGAGTCGGTCAACAACCGCATCATCGGCGATGACATCGTGATCGATCTCGGCATCGACGGTGAGCCTGTCGGCTACGATATCCAGCGCGCCAGTCGGCACCCCGAGGTTATTGCCGAAGCCCTTGGCCGGCTTCACCAGAGGTACGCGGGCCTGAGCAACGGGAATCATCCGAACTGAGTTCAAAAGGGGCGCCCTTCGGGGCGCCCCTTTTCATTTCAGGCCACCGGCAGGCGGGCCCTGAGGGTCATCGGGAACAGCGCCAGCACGCCGGCGCGTGCCCGGTGCCAGAGGGCGGAGAGCAGCAGCAGGGCCGAGCCGATGACGAGCGCCGTCAGCGCCAGGCTGGCGCTGAGCGTGCCCGCCGCCCGGAACAATGCCGCCATGGCATAGACCACGTAGAACAGCGCCGAGACCAATAGCGCGCGGCGGTCGACCGCCAGCGCCACCAGGGCCAGCACCAGATAGATCGCAATGGCCGCCCCGGCGCGCGCCGTGCCGGTCTCGTTCACGCCCAGCAGCCCCAGCATCTCGAAGGTCGGATGCACGATCATGGGCGCCGCCGACAAATGCAGCCAGAAAGCGACGTCGGACCGGCGCGTAGTGCGGGTGCGGTCGCTCGCATCCCACCACATCGCCAGCGCGAAGACACCCAGACCGCCCAGCAGCAGCAGCGGCGGCCAATGGTCCTTGAGGCCGGGGACGAGACCGACCGCCAGGAACAGGATCGTGCCGAGCGCCGCCGCCGCCCCGGCCGCGACGGTGATCGGCACCATGAAGCGGCGCCAATGGGCGTAGGTTCCGACCGCCGCCAGCGCAGCGCCGGCAGCGAGCGGGAGTTGCAGGTCCATGAGGGTCGCGCCGGCGGAGAACGAGGCGAACAGCCCGAAGCCCAGCCAGAACATCCCGCCGGCAAAGCCCAGCAGCAGCACGATGCTCGGCAACGCCATCCGCCGCTGCCGGGTGAAATATTCGGCCAGGCCCCAGCTGATCACCACGGTGGCGCCGCCACCGACGGCCGGCCCGATCCGGTTGCCGAGCCAACTGACCGCCGCCAGCAGCAGCACGGCCGCGACCGACACGAAGATGTCGTTGAAGCCGGTCAAGAGCCGGAACTGTTCCTCGTCGACCGCCGCCGTGCCGCGCCCGTGCGCCACGAACGCGCGGAAGGCCGCGGCCGCCGACGGGCTGAGCACGCCGGCCCCGACCGCCGCATCGAGATCGCTATCGCTGTACATGCTGCCCCATTCCCAAAATTCCCCGGCCAGCCATAGCAGACTGCGGCATCGGCGTCTCAGCCCGCGCGCTCGTCCCAATCCTTGAACGGGATGCGCGCGATATGGAACTGGTCGCGCGTCGTCGTATATCCGCCGCTACCGTGCATGCGGCCGACCAGGTCGAGCTTGGGCGTGTCGATATAATGCTTGAGCGCGTCCAGCACCGCGTCGTCGCGCACGTGCATCGCCACGACATGGCCCAGCACCAGCGTATTGGCCGGCCCGAGTGCGATGGCCTGGAACAGCTTGCATTCGAACGCGACCGGGCTCTCGGCGATGCGCGGCGGCGTGACCTTGACCGACGGCAGGCGGGTGAGCCCGACCGTGGTCAATTCATCGACGCCGGGCGGGAACTCGGTCGCGGTCTTGTTCATCGCCTCGGCATTGTCGCGCGACACCAGATTGACGACGAACTCGCCGGCCTCGCGGATGTTCGCCAGCGTGTCCTTGGGCTGACCGGGCGCGCGGTTGCCGATGCTGATGCCGACCGTCGGCGGGTCGCCGGCCAGCACATTGAAGAACGAGAAGGGTGCGGCATTGACCCGTCCCGCCGCATCCTGACTGACCACCCAGGCGATCGGCCGGGGCGTCACGGTCGAGGCGAGCAGCTTGTAGCGGGCCTGGGCCGACAGCTCGGCGAAATCGAACAGCATCGAACTTCCGCTCCTAATAGCCGACGGCGGCGCCGGCCGGCCGGCGCTCGTCGTGAGCGCCGTAGCGCAGGCCCGGCCGCATCTTGCCGCCGACCGACGCATCATTGCCCGAGGAGGCCGGCCCGCCGGCGAGGGGGGCATTCGGCCCGATCGCAATCAGCTCGGCAGCACCCCAGGACGTCTGCGGCACCAGCTTATAGCCCATGCCGGTCAGTATCCGGGCCGTGTCGGGCGAGAGCGCCCACGGCTCGAGCTCGATTTCGTCCGGCAGCCACTGATGATGAATGCGCGGCGCGTCGACCGCCTCCTGCGGCTCCATGCCGTAATCGATGATGTTGAGCGCCGTCTCCAGCGTGATGGTGATGATGCGCGAGCCGCCGGGCGAACCCAGGACCAGGAAGACCCGGCCGTCCTTGGTGACGAGCGTCGGCGCCATGGACGACAGCGGCCGCTTGCCGGGTGCCACCGCGTTCGCGGCACCCTGGACCAGCCCGAACAGGTTCGGCACGCCGACCTTGGTGGTGAAATCATCCATCTCGTCATTGAGGAAGAAGCCGGTATGGCCGGCGATGACGACGGCGCCGAACAGGCCGTTGATCGTATAGGTCACCGAGACGGCGTTGCCGGCCGGGTCGACGACCGAATAATGCGTCGTCTCCGTCTTCTCGTGCGGCGGCACGCCGGGCGCCAGGTCCCTGGAGGCCGTCGCCCGCTCGGCCGGGATGGTGGCGCGGATCTGGGCGGCATAGTCCTTCGACAGCAGCCGCTCGATCGGATTGCTGACGAAAGCCGGGTCGCCCAGATAGGAATTCCGGTCGAGATAGGCGTGGCGCATCGCCTCGGTCATGACATGGACCGCCTCGGCCGAATGAAAGCCCATGGACTTGAGGTCGTAGCCCTCGAGTATGTTGAGCGTCTCGCACATGGTGACGCCGCCCGAAGACGGCGGCGGCGCCGACACGAAGCGGTAGCCGCGGTAGGTGCAGCTGATCGGCGCGCCGATCGTAACCTTATAGTTCGCGAAATCCTCGGCCGTCAGGATGCCGCCGTTGGCCCGGGAGGCGGCCTCGATCTCGGCGGGGATCCGGCCCTGGTAAAAGGCATCCGAGCCACGGTCGGCGATCGCCTGCAGCGTATTGGCCAGATCCCGCTGCACGAGCCGGTCGCCCGGCTGCAGCGGCGAGCCGTCCTTGCGCAGGAATATGGCGGCGATCGCCGGATCGGCACTGAACCGGTCGAACCGCTGGTCCAGGATGTCGGTGTCGCCGCGCGTCAGGACGAAGCCTTCGCGCGCCAGCTTAATCGCCGGTGCCATCACCTTCTCGCGCGACAGCACGCCGCTGCCGTATTCCGCGAGCGCGGTCTCGAGCCCCAGGACCGTGCCCGGCACGCCGGCGGCCAGATAGCCGAACAGGCTGGCATCCTTCACCACATTGCCCTGGGCATCCAGGTACATGTTGGCGCTGGCCGCGGCCGGCGCGGTCTCGCGGAAATTGATGAAGGTGTCGCGCCCGTCGGCCATGTGCAGCACCATGAAGCCGCCGCCACCGATATTGCCGCAGCACGGATTGACCACCGCCTCGGCATATCCCACCGCCACCGCCGCATCGACCGCATTGCCGCCGGCCTTCAGGATCGCCGCGCCGACTTCGGATGCCAGGCGCTGGGACGAGACGACCATGCCATGCTCGGCTTCGACCGCCGACCGGGACGCGGCCTCGACCGGACCCGCCACCAGCAGCAGCGCCAAGCCGCCGATGATCCCTTTGCCCACCATGCCGCCTCCTCCCGACCATTCCTGGGGGAGGCAGTAAAGCCGGAAACCGGGGACGCGTCAGCCCTGCCGATCAGCGGGTGGCGAAGGGTGCCAGGAAGGCCAGCACGCCGTGCCAGTTCTCCTCGGCCCCTGCCGGATCCCGGTCGGGCCTGAGGGTGGAGGCGCCATGGACCCCGCCCTTCTCGGGCACGATCTGCACCTTGCCGGCAGCCGGCACCGCATCGATGAGGGATTTCGCTGCCGCGATCTCGTCGCGCGATCCGGCCGAATCGACCAGCACCGGGATCTGCAACTGTCGCGCCGCGCCATGCACCATATCCTGGCCGCTCAGGTACTCGCCCGGCGAGAAGGCGAGGATCGCGGCCAGCTCGCCCGGATGCCGGGCCGCCAGCACGAACACGAGCGCCGCCGAATAACTGGACCCGATCGCGATCACCGGCGCACCGGACGCCGCCTGGCGGCCCCAGGCGAGTGCCGCTTCGAGATCGGGCAATGCCGCTTCGTACTTGGTCGAATGGCCGAGGGCGGCGACCGTGCGATTGCGGGTGGCGAACATGTCGTCGCCCGCGCGCTGGTCGATCGCCAGCACGGTGAAGCCGGCCGCGACCAGCCGCGGGGCGATCGGCGCATATTCGCCATGGTTCGAGCCGGCCTGGTGGAACGCGACGATGACCGGCGGCTTGGCCCCGTTCGGCCGATCCGGCGCGCGCCAGACCTCGCCGAACACAGCGACCCCATCGGCCGCCTTGAGCGTGACCGGCTCCGCCCGCGCAGCCGTCACGAGCAGCAGGGCAACACAGAACAGGACGAGACGCATGGTGCGGCCTTCCGATCGGGAGCGATGGCCGGATGCTAACCGCGACCGGGCCGCACCGGCAAACCACAGCAATGTGAACGGGATCATCTCGAAAATTCAACTTCAGGCAGTCTCGCGGCCGGCGACCTCTTCATTCATGAACCGATTATCGATACCGAATTCCTCAGCCGTGTCGTGGAGACGACGAGGGCTGGCCGGATCAAAGCCGTGTTACCGGAGGTATCTGGGCGCGCCTGGCTCACCGGGGGGACGCAATACGGGGTCGACCCGGAGGATCTTTTCCCCCGGGGCTATCGCCTGAACGATACCTGGTTCAGCCGAACCCTTTTGCGCCGGACCAGCGTGGAGGACCGGAGCGATTGGCAGACTTGTGAGGCCGCGCGTGCGCTGAACTAAGGCGTGAAGACAACGGTGCGGTGCTGGTTCAGCATGACCCGCCCTTCCAAGTGATATTTGACCGCCCGCGCAAGGACGCGGGATTCGATGTCCCGCCCGGCGGCGGCGAAATCTTCTGACGTCATGGCGTGACTGACGCGCTCCGTCTCCTGCTCGATGATGGGTCCTTCGTCGAGATCCGCCGTCACGTAGTGGGCCGTGGCGCCGATCAGCTTGACGCCGCGCTCATACGCCTGGTGATAGGGCTTCGCACCCTTGAAGCTCGGTAGGAATGAATGGTGGATATTGATGACCATGCCGAACAGGCGGTTGGACAGATCGTTCGACAGCACCTGCATATATCGCGCTAGGATGACGAGCTCGGCCCCTGTCTCTCTGACAAGATGCAAGAGCCTTTCCTCTTGTTCGTCCTTATTTTCTTTGCTGACAGGCCAATAGTGAAAAGGGATCTGCCTGCTCTCGGCCGAAATTCGCGAGCTTTCGTGATTCGACACGATGGCGACGACTTGCGCGTCCAGCCAACCGACCTGAATCTGATAGAGCAGATGCAATAGAGCATGGTCAAATTTGGAGACCATTATAATGATCTTTGGTCGGCGCGCCAAATCGTCGAGACCGACCTTCATGCCGAAGCGCTCCGCCGCCGGCTTTAAGGCGCGTTCCAGTTCGGCGCGATCGACGGTCGACGGCGTGCTGAAGGCTACCCTCAAGAAAAATCGGTTGGTCTGCCGATCCCAGAATTGATTGGATTCGACGATGTTGGCGCCCCGGGCCGCCAGCTCTGTCGTCACCGCCGCGACGATGCCGGGTTTGTCGCTGCATGTCAGTTTGAGGATATAGGAGTTTTCGGACATCAGTATTCACCTCCTTGAAGTTGCCGAACCAGCTGCGACAGGACTTCGAACAGGTCGCCAACCAGGCCGTGTGGCGATCCTGGGTAACGGTGGCGGTGTCCGCGTTCTATTTGATCCCATGGGACATGCTGGGAATATTGCGACATTTCCCGGCGCTGGACAGAATATTTGCGTCACACTAGGATGATCAACACGACGTGCGCAGTGTTGACATGCGTAGCGACGGGAGGGTGCATGGAAATTGCCCGGGAAAGCGGCATCGCCTCTGGGAATCTCAAGACCGGCCGGTACTGGAGAGCATCCACGGCCAGGCCACGCCTGTCGGTCGGCTTCATTCTTGGCCGGCGCTTTACGCTTTGCGCCTTCGCCAATTTCGTCGACGTCCTTAGGCTGGCGGCCGATGAAGGGGATCGCAGCCGGCCAATCCTTTGTAGATGGGCCATCCTCTCCGATACGATGAGCGCGCTACCGTCGAGTTGCGGCGTGCTGGTGCAGCCGAACGAACGGCTGGGGGATCCGAAGGATTTCGACTACATCGTCGTCGTCGGTGGACTGGTCGACGAAATCCCGAATTTGAGCCCTGAATATGTCCGATATCTGCGGCGTGCCGCGGATGCCGGCGTGCCATTGGTCGGCGTGTGCACCGGCGCCTTCATCCTGCACCGGGCCGGGTTGATGGACGGCTACCGCTGTTGCATCAGCTGGTTCCATCATGCGGATTTCCTTGAGCAATTCGACGGGCTCGAGCCCGTTTCCGATCAGATTTTCATCGTGGATCGCGATCGTCTGACTTGCTCGGGCGGGGCAAGCTCGGCACATCTCGCCGCCTATCTCGTGGAGAAGCACGTCGGTTGCGCGCAGGCGAGCAAGAGCCTGCACATCATGATCATCGACGAGGCGCTGAGGGCCGAGAAGCCTCAGCCGGGCATTCCGCTTAGCCTCAAGACCGACGATCCGGTAGTCAAAAAGGCCCTGCTGCTGATGCAGCAGAACTTCGACATGCCGCTCTCGGTGACCGAAATCGCGCGACGTTTGGGAACCGGCAAGCGCCAACTCGAACGACATTTCAGGAACGCGCTCGGGAGTTCGCCGCAAGCTGCGTGCCTAGAAATGCGGCTTTCGCTCGCGCAGCACCTGATCGAGCACTCGGAAAAGTCGGTGGCACTCATTGCCGCGGAATGTGGCTTCTGTGATACGTCCCATCTCAGCCGGATGTTCCGCCGCCGCTTTGCCGCCACGCCGCAGGAATTTCGCAAGACGCGACCGCCCGAGGTACGGGCCGAGGCATAAAGGCTTTCCGGAAGGCCGCGAGCACCAGGCGCGCTATCGCCATCGCCTGTACGAGGGTACCTGCCGGCTTTCCGCCATCTTGCATCGATGTGGAGCACGGCTTTGAGCCGCAATGAGAGCGGCCGCTTAGCGTCCTAGCGTCGTGTGGGTGACACCCATTTGACGCAAATATTCTGTCTCGCACCCGGCGATGCCGCAATACTTCTGCCCAGCAAAACCCGGGGGGCACGATGACCCGCTTTTCCTTCATGTCGCTGCTGTCGAACGCTCTGACTGCCAACCAGAACTGGCAGCCGCAATGGCCCGACGCCGAGCCAAAGGCGGAGTACGACGCGATTATCGTGGGCGCGGGGGGCCATGGGCTGGGTGCCGCCTATTACCTCGCCAAAGAGCATGGCCTCACCAACATCGCCGTGATCGACAAGGGTTGGCTGGGTGGCGGCAATACCGGCCGCAACACCACGATCATTCGCTCCAACTATCTCTATGACGAGAGCGCCATGCTCTATGAGCATGCGATGAAGCTGTGGGAAGGCCTCAGCCAAGAGCTCAACTACAACGTCATGTTCTCCCAGCGCGGCGTGATGATGCTCGCGCACAATGTTCATGACGTGCAGAGCTTCAAGCGCCACATCCACTCAAACCGGCTGAACGGCATCGACAACGAGTGGCTGACGCCGGAGCAGGCCAAGGAATATTGCCCGCCGCTCAGCATTGCGGCCAATGCCCGCTATCCGGTCATGGGCGCCGCCCTCCAGCGCCGCGGCGGTGTCGCCCGTCACGATGCCGTGGCGTGGGGCTACGCCCGGGGTGCCGCAGCGCGGGGCGTCGACATCATCCAGAACTGCCCGGTGACGGCGATACGCCGCGGCCCCTTCGGCGGGGTCATCGGGGTCGAGACCGCCAAGGGCTTCATCAAGGCGAAGAAGGTGGCGGTTTCGGCCGCCGGCAATACCTCGGTGGTGATGGATACCGCCGGCGTACGGTTACCGCTGGAGAGCTTCCCGCTGCAGGCGCTGGTGTCGGAACCGGTGAAGCCGATTTTCCCCTGCGTGGTCATGTCCAACACCGTGCATGCGTATATTTCGCAGTCGGATAAGGGCGAACTCGTCATCGGCTCGGGTACCGATCAGTACATCTCCTACAGCCAGCGTGGCGGCCTGCCCCTGATCGAGCATACGGTGGCGGCGATCTGCGAGGTGTTCCCCATCTTCAGCCGCATGCGCATGCTGCGCAAATGGGGCGGCATCGTCGATGTGACCCCCGACCGTTCACCCATTCTCGGCAAGACGCCGGTGCCCGGCCTCTATGTCAATTGCGGCTGGGGCACGGGTGGCTTCAAGGCAACGCCAGGTTCGGCGCATGTCTTCGCCCACACCATCGCGCGCGACGAGCCGCACGCGATCAACGCGCCCTTCACGCTCGAGCGCTTCACCACCGGCCGATTGATCGACGAGGCCGCCGCCGCGGCCGTCGCCCACTGAGAGCAACCAAACATGCTGCTCATCCGCTGCCCCTATTGCCAGGCCGAGCGCCCGGAACTCGAATTCACCTATGCCGGCGAGGCCCATATCGCCCGGCCGGCTGATCCCTCGAAGCTGACGGACGATGAGTGGAGGGACTTCCTCTACATCCGCTCGAACCCGCGAGGCATCCACGCCGAGCGCTGGCGCCATCAGCACGGCTGCGGCCGGTTCTTCAATGCCTTGCGCGACACCGTCAGCGACAAATTCCTGGTGACCTACAAGGCAGGGCAGCCTCGCCCGACCGAAGCCGAACTCAAGGAAGCGCGGTCATGACCAGCTATCGCATCGCCGGCAGGGGCCGGATCAAACCCGGCAAGAAGGTTCGCTTCACCTTCAACGGCATCGCCTACGATGGTTTCGAGGGCGATACGCTCGCCTCGGCTCTGCTCGCCCACGGCGTCCATCTGGTCGGCCGCTCGTTCAAGTACCATCGCCCACGCGGTATCCTGTCGGCCGGTTCGGAGGAACCCAACGCGCTGGTCGGCACCGATCGCGGCGCGGGCCGGTTTGAGCCGAATACGCGGGCGACCGTGCTGGAGGTCTTCGATGGGCTCAGCGCCAGCAGCCAGAACCATTGGCCATCGCTGAAGTACGACATCGGCGCGCTCAACGACGTGTTCCACAAGCTGTTCGCCGCCGGCTTCTACTACAAGACCTTCATGTGGCCGAAGTCGTTCTGGAACAAGGTCTACGAGCCCTTTATCCGGAGTGCCGCCGGTCTCGGGCAGTCGCCGACGCTGCCCGACCCGGACATCTACGCCAGCCGCTTCGCCCACTGCGACGTGCTGGTCGTGGGCGCCGGCCCCGCGGGTCTCGCGGCCGCGCTCGAGAGCGGCCGCAGCGGTTCCAAGGTCATTCTCGTCGACGAGCAGGCCGAGCTCGGCGGCTCGCTGCTGTCCGAGACGGATGCCACCATCGATGGCCTCTCAGGCTGGAGCTGGCTTGCGAATGCCACCGCCGAGCTTGCGGCCCTCAAGAACGTCACGGTCCTGCCCCGCACCACGGCAATCGGCTACTACCATCAGAATTTGGTCGGTCTCTGCCAGCGCCTGACCGACCATCTTGCCGACCCGCCGCAGGGCGCGCCGCGCGAGCGGCTCTGGAAGGTGCGCGCCAAGCAGGTCGTGCTCGCGCAAGGCGCGATCGAGAAGCCGCTTGTCTTCGACGGCAATGACCGTCCCGGCGTGATGCTCGCCGGTGCCGCACGCAGCTATCTCAACCGCTATGGTGTCAAGGTTGGCGAGCGCGTAGTCGTCGTCACCTCCCATGACAGCGCATGGCTGGCGGCCTTCGATCTGGCCCAGGCCGGTGTCAAGGTCGCTGCGATCGTCGACGTCCGGCCCGCCGTGGCGAGCCATCTGACGTCTCGTGCCACCACGCAAGGGATCGAGGTGCTGCTCGGCTGGACCGTAACCGCGACCAGCGGCCGGCTCCGCGTCGCGTCCGTGCGTGTCAACCCGATCACCCGCGCCGGGGTCGTCGGCGATGGCCGCACGGTCGACTGCGACAGCGTGCTGATGAGTGGCGGCTGGACCCCGAGCGTGCATCTGTTCTCTCATACGCGCGGCAAGCTCGACTGGCACGAGGAGCTTCAAGCGTTCCTGCCGGGCGCGCCCGAAGAAGCGGGCCGCTGCGCCGGTGCCGGCAACGGCTCCTTCGGCCTTGCCGCCGCCCTTGGGGAAGGGGCCGCGGCGGGTCTGGCAGCGGCAGCCAATGCTGGCTTCAAGACCAAAGTGGAAGCCTTGAGCGTGAACGGCTCGGCGAGGGCCAGAGTCGAGATCTATAAGGTGGACGGCGAGCTGCGGCTCACCGGCGTCGGCAAGCGTGAATTGCCGACCGACCGGGATCCGGCGAAAGCCAGGGCCTTCGTCGATTTCCAGAACGACGTGACCGCAAAGGACATTCGCCTCGCGGTGCGTGAAGGCTTCAAGTCGATCGAGCATATCAAGCGCTACACCACGACGGGCATGGCGACCGACCAGGGCAAGACGTCCAACATCAACGGTCTCGCCATCGCCTCCGATGCGGTGAGCAAGCCGGCACCCGCGGTTGGCCTCACGACCTTCCGCCCGCCCTACACGCCGACTACGTTCGGCGCCTTCACAGGCTACAACCGTGGCGAATTGTTCGAGGTCACGCGCAAGACGCCGATCGATGGCTGGGCCGAGGAGAATGGCGCCGTCTTCGAGCCGGTGTCGCTCTGGCGCCGCGCCTGGTACTTCCCGCGCAAGGGCGAGGACATGCATGCCGCCGTGGCGCGGGAATGCAAGGCGGTCCGAGAGTCGCTCGGCATCTTCGACGCGTCGACGCTGGGCAAGATCGAGATCGTCGGCCCGGACGCGGCCGAATTCATGAACCGGATGTACACGAACGCCTGGACCAAACTCGCCCCCGGCCGCTGTCGCTACGGCGTGCTCCTCGGCGAGGACGGCTTCATCCGCGACGACGGCGTGATCGGCCGCCTGACCAGCGACCGCTTCCACGTCACGACGACCACGGGCGGTGCCGCCCGCGTGCTGGCCACGATGGAGGACTACCTTCAGACCGAATGGCCGCACCTCAAGGTCTGGCTGACATCCACCACCGAGCAATGGGCCGTCATCGCGCTCAACGGCCCGAACGCGCGCCGGCTGCTCGAGCCGCTCGTCGAGGGCATCGACCTATCCGAGGACGCGTTCCCGCATATGTCGGTGGCGGAGGGCCGTATCTGCGGTACGCCGATGCGGCTGTTCCGCGTGAGCTTCACCGGCGAGCGCGGCTACGAGATCAACGTGCCGGCGCGCTTCGGCCGTGCCGTCTGGGAAAGGCTCCATGAGGCCGGGCAAGCCTACGGCATCACGCCGTACGGTACGGAGACCATGCACGTCCTGCGCGCCGAAAAGGGCTACATCATCGTCGGCCAGGACACCGATGGCACGCTCACGCCCGATGACGCCGGGCTCGGTTGGGCGATCGGCAAGGCGAAGCCGGACTTCGTCGGCAAACGTTCGCTGAGCCGGCCGGACATGCTGAAGCCCGACCGCAAGCAGCTCGTCGGCCTGCTGACCCAGGACCCGAAGGTCGTTCTGGAGGAAGGCGCCCAGATCGTGCTGGATCCGCGCCAGGCGCTGCCGATGAAGATGGTGGGCCACATTACCTCTGCCTATTGGAGCGCATCGCTCGGACGCTCGATCGCCTTGGCGGTGATCGAAGGGGGACGGGCGCTCGAGGGGCAGACGGTTCACATCCCGATGCCCGACCGCACGCATGCGGCCAGCATTACCGGAATGGTCTTCATCGATCCTGAGAACAAGCGGCTCAGCGCATAGGAGCGCAGTATTGATGTACGAATCTCATCCATTGTCGGGCCGCGAGATCGCCATTCACAAGCCGTTGCCGCTGACCATCCGCGCGGCGTCGGACTGCGCGAGGTTCAGCCTCAGGATCGATCCGGCGGAGCTCGCGCGCGCCTCGCAGGCCTTCGGGCTGACACTGCCGGCGGTGATCGGCGATGCCGTTTCCGCCGACGGGAAGATCGCGATCTGCCTTGGTCCCGATGAATGGTACCTGATCGCACCATCCACCGCCCAGCAAGCGGTGGAGAGCGCCTTCGCCGCCCTTTACAGCGCGGTGCCACACAGCCTTGTCGACGTGGGCCACCGCGAGGTCGGCATCGAGATCGAGGGGGCCGACGCCGTGTTGGCGCTGCGATCGGCGATCGCCTTCGATATCGAGGCGATGCCGGTCAGCACCGGCTGCCGAACGATCTTCGACAAGGCGCAGATCGTGCTCGTGCGGGAGTCGGAGGAGCGGTTCCGCATCGAGGTCTGGCGTTCCTTCGCCAGTCACGTCTGGGGCCTTCTGACGGCGGCCGGCCGCGAAGTCGAACTCGGAATCTAGTCCTCAAGGGAGAGAACCCATGCTGCAAATCGATCCGGCCGCCCCGCTGGCGGATACGGCGATCGCCGCCGCCATCGGGCGAGAGCTCGACCGTCAGAAGAACCAGATCGAGCTGATCGCCTCGGAAAACATCGTCTCCGTCGATGTGCTTGCGGCGCAGGGCTCGGTCCTCACCAACAAATACGCCGAAGGCTATCCCGGCCGGCGCTACTACGGCGGCTGCGAATTCGTCGACGAGGTCGAGACCATCGCGATCGAACGCGCCAAGAAACTGTTCGGCGCGGCATTCGCCAATGTGCAGCCGCATTCTGGTGCGCAGGCCAATCAGGCCGTCTTCCTGGCGCTGCTGCAGCCGGGCGACCGGATCATGGGGATGTCGCTTGCACACGGCGGTCATCTCACGCACGGCTCGCCGGTGACGATGTCCGGCAAATGGTTCGACGTGGTCAGCTATGAGGTCCGCCAGTCCGACCAACGGATCGACTATGAGGGTCTGCGTGCCCGCGCCCTCGAGACGCGGCCGAAATTGATCATCGCCGGCGCCTCCGCTTATCCGCGCGCTATCGACTTCGCGGCTTTTCGCCAAGTCGCCGACGAGATCGGGGCGTACCTCATGGTCGACATGGCGCACTATGCCGGCCTGGTCGCCGCCGGGCTCTATCCCGACCCGATGCCACACGCCCATGTCGTGACGACCACGACCCATAAGACATTGCGTGGCCCGCGCGGCGGGATGATCCTCACGAACGACGAGGCGCTGGCCAAGAAATTCAATTCGGCGGTGTTCCCCGGCAATCAGGGTGGCCCGCTGATGCATGTGATCGCCGCCAAGGCCGTCGCCTTCGGTGAGGCGCTGCGACCCGAGTTCAAGGCCTACGCCGCCGCGGTCATCAACAACGCGAAGGCGCTCGGCGAGACGCTGATCGCGGGCGGGCTCGACATCACTTCGGGCGGCACGGACTGCCATCTGGTGCTGGTCGACCTTCGCCCCAAGGGCGTAAAGGGCCGCGATGCCGAGCGTGCGCTGGAGCGGGCCGGCCTCACCTGCAACAAAAACGCCATTCCCTTCGATCCCGAGAAGCCGGCAGTCACCTCTGGCATCCGCCTCGGCACCTCGGCCGGTACCACGCGCGGCTTCGGCGAAGCAGAATTCCGCCGTATCGGCGAGTTGATCCTCGCGGTGATCGACGCGTTGGCCGAACAGGGCGAACACGGCGATGCGATGGTGGAGCGGGAGGTGCTTGCCGAAGTCAGGGAATTGTGTCGTCGCTTTCCTATCTATGGTTGACTGCGGCCCAAACGACCACGTGCGGCCCTTGAGACCTGCATGGCCAGGCCTGAAGGGCCGCGCATAGCGACGGATCCGGTATGTTCCTCAGCGTCTTCGATGTGTTCAAGATCGGCATTGGCCCCTCCTCCTCGCATACGATGGGTCCGATGACGGCCGCCGCACGCTTCCTTGCGATGCTGCGGCAGTCACCCGTCGCCGAGCGCCTGGTGAAGCTCAAGGTGACGCTCTATGGCTCGCTCGCCTTCACCGGCAGAGGCCATGCCACGGACCGCGCCGTGACCCTTGGGCTGCTGGGCTATTTGCCCGCAGACCTCGATCCGGATCGAGCGGAGCTCGAGCTCGAAGCGCTCCACGAGACACGGATGCTGCATCTCCAGGGCCTGCCCGCCCTCGCATTCGATCCCGCCGTCGATATCGTCTTCGACTATGGCGCGCCGCTCGCCGGCCACGCCAACGGGCTTGTCTTTGCGGCGCTGGCGGCCGACGGCGCGGCGCTTGTCACCGAGACCTACTATTCGATTGGCGGCGGCTTCGTCGTGACCGCCGCCGAACGGGAGGCGCCGAAAGTCTCGGCGTCCGAGGATACAACGCCATGGCCCTATCCGTTCGGAAACGCCGCAGCGATGTTGCGCATGGCGCGCGCAAGCGGTCAGACAATCGCGGCGATGAAGTACCAGAACGAGCGGGCTGTTCGCTCCGCCGGTGACATCGAGCAGGGGCTCGAGCGCATCTGGGCGGTGATGAACGGCTGCATCGAACGAGGGCTGGCGCAGGAGGGCGAGCTGCCCGGCGGACTGCGGGTGCGCCGGAGGGCAAGAAAAATCCACCAACAGCTCATTGCCGAACGGCGGGCTAATTCGAGCCAGCCCCATGCGGCCACCGACTGGCTCAGCGTCTATGCCATGGCGGTCAACGAGGAAAATGCCGCCGGCGGCAAGGTGGTGACCGCGCCCACCAACGGCGCAGCCGGTGTCGTTCCGGCGGTGCTTCGATACTACCTCGACCATTGCAACGGCGCAGACAGCAGCAAGATATCTGATTTCCTGCTGACCGCCGCCGCGATCGGTGGCCTCATCAAACACAACGCGTCGATCTCCGGTGCCGAGGCCGGATGCCAGGGCGAGGTCGGCTCAGCTGCAGCCATGGCCGCGGCAGGGCTGTGCGCCGTGCTCGGCGGCACACCCGAACAGGTGGAGAACGCTGCTGAGATCGCGCTGGAACATCATCTCGGCATGACATGTGATCCCGCTGCTGGGCTGGTGCAGGTGCCCTGCATCGAGCGCAACGGCATCGGGGCCATCAAGGCTGTGGCCGCCGCCTCGCTCGCGCTGCGTGGCGACGGCTCGCATTTCATGCCGCTCGACAACTGCATTGAAGCGATGCGCCAGACCGGCGAGGAAATGAGCGCCAAGTTCAAGGAAACGAGCTTGGGCGGATTGGCCGTGAATCTACCGGAGTGCTAGGCACGCGGTTGGGGACCGCCTCGCTCTTGATATCGAGGCGTTCAGGCATCCGCCTCCTTGGACACGTCCTTCAGCCATTGGATGAACCGTTCGACGTCTTCCCTTTTCCGGCGACGCCTCGGAACAACAATGAAGTACGCGTTTCGCGTGCTTATCGAAGCGTCTGTAAGTCGGACCAGGCGATTTTGAGCCAACAGGTCCTCGACGAGGCGTTTCCAGCCCAACGCGATACCCTCGCCACTCAGGGCGACATGGATGGCCTCCGTGTAGAAGCTGCAGTGCATGCCACGCGGCCGTTGTGGGGCCTCGACCGAAAACGCCGCGAGCCATTCGTTCCATCCGGTCCAGGTCGGATCGGCGACGTCATAGGTGATGAGGGGGTAACGGATCAGTTCCTGCGGCTTCTCGAGCTTGCCGATCTGGCGGGCAAACTCCGGGCTGCAGATCGGGAAGATCTCGTCGTCGAATAGAAACTCGGCCACGCCATCGGGCCAGACGCCGCTTCCGAACCGGATGGTCAGGTCCGCGTCCCCACTGTCGATGTTGATCGCCGTATCTTGGCTCACGATCCGCAGCTTGATCTGCGGATGCCGGCGCGAAAAACTGGATATCCGCGGCAGCAGCCAGAACTGGGCGAACGCCACCGTCGCCGAAATCGTGAGCTCGTCACCGGCGCCGCCCTTCGAGATTTCAGCAACCGTGTCCGCGATCAGGTTGAAGGCATTCGAGGTGGTGGAAGAAAGCAGCTTGCCGCTCTCCGTCAGCTCGATCCTGCGATGAAGGCGGCGGAACAGGGGAGAGCCAAGGAGCTCTTCGAGAACGTGGATCTGCCGGCTGACGGCCGCCTGCGTGATGCCAAGCTCATGCGCAGCGTTCGTGAAGCTGGCCAAGCGCGCCGCCGCTTCAAAGGCAGTGAGGGCCGTCAGAGGCGGCAGCTTCCGTCTCAGGCTTGCCAAGAGGCGACGTCCTTTGCTGTCGATGTTCACGCAGTCGGGTTTCGCGCCGGCGCCTCCGCCGTTTCGACCACATCATCGCGATGATTCGCATTACACCAAATTATGTCAAGGCGGCCCATTTGTGGCGTTGAGCAGGGTGCGCCTGGGGCTCAATGATCTCTTGATGATCAATGAGGCAAATGATGTCCCAGGCCGCTTCACCCTCCATTTCCGCCCTGCTCGATGCCCGCTTGGCCGGCCATTCGCTGCCGCAAGGCCTCTATACGCGCCCGGACGTGTTCGAGGCCGATCTCGACGTGCTGTTTCGCAAGCACTGGATCTATGTCGGCCTGGAGTGCGATGTGCCCGAGCCGGGCGATGCGAGCGTGGTCGAGGCCGGCACGTCCAGCATAATCCTGCTGCGCGACGACGACGGGCGGATACAGGTTCTGCATAACGTCTGCCGACATCGGGGATCCCGGTTGCTGCCTCCCGGGCCTTCGGTCGTATCGAAGCTCGTCTGTCCGTATCACCAGTGGACCTACGAGTTGAGCGGTGAGCTCGTGCATGCGCCGCACATGGGCGCGGGCTTCGACAAGGGCTGCCGGAACCTGAAGCCAGTCCCCTTCAGGTCGATCGGCGGACTGATCTACGTCTGCCTCTCCGACGACCCGCCCGAGGACATCGATCGCCTCGCCGAGGTGATGGAACGCCGGCTGGCTCCCTACGACATCCGCAATGCCAAGATCGCGTTCCAGACCGAAGTGATCGAGCACGGCAATTGGAAGCTGACCCTGGAGAATAATCGGGAGTGCTACCATTGCTCGTCGAATCACCCCGAACTGTGCGTGTCGTTCATCGACCTCGATTTCGGCTATGACCCCGAGAGCTTGAGCGAGGAAGACCGGGCGGATGCCGAACGGCATCAGGCGCTTTACGCCGAGCGCACCAGGCAGTGGGAGGCCGAAGGCTACCCATCCGCCTCCGTGGAGCAGTTGCTGGACTGCGCCACCAATTTCCGCACGCAGCGGCTGATCATCGCCGGCAAGGGCGAGTCCCAGACGCCGGACTCGACGGCGGCTTCCGCCAGGTTGCTGGGCTCGATGACCCGCAAGGATCTCGGCGACACCCACCTCTGGGGCCATAATTGCTGGCACCATTTCATGGGCGACCATGCGGTGACGTCGCTGGTCATTCCGCTGTCGGCCGACAGGACCCTGGTCCGCACCAAGTGGCTGGTCCACAAGGCAGCCGTCGAAGGCGTCGACTATGATCTCGAAAAACTGACCGACGTGTGGGTCGCCACGACCGACCAGGATTCGGAGCTGGTCGCCAGATCGCACGCCGGGATCCGCGATCCGGCCTATGAGCCGGGGTGCTACTCGGCTTTCACGGAAGGGCACCTCGACAAGTTCGCGACCTGGTACATCGAACGGATGCGCGCCCATGGCTATTGATGATCGCCCGCCGGTGAACCACGGGCGGCCGAAGACGAGCTGGGATCCGGAGGTCGACGACCGGTTGATGTGCGTGGACGTCCATCAGGAGACGCATGACGTCAAGACATTCACATTCGTCTCTCCGGCCGGCAAATACTTCGACTTCCACGCGGGCCAATATTTCCTGTTCGACCTTGAGCTCGGCGACGCGGCGGAGAGCCGGTGCTACAGCATCTCTTCCTCGCCCCATCGCCAAAACGCGATCTCGATCACCGTCAAGCGTGTGGCCGGCGGCAAGATCTCCAACTGGCTGCACGACAACCTCACCCCGAACGTCACGGTGCAGGCGAAGGGACCCTTGGGCGCCTTCGTCCGGCCGAACGGCGCAGGCCGAAAATTCCTCTTCCTGTCCGGTGGCTCGGGCATAACACCCCTGATGTCGATCGCGCGCGACCTGGCCGACGCGGTTGAGCCCGCCGACGTGGTGTTCATCCATGCGGCGAGATCGCCGCGCGACGTCATCTTCCGGGACGAGCTCGCGCTATTGGCGAGCCAGATCAAGGGATTTCGCCTGCACCTGCTGCCGGAAGACATCGCCGATGAGCGGTCCTGGCCGGGGCTCTCGGGCCGGATCTCGAAACCATACCTTTCCCTGGCTGTTCCCGACGTCGCCGAACGGACCGTCATGTGCTGCGGGCCGGCGCCGTTCATGAAAGCCGCGCGCGACATCGTCTCGGAATTGGGCGTGCCGGCGACGAATTATCTTCAGGAGAGCTTCGACGCGACGCCGCTCGAGGACGGCCCGATCAAAGACGCCCCTCTCGAGGCCGAAGGGATGGGGACGCAATCGTTTCGGGTCGATTTCGCCAAGCAGGCCCGCGCTATCGAGGTCCCTGCCGGGCAGACCGTGCTCTCCTTCGCCAAGAGGCAGGGCATCAGAATTCCTTCGTCCTGCGCGAATGGGCTGTGCGGCACCTGCAAGTCGAAGCTGGTCAGCGGGACCGTCGCTATGCAGCACAATGGCGGCATCCGGCAGCGGGAGATCGATGCCGGGTGGTTCCTGCCATGCTGCTCGAAGCCCTTGAGCGACTTGGTGGTCGATCGATAGGCCCCTCGCGTTCGCCTTCCAGCGCAAACCGCGCCGAAGCTTGCCTGGCATGGTTTGGCCGTTTACTGCACCGTCAGGGACGCGTGACGACGGCGCCGGCTAGTTGGCGAAGATTGACGGTCCCCACGGGTTCGCCTGCGGGGCCGACGACGGCTAGGTCGGTCACGGGCTCATAGGCCGCCACGCGGATGGCGTCCTCGAGCGTGGTGCCGCATGCCACGCACGCGCCGCCGGGCCGGTAGCCGGGCTCGACCGGCGACATGACGGCATCGACGCGGATGACGCGGCCCCGGTTCACCTCCTTGACGAAGTTGGCGATATAGTCGTCGGCCGGATTCAGGACGATGTCCTGGCTGGTGCCCTGCTGGATGATCTCGCCGTCACGCAGGATCGCGATCTTGTCACCGAGCCTAAGCGCCTCGTCGAGGTCGTGGGTGATGAAGACGATGGTCTTCTTGATCTCCTTCTGGAGGCCGAGGAGAACCTGCTGCATGTCCATGCGGATCAATGGATCGAGCGCCGAGAAGGCCTCGTCCATCAACAGGATCGGCGCATCGTTGGCGAGCGCGCGCGCGAGGCCGACGCGCTGCTGCATGCCGCCGGAGAGCTGGTTCGGATAGCTGCGCTCGAAACCGCGGAGGCCGACGCGCTCGATCCAGCGCATGGCGGCCTCGACCTGGCGGGCGCGCGGCACGCCCTGCATTTCAAGACCGTAGACGGTATTGTCCAGCACATTGCGGTGGGGCAGCAGCGCAAACTTCTGAAACACCATCGCCGTCTTGTGGCGGCGAAACTCGCGCAACTCGCGCGGCCCCATCTTCACGACATCCTCCCCGCCGATCAGGACCTCTCCGGCCGTCGGGTCGATAAGCCGGTTGATGTGGCGGATGAGCGTCGACTTGCCCGAGCCCGACAGGCCCATGATGACCTGAATGTCCCCCGGGGGCATGGAGATGTTGATGTCGCGCAGGCCAAGCACATGGCCATGGCGTTGGAGCATCTCGGTTTTCGAGATGCCCTGCTCGGCAAGCGCCACCATGGCCCGGGCGTTCACCCCGAAGATCTTCGAGAGATGCTTGATCTCAATGCCATAGTGATTGGCGGATCCGTCAGCCATGGACGACCTCCCGGTGCTTCTCAAGGTCGATCATCTTTTTCGGATTGCGAAGAGCGTCATCGCCCATGTGCGGGAATTTGAAAAACCATTCCATTCCGCACCCCTGTTGAAAGAAGTCGGCCGATCCGCAGTTATTTTATACTTGTTGCCGTCGCGGCGCGTTTCTTCCGCGCCGCGACTTGGGTTGGTTCAGAGTGCCGCCTTGATCTTCTTCGCCGCATCCGGCGAAACCCACTTGGTCCAGATGTCGGGATTTCCCTTGAAGAAGTGCTTGGCGCCTTCTTCGCCGCTCGCCTGGTTGTCCGTCATCCAGGCCATCAGCACTTCGACGGTGGCATTGCTCCAGGACCGCTGCTTCAGATACTCCATGACCGATGGGTTGACGCGCGCCGAAAACGTCTTCGAAACCAGCGTGAAGACATGGTCGACGGGCCAGGCATTCGGCTTCGGGTCCGGGCAACTCGCGACGGTGTTGCAGCGCTTCCATTCGGCCGCGTCGTGGGGCACGCCGGCGTCCAGCTTCACCATCGGATATTTGCCGAGCAGCGCGGTCGGCGACCAGTAGTAGCCGAGCCAGGGCTGCTTGCGTTCATAGGCTTTCGCAATCGAACCATCGAGGCCGGCCGCGGAGCCCGTATCGACCAGGTCGAAGCCGGCCTTGTCGGCGGCGAACGCCTTATACAATTGCGCCGTCACCACGGTCCCGCCCCAACCCTGCGGGCCGTTGAAGACGGCGCCCTTCTCGGGATGTTCGGGATTCGGGAAAAGCTCGGGGTGCTTCAGCACATCACCGATCGTCTTCAATTCCGGATGCGCGTCGGCGAAATATTTGGGGATCCACCAGCCCTGGACGCCGCCGTCAGGCAGGGATTTCGCCGCCGTGACCAGCTTGCCTTCATCCATGCCGTGTTTGACGACGTCCGGCAGCAGGTCGATCCAGGCCTCGGGCGCCACATCGGGCTGGCCCTTCTCGGCCATGGAGGTGATCGTCGGCACGGTATCGCCGATGGTGATTTCGGCGTCGCAGCCATAGCCGGTGTTGAGAACGAACTTGTCGATGCTCGACAGGACCTCGGCACTTTGCCAATTCATGCTGGCGATCGTGACGTGACCACATTCAGCGGCGCGAGCGGCGGATGCGCCGGCAAGCAATGCCGACGCCAGACAAGTCGACGCTAACAGTCGTTTCATTCTGATTCTCCCTGTTGGACGGCATGTTCTTAAAAGGCTGGAGCACCGCCATCGCCGGCTTCGAGCGGCCAGTCAGGAGCCGTGCCCCAAGCCCACCGATTTCTTGAGCGCCGCGGCGAGGCCTGCGGAAACGGCCGCGTCGAAGCCGCGGCTTCGCATCGCTTCGATGGCGGCCGCGGTCGTTCCGCCATAGGCGACGAAGCGGTCGACCGTTTCGGCGGGTTCCTCACCGATCTGCTCGAAGAGATACCCGGCCCCGACCATGGTGGCGGTGGCGCTTCGACGGGCGATATGGCGGGCGATGCCGTGCGCGACGGCATCTTCGATCATGACTGCGGCGAGGAGCGCCGGAAACGCGGGACCGGAACCGGACAGCCCGGTCAGATAATCGATATCGGCCTCGTTCGCGACTTCATCCTGGATCCCGCAGGCGTCGAAGATGCTCCGCACGACCGAGCGGTCGAGGTCGTTGACGCCGGCCGAGGCGACCCACGGAGTATAGGACTTTCCGACTTCGGCCGCCGCATTCGGCAAGGCGCGAACGACGCGTTCCGCCTTGAATTGCTCGGACAATTGCGCGAGCCGGATTCCGGCCATGACGGAGAGGACGAGCTTGTCGCCCGCAACGATGGTGAGGGCCGGCCAGTCGGCCGGGCGTACCGAAACGATGACCACGTCCGAGTGGTCGACCAGATCCTGGTTATCCCGTGTCCAGACGACGCCCGGGAAATCCGGCGGCGGATCCCGCCGGCTGGACAGCGTAAGCCGCTGCGGGGACGTGAGCTTTGCCTTGAGGATCGACCGGACGATGGCGCCGCCGAGCCATCCGCCACCTCCGATCACGCCGATCCGCAATGCGCTGGTCATCGCCGGAATCCCGTCATTGCGGCGTATAGCCGTGCCTCGCAAAGAAGCGATCGAGCTCTCTTTGCTGCGGCGCCTGGCCGGTGAATATTGTCACGTATTCGGGGATCCGCTTCATGCGAGCGGCGACGTCTTCGCGCGTCTGCATGGAGATATAGCCGATCTGTACGAGATAGACCGTCCGCGAGTGCACGTCGGCCGCAATATCCGTGTGACCGAAGCGAAGCAGCATACGTTTGATGGCTTCCAGGCGAATGAAATCTGCCTGTTGGACTTCGGCGAGGATATCGGGGGACTGTAGCGCCCAGCTCCGCACGGCAAACTCGAGCTGGGAGTCGAATAAATTTCGATCGAGCCAGCAATCGAATAAATTGAGCATCGCTTCCGCGACGGTTTCGGCATATGCCTCCGTTTGCTTGACGATATTTCCCGTGTTCTTCTCTCGCCAGCGGGCGATGAGCGCTTGAAGAAGCGCCTCCCTATCGTCGAAGAACCAATAGAAACTGGTGCGCGAAAGATTGAGCTTCTTGGCGAGCGGCTGGATTTTCACGGCATCGACGCCGGACTCGAGCAGCGACTCGTAGGCCGCCTCCAGCCAGACCTCTGGCGATCCGCGCCAACCGCTATCGTTCAATGGCTGTTCCATACATCCTCCTACCAGATCGAAAGCACCCGCACCAGAAAAATGTACATTTGTGTACTTTGGTAGTACGGATCCGTCTCTCTTCTTGACATAAATGTACATTCTGATTAACCGTCACGAAAGATCCCTCAGTTCGGATTTCGGCCGATGTCGAACGACGCCCTTCTCCAGCCTTTCCAACTCAAGCACCTGACGCTGCGCAACCGCATCATGCTCACCTCCCACGAGCCTGCCTATCCGGAGGACGGCATGCCCAAGGCGCGCTACCGGGCCTATCATGTGGAGAGGGCCAAGGGCGGCGTTGCCCTGACGATGACGGCGGGCTCAGCCGCCGTGTCGAAGGACAGCCCGCCGGTATTCAACAACCTGCTCGTCTACAAGGACGAGGTCGTCCCCTGGGTGAAGGACCTGACGGACGCCGTGCACGAGCAGGGCGCCGCGGTGATGATCCAGCTCACGCACCTCGGCCGTCGGACGCGCTGGGACAAGGCTTTCTGGCTGCCGGTCGTCTCGCCCTCCCATAACCGGGAGGCGGCTCATCGCTCTTTTCCCAAGAAGCTGGAAGACTGGGATATCGGGCGGATCATCAACGACTATGCGGATGCGGCCGAGCGCATGAAGGCCGGCGGCATGGACGGCATCGAGCTGCAGGCCTACGGCCATCTGATGGACCAGTTCTGGTCGCCGCTGACGAACGAGCTGGATGGTCCCTACGGCGGCTCGATCGATAACCGGCTGCGCTTCACCTTCGACGTGCTGACGGAAATCCGCAAGCGCGTCGGCCCCGACTACATCGTCGGCATCCGCTATACGGGCGACGAGTGCCTGGAGGGGGGCCTCGCCAAGGAGGACGGCATCGAAATCTCGAAGCGCCTCAAGGCGAGCGGTCTCGTCGACTTCCTGAATGTCATCAGGGGACACATCGACACGGATGCCGGCCTGACGGATGTCATACCGATCCAAGGGATGGCCAGCGCACCGCATCTCGACTTCGCCGGCGAAATCCGTGCTGCCACCAATTTCCCGACCTTCCATGCCGCCAAGATCCAGGATGTCGCCACCGCCCGCCATGCGATCGCCGCCGGCAAGGTCGACATGGTCGGCATGACGCGCGCCCATATGACCGATCCGCACATCGTCCGGAAGATCATCGAAAAGCGCGAGGACGACATTCGGCCCTGCGTCGGCGCGAACTACTGCCTCGACCGCATCTACCAGGGCGGCTCCGCCTATTGCATCCACAATGCCGCGACCGGCCGCGAACTCACCATGCCGCATGCGATCGCGAAGGCGGATGCGCACAAGAAGGTCGTCATCGTCGGCGCGGGGCCCGCCGGCCTCGAGGCCGCGCGGGTCGCCGGCGAGCGCGGCCACGATGTCGTCGTCTTCGAAGCGGCGGCCAGCCCGGGCGGCCAAATCCGCCTTACCGCGCAAAATCACCGGCGCCGCGAGATGATCAGCATCATCGACTGGCGCATGGACCAGTGCGAGAAGCTTGGTGTCGCTTTCCGGTTCAACACCTGGGCGGATGCCGCGACCGTCGAGGCGGAGACGCCGGACGTCGTGATCGTGGCGACGGGCGGGCTGCCCCATACCGAGGTCCTGACGGCGGGCAACGACCTCGTCGTTTCCGCCTGGGACATCATCTCCGGCGATGTGAAGCCGGGCAGCAACGTGCTCATTTTCGATGATGCCGGAGACCATGCCGGCCTCCAGGCGGCCGAGGTCATCGCCAACACAGGGGCGAAGGTCGAGATCATGACACCCGACCGGTCGTTCGCCCCGGAGGTCATGGGGATGAATCTCGTCCCCTACATGCGTTCCCTGCAGAAGCTGGATGCGACCTTCACCGTCACGTTCCGGCTCGGCGCGGTCGAGCGGAATGGCAATCAGCTGATCGCCCATGTCGGCAGCGACTACGGCGGTGTCGCGAAACAACGGGTGGTGGATCAGGTGGTGATCAACCACGGCACCATCCCGCTGGACGAGCTCTATTTCGAACTGAAGCCGATCTCAAGCAACCTCGGGGAACTATCGCACGATCATCTCATCGCCGGCGAGGCACAGTCCGTCGTGCGTAATCCCGACGGCAGGTTCCAGCTATTCCGCATCGGCGACGCGGTCGCCGCGCGCAATACCCACGCGGCGATCTACGACGCCCTGCGCCTGCTCAAGGACATCTAGCCGCCCCTTCCGGAATCGGGATACGCGTCATGATCCACCGAAGCGCGGGCCTGCAGCAATTCATCGACGCGGCATTCAACGGCTTTGATCTCTGTGCCGGGATCCCGGCCTCCCGCCGTTCGATCGCGAACATCCTCCGGGCGCTCGAAACGCCCGCGCCCGAGGCCACCGGCCCAGGGGAGCGCCTGCCTGTTTGCTCGCACCTCGAGCAAGCCCTTGAGGTTCGTCCCTCCAGTCCCGTTCTGCTGGACCTCGTGACGGCATTCCGAACTATCGAGCCGTCGCTGCAATGGCGCCGGCGAACCTCGAATGCGTCCGCGAGCGACAATTTTTCGGACGGGCACGCGAACGCGATGATCGTAGGGCCCGGAGGGCTGGAGGATCGCCGGGATGCCTGGCTGGGCGTCACGCTCATGGCGCCCAACGTTCGCTATCCCGATCACGACCACGCGCCGGAAGAGACCTATCTCATCCTGTCGGAGGGAGAATTCCGGCACGGCGACACCTCCTGGTTCACGCCAGGCATCGGCGGCTCGTTCTACAACCCGCCGGGCATCAGGCACGCGATGCGCTCGGGCGATCGTCCTCTGTTTGCCTTCTGGGCGCTGTGGGCCGGCGGCCCGGCATAGGTCTTCGTGTCGGCGACAAGCGGCGGGGTCAGGCGGCCCCCGAGACCATGGCCGAGAGGATGCTGTGCATCGAGACCGTTCCGATCTGGACGTCATGCCCATTGGTGACCCCGAGGCGATCGGCACCGTGTGAAACCAGGCGTTCCGCCGCACATTCGAGCACCGTGCCGGCCGGAACCGTGACGTGTCCGGCCGCCTCGCCCTCCACCATGGGGCTCATGATCGTCTCGACCTGGATCACCCGCCCGCGATTGACGTGGCGGACGAAGCTCATGATGTAGTCGTTTGCCGGATTGAGCACGATCTCCTGCGCCGTTCCCTGCTGGATGACCTCGCCGTCGCGGAGGATCGCGATGCGATCGCCGAGGCGCAGCGCCTCATCCAGATCATGGGTGATGAAGACGATCGTCTTCTTGATCTCCTTTTGGAGGTCCAGAAGGATCGTCTGCATATCGAGGCGGATCAGCGGGTCGAGTGCAGAGAATGCCTCGTCCATGAGCAGGATAGGCGCATTGTTGGCCAAGGCGCGCGCGAGGCCGACCCGTTGCCGCATGCCGCCGGAAAGCTGGTTGGGATATCGCGTCTCGAACCCTTTCAGCCCGACGCGCTCCAGCCAATGCATCGCGGCCTCGACCTGCTTGGCCCGCGGCAGCCCCTGCACCTCCAGGCCATAGACCGTATTGTCCAGCACGTTGCGATGCGGCAGCAGCCCGAAATTCTGGAACACCATCGCGGTCTTAAGGCGCCGGAACTCCCGCAACTCGTGGGGCGACATCTTCACCACGTCGTCGCCGCCGACGAGGATGGTTCCGACGCTGGGATCGATCAATCGGTTGATGTGACGGATCAGCGTCGACTTGCCGGAACCGGAGAGGCCCATGATGACCTGGATGCCGCCGGCCAGCATCGAGATGTTGATGTCCCTGAGGCCGACCACATGGCCATGGCGCTGGATCATCTCCGACTTGGTGATGCCCTGTTCCAGCAACGGGACCATCTTCAGGGGATTGACGCCGAAGATCTTCGAAAGCCCTTTGATTTCGATGCCGTAGCAGTTCTGCCGCGCGTCAGCCATGGACGACCTCCCGGTGCTTCTGGAGCCGCCGGCCGAAAGCCTGGCTGACGCGGTCGAAGATGATCGCGATGCCGACGATGGCCAGCCCATTGAAGACCCCGAGCGTGAAATATTGATTGGCGATGGCTTTCAGCACCGGTTGCCCAAGTCCCTGCACGCCGATCATGGAAGCGATGACGACCATGGCGAGCGCCATCATGATCGTCTGGTTGATGCCGGCCATGATGGTCGGGAGCGCAAGCGGTAGCTGCACGTTCTTCAAGCGTTGCCAGCCGGAAGACCCGAACGCGTCGGCCGCCTCTAGAACCTCCTTGTCGACAAGGCGAATGCCGAGGTTGGTCAACCGGATCATCGGCGGGATCGCATAGATGACCACGGCGATGAGGCCCGGCACCTTGCCGATGCCCAGCAGCATGACGACCGGTATCAGATAGACGAAGCTCGGCATCGTCTGCATGACGTCGAGCACCGGATTGATCGCGCCCTGCAGCCTGTCGGAGCGCGACATGGCGATGCCGATCGGCATGCCGACCACGATCGAAAGCACAGTGCAGACAAAGATCATGGAGATGGTCTTCATCGTATCGTCCCACATGCCGAAGAGGCCGATGGCGACGAGTGTCACGATCGTGCTGACCACGATCCGCCAGCTATGGCTGGCGAACCACGCAATAGCAGCGATCAGCAGCAGAATGATCGGCCACGGCGTGGTGGTCATGAATCGTTCGGAATGGATCAGAAACTGTTGAAGCGGACTGAAGAAGGCCTCGATGCCGTCTCCATAAGCTCGAGTAAAGCCTCGAAAACCTTCGTCGATGCCCTTCTTCAGCTGCTGCAGGAAGTCATCATCCAGATGCGGGAAGCTCGACCAGTCCATTGCGCTGCACCTTCTTGCACCGTGCTCTTTGTCGTGCGATTGACGCCACGCCCGAGCACAAGGCCGAGCCACCGCCTCCGTCCGGGTCAAGAGACCCGAGTGTCAGACCTACCGCGCGGCCTTCTTGATCTTATCGGCCGCATCCGCCGACACCCACTTGGTCCAGATCGGCTCGTTATTCTTGATGAAGTATTTCGCGGCATCATCGCCGGTCGCCTGATTGTCGGTCATCCACGCGAGGAGCTTGTTCACGGTGGCGGTCGACCAGCCACGAGCCTTGAGGTAATTCATCACCGGTTCGCCGGCGCTCGCGGCAAAGCTCGCCGCCACCAGCGTTTTCACGTGATCCGTCGACCAGGCGTTCGGCTTCGGGTCCGGGCACGTGGCGACGGTGTTGCAGCGCTTCCACTCCGCGGCATCGTGGGGGACGCCGGCGTCGAGCCGCACCATGTCGTATTTGCCGAGGATGGAGGTCGGGGACCAGTAATAACCCAGCCAGCCTTCCTTGTGCTCGTAGGCCTTGGCGATCGAGCCGTCGAGGCCGGCGGCGGAACCGGTATCGACGAGCACGAAGCCGGCCTTCTCCGCGCCATAGGCCTTGTAGAGCTGCGCCGTGACGACCGTTCCACCCCAGCCTTGCGGGCCGTTGAAGACGGCGCCCTTCGAGTGGTTCTCAGGTGCTGGGAACAGCTCGGGATGCTTCAGGGCATCGGCGATCGTCTTGATGTCGGGGTGGGCGTCGGCGACGTATTTCGGGATATACCAGCCCTGAATCGCGCCGTCCGAAATCGAGTCGCCGGCGACGATCAGCTTCTTTTCGGTAACGCCGCGCTGCACGACGTCCGGGAGCAGATCGACCCACCCTTCGGGTGCGACGTCCGGCTTGCCCTTCTCGGTCATCGCGGTGATCGTCGGCACGGTATCGCCGACGATCACGGTGGCGCTACAGCCATAGGCCGTGTTGAGGATGAACTTGTCGACGCTGGCCAGAGCCTCGGCGCTCTGCCAATTCATGCTGGCGATGGTCACGTCGCCGCATTGCGCCGCCTCTGCGGTTGTAACCGAAGCGGCGAGCCCGATGGTCAGGCACGCTGCCGTGGCAAGATACTTCATTTGTTTCACCTCCCGTGACGGTTAGTCGATGATTGTTGGCGCCGCCACTTTCGCCGACAATCTTTTGCCGAAATAGTTCATTGACCCAACCAAAACGCGTCAATCACGCCGACGCGAATACTTGCAAATTCTCTACACTTCAGCGCACTCGTCGATCTTTCGCACGCTGGGGCAAGTCCGCCTAAGCAGCGCTGAGGGTCAAATTCTTATGCTTCCGCGTCTGTTGCGGTGAGCAGCCATAGGTGTCCCGGTAGCATTTCGAGAAATGCGAGGCCGAGTTGAACCCGCTCGCGATCGCCACCTCGACAATCGGCGTCGTCATCTGCGACAGCAGCAGCCTGGCGCGCTCCAGGCGCAGCCTCATGTAGTAGCGCGCGGGCGAGGAGCCGAGCTCGCTCCGGAAGATGCGCTCGACCTGTCGCCGCGTCAGTCGTATCCCCGCCATCAGCTCATCGACCGGAAGCGGCTCCGTCAGCGTCTCCTGCATGCGCTCGATCAGGTTGGCGATCTCCGAGTGAAGCACTTCGGCCCGGCGGGCGGAAGGCCGCCGCTGTCGGTCTGTGGGGCTGCGGACGCGGTCGACGAAGGCCATCTCGCAGACACCGCTGACCACGGCTTCGCCAAAATCCCGCTGGATGATGTGCAGCATCATGTCGAAGGATGCCGTGCCACCGGCGCAGGTGTGGATGCCGCCGTCGATCTCGAACAGGCTGGTCCTGACGCAGGCTCCTCTGAATTGCTCGACGAAGCTTGGGAAATTCTCCCAATGGATCACGCATTTCTTGTCGTCGAGCAGCTTCGCCCGGGCGAGGATATGCGCTCCGGTACATAGGCTCGCGACCGCCACACCGTTCTGTCGACACTGCCGCAGCCAAGCCTCCGCCGGCTTGTCGGCATGCCGTTCCACGTACTGGCCGGCACAGACCACCGTCATGAAAGGCCGCTCTCCGCGGGAGAGGGCCTGTCGCTCGGTCGCCACGTCATTGTCGGTATCGAACGAAACGCCACAACTCGCGCGAACCTTGTTTCCGTCGGCAGAAACAAGCCGCCAGATATAGGCTTCGTGACCGAGGACATAGTTGGCCAGGCGCAGTGCTTCAACCGCCGATGAGAAGGCGAGCAACGTAAAGTCAGGCACCAGATAGAATACGAACAAACGCTGCCTGGTAACGACGGTGTCCATGGCGCTTCACCACTAAGGCATCTGAGGCAGTACACGTCCTGGAAAAGGTACATCATCGGTCTGCAACAGGATATCCCGCGCCCTGAAGCCCGAAAGTATATTTGCGACACAATCACGGTCGATTTGGGACAGTGGGGCGCGCGCCTAATTGGCGATGCAGCGCGGCTGGCGGCGTTCGCCCCCTCGGAGCGGAACTTCGCACGCGTGAATGTACACATGTGTATATATATTCGACATGTAAGTCATTTTCAATGACATAATTGTACATTTTCGTTGTTTGCGCTTCCCCGGATTGTTAGGGTGGCTCATGGACCGTCCGGCCGCTGGAACGCCCGCGCCGGACCGAGCCGGTGTCCCATCACCCGTCCCGGACCTGCCGCCATGCCCCAGGAAACGCCCCGTTCCACCAGCCGACTGCTGACCATGGCCGTGCCGATGCAGGACACGCCACCGCGTCAGGCAGTGCCGATCGATCCCGGCATCCTGGCCCGCATGGAGCGGATCGATCAGGGCGCGTTGCTCCGTTACCGGCTGGAACGGCTGCGCGCCGAGCTGCGCAAGCGCGACTACGCCGGCGCCGTCCTCTTCGACCCGATGAATCTGCGCTATGCAACCGGCACACGGAACATGGCGGTCTGGACCGCGCACGCCCCCAGCCGCTGTGCCTTCGTCGCGACCGACGGGCCGGTGATCCTGTTCGAGTTCACTTCCTCGCGACATGTCACCGACGGCTCGCCGATCGTGGACGAGGTGCGGCCTTGCACACCCTGGATCTATTTCCTTGCGGGGGGCCGCACTACGGAAAAGGCCAATCTCTGGGCCGATGAGATCGAAAGCCTGCTTCGCCGGTTTGGCGGCGGCAACCGCCGCCTTGCCGTCGACCGCTGCGATCCGCTGGGCGCCTCGCGGCTTAAGAGCCATGGCGTGCAACTGTTCGACGTGCAGGAAGCGGCCGAGCAGGCGCGCATGGTGAAATCGGCGGAAGAGATCGCGTGCATGCAGTCTGCGATGGAAGTCTGCGATCTCGCCATCGGCCGCATGCGGGACGCGCTGGTGCCCGGCATCACCGAAAACCAGCTCTGGTCGCTGCTGCACGAGACGAATATCGCGCATGGCGGCGAATGGATCGAGTGCCGCCTGCTTGCCTCCGGGCCGCGCACCAATCCCTGGTTCCAGGAATCCGGCAATCGGGTGATCGAGGCAGGCGACGTCGTGGGCTTCGACACGGATCTTGTCGGCCCCTTCGGCTATCTGGCCGATATTTCCCGTAGCTGGATCTGTCCGGACGGCAAGCCGACCGACCGGCACCGGCGACTATACGATCTTGCCACCGAGCAGGTCCTGTTCAACACGGGCCTGCTGCGCCCGGGCCTTGCGTTCCGCGAGTTCGCGGAGAAATGCTGGTCAGTGCCGGATGAATACTTGCCGAACCGCTACATGATGATGCTGCACGGCTGCGGCTTCGTCGATGAATACCCCTCCATCGCCTACGTCGCCGACTGGAAGGACTGGGGCTATGACGGCGTGTTCCAGGAGAACATGGTCGTCTCCGTCGAAAGCTATATCGGCGAGGCCGGCGGCCCGGATGGGATCAAGCTCGAACAGCAGGTCGTGATCGGCGCCGAGGGCGCGCGCGTGCTCTCGAAGACGCCACTGATCGACGCCCTCGCGACCTGATCCATCGACCGGCCTGAACGCTCAGCTTCTCGGCTTCAGATTGTCCGGATCGTAGAGCGGCTTGTAGCCGACCGAGGCCACTTCGACCGGATAGCGCTCGCCGAAATATTCCACCACCAGCTTGCGCCCTTCCTGGCAATAGGACCACGGCAGATGCGCGAGCGCGATGTTCTTCCCGATCGTCGGCCCATAGGCGATCGATGTCGTGTAGGAACGGCGCCCCTCAGCATCCACGAGCGTCTCGCCCGTTTCCGGATCCATGACCGGCAAGGTGCCGACCGGATAGCGCGCCACGCCCGCCTTATCCATGTTGTCCGTCATCACCAGCGTGCATAGCATGGCGGGCTGATGCGCGCGGGCCCTGTGCTCGAGGTGCCGGGCCTTGCCGCAGAAGTCGGCGTCCTTGACCTTGGGACGGGCGAGACCCGCTTCCAGGAGATTGTATTCGGTCAAGAGATCCGCGTTCTGCAAGCGCAGGCTCTTTTCCATGCGGCGGGAATTGGCATAGGTCTCGACGCCGACCGCGATCACGCCGGTCGAACGCAGCGCGTCCCAGACGGCGAGGCCGTCCTCATAGCGCATGTGGAGCTCCCAGCCCTGCTCGCCCACGTAGGAGAGGCGGAAGGCCGCGACATCCTTACCGGCGATCCGGATCGGCTTGATCGCGGCGAACGGGATATTCGCCGCCAGGAGCCCGTCGGGGTCTTCGACCACCTTCTGAAGGTTCACGCGGGCATTGGGGCCCCAAAAGCCGATGGTGACGAACTTTTCCGAGACGTCCGTGATCGTGACGTCGAAGCCTTTGTCCTGCGCCGTGCGCTTCAGGTAATTGAAGTCGCGCGGGCCGGCGTCGGCGCCGTCCACGATGCGGCACCGGTCCGCCATGCGGAAGACCGTGAGATCCGCGCGCACCATGCCTTCCTGATCCAGGAAATGCGTATAGATGCCCTTGCCGATGTTGGCGTCGCCGCCGATCTTGGCCGCACAGACCCACTCCATCAACGCGACGTGATCGGGTCCTTCGACGTCGTACATGGCGAAGTGCGACAGGTTGATCATGCCGCAATCGTCGCTGAGCGCCAGATGCTCGGCATTGGACACCCGCCAGAAATGCCGGCCGTCCCATTCGTTTTCACGCAGCGGCACGCGGTCGGCGTACTTGTCCAGGAGGTGCTCGTTCGCCGCATAGCCATGCGCACGCTCCCAGCCGCCCAGTTCCATGAAATAGCCGCCGAGTTCCTTTTCCCGCTCATAGAACGGGGAGCGGCGGACATTGCGCCCGCCGGCGAACGGCTCGCGCGGGTGAACCGCCGGGTTATAGATCTTCCTTGCGGTTTCGGTGCACCGCTCGAAGATATGCTGCTCCTCCAACTGATACGGATTGAAGCGCGCATAATCGATGCGGCTATGGTCGATCGGCGTGCGGCCGTCCGTCATCCAGTCGGCGATCAGCTTGCCCATGCCGGGCCCGTCCTTGACCCAGATGCCGACGGCGTACCAGAGCCCCCTCACCTTCTGGCTCTCGCCCATGGACGGTCCGCCGTCCGTAGTAGTCTGCAGCAGGCCATTGAACGAGTGGCTCTCGTTATAGCCGAGCTCGCCGAGGATCGGGGTCAGCTCCATGGCGCGCTCGAGCGGCGCCAGGATCTGGTCCATGTCGAGATCCCGCTGCGAGGGCGACAGCCGTGCTTCCTCCTTCTCCAGCAGATCGCGCGGATGCACCAGGCGCGGATTTTCCTCCTCGTAATAGCCCCATTCGATCTGCCCGCCCTCCGCGGTTCTGGGGTCGCCCGTATCGCGCATATAGGCCGAGTTGCCCTGGTCGCGCAGCAGCGGCCAGCCGATCTCCTTGCCCGTGCCGGCGAACTCGTTATAGGGGCCGAAGAAGGTCAGCGGATGGTCGACCGGCATGACCGGCAGATCCTCCCCGGCCATCGCCGAGATCAAGCGGCCCCACAGGCCGGCGCAGACGACCACATGGTCGGCCATGACCGTGCCTCGATCGGTCACCACGCCCTTGATGCGCCCCCCTTTGATGATGAGCGAGCGGGCCGAGGTATTGGCAATGGCCCTGAGCCCGCCGCCGGCAACGGCTTGGTCGATGAGCTTGCCGGTCACGGTTTGCGAGCGGGGAATGACGAGGCCGGCGTCGGGGTCCCACAGCCCGCCCTGCACGAGGCTCTCCTCGATCAGGGGGAATCTTTCCTTGATCTCGGCCGGCTCGATGAGGCGGGCTCGGGTGCCGAAAGCCTTGCCGGACGCGACCTTGCGCTTGATCTCCTCCATGCGCGCATCATCGCCGACACGCGCGACCTCGATGCCGCCGACGCGCGCGTAGTGGCCCATCTTCTCGTAAAACTCGATGGAGTAGAGCGTGGTCCAGCACGACAGGAAGTCGTGGCTCGTCGCGTAGCAGAAATCCGAGGCGTGGGCCGTCGAGCCGATGTCGGTCGGGATCGCCGACTTGTCGATTCCGACAATGTCGGTCCAACCGCGCTCGATCAGATGATGGGCGACGGACGCTCCGACGATCCCGCCCAAGCCGATGATGACGACCTTCGCGGTCTCGGGAAATCCTGTCATTGCGCACTCCTCCCAGTATTGGCGGCGAACCCGTTTGCGACTAAGGCGTGAAGACGACGGTCGAGCCCGACCTTCATGCCGAAGCACTCCGATGCCGGCTTCAAGAAGTAGCTCGAGGGCGACGGTTCCGGCAGAACGATGGTCAAGCCTCGATCTCGACTTTGCCGCGAGGGTGCGAGCAGCAGGCGAGGATGAAGCCCTCATCGATCTCGTCGTCGAGGATGCCGCCGTTGTGATTCATGGCGACGTCGCCCGACAGTTTCCGCACCTTGCAAGTGCCGCATAAGCCGGACTCGCAGGCGGATGCGATCCGGACGCCGCAGGCGCGCGCCGTCTGGAGGACGGTCTGGCCGGGCGGGCACTCGGCGTCGACCGCGGAGAGCGCAAAGCGAATTGGCATGGCCCCTTCCGCCGAGCTCCCGGCGGCCTCTTCGCTTGGCGCAGACTGCGGGGCCGGCAGGTCCTCGACGACCGGTGTGCCGAAGCTCTCCTGGTGGTAGTGCCTCATGTCAAAGCCGGCCGCGCCTAACAGCTCGCGCACGACGGCCATGAAGGGCTCGGGCCCGCAACAGAACACCTCCCGCTCGTGCAGATCGGGGGCGAAGAGCTTGAGCCGCGCCGCATCGATCCGACCCACATGGCCGGACCAGCTGTCGTGCTTCGAGCGCTCATGGATCATGAAGCTCAGCGCCAGCCGCGGCATACGCCTGTCGAGGAGTTCCAACTCCTTGCGGAAGATGATGTCTTCCGGGCGATGCGCACAGTTGACGAAGGCGATATCCGTCGCCGGTGCGCAGTCGGAGAACCAGCGCAGCATCGACATCATCGGCGTGATGCCGGAGCCACCCGAGAGGAACAGATACTTCGACGCCGGGTGGGCGTAATGGGTGAACCGGCCGGCCGGGCCGAAGGCCTTGATACGGTCACCGGGCCTTAGATGGTCGAACATCCACCGCGTGCCCACGCTCGCTGGCTGAGCCTTCACCGTCACGGCGATCGAGAACGGTCGTGAGGGCGAAGACGACAGCGTGAAGGTCCGCATGAGCGTGCCCTCGGCCCTCGGCAGTTCGAGCGTGATGAACTGGCCCGGCTGGTAGCGAAACCACGTCCGGGCATCGGCGCGGAAGGTGAAGGTCTTCACCTCCGGCGCCTCATCCGCGATGCCGATCACCTCCAGCAGTTGAGAGCGATCGTTCCACGGCTTCATCTCGTCCAGAGGGTGGTACGTACCGGGGTCGGTCATTGCCTGTCCTGTGTCCACCGCTAGGCGACATCCTTGAGACCGGGCTTCCGCCGCCCCCCGAGCCGCGCCTCCATGAAGCTGACGTACCAATCGACGAACTGCTCCGTGCCGCCCTCGTGCAACTCGGAATAGGGCCCAGGCTCATAGGCCGGCGAACGAATGCCGAAGGCGTTCTCCTCTACGATGCGGCGGTCTTCATGGTTGGTCGCATCCCACACGTGGATCAGTTCCTGGAGGTCGTAGTCGACGCCCTCGACCGCATCCTTGTGCACCAGCCATTTCGTCGTGAGCGCCGTCTCCTCGGCGCTGATCGGAAGGACCCGGAAGCTCACCGCGTGGTCGATCATCACGTGGTTCCACGTGGTGGGATAATGGAACAGCATCAGCGAGCCGATGTGGTCCGTGTTCACCTGATCCGACAGGTTGGATCGCACGGCGCGCTTGCCGGTCATCGTGTAGCTCTCGGTGCCCGGCAGCAGCGGCGCACGCGTGGCGCGATACTGCCCCGCCTCATCCATATTGAAGCGCGACGGCAGGCCGGCCGCCTCGCACCTCGACCAATGCTCGACCATCTCCGGGTCGCTTTCCGTCCCGCTGACACCGGTCATGTTCGGCGCCTCCGGGTAAGTCTTGCACAGTTCGGGGTGGTTGGCGGCGCAGTGGTAGCACTCGCGGTTGTTCTCCCACACGAGCTTCCAGTTGCCCTTCTCGATCGTCGTCGTCTCATGGGCGATCTTCGCCTCGGTCAACCGATGCGGCGCGAAATAGGGCGCCATCAATTGCCGGAAGGGCGCAAAGTCGGCCGGTTCGCTCGCGAGGCAGATGAAGATGTAGCCCGCCACGCTCTCGCAGGCGACCGGCTTCAGCGAATGCGCGGCCGGATCGAAATCGTCCGCCATCTGGCGGGCGAAAAGCAGTTTGCCGTCGAGATCGTAGGTCCATTGATGGTAGGGACAGACCAATCGCGCGGAACTGCCTTTTTGAGAGGTGCAGACGCGGCTGCCGCGATGGCGGCAGGTATTGTGGAACGCCCGGATCCGGCCTTCGCGATCACGCACCACGACGACTGGATAGGCGCCGACCTGCAGCGTGAAATAGTTCCCGGGCTTCTTGATCTCGCAGTCATGGCCAACGAACAGCCAATCGCGGTACCAGATCAGATCCATATCGACTTTGAAGAATTCAGGATCGACATAGAAAGGTTGCTGCAGAGCATGACCAGGCTTGCGTGCTCTGATCATGTTGCTCATTTCACTATGGACACTCATGTCCGGCCCTCCGCAAAGCCTCGATAGCCAATTTTCCATCGGGAGGGGCGAACAACGCGCGCGAGGCTTGATTAGGCCTCTCTCCCTGCGATCAGTCGAACCCAACTTTGCGCCTGACGCCTGCCTGCCGAGCCACCGTTTCGAGCGACATTCTTCACTCTTCGAGCATGGGCGAGGCAGGTGCGCGTGTTGAGCAGGTTAAAATTAACGCCATTCGCATCGGCGAGAGTGCACGCCTGCGACATAGCCATGCCGCAAATTGGATAGGCCGCCGCACAGCCGGGCCATACCATCGGCCGGTCCCAACGATGGCCTCCCGCCGCCAAGTCCACCAACGTTGAACCAGCATCCGGAGACCTGGCCGACAGCTGTCGGGATTGGCACAAGATGGCGCGAGAGAAATCCTAGCCTATCGAAATCCCGCGATCGCCCTGCGCCATCCTACGCCGAGCGCAAGCAGGATGTCTTGGCACTAGCCGAGTCCGCCCTGGCATAAGCTGGCGCAGATTGGCGCGCTCGAAACGAGCGCGTTGTAAATGATCGCTTTTTGACCGGCACCGATGGAGGGGTGCCTCGCCGCACAAAACCACAGCGGCGTGAGCGAGGCTTGACAATAAGCGTAAGTCGATTCTAACGTAAGACATGACTTACGCAACCACCCTGGCCGCCCTGTCCGATCCGATGCGCCGGACGATCCTGGAACGGATCGTCGAGGCGCCGCGCTCGGTCGGCGAGATCGCGCAGGACCTGCCGATCAGCCGGCCGGCCGTCTCCCAGCATCTGAAGGTGCTGAAGGACGCCCGGTTGGTCCAGGAGGAACGCGCCGGCACGCGCCGCATCTACCATGCCGACGCGGCAGCGCTGGGCGAGCTTCGCGCCTACATCGACACCATGTGGCAGGCGACGCTCGGGCGTTTCGCCGCCGCCGCCGAACGGGAGGAGAACGAGCCATGAGCGAGACCGTCACCGCCTTCACGATCCCGCCGGTCGTCAAGACCGTGGTCGTCCGCTGCGCGCCGGCGACTGCCTTCCGCGTCTTCACCGCCGAGATCGGCCAATGGTGGCCGCTCGCCGATTTCTCCCTGGGCGGCGCCACGGATTGCCGCTTCGAATCCCGCGTCGGCGGCCGGCTCTACCAGGTCGGCAACGACGGCCAGGAGACGCTCTGGGGCCATGTGCTGGCCTGGAACCCGCCCCACGGGATGGCCTTCTCCTGGCAGGTTCAATGCAGCGAGGAGGAGGCGCAGCGCATCGACGTCAGCTTCCGCCCGGTCGCGGACGGCACCGAGGTGCGCCTCGTCCATGCCGGCTGGGACAAGCTGAAGACGCGCGCCGCCGAGCGGCGTGAAAGCTACGATGGCGGCTGGGTCGAGGTGTTCGAACGCCGCTTCAAGGCCTATGCCGATCAAGCAGTCTGAACCAAACGCGGGGAGACGAAGATGAGTGTCAAACTCCATGGTGTGCCCGGCAGCCCCTGTGTCCTGGCCGCACGGCTCGGCCTGACCGAAAAAGGCGTCGATTTCGAGATGGTCGCGATGGCCCCGCCCGAGATCAAGTCGCCGGGAAACATGGCGCGCAATCCGTTCGGCAAGGTTCCCGTGTTCGACCACGACGGCTTCGTGCTCTACGAGACCCAGGCGATCCTGCGCTATGCCGACCAAGCCTTCCCCGGTCCGGCGCAGGAACCGGCGACGGCGCAGGAAGCGGCGCGGATGAATCAGATCATCGGCATCATCGACTGCTATCTGTTCCGCACTTGGAGCGCCGACATCGCCTTCGAGCGCCTGATGGCGCCGAACGTGTTCGGTCGCCCCGGCGACGAGGCCAGGATCGAGGCGGCCCTGCCGATGGCGCGCACCTGCGCCGAAGCGCTCGAGGCCCTGGCCGCGGGCCCGTACCTGACCGGCACCTCGTTCACCATCGCCGACGCGATCCTGGCGCCGCATTTCAATTATTTCCGCATGACGGGCGAGGGCGAGACGATTCTCGCCGACAAGCCCAAGCTCAATCGATGGTTCGCGCAGATGCGCGGGCGCGAAAGCGTGAAGGCGCTGCTGCCCGGCTAGCGGAAACCCTCAACAATCGGTAGCCGTCGCCGAAATAGATCAGCCGGGAGTTGACCCCTCCCCCGCCGTTCGCCGATGCTCATCGGCCAATCGGCGGATGGTGGGCATGCTGGGTAGGTTTCTGCATCGGATCGGGGCGCTGGGACCCGCGTTCCAGGCCATGTTGGTCAGCGACTCGCTTTCGATTTCGGCGATGATGGTCGGCCATGTCGCGCTCGCCTGGTGGATCGCCCAGCAGGGCGGCGGGGCGGACCTGGCGCTCTATGCCGGGATCCTGGCCGTCGGCGCGCTGGTCTTCCTGGCGCTGCTGTCGCCGCTCGGCGACCGCTATTGCAAGCGAACGCTGATGACCGTCAGCCTGGCCATCCAGGGCAGCGCGGCGGCGATCCTGGCCATGCTCGCCCACTCCGGCGCTTACCATCTGCCGTTCATCATCGCCGCGGATTTGCTGGGGACGGCCGCAAGCTGCCTTTACGCCCCGGCGAGCGCCAGCATCGTCGCGGAACTGCTGCCGGCCGACCAGCTGACGACCGGTCTCGGGATGCAGAAGAGCGGCCAGGCTCTGGGCCGGCTGCTCGGCCCCTCGCTCGGCGGCGCGGTCCTGGCTGCCCTCGGCACCTCCGCTACCCTGGGGCTCTACGCGCTGCTGATGGGCGTTTCCGCGGCGCTCACCCTGCGCATTCCCCGGCGCCCGTCCACGGGCTCCGCACTCGGACCAACCGCCTGGCTCCGCGACATCCGCGCCGGTCTGGCGGCGAAATGGCACATCAAGGTCGAACGCTGGTGGACGCTCGTCACCTTCCTGTTCGCGATCTTCCTGTTCCCGTGCATCGGCATGCTGCTGCCGCTCAAGATCCAGTCGCTCGGCCTGTCCAGCGTCTGGCTCGGGTCATGCGAAGCCGCGCTCTCCGCCGGCATGGTCATAGGTGCCCTCGGCCTTTCGGCCCGGCTTGCCCGGCGCGCCGGCCGGTTCGCCGCCTATACCGTCGCCGTGGTCGTCATCGGCCTCTGCTTCAGCACGATCGGCGCGTCGCATCGGCCCGTCGTCCTGCTCGGCGCCCTGGCGCTCTGCGGCCTCTGCGTTTCAACCACCCAGCTCGTCGGCCAGACGCATCGCATGCTGGCCATTCCGCCCTCGTTCCGGGCCCGGATGACGAGCGTCCACATCATGGTGATGCAGGTTGCAGCCACTATCGGGCCGGCCGTCGGCGGCGCCGGGCTGAACCACTTGGGCGTCGATGGCGTCTATATGCTCTTCGGCTTCGCGATGCTGCTGACAGCGATCGGCTACGCGCTGGCGCCGGGCTACCGGCCCTTCATCAGCCTGTCGCACGATATGGTCGACGGCTATTACGGCAGGACCTATCCGCAGCTCTTCGAACCGCAGCGGTTCGGCTAATCCGCCTCGGCTGGGACGGCGAAATGCTGGTCCATGCGCGAGGGCCGGCGATAGAGGGCCAGGCTGAGCGCAAGGCCGCAGGCGGCCGCAGCCAGTCCGGCCCGCACGTCGATCTGTTCGGCGACATGACCCCAGATCCAGCTGCCGAGCGCCAGGCCGCCGAACAGGGCGACGTAATAGACCGAAATCGCGCGGCCCTTGTAGGTCTCGTGCGCGGCCATCTGGACCACGACGTTGAAGGTCGACATGGCGACCATCCAGCCGAGCCCGCCCACGGCGAGCAGCGGCACCAACGCCCAGAGCGAACCGGCAAGGGCCAGGGTTGCGGTCGCCGCGCAGAAGCACACGGTCGCCACCGCGAACAGCCGGCGCAGCCCCAGATTGTGCCGCATCCAGCCGATCACGGCCGCACCGACCAGCGCCCCGCCGCCGAGCGCGCCGAGCATGACGCCATAGGTCGACGGCCCGCCGCCGACCTGGTTCTTGGCCACCAGCGGCAGGAGCGACCAGAGCGCGCTCGCGAACAGCGTGAAGACGAAGCAGCGGAACATGGCGGCACGGATGGCCGGCGAGCCGAACACATAGACGAAGCCGCCGTGGATTTCGGCGGTGATGCTCGCGGTCCGCTTCGGCTTGACGATCTTGGCGCGGCGCCGCCAGCGGACCAGCACGAAGATGATGTAGGTATTGAGCAGCGCATTGAGGGCGAAGGCGGCCGGCACGCCCCAGAGCGCGATGACGGCGCCGCCCAAGGCCGGCCCGGTCGCCCGCGCGATGTTCCAGCCGATGCTGCTCAGCACCAGCGCGCTCGGGATCTGCTCGCGCGGCAGGATCTCGCCGATCGTCGTCTGGTAGGCTGGGTAGCGCAGCGCCGAACCGCTGTCGAGCGCGAAGGTCAGCGCCAGCAGCAGCCAGGGCGTCATCAGCCCGAAATGCTGTAGGCCGGAGAGCATGAGCGCCACGGCGAGCACGATCAGTTGCGCGACCAGGAACACCAGCCGCTGATCGACTCGGTCGGCGAGCACGCCGCCCAGGAGCGTGAAGAACAGCGGCGGCAGCGAGGTCGCGGCCTGCACCCAGGCGACGAAATCGACGGTCGGCGCGATCGAGGTCATGGCCCAGGCGGCGGCGACCGACTGGATCCAGACGCCGAAGTTCGAGAACAGCGTTGCGATCCAGATGCCGCGATAGGTCGGGTTGGCGAGCGGCCCGAGGAGGGAAGGCCTGGGAAGGGTCCCGTGGCTGGGTGCCTGCACGATCTGTGACCGTCGCGTCTTTGTTCGGCGAAGAGGCAAGTTTACCCCAGGCGGCGCAGCGGCGATCCACGCGTCCTTGCGACGGCAGGTTTGCCAAATCGTAAGGTTACTGAGCAATCGGCGCCCTTGCCTCGAATCGCCGGCGGGGCGAGCTTCCGCCTATCACCATGATTTGAGCGCCGCCAAGGTGGCGGCCGGGGCGCCTTTGGCCGAGTGTGCGGGCGCCCTCTTCCTCCATCCCGCTTCCAACCTTGCAGAGCGCCATGTCGACCGATCTTCCAGCCAGCGCCGCGATCTACAATCCTTTCGTCCTCAAGCTCTACGACCTGTGGGTCACGCGCTTTTCCAACCGCTTTGCCTGGCGGTGCCCGGCCGATCGGCAGATTGCGCATTACCGCGCCCACCTCGGCGCCCGTCATCTCGATGTCGGCGTCGGCACCGGCTTCTATCTGCAAGGCGCCAAGCCCATGGGCGCCCGGCACGTGGCCCTGGTCGATCCCAATCCGAGCTGCCTTGCGACCGCCCGCGCCCGCCTCGGCGCGGTACCGTCGAGCGTCTATTGCCAGGACGCGCTTGAGCCGCTGGCGATCGACGAGCCGAAGTTCGAATCGATCGGCCTGTCCTATCTGCTGCATTGCCTGCCGGGGCCGTTTGCGCGCAAGGCGGCGATCTTCGACAATCTGAAGCCGCTGCTGGCGCCCGACGGGGTGCTGTTCGGCTCGACCATCCTCGGCGCGCGGGCCGGCCATAATGCCCTCGGCCGCAAGCTGATGGCGATCTACAATGCCAAGGGCATCTTCGGGAATACCGACGACACGATTGAAGAGCTCGAGCAGGCGCTGAAACGGCGCTTCGGCCGGGTCACGATCACCCAAACCGGCGTCGTCGCGCTGTTCAGTGCCCAAGCCTGACGATCATTCATAAAAACAGAATGATATATTAGATTCTAAGCTATTCATTCAGGAAACAACTGAGCGCACCTTCCTAGGCGTCATCAACGCCTGCTCGATGAGCCCTCGGATCGCACGAGCCCCCTCACCGGCAGCCAATGGAAGGGAATGCGGATCATGGGACGTCTCGCCAACAAGGTCGCCATCGTCACCGGCGCCAGCGCCGGCATCGGGCGGGCGACCGCCAAGCTGTTCGCGGCCGAAGGCGCCGTCGTCGTCGTCGGGGCTCGGCGCGAAGCCGAGCTTGCGAGTCTGGTCGGCGAAATCGAGGCCGCCGGCGGCCGGGCCGCGGCGCTCGCCGGCGACGTGCGCTCGGAGGCCTACGCCCAAGCGCTCGTGGCGCTGGCGGTCGAGAAGTTCGGCCGGCTCGACATCGCCTTCAACAATGCCGGCACGCTCGGCGAGGCCGGTCCCTCGACCGGCGTGTCCGAGGCCGGCTGGACCGATGCCCTCGCGATCAATCTCACCGGCTCGTTCCTGGGCGCCAAGCACCAGATCGCCGAGATGGTGAAGCATGGCGGCGGCTCGGTGATCTTCACCTCGACCTTCGTCGGCCACAGCTTCGCCTTCCCCGGCGTCGCCGCCTATGCCGCGAGCAAGTCCGGCCTGATCGGCCTGACCCAGGCGCTCGCCGCCGAGTTCGGCCCGCAGAACGTGCGGGTCAACGCGATCTTGCCCGGCGCGGTCGAGACCGACATGTATCGCGAGATGAACGACACGCCCGACAAGACGGGCTTCATCACCAATCTTCACGCGCTGAAGCGGATCGCCCAGCCGGAGGAACTGGCCCGTTCGGTGCTCTATCTCGCGTCCGACGATGCCGCCTTCGTGACCGGCACGGCCTCGCTGGTCGATGGCGGCGCGTCGATCACCCGCACCTGACCCAACCCGCCAATCGAACCTGAGGAGCAGACCATGGATCTCGATCTCAAGGGCAAACGCGCCCTCGTCACCGGCAGCACCGCCGGCATCGGCCTGGCGATCGCCACCAGCCTCGCGCGCGAAGGCGCCCGCGTCATCATCAACGGCCGCAGCCAGGGCTCGGTCGACAAGGTGGTCGCCGCGTTGAAGGCCGAGACCGGCGGCGAGGTGGTGGGCTTCGCCGGCGACCTCGCCACGGCCGCCGCGGCCGAGGAACTCGCCCGCCGCCATCCCGAGCTCGAGATCCTGGTCAACAATCTCGGCATCTTCGAGCCGAAGCCGTTCGAAGAGATCCCGGATGCCGATTGGCAGCGGTTCTTCGACGTCAACGTCCTGAGCGGCGTGCGCCTGGCCCGTCTCTACCTGCCGGCCATGAAGCGGGCGAATTGGGGCCGGATCATCTTCATCTCGAGCGAGAGCGCGGTACAGATCCCGGCCGAGATGATCCATTACGGCATGACCAAGACGGCGCAGATCGCTGTCGCCCGCGGGCTGGCCGAGGCCGTCGCCGGCACCGGCATCACCGTCAACAGCGTGCTGCCCGGTCCGACCAAGTCGCGCGGGGTCGTCGATTTCGTCGATGCGCTCTCCGGCGGCACCGGCAAGAGCTTCGAGGAATTCGAGACCGAGTTCTTCGAGAAGGTCCGGCCGACCTCGCTGATCAAGCGCTTCGCCACGCCAGAGGAAGTCGCGTCGCTGGTGACCTATGTCGCAAGCCCGCTCGCCTCGGCCACCACGGGTGCCGCACTCCGGGTCGACGGCGGCACGGTCAAGGCCCTGCTCTGAGGCGACTGAGCCGGTGGCGCGCCGCCGGCTCAGAGCACCAGCGGCACCTGCTCCATCGGGAAACTCGATGGCGCGAAGAACCAGGTCTCGATGGCCCACCGGGTGCCGGTCATGCCCGGCCGGACCCCGGTGCAATGGAGCATCATTTCGTCGAACAGCAGGGCGTCGCCGGGCGCGAACACCGGGCTGGCAATTTCAGCGCCCTCGGCCGCGAGCCGGTCGACCAGGGTGCGGCCGACCGACCAGTCGAAATGGGCGCCGTCGGTTCCGGTCGGCACGATGGTGTCGAGCCGACCCGCGAACACGTCGAGGCCGGGCGCGTCCGTGCCGCACGGTGACAGGGCGAGCCAGATGTTGAGCGCCCGGATACCGGCTCCCAGGAAGGCTCCGTCCTGGTGCCACCAGTCGGTGCCGATGCCGGGCCCGACCCGGCGCAGGGTCGACTTGCCGATCGACATGGCCGGCCGTTCGCCCAGCACGGCGCCGACCAGGTCGATGAGGCCCTGCCGCTCGAACAGGTCGATCAGCCGATGGAACACCCGCGGCGAATCCGCGGTCCAGATGCCGTCATTATCCTCGGTGAAGGGCCGGGCATAGCCGAGCGCGCCCAGCGCCTCGACGCGCGCATACCAGGGGCCGGTGTCCTCGACCGCCGCGCCGGCCTTGAACGCCGTCTGGGCCGCGAAGGCCCGGTCGACATCGCGGCGTAAGTCCGCCGCCGCCGCGGGGTCGAAGAGGCCGCGCACAAGCAGCGAGCCGTGGTGCCGGATGCTGCCGGCGAGAATCGCCGGCGTCAGATCCCGCCCGTCGATCTCGGGCACGCCCCTTTGGCCCGGGAACGGATCCACGGGTGCGGGCGGCGGTGCCGGCCGTGCGGACACGGGCAGGGTCGCGAACGCCGCTGCGCGCAGCGCCACGAGATAGCGTTCGAGCACCGGATCCTGCAGCTCTCGGTGCACGGCATGGCCCATCGCGATCGCGCCGAGCAGGTCGCCCCGCTCCGCACGGTCGCGGACCCGCCGGCAGAGGTCGGCGGCTTCCGGCGTCTGGACCGGCGAAGGCGAAAGAAGGTCCGTAACGTGCTGATTTCCGCCGTGCATCTCAAGCGCTCCTGTCACCCGGCGCCCTCCTTTTGCTCGCCAGCCATCTCTTGCGGACATCCATCATCCGGGTCTTATCGTGTTTCGCTCCGACGACCGGCGGCGCCTGGCCAAGTTTCTGGTCCTTGTCGCGGTGCCAATTAGCATAATTCCGCGCGAAGAAGACGATCAGCATCACGATGATCGTGACCGAGGAAAAGAGAAGGATCCGGAACAGCGCGGCCTCGCCCAGCGGGATCACCCGGGACTCATGCAGCGACTGGAAAATCGGATCGACTTTTGCCAGCAGGTATCCCGACAGGAACGCCCAGATGCCCTTCGAAATCTTCGAGAACAGGGCCGCCTCGTCCTTGTCGTAGGGCGCCACCAACGTGCCCGCCACCCAGCCGGTCGCCCATCCCGTTACGAAGACGATGAGGTTCAAGGCCACTGCGGTGCCATCGGCTTCCGAGGTCGGCTTATACAGGAAGCACAGCACGAAAAGGCTGATCAGCAGAATTCCGCCGAAGCAGAAGCTGACGATCATTGGTCCGTGGATGTCTTTCATGCCGACCATGATTTACCGGCAACTTCAGCCACTGTCGGAGCCTAGCATGGGCTAGGCCCTGCAACCTACCAAGTCGCTGCTTAGAGCCGCTTCTGCAGGAAGAAGCGCTGATGGCCGGGCGGATAGTCGTCGAGCCGGCCGATGACAGTGAAGCCCAGCTTTTCGTAGAAGCCGCGCGCCTGGAAGCTGAAGGTGTCGAGCCAGATGCCGCGGCAGCCGCGCGCCCGCGCCTCCGCCTCGGCCCGCGCCATCAGTGCGCGCCCGAGGCCGGTCCCGCGGGCCGCATCAGGCACGTAGAGCAGCTCGACATAGAGCCAGCCGCCCCAGGTCCGGCCCAGCAACCCGCCGGCCGTCGTCCCGTCCGCCTGCTTGAGCAGCACGGCCAGCGATCGGGATGGGGCGGCACCCGTAGCCTCCTGGTTGAAGCGGATGAGACCGGTGACGATCGCCTCCCGATCGGCGGCGTCGGGCAGGTCGGTAACGACGAGCTTTTCCATGCGTTGTCCGTTTTGCGGCGCCCGAGACCGGATGGCCCAAGCCCGGTTAGAGTGAAGGTTGAAAGACGTCGACCGGGAGGATACATGGGCAAGAGATGGGCCGCGATGGCCGGATGGCTGGCGGCGCACCCGTCCGAGTTCCGGCTGGGTCTGCGCATCCTGATCGCCGGCATGGCCGCCTATTTCGTCGCCGATATCCTCCTCGGCCTGCCCCAGAGCTATTGGGCGGTGCTGACCGCCGTGATCGTCATGCAGGCGAGCCTGGGCGGCTCCTTGAAGGCCTCGATCGACCGGATCGTCGGCACCCTCGCCGGCGCGGTCTGGGGCGTGGTCGTGGCGCTGACCGTGCCCCATGGCGGCTCATGGCTGCTGGCGGCGGCCCTCACCCTGACGCTCGCCCCCTTGGCCCTGCTGGTCGCGTTCAAGCCGACCTATCGGATCGCGCCTGCGACCGCGATCATCGTGCTGCTGGGGGCGTCGGGCCAGACGGCCGGACCCATCCTGTCGGCGCTGCATCGCGTGCTCGAAATCGGCGTCGGCAGCCTGGTCGGACTGGCCGTGGCATTGCTAGTGCTGCCGGCGCGGGCCCATCGGCTGCTGGCCGATCAGGCGACGTTGGTGCTCGGCATCCTGGCCGAGCAGATCGGGCAGTTGCCGGTGCGGCTGACCGGCAATGCCGATGCCGCCACCTGGCAGCGGCTCAGCGATCGCCGTCGCAAGGCCCAGGACAAAGCCGAGACACTGGCCGACGAAGCCAAGCACGAACGGCGCAACCGGCTGACCGACACGCCCGACCCGGAACCGCTCGCCCGCACGCTGCGCCGGCTCGGCATCGACATGGCCTCGATCGGCCGGGTAACTGGCGAAGCTTGCGATCCGAGCCTGGTCGAGCACTTGGCCGGTCCCGCCGCCGACATCGCCCGAGCGACCGCCGATTTCCTCGGCGCCTGCGGCGTGGCGCTCACCGCGCGCGAACCGCCGCCCTCGATCGAGCCGCTGGCGGCGGCACTCGACGCCTTCAGCGCCGCCGTCGCCGGCCTCAGACGCGAAGGCCTCACCCGCCCACTGTCGGGGCCGGCGCTGGAGCGGCTGTTCGGCCTGGGCTTCACGCTCGACCAGATGCGCCGCGACGCCGAGGATCTGGCCGAGCGGATCGGCGAACTGACGCCGGCCGAGAAGGCGGAACCGAAGCCGGAGCTGGAGCCGGCCGCATAGAGAGCGATTCATCGCTCTCTAACTTATTGACTCTAGTGTGATTCACCTTCCGGAATTCATGGTCCGCAGGACCACGAATTCCGGAACCATCACACTAGTAGGCTTTGGCGTAGACCGCGTCCAGCACCGCCGGCGCGCCCGTCACCAGGCACTTGCCCTCGGTATCGGACTGGTCGTACGGCAGGCAGCGGATGGTGAGGCCGATTTCGCCGAGCTTGGCGTCAACGGCCGGGTCGCCCGAATATTTCGCGGTGACGAAGCCGGTGCCGCCCTTGGTCTCGAAATGCTCGACCAGGTCGGCGAAGTTCGCCACCCCTTCGACCATGTTCGCCTTGCGATAGGCGAGCGCGTCGTCATGGAGCTTCTGGTCGAGCTCGTTGAGCTCATCCGAGATCTTGGCCACGAATTCGTCGGTCGACAGGCTGCGCTTCGCGGCGATGGCATCGCGCCGCACCAGGGCCACGGTGCCGGCCGCCACGTCGCGCGGGCCGATCTCGACCACGAAGGGCACGCCCTTCTTGATCCAGCCCCAACGCTTGTTGGCCGGGCTGTCGTCGCGCAGGTCGACCTTGACCCGCACCGCCTCGTCGTCGAACCGCTGGGCGCGCAGGCGCCTGGCCAGGATCTCGGCGGCGTGGATCACCTCGTCGCGCGAGGCCTCGTCGCGCAGGATCGGCACGATGACCACATGCTGCGGCGCCATCTTGGGCGGCAGGCGCAGGCCGTCGTCGTCCGAATGGGTCATGATCAGCGCGCCGACGAGGCGGGTCGAAGCACCCCAGGAGGTGGTGTAGGCGTGGCTGAGGCCGCCTTCCTTGTCCTGGAACTGGATGTTCGCCGCCTTGGCGAAATTCTGGCCGAGGAAATGCGACGTGCCGGCTTGCAGCGCGCGGCCGTCCTGCATCATCGCCTCAATCGTGTGGGTCTCGTCGGCGCCGGGGAAGCGCTCGCCCGCCGACTTCTCGCCCGGGATGACCGGAATGCGCATGTCGTGCTCGACCACGCGGCGATAGACCTCGAGCATCATCTTGGTCTCCTCGATCGCCTCGGCCCGGGTCGCGTGCGCCGTATGGCCTTCCTGCCACAGGAATTCGCTGGTGCGCAGGAACATGCGCGTGCGCATTTCCCAGCGCACCACGTTGGCCCACTGGTTGATCTTGAGCGGCAGGTCCCGATAGCTCTTGATCCAGCGCGCCATGGCCTCGCCGATGATCGTCTCCGACGTCGGCCGCACAACGAGCGGGGATTCGAGCTCGCCGTCGGGCACCAGCTTGCCGTCCTTCATCACCAGGCGATGGTGGGTGACAACCGCCATCTCCTTGGCGAAGCCCTCGACATGGCTCGCTTCCTTCTCCATCAGCTCCAGCGGGATGAAGATCGGGAAGTAGCAATTATCGTGGCCGGTCTCCTTGATCAGCCGGTCGAGCTTCTGCTGCAGGTTCTCCCAGATCGCGAAGCCCCACGGCTTGATGACCATGCAGCCACGCACGCCGGAGTTCTCGGCGAGATCGGCCTCGCGGATCACCTCCTGGTACCAGTCGGCGAAATTCTCGGAGCGGCGGACGCGGAGCGCATTCTTCATCGGGCGGGCCTTGCTGGGATCGGCGGAACAACCTCGGTGTCCTACAGTCCCGACAGCCGCCAGACAAGCGGGTTCGGCACGGGTTGCCGCCGCGACGGTGCCCGTGGCAGCATCGCCAGCCCCGCAGCCTGAGGAATTCGCCTTGCCCGATCTCACTTTCCGCCGTGCTGTCGTGGCCGATCTGCCGATCTTGGTGGCGATGCTGGCCGACGACGTTCTGGGCCAGGCACGCGAGCGGGCGGTGGATCCGCTGCCCGAGCCGTATCTGGCCGGCTTCGCCGCGATCGAAGCGGACCCGAACCAACTGTTGCTCGTGGCGGAGCGAGCCGGCAGCGTCGTCGGCATGCTGCAACTGACCGTGATCCCCGGCCTCTCGCACCTGGGCGCCTGGCGCGGCCAGATCGAAGGCGTCCGTGTCGCCGCGGCCCAGCGCGGGCACGGCATCGGCGAGGCGATGCTGCGCCACGCGATCGGCATCGCCCGCGCCCGCGGCTGCTCGATCGTGCAGCTGACGACCAATAAGGCGCGCGCCGATGCCAAGCGCTTCTACGAAAAGCTGGGCTTCGAGCCGGCCCATGAGGGCATGAAGCTGACGCTCGTCTAGAACTTTTCCCAACCCGCCGCCGTTCGACCGCCATGGCAAGCGCCTTCAAATGGACGATCCGCATCCTCCTGGGATTGGTGGCGCTCAGCCTGCTGGGCGTGGTCGCCTATCGGGCGTTGCCGCCGCCGGTGACGCCGCTGATGCTGCTGCGTGCGCTCGAGGGCGATCCGATCCATGCGCCCTGGCTCGCCGCCCGCGACATCCCGCCGGTGATCGTCGACGCCGTGCTGACGTCGGAGGACCAGCGCTTCTGTCAGCACCATGGCTTCGATTTCCGCGAGATCGACAAGGCGCTGGCGGCCGAGGAAGACGGCAAGCGGCTGCGCGGCGCCAGCACGATCAGCCAGCAGGCGGCGCGCGACCTCTACCTGCTGCCGGTCCGCTCGTTCATCCGCAAGGGCGCCGAGGCCTATTTCACGGTGCTGATGGAGGCCCTCTGGCCGAAGGCCCGCATCGCCCAGGCCTATCTCAACACCATCGAATGGGGCCCGGGCATCTATGGCGTCGAGGCCGCGAGCGAACATGCGTTCCATCATCCGGCCAAGCGGCTGACGCGCCAGGAGGCGGCCCTGCTCGCCGCCATCCTGCCCAATCCGCGGCGCTGGTCGGCCGCGGCGCCGACCGCCTATATTCGCGAACGGGCCCAGACCATCCTCGAACGGATGGGGCGGCACGAAGCCGACAACAGTTGCGTCAAGTCGCTCGGAGAATGATCGGATGAACCTTAAAGCCCCGCTGATCATCGTCGGCATCCTGCTCGCCGGCTATGTCGCCTATCCGTACCTGGCGCTCTATGCCCTGGTCGACGCGGTCGAGAGCGGCGATGCGGCCCGGATCGAGCCCAAGGTCGATTGGCCGGCCGTGCGCCAAGGCTTCAAGGACGATCTCAACGGTGCCCTGGACATAAGACAGGACAAGCAGGATCAGGGGCTGGGGCTCCTCGGCATGGCGCTCGGCGCCAAGCTGCTGGGCGGCGCCGTCGATGCGCTGGTGACGCCCGACGGGCTGGCCGGCATTATCCGGGCCGGCCGGCGCGACCGCGCCGCCGCGGCGGCGATCGGCGGCTCGGGCGGCCTGCTGGTGCCGCCCGCCGCGGCCGAGAATGGCGAGCACCGGCATACGCGCGTGCTCTGGGCGTTCTTCGACGGACCGGCGAGCTTCACCGCCCGGGTCCGCGGTGCCGCCGAACGCGACAGCGATCCGCCGGTCCGCCTGCGGTTTGAGCTGCAAGGCGGCGGCTGGCTCCTGACCCGCGTGTTCCTGCCGCTCGACGGCACCAGCCCATAGCGGAACCTGCCCGTCCTTCCCGTCTCCAGCGGGGAGGAGTACCGTGGCATCAGGCCGTCACTGTCCGGGTGCTGGCACGGCTGTCCGGTTTAGTTTTTCCGTCATCCCCGCGCAGGCGGGGATGACGAAAGAGAAGAGAGATCGCCCGGGGCGTGTCCCGGTCTTGGTCGGAGCGGGCTTCAAGCCGGGCGGGCAGATGACCTTACGCGGACACCGCCTTACCTCAACCGGACAGCCGTGGGGTGCTGGAGAGATCATGCGGCATCAAGCCTTTGGAGCGATGCGATGTGCCGCAATGGCCGGCGCACTGCTGCTCGCCGTCTCGCCGCCTGCCCATACGGCAGAGCAGCCCGGGCTCGTTCGCTATACGGTCAGCGCCGTGCTGCAAAATCTGAACAATCTTTCAGGCGCTTATCTCGAATACGTCGCGTCGCATGAGAAGGACGGGACGTTCGAACTGAGCCTGGCGGACATCAGCATCATGGTCTATCGGCTCGGCGAGTTCCAAAAGAGCTTCGCCGGCCTTTCAGATGACGAGGCGCTCGAACCACGGCTCTCAAAGCCCGAGACTCGCACGCAAATCCAGTCGGCCCTGCGCTGCGATCTCTGCGGTGCTGCGGCGCCGAAATCGCGGCGCGACAATGCCCCCCAGACGCCGGCCGAGCTGCGCGAGCTAGTGACCGCGCGCGTCGACGAGATCATCGGCCTGTTCAAGGCGCAGAAATCCCCGGCGACGAAAGACCAGGTCCTGCTGCTCGAGCGCCACCTGTTCTATCTGCGCCAGATCACCATCGCCTATCTCTAGCTGCGTAAGCTGTAGCGTGTTGCGGAGAGCCCCTCGGACACGGCGGAGACCTTGGTATCGATATAGCCGGCCGCCCGCATGATCCGGCGCACGGCGCCTTCGCCGAAGTTCCCCCGGGGACCCTTGGCGTAGACCAGCCAAAGTGGGCGTTCCCCGAGCGCCGCGCCATGGATGGCCAGTGCCTTATCGAGCGCCGCGGCATCGGCGACGACGGCCAGGCTTAGCCCCGCCTCTTCGGGGCCGGCCGCCTCGCCCTCGCGCAAGGCCTCGCGCAGCGCTTCGTCGTTGATGGGGCCGATCACCAGCGCCTTGCAGTTCGGGCCGATCCCCAGCTTGCGCGCCAGCGTCGGCGGCGGCGTCGTGAGCTTCCTCGCCCAGCGCTGGGCCCGCGCGGCGCCGAGCTCGAGGATCAGATCCCCGTCCGCCGTCTGCAAGCGGAGCGCATCGCCTGCCACCGCCACGGCCAGGATATCCGCGATGGCGATCGTCCGTTTCAACTCGCCGCGCAGGATGAATTCCCGTGTCTCCAGCAGCGCCTTGACCATGCCGGCACCGCCGGCCCACCGACAGGCGCATTGTGCCTCGAGCCCCATTCGCCCCTCCCCGCCCGAAGCACGGCGCCAGGACGCGCCGGGCTTTCACGCCGTTTTCACGTTCCCCGGCCCAAGCACGGATGGCAATTCCACGGCGCCTTGCCGTCAGATCAGGCTCCAGAACGCCCCTTCCTGACGAGTCATGCCGATGCGGCCGCTCCGCCTCATTCCCGACGATACCGCAATCCCGTTCATGCGTGGCCGCTTTGTCGGCGTCGCGACCTCGGCCCTGCTGTCGATCGCGTCGATCGTCCTGTTCATCTGGCCGGGCCTCAATTATTCGATCGACTTCCGCGGCGGCGTGCTGATCGAGGCGCGGCTGCCCGGGACGGCCGATCTCTCGGCGATCCGCACGACCGTCGGCGGCCTCGGCTTCGGCGAGGCCGCGGTCCAGCAGTTCGGCCAGCCATCCGACGTGCTGATCAAGCTGAACGCCGACGCCGCGACCGAGGCCGGCCGCGCCAAGGTGCAGGCAGCGCTGCAGGCCCAGTTCCCGGGCACCGAACTGCGCCGGGCCGAGGTCGTCGGCTCCAAGGTCTCGGGCGACCTGTTCCGCGACGGCATGACGGCGGCGGCCATGGCCTTGGGCGCCATGCTGCTCTACATCTGGTTCCGCTTCGACTGGCAGTTCGGCGTCGGCCTGGTCACGACCCTGGTCTTGGACGTGACCAAGACCATTGGCTTCTACGGCGTCACGCGCCTGCCGTTCGACCTCAATTCACTGGCCGCGATCCTGATCCTGATCGGCTTCTCGGTCACCGACAAGGTCGTGGTCTACGACCGCATCCGCGAGAACCTGCGCAAGTTCAAGGCCATGCCGTTGCGCCAGGTGATCGACCTGTCGATCAACCAGACGCTCTCGCGCACGGTCGCGACCTCGCTCACCGTGCTGCTGTCGATCCTGCCGCTCGCCCTCATCGGCAAGGGCTCGGTCCGGGATTTCGCCTGGACCATGGTGTTCGGCATCGTCATCGGCACGACCTCCTCGATCTTCATCGCCTCGCCCATCCTCCTCTTCCTCGGCGAAAAGCGCCTGCGCCAGCAGGCCGGAGTCGAGAAGCGCGCGGCCGCCGCCTGACCGGGATTGGCCGCCCGCCCCCATCCGAAAGCTCAATCTCATGGAAATCCTGCTTCCGCGCGCGAAGACGCCGCGCTGCCCCGATGGCCGTCCGGACTGCCTCAGCCGGCGCCAGCTTGCCGGCCCGACCCCGGTCTCCCACGAGACGGCGCCGGTTGCGCACGCCCCCGAAACGGCCGGCGAGGTCCGCCGGTGAACCGCATCCGGCACATCGGCTGCGCGCTCGCGGCCCTGTGCCTCGTCGCCCCCGAGGCCGAGGCCGCGTGCAGCAGCGCGCGGCATGCGCCGGCCGGTGCGGGCCTCGCCTCCTGGTACGGTGCCGAGCAAGGCGGGCACCGGACGGCAAACGGCGAGCGCTACGATCCGACGGCACTGACCGCCGCCCATAATACCCTCGCCTTCGGCACCCTGCTCCGGGTCACCAGCCTCGCCACCGGCCGCTCGGTCACGGTGCGGATCAATGACCGCGGGCCCGGCCACGGCCGGTTGATCGACCTGTCCGAAGCCGCCGCGCGCCGGCTCGGCACCCACGCCTGCGGCTTGGCGCAGGTGACCATCGAACAGATCGCGCGCGCCGACTGACGGGAGACGCCCCGATGATGCGATGCCTGTACCGCAGCGACTATGGCCCGGCCGATCCCGGCTTCGACGCCGGGGCATCGGCGCAGACGCTGGCGAAGAACTTCCCGGCCTATACGAGCGTGCTGGCAACGGCGGAGAACCCGCGGCAGATGGAGGCGCTGCTGCGCCGGCTCGAGCATGGCGACAGCGTCACCTGGTGCGAGACCGGCTATGGCTGGGTCCAACAGCCGCTGCTCGCCAACGGCTTCACTCTCACCGCGACGTTCATCCTGCTGCCGGTCGCCTGCTGGCGCTTCTCGCTCTGGCTCAGGCGCCGCGGATACTAGCGTCCGTCGTCGAACGCCAGGCGGAGCGCCAGCCCGCCGAACACGGTGCTGAGGAACCAGCGCTGCGCCCGCGCGACGCCGGGGCGCGTGCCGAGGAAGCGGGCGAAGCGGCTCGCCGTCAGGATCACCGCGCCATTGATGGCGAAGCCGATCAGGTTGAGCACGCTCACCAGGATCAGTGCCTGGGCGACCATGCCACCCCGCGCCGGGTCGACGAATTGCGGGAACAGCGCCAGGAAGAACAGGGCGACCTTCGGGTTCAGCAGATTGGTCATCAGTCCCTGGCGATAGGCCCTGCTCCAGGCGACCGCCGGCAGGCCGCCGCCGGTGCCGACCGCATCTTTGGCGCGGAAGGTGGTCCAGGCGAGATAGGCCAGATAGGCGGCACCGGCCAGGCGGACCGCGCTATAGGCGGTCGGCGAGAGTGCCAGCAGGCCCGCAAGGCCGTAGGCGGCCGCGAACGCCCAGACATAACAGCCGGTGATGATGCCGAAGAGGGCCGCGAACGCCGTCTGGCGGCCCTGGGCGACGCTGCGCGACAGGCACATCAGCATGTCGGGTCCGGGCGTGAGCGCGAGCGCGAACGAGGCGGCGGCGAACAGCAGAAGCGTCGGCAACGGCACAGGCATCGGGATCACTCCGGCAGGGGCTCGAAGGACCAAAGCCTAACGCGTGCCGTCGCCGTCGGAGAAACGGCGGCCGGGCATATCCGCCCGGCCGCCGCTGCAGGTCTGCATCTTCATGGTCGCCATTCCCGCGCAGGCGTTAGGCTAAGCACATATCTTTCTGTTTAATTTCAGATTGTTAGCTTTTTCATCGTCATGACCGGGCTTGACCCGGCCATCCACGTTTCCGGGCGACGAAGGACGGCGCCGGCGGAGCCGCGTGGATCCCCGGGTCAAGCCCGGGGATGACGATTTTTGAAACCTAACCAACTGACTTGATGACGATAAAACAATCATCCCTGGGGCTTGGCCCCAGGGATGATGATTTACACTGGTCGCTCTCACAGCACCGTCAGCATCTCCGCGACCAGCGGATGGCGCACGATGTCCTGCTCGGTCAAGCGCACGACCGCGATGCCGGGCACGGCTTCGAGCCGGCGGGCGATGTCGGTCAGGCCCGACAGCCCGTCGAGCAGGTCGCTCTGGTCCGGATCGCCGGTCAGCACCATGGTCGAATGCCAGCCGAGCCGGGTCAGCAGCATCTTGATCTGGCCATAGGTGCAGTTCTGCGCCTCGTCGATCACGACGAAGGCGTTGTTGAGCGTGCGGCCGCGCATATAGGCGATCGGTGCGATCTCGATCGTGCCGTCGGCCAGATATTGCCGCACGCGCTTGCCGCCGATCCGGTCGTTGAGCGCGTCGTAGAGCGGCCGCAGGTAGGGCGCCAGCTTCTCGTGCATGTCGCCGGGCAGGAAGCCCAGGGACTCGCCGGCCTCGACCGCCGGACGCGACAGCACGATGCGGTCGACCCGGCCTTCCTCCAGGGCCTCGACCGCGGCGGTGACGGCCAGATAGGTCTTGCCGGTGCCGGCGGGCCCGAGGGCGAGCGCCAGATTATGGGTGTCGATGGCGCGCATCAGGGTGCGCTGGTTGTCGCTCTGCGGCCTGACTTTCCGGACATAGCTCTGGTCGCGATGTTCCTCCTCCGCCTCGGCGATCGGATGCCAGCCCCGGCCGTGGCCGGTATCGGCCCCGAACAGGGGTTCGACCTTCGATTCGAAGCTGCGGACGGATTGCGCGGCACGGGACGAGCGCTTGGCCATGATCACTCCTGAAGAAACAGGTGACACTGAGCGTCCGGTCCTCGGGACGAGGAGCCGGAAAACAAAAACGCCTCACCGCGGAGCGGAGAGGCGTCGGTACGGCACGGCATTGAAGAGGCCGGGCGGATGGGAAGTCGATTGCTTCGAGCGTGAATCAAACGCGGTAACCTTTGGTAACCGAGGACGACTTGCAAGAAGAACGGTACTAGATTCCGCGCGGCCCGTCACCACTCATCGCGTCGTATTAAAAATTTCACACAAGATATTGGGTGAGATGCCCAAACCACCGGCATCGACTGGCGCATTTCCGTTCAATGGCGCGCGGGCCCCGAGTCGTGCGGCCAGCGCGTGGCCGCACGACTCGGGGAAACGGGTGGCGAAGGGGCGTCAGCGCCCCATGGTCAGCACGACCTTGCCGGTCGCCTTGCGCGATTGCAGCACGCGGATCGCCTTGGCCGCATCATCGAGCGGGAAGCTCTCGGAGACATGGGGCTTCAGCCGGCCGTCGGCGACCCAGCCGAGCAGCGTCTCGAACGAGGCGCGGACCCGCGCCGGATCCTTCGCCCGGTAGGAGCCCCAGTAGAAGCCCACGGCCGAGCAGTTCTTGACCAGCAAGAGGTTGGCCGGGATCTGCGGGATCCGGCCGCCGGCGAAGCCGATGACGATGATCCGCCCTTCCCAGGCGATGGAGCGCAGCGCCGCGTCGAACAGGTCGCCGCCGACCGGGTCATAGACCACGTCGACACCGCGGCCCTGGGTCAGGTCCTTGACCCGGGCGCGCAGATCTTCGGCCGAGGTGTCGATCAGGTGGGCCGCCCCGCGGCTCTTGGCGACGGCGAGCTTCTCGGGCGAGCTCGCGGCCGCGATCACGGTGGCGCCCATGGCGTGGCCGATCTCGACCGCGGTCAGGCCGACGCCGCCGGCCGCGCCCAGCACCAGCAGGGTCTCGCCCGGCTTCAGATCCGCCCGCCAGTCGAGCGCGCCGTGCGACGTGCCGTAGGCAATCGGAAAGCCGGCCGCCGCCTCGAAGGTCATCATGGCCGGGATCTTGTAGACCGCACCGGCATCGACCACGGCCTCATCGGCATAGCCGCCGACCGAGACCAGGCCGATCACCCGGTCGCCGACTGCGAGCCCCTCGACCTCGGCGCCCAGTTCGGCGACCACGCCCGCCACCTCGAAGCCGGGCGTGAAGGGCAGCGGCGGCTTCTCCTGGTACGAGCCCGCAACCATCAGGCCATCGGCAAAATTGACGCCGGCGGCATGGGTGTGGATGCGGACCTGCCCGCGGCCGAGCGGCGGGCTCGCCAGCGTCTCGACCGACAGGGTCTCGGGCTCGCCCAAGGCGTTGCAGACGATGGCGCGCATGTTTCTCTCCCTGGGGGCCTTAAAAGTCGAACGCCGCCGCCGGGCGCAGGAGCCCGACCTCGACGCCGGCGACATTCTTGATCTTCGGCTCGAGGAACGGATGCAGCGCCATGCGCTGGTCCGCGGTGAAGCAGTCGAGCCGGTCGAGCAGCGAGGCGATCGCGACCTCGGCGGCCCGGCCGGCGCCATCCTCGATCTTGAGCGCGATGCCGAGGCCGAGCGTCGGCAGCGAAACGCAGAACACGCCCTCCGCCCCCGGCTTCAGGCGCACCTTGTCGCCCGCGACCACCATGACCTCGACCGCGAGCCCGCCGGTGCCGTCGACCAGCAGCGGATGGGCCGCCATCGCGTCGAGGATCCGGGTCGAGGCGGCGCGGCGCTCGTCGGGCAGACCGGTCGGATCGGCCATCCGCGCCATGCCCTGGGCCATGGCTTGCAGCGTCAGCCCGATGACCGGAATGCCGCAGCCGTCGCGGCCGGCCGGCGCCCGCGACATGTCGGTGCCGGTCATGTCGCCGACTGCCGCCAGCACCCGGCGCATCACCGGATGCTCGGCCTCGATATAGCCCTTGGGATTCTCGCCCAGGCACGCCGCGGTGCAGAGGAAGCCGGTGTGCTTGCCCGAGCAGTTGTTGTGGAGCTGCGACGGCGGCTGGCTGCCGCGGATCAGCGCCTGGGCGGAGGGCACATCGGTCGGCAGATGGGCGCCGCATTCGAGATCGCCCTCGCCCAAACCGATGCGTCCGAGCCAGGCCGAAACCTTCTGGACATGGACCGGCTCGCCATGGTGGGAGGCACAGGCGAGCGCCAGTTCCTCCTGGCCCAGCCCGTATTTATCGGCCGCCCCGGTCTCGAGCAGGGGCAGCGCCTGCAGCGGCTTGATCGCCGAGCGCGGATAGATCGGCTGGTCGATCGCACCGGCCGAGCGCACGACCCTGCCGGCGGCATCGACCACGGCAAAGGCGCCGCGATGCCGCGATTCGACCATCGCCCCCCGGACGACTTCGACCAGCACCGGGGCTGGGTCATGGATCAGATCGAGCGGCTGGGGCACGGCGGCTTCTCCCGGGAACATCATGCAGTGGACTTTCCCGCACCATGCCCGGCGCGCTGCCGACCGGCAAGAGCCGCAGGCCTGGATCAATCCGCTGGTAATGAATTTGCGGGATATGAAAACCGCGGCCGCGACGATCGACGCCATTTTTTTGCCTCGACGTGGCGGCAGGATGGCGTCATCACGGGACCCGAATTGGTCGGGGGTCGGACCCGGGTCGCATGGATCAAAGATCGAGGTAGGTTGATGTCGATGAAACAAAGGGTCGCCGTCGCGGTCCTGTCCACATTGTCGCTGACGATATCCGCGCAATTTCCGGTCCATGCCGCTCCGACGCCCACCGCCCCGCCGAAGGAACTGGGCGAGTTCCACGGCTGGACCGCCTACACGCTGTCCGACGGCAAAGGCGAGATCTGCTACGTGGTCGGCAGCCCCAAGAGCCAGGAGCCGGCGAAGATCAAGCGCGAAGCCCATCTGCTGGTCACCCACCGGCCGGCCGACAAGGCGTTCAATGTCGTCTCGGTCGAGCCCGGCCAGAATTTCGCCTTCGCCAAGGGCAGCGGCGTGACCGTCGCCGTCGACAAGCAGAGCTTCGATTTTTTCACCGCGTCGGATACGGCCTGGTCGCGCGACAGCGATACCGACAAGGCCGTCGTCACCGCCATGTCCAAGGGCAAGGAGCTGACGATCAAGGCCAAGCCGGCCAAGGGCGCCGACGTTTCCGACACCTACGCACTCGCCGGCTTCGGCGAAGCGCTCGCCGCGATCGACAAGGCCTGCAAGGTCAAGCGCTGAGCACGGCCCCTTAAGCGACGCCAATTTCCTCGGTAAATCATAGGGACACGCAAATTCTCTCGTCATGCCCGGGCTCGACCCGGGCATCTACGCGCTTCCGCCTGCGCCCTGTTCGGAGAGGACGCCGCCTGGCCCCTCCACGTGGATCCCCGGGTCGGGCCCGGGGATGACTTGAGAGGAAGATGCAGCCGTCTCTCTACCCCGTCCGGCAAGGCCAATCCGCCATCGACCTATACCTCCATCGTCATGCCCGGGCTCGACCCGGGCATCCACGCGCTTCCGCCTGCGCCCTATTCGGAGAGGACGCCGCATGGCCCATCCACGTGGGCGCAAGCGCTTGCTTGCGCCTGGATCCCCGGGTCAGACCCGGGGATGACGACTTTCGAAGCCTAACCAACTGACTCGATGCTTATTTTCGGTAGCGGCGGCACGGGAAAGACCGGGAAAGCCGCGGCCAAGCGCCCGACGAATTGCTGCCCAGCAGCGACGAGCCTTGGGGGCGAACGGGTTTTTGACTTATAAGGGCGCTCGAAACTCCGACGAGCACCCTGATCATGGACGCCCACGCCCCGACGGCCGACGCGACGGCCACTCCATTGCCGCAGGCCATTCCGCCGGTCGCGGCCGCCGACGACCGCACCAACCTGGTCGGCCTGAGCCGCGACGAGCTGATCGCCGCGATGGCATCGATCGGCGCGCCCAAGTTCCGCGCCAACCAGCTGTGGCAGTGGATCTACAACAAGGGTGCCACCGAGTTCGACGCGATGACCTCGCTGTCGAAGAACTTCCGCGCCGAGCTGGCGGAGCGCTTCGTCGTGCGGCGGCCAGAAACGACGCGCGACCTCGCGTCGATCGACGGCACGCGCAAGTGGCTGCTGAAGTTTCCCGACGGCCAGGAAGTCGAGACCGTCCATATTCCCGAGGAGGATCGCGGCACGCTGTGCGTGTCGAGCCAGGTCGGCTGTACGCTGACCTGCAAGTTCTGCCATACCGGGACCCAGAAGCTGGTGCGCAACCTGACCGCCGCCGAGATCGTCGGCCAGGTCATGCATGCACGCGACCGGCTCGAGGAATGGAACGCAGCCGAGACCGAGCGCAAGCTCACCAACATCGTCATGATGGGCATGGGCGAGCCGCTCTATAATTACGAGAACGTCTCGAAGGCGCTCAAGATCGTCATGGACCACGAGGGCATCTCGCTCTCGAAGCGCCGCATCACGCTGTCGACCGCCGGCGTCGTGCCGATGATCCGGCAGTGCGGTGAGGAGCTGGGCGTCAATCTCGCGATCTCGCTCCATGCCGTGACCGACGAGCTGCGCGACGTGATCGTGCCGATCAACAAGAAGTATCCGATCGCCGAGCTCTTGGACGCCTGCCGGACATATCCGGGCTCGTCCAACGCGCGCCGCATCACGTTCGAATACGTCATGCTGAAGGACGTGAACGACAGCCCGGCCGAGGCGCGCGAACTGGTGCGCCTGCTGGCCGGCATCCCGGCCAAGGTCAACCTGATCCCGTTCAACGCCTGGCCAGGCGCCCCGTTCGAGGTCTCGTCCGACGCCGCGATCAAGGTGTTCGCCGATATCGTCAATGCCGCCGGCTATTCCTCGCCGGTGCGCACGCCGCGCGGCCGCGACATCCTGGCCGCCTGCGGCCAGCTGAAGTCGGACAGCATCAAGCTGCGCAAGAGCGAGCTGCTGCGGCGCGAGGCCGAGGCCGCCGCCGCGAGCTGAGCGACCGCGGCTGGGCAACCTCCGGTCGACGGCATTCGATCGAATTGTTAACGGCGCTCTATGGCCGCTGACAGCGCGCCCGTGCTAGAAGGGCAAACCGCTCCCGCCGCTTGGGCCGGGGGCGGCTTCCTTTGCCACGGCACACGGCGGCGCGCGGATGTCCTCCTCGACTGCGGACGTCAAGAACTGGATGCACATGTTTCGCTGGATCGTGAAGCTGATCCGCGACGAATACGGCATCGATGAAAAGCAGCTGATACGGACCGCCGTCCTCGAAACCGATCTCGGGCTGTCGCTCGATCAGGTCGAGGCGGTTCTGGAATTCGTGTCCGACAGTTTCGAGATTCGCTTCCCCGACGGCACACTCGACGAGGTCCTGCGACTCGAGGAGCTATGCCTGGTCGCCTCCTGGCTGAAGGGCCTCTACAAGCGCCCGCCCTTCATCGGCCCCGGGTACGAGGCCTCGTGCCGCGCGCTCAATCCCAGTGCGTCGGCCGAGGCCTGACCGTCTATCCGACGCCCCGCCTCAGATCGGGATTTCGAGCTCCAGCTTCCACCGGACCGTGCCATTGGCCGACGCGCGCGTCGCGCCGAACAGATAGCCGGTCTCGTATTTGAACTTACCCAGCGGCCCCACCAGGAAACTGCCGACGGCAACCGGACCAACCAGGAACTGCTGATCCTGGAACTTGCCGATTCGATCGATCTGGCCGGCATCGCCATAGACCTCGACCGCCGGCGAGAAGGCGCGCCACATGTTCCACCGGCCCTGCCAGGCATAGCTCAGGTCATAGCCGTGGTTGTCCTGGTTCGGACCGACGTTCTTGCCGAGGAAGATGTTCAGGGTCTGGGTCGTGCGGCCGATATCCTTCTCGATCAATGGCCCGAACAAGGTCGAGTCGGCGGTATGGCCCACGGTCGAGAAACCGTATTCCGCGTAGAAGCCGAGATCGGCCCAATATTCACCGGGCTCGGTCAGGCGGAAGATATTCTCCAGCACGACGCCGGTGGCATTGGTCGATTGCCCCGGCCCCGGCGCGCGCTCGAAGCCGAGCTCGACTTCCGGATGCCACCAGGAATTCACGCCATAGCCGATCTCGGCCGTATAGGCCCGGGCGCCGTCATTGGCGGCGTTACGATCGAAGCTCGCAGCGCCATTATGTTCGAGTTCGATCTCGCCCTCATCGATCTCGTCGGGCGAGCGCGTGTGAAAATCCGCATGGGCGACAGCCGGCACAAACAGGGCCAGGGCGGCGACGGCCCCCAGCCAGCGCGAAGAAGCTACGAACACGGGCTTGAAACTCCAAACATCCAACCGGGTATTATTTTGCAACCATTACGCCCTGGGCGGTGTCCTGGTGAAAATCACCAAAGAACTTATATTCCCCCGGATCAAGCGGCCCGAGAAATACCGGAATTTCCTGGCCGGGCGGGACGACCTTCTCGCGCTTCAGCTCGAAGCTCTCGAACTCTTCGGGCGTGGGGTCCTCGTTCTTGACCAGTAACTTGAACTTGACCCCGGCCGGCACCTCGAGCCGCGCCGGCTCGTACTTGTGATCTTTTATCGATAGGTGGATGACATCGTCGGCGAAGGCGGAACCGGAAACGAGCAGAGCGGCTGACAGAGCCAAGATGAAACGCATTTCAGTCCTCATGTGCGGGCGGATCTTCAGCGGGCTTGCGTGGCGGGCTGCCCGCCGGCCTTGCGGCCCCGCTGCGTGGCATTGGGTCGGCCGATGTAGCGGCTGAGGCTGATCAGCAGTACGAGCGTCACGAGGTAGGCCGCGACCTGGACGCCGCTCGGCCGGTCGGAATAGCCGATGAGCGCGTGGAGGGCGCGTCCGACCAAGCTGCCTTCGGACAGGAAAGCCGAGCTGTCCCACAGCTGGTCGCCCCAGGTCGGGATGACTTCGATGCGCGCCAGCAGATCGGCCGCCTGGCCGGCCATGCCGGCGGCGAGCAATGCCACCAGCGTGTTGGTCACCGAGAACAGGTGGCGCATCGGAATGATGACCAGGCCGCGATAGAGCAGATAGGACAGCAGCGAGCCCAGCAGCAACCCGATCACGCCGCCGGCCAGCAGCGGCAGCGGCCCCTCCTGGGTCGAGACGGCGATGCCGTAGAGGAACAGCACGACCTCCGAGCCCTCGCGCAGCACGGCGATCGCGACGACGATGGCCATCGCCAGCAGCGATTTCCGACCGCCCTTGACCGCGGCGCCCGCGGCGCTCATCTCGGCCGCCATCTCGCGGCCATGGCGCGCCATCCAGATCGTATGCCAGCCGAGCATGAGCACGGCGAGACTCAGGATGCCGACCGTGAACGCCTCCTGGCCGACGCCTTCGAGCGCGTTGGACAGCGCGCCGGCGAAACCGGCAACCAAGGCCGCACCGAGCACGCCGCCGGCGACGCCGCCGGCAACCCACAGGCCCCGGCGCCGCACACCCTCGGTCGCCGCCAGCACGATGCCAACGATGAGGCCGGCTTCGAGAATTTCACGGAATACGATCAACAGACTCGCCAGCATGGCGCCACTCCCAGGCTCCGCCACGGGAGAACGCCCCCGCCGGGCGAAGGTTCAGATATTCAGAACCATTCGCAACTTCCGGGACAGTGGTACCGCAAACGACTCTCATCTGCAAGCGGCAGCCGGTCGCAGGTCTGGCGTGCGCCCGTGTCAGGCCGGGCCGCCGCCCAGGATCGATTTCGGCTCGAGGAAGGCATCGAGCCCGAACGTGCCGTATTCCCGCCCGATGCCGGACTGCTTGAAGCCGCCGAACGGCGCCTTCGGCTCGTGGGCAAGCGTGTTGATCAGCACCCGGCCGGCCGTGATCTGCGCGGCGACGCGCCGGGCGCGCGCGACATCCGACGACAGGACGTAGGCCTGGAGCCCATAGACCGTATCGTTGGCGATGGCGATCGCCTCCGCCTCGTCCCGATAGGCGATGAGCGACAGCACCGGGCCGAAGATCTCCTCGCGCGCAATCCTCATATCGTTGCGGACGCGGCTGAACAGCGTCGGGCGCACGAACCAGCCGTCGCCCAGGCCCTCGGGCCGGCCCTCGCCGCCGGCGATCAACTGGGCGCCCTCGTCGAGGCCGAGCCGGATATATCCCTGCACCCGCTCCCACTGCCGGCCGCTGACCAGGGGACCGAGCGCGGTCTGCGGGTCGCCCGGATCGCCGACCTTGACCGTCTCGACCACCGCACGGGCCAGCGCCTCGACCTCCGCCAGACGCTGCGCCGGCACCAGAATGCGGGTGCCGGCGATGCAGGCCTGGCCGTTGTTCATGAAGCCGGCCTGGAGGGCGAGCGGCACCGCCTCGGCCAGATCCGCATCGTCCAGGATCACCACCGGTGACTTGCCGCCGAGTTCGAGCGTCACGCGCTTGCAGGTCTCGGCGCCGGCCCGCAGGATCTGCTTACCAACCGCCGTCGAGCCGGTGAACGAAACCTTCGCCACGTCGGGATGCGCGCTGATCTCCGCGCCGACCGTGTCGCCGCGTCCCGTGACGATATTGAACACGCCCGCCGGCAGCCCGGCCGCATGGAGCGCTTCGGTCACGATCTGGGTCTGGATCGCGCTCATTTCGCTCGGCTTGAGCACAGCCGTGCACCCGGCCGCGATCGCGGTCGCGAGCTTGCCGCAAATGAAGCCGGCGTTGTTGTTCCAGGGCGTGATCATGCCCGCAACGCCCAGCGGCTCCATCACCACCTCGGCGCTGCCGGCGCGGCGCGTGAACGGATAGTCCTCGAGCACGCGCGCGGCATCGATGAAGACGCCCGCCGCATGATCCGCCATCCAGCCGGCCCGGCTCACCGGCGCGCCATATTCCAGGGTGAGCGCCGCGACGATGTCGTCGCGCCGGGCCGCGACCGCCCTGTTAAGGCGATGCAGCAGGTCGAGCCGCTCCGCAGTCGTGCTGTGGCGGAAGCTCGAGAACGCCCGCTTGGCCGCGGCGATCGCCGCCCGCGCGTCAATCTCGTCGGCCAGGCGGACCTGGCCGATCACCTGGGCCGTCGCCGGGTTGAACAGGTCGAACCATTCCCGACCATGGGGTTCCACGAAGGCGCCGTCGATATAGATCCGGTCGATCCGCCGCATGTCCTGAACTCCGTCCGAATGATTGGATCGCCGGTAGATAGGCCGTTCCCATTGACCTAATAAGCCGTATTATCCGGCATGTGATGGTGCAGGATCTGGGACAATGTCGACTTCCGGCCTGGTCGAACTGGACGCGGTGGTCGCGGTCGCGCGGCACCGGAATTTTCGCGCCGCGGCGATCGAGCTGGGACTGTCGCGCTCGGCGCTGAGCCATGCGGTGGCAGCGCTCGAACAGCGGCTGGGCATTCGCCTGTTCAACCGCACCACGCGCAGTGTCTCGCTGACCGAGGCGGGCCAGCAGTTCGTGGCCGGCGTCGCTCCGGCGCTAGGCGACATCCGAAGCGCCATCGAGACGGCGAGGAGCCACCGCTCCACGCCGACCGGCACGCTCCGCCTCAATACCTCGGTCGGCGCCGCGCGGATGATGATGACGCCGATCATGCTGGAATATGTCAGGCGCTATCCGGAGATGAAGGTCGACATCGTCACCGAGGGGCGCCTGGTCGACATCGTCGTCGCCGGCTTCGACGCTGGCGTGCGGCTCATCGAGACCGTGCCGCAGGACATGATCGCCGTGCCGCTAGGCCCCGACCTGCGCTTCGCGGTCGCCGCGGCGCCGGCCTATCTTGAGGGGCGGCCCCGGCCGCGCACGCCGCAGGACCTGCTCGCTCACAGCTGCATCCGGACGCGCCTGCCGAGCGGCGCCATCTATCGTTGGGAATTCGAGCGGCACGGCGAGGCCATCGCGCTCGACGTCGACGGGCCGCTGACGCTCGACGAGCCGGAACTGATGCTCCAGGCGGCGCGCGCCGGCATGGGCTTCACCTACCTGACCGAATGGACCGTCGGCGCCGACCTCGCGGCCGGCCGGCTGGTGCGGGTGCTGGAGGACTGGACGCCGCCGCAACCCGGCCTCGCGCTCTATTATCCCGGTCGGCGGCACCTCTCCGCCGGGCTGCGGGCGCTCATCGACCTGATCCGGGAACGGCGGGAATGGTGACGGCGCGTCGGGGCGGCGCCGGCCGGGCCGCGCCGCCTCCTGCCGCCACGAAGCCCGCCTTGCCCCCTCGCCTCATTCCCCTATACTGCGCGCCTCCGAATTTCCCGAGCGCGTGAGACAGATATGAGCGGCAGCATCAAGAAGGTCGTCCTGGCCTATTCCGGCGGTCTCGACACTTCGGTCATCCTGCGGTGGCTGCAGGACACCTACAAATGCGAGGTGGTGACCTTCACCGCCGACATCGGCCAGGGCGAAGAGCTGGAGCCGGCGCGCAAGAAGGCCGAGATGCTGGGCGTGAAGGAGATCTTCATCGACGATCTCCGCGAGGAGTTCGTGCGCGACTTCGTGTTCCCGATGTTCCGCGCCAATGCGCTCTATGAGGGGCAATATCTGCTCGGCACCTCGATCGCCCGGCCGCTGATCGCCAAGCGCCAGATCGAGATCGCCAAGCTGGTCGGCGCCGACGCGGTCTCCCACGGCGCCACCGGCAAGGGCAACGACCAGGTCCGCTTCGAGCTCGGCTACTATTCCCTGAAGCCCGACATCAAGGTCATCGCACCCTGGCGCGAATGGGACCTGACGTCGCGCACCCGCCTCATCGAATATGCCGAGCAGCATCAGATTCCGATCGCCAAGGACAAGCGCGGCGAGGCGCCCTTCTCGGTCGACGCGAACCTGCTGCACATCTCGGCCGAGGGCAAGGTGCTCGAGGACCCGTGGGCCGAAGCCCCGGAATTCGTCTATTCGCGCACGGTCAATCCCGAGCAGGCGCCGGACAAGCCGGAATATATCGAGGTCGAGTTCAAGCGCGGCGACGCGGTCGCGGTCAACGGCGAGGCGCTGTCGCCGGCCAGCCTGCTGGCCAAGCTCAACGAGCTGGGCGGCCGCAATGGCGTCGGCCGGCTCGACCTGGTCGAGAACCGCTTCGTCGGCATGAAGTCGCGCGGCGTCTACGAGACCCCGGGCGGCACCGTGCTACAGGCGGCCCACCGCGGCATCGAGAGCATCACGCTCGACCGCAACGCCGCCCATCTCAAGGACGAGCTGATGCCGCGCTATGCGGAGCTGGTCTACAACGGCTTCTGGTTCTCGCCGGAGCGCGAGATGCTGCAGGCGCTGATCGACAAGAGCCAGGAGCATGTCGAGGGCACGGTGCGCTTGAAGCTCTACAAGGGCTCGGTCACCATCGTCGGCCGCAAGTCGCCGAAGACGCTCTACAGCCTCGCCCACGTTACCTTCGAGGAAGACCAGGTCTATAACCAGCGCGATGCCGAGGGCTTCATCAAGCTCAATGCGCTCCGCCTGCGTCTCGCCAAGGCGGCGCGCGGCTAAGCCACTTCGATGCAGCTGTGGGACATCAGCCCGGCCTTACGGCCGGGCACACCCGCTTTTCCGGGCGACACCCCCTATCGCGAAGAGCGCACCTGGACCATCGGGCCGGACTGCCCGGTCAATGTCGGCGCCATCACGCTCTCGACCCATGCCGGATCCCACGCCGATGCCCCGCTGCATTACGATGCCGCGGGTGCCCCGGCCGGCGCGTTCAACCTCGCCCGCTTCATCGGGCCGGCACGCGTCGTCGATGTCCGGGGCGTGGGACCGCTGGTCCGGCCCGAGCATCTGGCGGCGGCGCTCGGCACGCCGATCCGCCGCTTGCTGCTCAGGACCTATGAGCGCATGCCGCAGGATCGTTGGGAGCCCGACTTCACCGCCATCGACCCGGCCGCGATCGATCTCCTGGCCCGCCACGGCGTCGACCTGATCGGCACCGACGCCGCCTCGGTCGATCCGGCCACGTCCAAGACCCTCGATGCTCATATGGCCGTGCGCCGCCACGGCATGCTGATCCTCGAGAACCTGGTGCTCGACGACGTGCCGGCCGGCGATTACGAGCTCATCGCCCTGCCCCTGAAACTCACGAACATGGACGCGGCGCCCTTGCGCGCTGTCCTGAGGCAATTGCCGTGACCCCGCTGACCCGTCCCGATCTGGCCGCCCTCGACCGCGCCGACCCGCTGCGCCCGTTCCGCGACCGCTTCGCCTTGCCCCAGGGCGTCATCTATCTGGACGGCAATTCGCTGGGCGCGATGCCGCGCGCGACCGCGGCCCGGGTGGCTGAGGTCGTCGAGGCGGAATGGGGCCGCGACCTCATCACCAGTTGGAACAAGCACGCCTGGATGGAGCTGCCGGGCCGCATCGGCAACAAGATCGGCCGGCTGATCGGCGCGCAGCCGGGCGAGACCATGGTCGGCGATTCGACCAGCGTGAACCTGTTCAAGGCGCTGGCCGCGGCGGTCAAGCTGCGGCCGGGGCGCAAGATCATCCTGTCCGAGCCGCAGAATTTCCCGACCGACCTCTATATCGCTGAGGGGCTGGCGGCCCTCCTGGCCGAGGGCCACGAGCTCAGGCTGGCCGAGCCGGAAGCGATCGAGGCGGCGATCACGGACGAGGTCGCCGTGGTCATGCTGACCCAAGTCAACTACCGCACCGGCCGCATGCACGACATGGCGCGCATCACCGCCAAGGCCCACGAGGCGGGCGCGCTGATGCTGTGGGATCTGTGCCATTCGGCCGGCGCGGTGCCGGTCGACCTCCAGGGTGCCGGCGCCGATCTCGCGGTCGGCTGCGGCTACAAGTACCTGAACGGCGGACCGGGCGCGCCGGCGTTCCTGTGGGTCGCCGAGCGCTGGCACGCCCGGATCGCCATGCCGCTCACCGGCTGGCTCGGCCATGCCGCGCCCTTCGCGTTCGAGACCCAGTTCCGGCCGGCCGACGGCATCGCCCGCGGCCTGGTCGGCACGCCGCCGATCCTCAGCCTCGCGGCGCTCGAATGCGGCGTTGACGTCCTGCTCGACGCCCCGATGGCGGAGATCCGCGCGAAGTCGCTGCGGCAGGGCGCGCTGTTCGCCCAATTAGTCGAGCAGGAACTGGCCGGCCACGGCTTCAGCCTGGTCTCGCCACGCGAGGACGCAATGCGCGGCAGCCAGATCTGCCTCGCCCACGATCATGGCTACCCGATCATGCGGGCGCTGATCGCGCGCGGCGTGATCGGCGATTTCCGCGCCCCCGACATCCTGCGCTTCGGCTTCACGCCGCTCTATCTGGGCTATGGCGAACTATGGGACGCGGTCTGGGTGCTGAAGGAGATCATGGAGGACCGGTCCTGGGACCGGCCCGAGTACCATGCCAAGGCGCGCGTGACCTGACCACGGCGCCCCGGCCGCCGGGGCGGCAGCGTGGCGGCTTCCGGCATCCGACCTGAACCAAATACCGCGCCCGACGTTCTCAGGCAGTTGTCGCGCCATGACGACAACCCACCAAAAGCGCCCAGCGCAGCGGGATGCCGGGAATGAACCAGCCGAGCCAGCCGGATGTTCAGGTAGCCGTCGAATTCCCCCGGCATCTGCTGGCGCTACTCCGATGCAGCCGCGACGGCGGCAAATTGGCGACCGAGGGCCCGGCCAAGACCGGCGCCTATGGCATCATCGACGCCCGCCTCCGATGCCTCTGCTGCCCCGCCGAATACACGATCGAGAACGGCATCGCCCGCATGCTCGATGGCACGCTGACCCCCGAGGACGAGCATGAAATCGCGATCCGGGATGTCGAGTTCGCGTTCGCGGAGCCGGCGCCCTTCGTGCCGCCGGCGAAGGGATGGCGCTCAGTACTGAGCGACCTGATCGAAATTCCGCCCTTCCTCTCGGCCCTCGAACCGCTCGACGGGCGCCGGGTGCTGGAGATCGGCTGCGGCGACGGAAGGTTCACGATGCTGATGGCACAGCGCGGCGCCGACGTGCTCGCCATCGACTTTTCGATCAATGCGTTGCGCAAACTGGCGATGTGGCTGCCTGGCGGCGTGGCGCCCACCACCTATCCCCAGGCGGGACGCCCCTCGCCGCTCGACCTGCGCCGGCGCATCGGGCTCGTCCAGGCCGACGCCAGCCGGGGCCTGGCAGCACCGCAGAGCTTCGACCGGGCACTGTCTACGACACCGCTCGACTCGCGCGAGCAGCGCCTCGCCATGTACCGCATGATCGCCGACGCGCTCACCGACGACGGCTGGTTCATCGGCAGCGTCGAGCATGACGATCTGATCCGCCGGGGCCTGGGGCAGCCGCTGGCACGCCGCTACGAAGCAGGCGGCATCTTCATCGAGCATTTCGCCCCGGCGACGGTGCGCCGCGAATGCGCGCCCTATTTCGGCAAGGTCCGCTCGCGGCCGATCCGCCCGCGGGTACCGCTCGTCACGCGCCTGCCGCTGGCGCTCGCGGTCCGGGTGTCGCGCGTGGTTGCTGCCATGCCGGGGCTCCGGCAGCTGGGTGAGATCCTGTTGTTCCGGGCCGAGGCGCCGCTGCGGCTGCCGGCGGAGGACGCCTATCGGCCGGGAAACCGGCTGGTCAAGTTCTTGTTCCGGCTGAAGACGCGCGCAAAACCGACCACGGTGTCCCGGCAGGCCTGATCGCCCGCCGGGGCACCTGAAGTCTCAGTCCTCGGGGCTCTTGAGCGCCGTGTCCAGCAGCTCGACCGGGTCGCCGCCGGCCTTCAGCGCATAGGCGGCGAGGCGGCGGTGGTCGTCCTCGAAACTGACGACGAAGCGCATGCCGGCCGCCGGCTGGCCCGGCCGGGCGACCATGCGCTCGATGGTCAGGCTGTCGCCGTCGACCCAGGCGAAGCCGGTCTCGCGGGCGGGACCGCTCTCGTCCGTACGCAACACATAAAGCCGGTCCGAGATCGGCACGAAGCGCATGGCCACGGTATTCGAACCGCCGATCGCGAACACCAGCTCGTCCTGCTCGCGTTCGAGCGTGAGCTCGAAGGCGCTCGGCTTCGACCAGAGCGGGACGTAGAGGCTGCCCGGCGCCTGGCCGCTCTGCCCCTGGAACTCGCCCAGGAACGGCGCCAACCGGTCCTGAGCCGCCCCGGCGGACCCGGCGCCGAGCGCCGCTGCCCCGGAAACAACCGCAAACCCCAAGGCGACAAGCCACTTCATCGATCGCCTCCTGACCTCGAAACCCGTGAATGCTACGGCCAACCTAGCGCGACCGTCCCCTCATTGACGCGCAAATTTGGTAACCGATCGTTTCCAAGCGACCGGATTCCGCTGCAGTGCGGTAGCATGACACGAATTGCGGCGATGTGCCTCAAGGATGCGACGGCATCGCCACGAATCAGAGCTCGGTGCGGACGTCCCACAATTCCGGGAAGAACACGATCTCGAGCGCCTTCCGGAGGTAGGCGACGCCGGCGGTACCGCCGGTGCCGCGCTTGAAGCCGATGACGCGCTGGACCGTGGTCACATGGCGGAAGCGCCATTGCTGGAACCAGTCCTCCAGGTCGACCAGCTCCTCGGCCAGCTGGTAGAGCTCCCAATGGGTCTTGGGATCGCGATAGATCGCAAGCCAGGCGTCCCGCACGCTGGCGTCGGCGGCGTAGGGCTGGCGCACGTCCCGGCCGAGCACCGCCGGATCGATCGCGAAGCCGCGCCGGGCGAGCAGCCTGATCACCTCGTCATAGAGGCTGGGTGCCGCCAGGGCCGCATCGAGCAGGGCCGCGAGCGCCGGCACGTGCCGGTGCGGGGCGATCATCGTCGCCTGCTTGTTGCCGAGCAGGAATTCGATCTGACGATATTGCGCCGACTGGAAGCCCGAGGACTGGCCGAGCGCGTCGCGGAAGCTCGAATAATCCGACGGCGTCATGGTCGACAGCACGTCCCACGACTGGATCAGCTGCGCCTGGATGCGGCTCACGCGCGCCATCGCCTTGAACGCCGGCTGCAGATCGTCGGCCGCGACCATGGCGCGGGCGAGCGTCAGCTCGTGCAGCACCAGCTTCATCCACAGCTCGGTCGCCTGGTGGATGATGATGAACAACAGCTCGTCCGGCTTGTCGCTCATCGGCTTCTGCGCCGCGAGCAGCGTGTCGAGCTGCAGATAGTCGCCATAGGACATGGCGCGCGCGAAATCCGTATGCGCCTCGGCCGCGAGCGCCTGCGCTTCCAGCTTAGTCTCGTCGCTCACCGTTCCATGCCTCTTCCCATTGATGGGTTCCTCGCAATCCCCAAATCGTCATTCCCGCGCGGGCGCTAGGGGATATGCATATCTCTACTTCGCCTTTTAATTTCAACAGGTTGATTCAAAAATTCCGTCATGCCCGGGCTCGACCCGGGCATCCACGTGCCGCCGCTTGAGCCCTATTAGGACGTGAAATCGTCTTGCCCAACCACGTGGATGGCCGGGTCAAGCCCGGCCATGACGATGAAAAGGACTAGCCATATGAAATTAAACAGAAAGATATGTACATAGCCCAGCGCGCAGGCGGGAATGACGGAACTCTGCGCCGGGTTCCGAAAGCCCTAGACCGCCGGAATCGGCACGCCCTTGATGCGACAGGCGGCGGTCAGCGTATTGCGCATCAGGCAGGCGATGGTCATCGGCCCGACGCCGCCCGGCACCGGCGTGATGGCGGACGCCACGGCCGCCGCCTCGTCGAACGCCACGTCGCCGACCAGCCGGCCCTTGCCGTCCGGGGTCGGTACGCGGTTGATGCCGACGTCGATCACGGTGGCGCCCGGCTTGATCCAGTCGCCCTTGATCATCTCCGGCCGGCCGACGGCGGCGACCAGGATATCGGCCTGGCGGCAGACCGCCGGCAGGTCCCGGGTCTTGGAATGCGCGATGGTGACCGAGCAATTCTCGGCCAGCAGCAGCGCCGCAATCGGCTTGCCGACCAGGGCCGAGCGGCCGACGACCACGGCGTTCTTGCCGGCGAGGTTGCCCAGCCGGTCTTTCAGCAGCAGCACGCAGCCGAGCGGCGTGCAGGGCACCAGCCCCTCCGCCCCGTTCCACAGCGCGCCGACATTCTCGACATGAAGCCCGTCGACGTCCTTGCGCGGATCGATGGCGGCGACGACGGCGGCCGAATCGAGGCCGGCCGGCAGCGGCAATTGCACCAGGATGCCATGGACCGCCGGATCGGCGTTGAGCCGGGCGACGAGCGCCATCAATTCGGCCTGGCTCACCGTCGCCGGCAGCTTGTGCTCGATGCCGTGGAAGCCCGCCTCCTGGGTCGCCTTGGTCTTGGAGCGGACATAGACCTGGCTCGCCGGGTCCTCACCGACCAGCACGACCGCCAGGCCCGGCTGGAAGCCGTGCGCGGCCTTGAGCGCCGCGGCGGCGGCGGCCACGCGGGCGCGCAGGCCCTGGGCGAAGGCCTTGCCGTCGATGAGCTTAGATGCGTCCACTGAAGAACTCGAACATCAGGTTGCGCAGGAAGGTCAGCAGCAGGATCGCGACGATCGGCGAGACATCGACGCCGCCCAGGTTGGGCAGGATGCTGCGGATTGGGCGCAGCACCGGGTCGGTCAGCCGATAGAGCGTTTCGCCGACCGTGGAGACGACGCGATTGTAGCGATTGACCACCCCGAAGGCCGTAAGCCAGCTCAGAATGGCGGAAACGATCAGCATCCAAATGAAGATCTGGATGACGCTGTCGACCAGGACCAGCAGGCTTTCCATGGCGTTGCGGCGGGCTCTTCTGTTGAGAATGCGGAGCGCGGACCCTAGCGTTGGACGCGACGGCACGCAAGCATGGGCAGTCGCGGAGCCGCCCGCCATAAGCGCCACGCATATCGGCCTTTCGTGCACGAAGCAGTCTTGACAGCGGGGGGCTCGGAACGACATACAACCGATCACCGAACGGTTCGGCACGGGGTCGTAGCTCAGTTGGTAGAGCGCGACGTTCGCAATGTCGAGGTCTGGGGTTCGATTCCCCACGGCTCCACCAAACCAGTCCGGAGGAAACAAGGGCTTGGCTGAGAAATCGGGCCAGGCCCTTTTTTTCGTCTTCCATGCGTTTTTTCGTGGATCCCAAAACCCTCTCGCGGGTTGTTCGTGCGCCGGGTGCCGAGAGGCGCCGCGGAAGTGCTGCCTTGCGAGGACTAGCGCCGTGAAATTCCACGATATCAAAGCCGAAGCCGAGCCGTCTGCCGTCAGTCTCAAGGCCCCACCGGGGCTCGATGCCGACCACCGCGATTCCCCACCGTTGCGGCCGGACGAGATGGATCTCGCGCACTCGCTGCGCACGCTGTTTTCGCTGTTCGACGACCGACACCCCATCAAGCTGCCGAAGCGCTAAGGTTCTTCACTTGGCCGGCCGGAATGCGCAGCGCGAATCTGCACGTCCGCAAGAGCAACAATATGGTTGCCTATTTCCGCGTCCCGCCCCATAGTTACCCGCAACCAGGAGGTTGCGTATGAGCAATACCATCGAAAAGCGGATCGAGCTTGCCGCCCCGGTATCGCGCGTCTGGCGCGCGCTCACGGACCATCGCGAGTTCGGCGAATGGTTCCGGGTGCAGCTGGAGGGCCCGTTCGTGCCCGGACAGGTCACGCGCGGCCGGATCACCTACCCCGGCTACGAGCATCTGCAATGGGAAATGGTGGTCAGGAAGCTGGAGCCGGAGCGGCTCTTCTCCTTCACCTGGCACCCCTACGCCATCGATCCGGCGGTCGATTATTCCAATGAACCGTCGACCCTGATCGAGTTCCGGCTCGAGCCGAAGGATGATGGCACCGTGCTGTTCCTGCTGGAAACCGGCTTCGACGCCCTTCCCGAACACCGGCGGCTCGATGCCTTCCGCATGAACGAGCGTGGGTGGACCGAGCAGATGACGAACATCGCACGCCATCTGGAGAAGCATGCAGAACCCACGGCCTGAGCGCGGCACCGACTTCGAGCAGCGCGCATCGGTCTTCGCCGCGCTCGGCGATGGGACGCGGCTGTCGCTCGTCGGCAAGCTGGCGAGCGGGCCGCCGCAGTCGATCTCGCGGCTGGCGGAAGGCTCGACGCTCACGCGCCAGGCGATCACCAAGCATCTTCGGGTGCTGGAGGACGCCGGCGTCGTGCAGGGCATCCGCGTCGGGCGCGAGAATCTGTTCGAGTTGCGGCCGGAACCGCTCAAGGAGCTTCGGTCCTATCTCGAGCAGGTCTCCGCCCAGTGGGAGGACGCGCTCGCACGGCTCAAGTCCTTCGTCGAACGATAGCAAGCCCGGATTGCCTGGAGATCGCCCGAACCGAAACCGCGCTGGACGCGCGCCGGCGGCGGGCTATGCTCGTCGCCTCGACCGGCAAGGTTCGCAGGATCTGGCCTGATGTCTTCATGAGCGGCGATCAGATGGCCCCCGCGGCCGGCGTCGGCGCGTTCGACGCCGCCATCGGCCAGGCCTCGACCCTTGGACAGTTGGAAGCGCTGGCCGGCCTCACGTCCGAAACGCGGATCGATTTCTGGCTGGCCTACGCCGGCATCGAGAATGAGGGTGAACGGCTGGCCGCCGGCATCGCCGAGCTGAAACGGCGGATTCGCCGGACGGGCATGATGGCGTGAGATCGCGCCGGCATACCCCCCTCCCGAGCGCCCCCGCCGAACCACCCTTCTCACCGCCGTCCGCCTGTGGCACCTTCGCAGAAAGGCCGGAGCATTGTTGCCCGGCGAAAATTCGATCGTACGTTGAGGACATGGGCGCGGCATGCCGCAGTTGCTGAAGCAGGAACGCGACCGCTTTGTGGGCTTTGCCTTCGCGACCGCGCATCTGCTGCTCGAGATCGATCTCGGCGGCACGATCCGCTTCGCCGCCGGCGCCTGCTGCGGCCTTGCCGACGGACCGGCGGAGGCGCTGATCGGCCACTCGATCGCCTCGCTCGCCGCCCCCGAAGACCACGACTTCCTGGACCATCTGCTCCAGCGCCTGATTTCGACCGGCGCCATCGGCCTGACCCGGGTCGGCCTGCGCTCGACCACCGGCAAGCGCACCGACTTCATGATCGGCGGTCGGCGGATGGAGAGCGCCGGCGAGATGCTGCATCTGGGGCTGGTGCTGGCGAGCCTGCTGGTCACCGCGCCCGAGCCCCCGGGCCGAACCGAGGCCGAGCGGTTCGTTGCCAGCGCCTCGCACCGGTTGGCCGTCGCCGCCGAGGCCCAGATCGACGAGGGCATGACCTTCCTGGTGCTCGATGGCTTGCAGCGGCTCGCAGCCGAGCACGGGCCGGCGGCGGTGGCGACGGTCGTGCCGCAATTGATGTCCTACCTGCGCTCGGTCTCCGCCGGCGGCGATCTCGCCAGCCCGCTCGGCCCCGGCAAGTTCGGCCTGGTGCGCGCCCGCGGCGTGAGCGAAGCCGAGATCGTCGCCGGCCTGTCGGCCATTCTGGAGCGGGCCGCCGTGCCCGCCTCGGTCAAGCTGTTCGATCTGTCATTCGACGCCGGCGGCCTCGACGAAGCGGATTCGGCCCGCGCGCTTGCCTATTCGATCCGCCGCTTCACCGATGCGAAGGCTGACGATTTCACCGTCCGCTCGCTCAAGGACGGCGCGTCGGCGCTGCTGTCCGACACGGTCAAGCTGGTTACCGCCGCCCGTGAGGTCCTGGAGCAGCGCCGGATCGAGGTGGTCTATCAGGCGGTCGTGCGCCTGCGCGACGGCCGGACCCATCATTTCGAGGCGCTGTCGCGCATCTCCGGCGTCGCCTCGATCGGACCCTGGATCCGCTTCGCCGAGGAGACCGGCCTGATCCAGGATTACGACCTGATCCTGGCCGAACAGGTCATGTCGACCATGGCCGGACACGACAAGGCCGGCTGGCAGCCGATGATCGCCATCAACCTGTCGACCCGGTCGCTGCAGAGCGCCCTGTTCCGCGCCCGGTTCGACCTGATCACCGACGCGCATCCGGACCAGGCGCCGCGATTGATGATCGAAGTGACCGAGACCGCCAGCATCACCGATTACCCGGCCATGGCCGCCGTCCTCAAGGGACTGCAGGCGCGCGGCCATCGCATCTGCATCGACGATCTGGGCGCCGGCTCGACCTCGCTCGAAACGCTGCGCGCGTTGCCGGCCGACTTCGTCAAGATCGACGGCCCGTTCCTGCGCGCGGCCCTCGACGACGCCCGCGAATTGAAGACCCTGCAGGCCGTGGTACAGATGGCGATCGCCCAGGGCAGCGAGATCATCGTCGAGCAGGTCGAGAATGCCGACCAGGCGGCGCTCGCCCAGAAGATCGGCGCCAATTTCGCGCAAGGTTACCTCTATGGTCGCCCGTCCACGGACATCATCGCGTTCGGCCATGACACCCACGATCCGCAGTGGCAGCCGCTGGCCTATGAGAAGCCCGGGCGGCCGGCCCGGTCCGGGCAGCAGAAATGACGCTCGCGCTCTTCTGAAGGCCGGCGCTAGAAAGACCGATCGCTGGCAGGATTTCGGAGAAGCTCCCCCATGAAACGGTTCGGCATCACGGCACCGATGGGCCTGCTTTGCGGTCTGCTCGCAGTCGCCTCCGCGTCGGCGGCGCCGGCGCAGCCCCCGAGCGTTACCGACTGGATCGCCATGACCCCGCAGCAGCGGATGGCGCTGCGCGAAGAGACCCGGTCCTGGAGTGCTGCTGACCGCGCCACCTACTGGGCCCGCTTCGACGACGAGTTGAAGGCGATGACGCCCGCCCAGCGCCAGGCGCTGCAGGACCAGGCGGGCGCCGAAATGCGCGCGCTGGCGCCGGCCCCGCCGCCCGAGGCGACCACCCCCGCCGGCAAGCTGCCCAAGGCAGTCGCCCTGCCGCCGCCGGGCGACCTCACCGGCCGGCCGGACTGATCCGCGATCAGATGTCGAGCGGCGCGTTGTCGATGACTTCCTTCATCACGAAGAAGGTCCGGGTCTGGCGCACCCCGGGCAGCCCGATCAGCTTCTCGCCGTGCAGCCGGTTGAAGTCGGCCATGTCGCGGACCCTGATCTTCAGGAAATAATCGAAGTCGCCGGCGACGAGGTGGCAATCCAGCACGATGGACATGCCGCGGATCGCCGCCTCGAACGCGGCGAAGCTTTCCGGGGTCGACCGGTCGAGCACGACCCCGACGATGACGAGCGCGCCCTTGTTGACCCGCTGCGGCACGATCTGCGCCCGGATGCCGCTGACATAGCCCTCGGCGAACAGACGCTGGGTCCGGCGATGGCACGTCGCGGCGCTGGTATTGACCCGCTTGGCGATCTCCGCATTGCCGAGCCCGCCATCGGTCTGCAACAGGCGGAGAATCTTCATGTCGATCCGGTCGAGCCCGGCTACGCTGGGAGATTCTTTCATTTATCCCGCCACATCCAAAATCATCGAGCCAAGAAGATCAACACATCGCCCTCTTGGCGCCAAATTCAAACCAAACTCGAGAGCACCTTTCATCGGGAATTCCCTATCCTTCGTGGATCCTCATCCCCCAGCGAAGGGCCCGCCATGCTTCAGAAATTCGAGCGTTATCCGCTGACCTTCGGCCCGACGCCGATCGAACGGCTGCCGCGGCTGTCGGCCCATCTGGGCGGCCAGGTCGAGCTCTTCGCCAAGCGCGAGGACTGCAATTCCGGCCTCGCCTTCGGCGGCAACAAGCTGCGCAAGCTGGAATATATCGTGCCCGACGCGATCGCGAGCGGCGCCGATACGCTGGTCTCGATCGGCGGCGTGCAGTCGAACCACACGCGCATGGTCGCAGCGACGGCGGCGAAGATCGGCATGAAGTGCCGGCTGGTCCAGGAGAGCTGGGTGCCGCACGAGGACGTGGTCTATGACCGGGTCGGCAACATCCTCCTGTCCCGCGTGCTCGGCGCCGAGGTGCAATTGGTCGACGAAGGCTTCGACATCGGCATCCGCGCGAGCTGGGAGGCGGCCCTCGAAGACGTCAAAGCCAAGGGCGGCAAGCCCTATGCGATCCCGGCCGGCGCGTCGGTCCATAAATATGGCGGCCTCGGCTATGTCGGGTTCGCGGAAGAGGTGCGGACCCAGGAAGCCGCACTCGGCTTCTCGTTCGACTATATCGTCGTGTGCACGGTGACCGGCTCGACCCATGGCGGCATGGTCGTGGGTTTCGCCAAGGACGGGCGGCAGCGCCGCGTCATCGGCATCGACGCCTCGGCGACCCCGGCGCAGACCCGGGCGCAGGTCCTGGATATCGCGCAGAAGACCTCGGCCCTGGTCGGCGGCGGCGACATCACCGCCGACGACGTCGTCCTCAACGAAGACTATGCCTACCCGGTCTATGGCGTGCCGTCCCAGGAGACGATCGAGGCCATCCGCCTGTCGGCGCGCCTGGAAGGCATGATGACCGACCCGGTCTACGAGGGTAAGTCGATGCAGGGCATGATCGACCTGGTCCGCAAGGGTTTCTTTCCCGCCGGATCGAAGGTGCTGTACGCCCACCTGGGCGGTGTGCCGGCGATCAACGGCTACGGCTATACCTTCCGCAACGGCTGACGGCACCCTACCGGGCGGCGAGCGCCGCCCGTACCGCCGCGATGGCCGGCGCCCAGTCGCCGAGCTGGTCCTGGTTGAAGATCTGCATCGTCGGGTACCAGAAGCTCCGGGTCTGCTTCCAGCCCCAGCGCCATTCCGACGTCGCGCGATTGAGCATCCAGACGGGCCGCCCGAGTGCGCCCGCCAGATGGGCCGGTGCGCTATCGATGGTGATGATCAGATCGAGATTGGCGGCGATCGCCGCCGTCTCGGAAAAGTCCGTGAGGGCGGCCGACAGGTTGGTGACCCCGGCCCGCGCCAGCATCGCCGCCTCGTCGTCCGGCAGCGGTCCCTGCTGGAGGGCCACCCAGCGGCAGCCGGGCAGCGCGAACAGCGGTAGGAACTGGTCGAGCGGAATCGAGCGCCAGCGATCCTCGGGCATGGCGGGGGAGCCGCGCCAGACCAGCCCGATGCGGGGACCTTCGCCGACGCCGAGCCGCGTCGCCCAGTGATCGGCGCGCGCCGGCAAGGGTGCCAGATAGGGCTGCCAGGGCGCCATGGTCTCAGGCTTGGCGCGGAACAGCAGCGCCAGGCCTTCGAACCACATGAAATAGCCGGACCGGTCCTCGAGCGCACCCTCGGTCGTCATGATTCGGATTCGGCCGGCCCCGGCCCGCGCCACGATCGGGCTGGCGAGCACCAGGCGAACCAGCGCCGGCTGGACGATCAGCGTGATCCGCTCCGGCCCGGCCGCCAGCACCTGGTCGAGGTAGCGGAAATAATGGATCGTGTCGCCATTGCCGCCGTGGCTGAACAGCACGATCTCCTGGCCCGCAAGCGATTCGCCGCGCCATTGCCGATGCCCCGTGCCGTGCATCTGGCGCCAGCGCGCTTCGAGATCGTCGGGCAGGCTGGCCGCGCACTGCGCCCAGGCGCCGTCCCAGTCGCCGGCGAGGAAGCGGGTGCGCCAGACGCGGTCGCCGAGGCCGGCTCCGTCATCGAGCCGGCTACCCGCCGCCTCAAAGCAGTCGAGAGCGTCGGTAAAGCGGCCCTGGTGGGCCAGCGTCAGCCCCAGATGATGCCAGGCGTCGCCATAACGATCATCGAACGCCAGGGCTTGGCGGAAATGCCCCTCGGCCTCGGCCGGCAGGCCGAGCGACCGGCTGGCGACACCGAGGTAATAGGGAATGCGGATATCCCGGCCGCCGAGCGCCCAGGCGCGCTCGAGGCAGCCGAGCGCGTCGGCATCGTTGCCGATATGCTGCAGGAAATAGCCGGCCTCTGCCCAGAGCAACGGATCTTCCGGCCTGTCGCGCAGCCGGTCGACGATCTGGGTCTGCGCGGCCTCGACGTCGCCCGCCTCGATCATGGCGGCGGCGCCGATCGCTATCTTGCCGATTTCCACGGAGATCCCCTGCTCATTGCCTCATCGACATCCGATCATGCGACCGAGAAGCGACGAAACCGTAAAGACGGCCGGCAGGCCCCGAAGCCGCGTCATCACGGGAGCCGCCTGCAAGGGCAACCTTCCGTGATGACGCGACCTGGGACGGGGAGCGGAGAGCTAGCACACCGATCGGGTCGGATTGATGACAGAAATCAAATAGATCCGGGGCGCCGGGGCGACAGTGGCACGACGCGTGAACCTGCCGGAAACCGCTCGACCAGGGCCGCCAGCGCGCGGGTCGCGGCATCCACCAGCATGGCGACATGATGGTCGAGCTCGTCGGGATGCGCGTCCTCGCGCAGCCTCAGCAGGCGACGGCTCGCCCGCTCCAGTTCGGCGCAGCCGAGATTGCCGGCGATGCTGGAGAGGGCATTGCCGTGGCCACGCGCCGCCCGCGCGTCGGAGCGCGCCAGTTCGAGCGCCGCGATCTCAGTCTCGACGCTGCGGCGGAACAGGCCGACCAGTTCGCCAACCTTGCCGGCGCCGAGCCGCGCGATCAGCCCGTCGAGCGCCACGTCGTCGATCACGGCGACCGGCGGGCGCGCCGGCTCGGCTGCAGTGGAGGCGGTCAGCCGGTCGATGGTGGCGAGCAGCAGCGGCTCGTCGATCGGCTTCGCGACATAGGCATCCATGCCCGCGGCCAGGCACCGCTCCGAATCCTGGGCCGAGGCGTTCGCGGTCAGGGCCACGATCGGCGTGTGCCGGCCCGCGCCCTCGTCGGCACGGATCGCCCGCGTCGCGTCGATGCCGTTCATGATCGGCATCTGAATATCCATCAGGATCAGGTCATAGGCGGTCCGGCGCAGGGCCGAGACGGCCGCGACCCCGTCGTCGACCACATCGACCGCATGGCCGTTCGCCTCCAGGATCGCCGTCACCAGGATCTGGTTGGCGATGACGTCCTCGGCCAGCAGGATGTGGCGCGGCTGGCGCGGACGTGGAACCTCGGCCGCCTTCGGCGGTGCCGCGAGCGCAAGCGGCAGCTCGACCCAGAACAGGCTGCCGCGCCCTTCCTCGCTCTCGACGCCCAGGTTGCCGCCCATCAGCTCGACCAGCTTGCGGCAGATCGCGAGGCCGAGGCCGGACCCGCCGTAATGCCGGGTGTTGGAGCCGTCGATCTGGCTGAACTGCTTGAACAGGCGGCCGAGCATGTCGGCGGCGATGCCGATGCCGGTATCGATCACCTGCAGGCACAAGAGCGGCACGCCGCCGTCGCGCACCTGATAATCGACCCGGAGCTCGATCGAGCCCGCCTTGGTGAATTTGAGCGCGTTCGAGAGCAGATTGAGCAGCACCTGATGGATGCGCGCGCCGTCGCCCGCGAGGCCCGCCGGCACGGCGGGCGCCACCGTCACCTTGAGCTCGAGTGCCTTGGCCTTGATGCCGGGCTCGACGACGGCGACGGCTTGGTCGATCAGCGTCCGCGGCGAGAACGGCATGATCTCGAGTTCGAGCCGCCCGGCCTCGGCCTTGGCATAGTCGAGCACGTCGGCGATGACCGCCAGCAGCGCCTGGGCCGCCTCGCGCTGCAATTCCAGGAAGCGGCGCTGCTCCGACGGACTCTGCTGGGTGCGCAGCAGCAGGTCGGAGAAGCCGATGATGCCGGTCAGCGGCGTGCGCAGCTCGTGGCTCATGGTCGCGAGGAATTGGGTCTTGGCGACGCCCGCCGCCTCCGCCTGGACCCTGAGCGTCTCGAGTTCGCCCGCCTGCCCTTCCAATGAGCGTACAACCTCGTCCCGCTCGACCGTAGTGATCGCCAGTTCCGCCATGCGCGCCTGGGCCTCGGCGGCGAACGCGTCGCGCTGCCGCTCCGCCTCGGCGAGCGCCTGCGACAGGTCCCGCGTCCGACGGACGACCTCGGTCTCGAACGACCATTCGGCGACGCGCAGCCCTTCGGTCGCCAGCGTGACGCGCCGGTAGAGCCGGCCGATCTCGCCGAGGCACAGGGTCAGCAAGCACCCGGCCGCGACCAGCGCCTCGAGCCGCCCCGCGTACCAGCCGAGGGAATTGCGGATGCCGCCCTCGATCGTCAGCAGGTCGTCGAGCATCAGCACCAGGATCGACAGGCCGATGAATAATTGCAGGCTGGTCTTGAAGCCGGTCCAGCGCCAGAGCAGGAACAGCGTGATGAGGCTCTCGATCCCCAGGAGCGAACCGATGCCGCTGGCACCGGCGGCGCGATAATCGTCGCCATGCACCAACTGCGGGCCGACGGTGGGGGCTGCCGCGATCATAACCGCGGTCACCGCGACCAGGGCGAGGACCGTCGCGCGCATGCTCCAGACCAGGATCTTGGTCTGGTTGGCGGCGCATGGCGGCCGGGGTGCGGACCGTTCCGACCAGGCGAAGCCGATCGCGGAGAGCGGCAACCCCATGTGCCAGAAGAACCAGAGCGCCCCCGCCATCGCCAGCGCACGATCGAACGGCAGGCTGGAGATGAACAGATCCGGCATCGACAGCAGCTGCAGCAGATGGATCGCCGCTGCGTAGAGCGTGCCGGCGCCGATCCACAGGAGCGACAGCGTGCGGCTCGCGAGGAAATGCCGGACCAGGAGATGGGCGGTGAGCAGATAGACCAGGGTCGCGAGCGTCTGGCCGATGACCAGGAAGCCTGGAACCGTCGGCAATTGCCGATCGGCGATTGGCAACACGCTCAAGGCGAAGCCCACCGAGACGGCGGCGATCACACCCGCTAGGGCGACCTGGCGGGTGTTTCTGGGCCGGGTGGCCAGCAGTTCGCCGGAAACCGGGACCGGCGGGAAATGCGGATGGGACGCCATCGCCGATTCAGGCTCCGTAACCCTCGATCGGTTAACAATTGCGCTGCATCGGCCGAATTTGCAATCGCTACCAGGGTAGCCCCGCCGCCCGGACCCCGGGCATCGGCCTGGGGGCGCCGGGCGGCTACGGCCGTCAGGAAGCGCGCGCCGCCGACAGGAACTCGTTCAGGCTTAGGGTCAGCAGATCGGACTGGCGTACCAGGTCGCCGGCCGCCCCCAGGATGTTCCCGGCATTGCGCCCGGTCTCCCCGGCGATGCGGGTCACGCCGATGATGGTCTCGGAGACTTCGCCGGCACCGGTCGCCGCCTGCTGCACGTTCCGCGCGATCTCCTGGGTCGCCTGGCCCTGCTGGTCGATCGACGCGGTCATGGCGCCGGCGATCTCGCTGATCTTGGCGATGGTCGCCTCGATGCCGTGGATCGCCGAGACCACTTCGTGGGTCGCGGTCCGGATCGCCGTCACCTGGGTCGTGATCTCCTCGGTCGCGCGCCCCGTCTGAGCCGCCAGGCTCTTGACCTCGGATGCCACGACCGCGAAGCCCTTGCCGGCGTCACCGGCGCGCGCCGCCTCGATCGTCGCGTTGAGCGCCAGCAGATTGGTCTGGCTCGCGATATCGTTGATCAACGCGACGACATCGCCGATCCGCCGGCTCGAGTTTTCGAGGCCTTCGACAAGCGTC
>DATGEK010000008.1:0-11549 GCA_035310205.1 Aliidongia sp.
GACCGAGTTCCAGCCGTTCCTGCGCCATACCGGCCCGTCCTTGAGCCCGTTCAACGCCTGGGTCCTGGTCAAGGGGCTGGAGACGCTGGCGCTCCGCGTCGAGCGCCAGAGCGAGACCGCGTTCAGGCTCGCGCGCCGGGCCGAGGCCCACGGCGCCGTCCGCCGCACGCTCTATCCTTTCCTCGAAAGCCATCCGCAATACGAGCTGGCCCACCGCCAGATGGTGAGCGGCGGCACCCTGCTGTCGCTTGATCTCGGCTCCAAGGCGGCGGCCTTCGCATTCCTGAATGCGCTCGAAATCGTCGACATTTCGAACAATCTGGGCGACGCCAAGTCGCTCGCGACCCATCCCGCAACCACAACCCACCGGGCCCTGCCCGAGGCCGACCGCCACGCGATCGGCATCGGCGATGGGCTGGTTCGCCTGTCGATCGGGCTGGAAAGCGAGGCGGCGCTCGGCCGCGACATCGACCGCGCGCTCGATGCCGCGCGCGCCGCGTCCTGAATTTGGAAGGAGGAAGCAACATGGAACTCGGATATGCCGGCGATATCTCGCCGACCGAAGCCTGGCAGAAGCTCGCGACCGATCCACGGGCGGTCCTGGTCGACGTGCGCACCCAGGCCGAATGGTCCTATGTCGGCCAACCCGATCTGGGCTCGCTCGCCAAACCGGTCCATCGGCTGTCGTGGCAGATCTTCCCCGAGATGCAGGTGAATGCCGGCTTCGTCGATGGGGTGAAGGCCGCCGGCATCGAGCCGGATCAGCCGATCCTGCTGCTCTGTCGCTCCGGCGTGCGTAGTGCTGCCGCCGCCAAGCTCCTGACCGAACGAGGCTTCACCGCGTGCTACAATATCCGTGACGGATTCGAGGGGGCGGGCGACGCGGAGAAGCACCGCGGTCGCGTCGCCGGCTGGAAGGTCGAGGGCCTGCCCTGGGTCCAGGGCTGAGCCAGGTTCAGGCTCCAGGGCGAAACGAGAAGGGTCGGAACAGCATGAAGTCACGGGTCACCTGGGTCGAAGACCGCATGTTCGTCGGCGAATCGGGCAGCGGTCATTCGGTCGTGATGGATGGTGCGCCGGAGGCAGGCGGTCGCAACGCGGGTATCCGGCCGATGGAGATGCTGCTGATCGGCCTGTGCGGCTGCACCGCCTTCGACGTCGTGCTGATCCTGGAACGCGGCCGCGAGGCGGTGACGAACTGTGTCGTCGAGGCCGAGGCGGAACGGGCGGAGACCGATCCCAAGGTCTTCACCCGCGTCCATCTGATCTACAAGATCACCGGGCGCAATCTGAAGCTCGACAAGGTCGAGCGCGCCGTGGCGCTGTCGGCCGAGAAATACTGTTCGGCCTCGATCATGTTCGCCGAGACCGCGATCATGAGCCACGAGATCCAGCTGAGCGAGGCGTAAGGCTCGGCCTCAGCGCGGCAAGGTTTTCAACCGCATCGCCGACCAGACCGCATCGATCGCGATCTGGGCGACTGCGTCGAGCCCGACGGTCGGTGCATAGCCGTGGATCACGTTGCGGCTGATGTCGCCGGCGAGCGGCGAATTCAGCTTCGGATAGGCGAGCCACAGAATCGCGCCCGCTGCCAGGCGGTCGCGCAGGAGGGGCAGCGTGCGCTCGAGCTCGGCCTGGGAGCGCGCGAAGCCCAGCACGACCTCGGCGCTTTCGGCCGCGTCGGCCATTGGCACGTCCGGCCCGAACAGCCCGGCAAGGCCGGCCGGCGGATCGATCAGCGCCAGCCGCCGGCCGTGCTTGATCTGCAGCTTCTCGGCCAGTGCTTTGTCGGCCATGACTGTCCTCGCAAACATTGCCCGGCGCCAGCTTAGGAGGGCTCGGGCAGGGCGCGGTATTCGTCTTCCAACATGGACATGATGACCAGGCTGTGGAAGCCGTCCGGCTTCTGCGCCGCGTCGCGCAGGCAGCCTTCCTCGACGAAACCCAAGTCGCGATAGACATGGCGCGCCCGGTCGTTCTCGGCGAATACGTCGAGCCATAGCCGATGGGCGCCGAGATCGATGAAGGCGTGACGCATGGCGAGTCGCATCAGCGGCTTGCCGTAGCCCCGGCCCGGCTCGCCGACCGCGATGCGCATGAGATTGATCGCCCGGTCGGTCGACAGCACTTCCTGGAAGATGACGAAGCCCACCGTCTCGCCTTCGGCCTCGGCGATGAGATAGGCGAAGTTCCGATTCTCGAGCGCGGCCGCATGCCGCTCATGCCGCCAGGGGCGGATGAACTGGCTGATCGAGCCGCGGGATTCGATGCTGATGATCGCTTCGATGTCGCTGGCTTGGGCGGGACGCAGGACGAGATCCGCTGGCAAGAAAGGCTCCAGGCAAAGGACACGGGGAAAGGCGGCAGAATAGGGCGGTCTCGCCGTTTTTACGCCATGTAAAAGAAAGGGCGGCGGAGTCGCCTCCGCCGCCCGGTCCCTTGAGCCCGATCCCGAGGGGGATCAGCTGGCCTTCGACGACACGATCTCGTCCGCGACGTTGCGCGGCACGGGTTCGTAGTGGCTGAACTCCATGGTGAAGGTCGCGCGGCCCGAGGTCATCGAACGCAGATCGCCGATGTAGCCGAACATCTCCGACAGCGGCACATGGGCCTCGACGGCGAGATTCATGCCACGGTCGATCTGGCCAAGGATCATGCCGCGGCGACGGTTCAAGTCGCCGATGCAATCGCCCAGATGCGCTTCCGGGGTCACGACTTCGACCTTCATCACCGGCTCGAGCAGGATCGGGTTCGCCTTGCGGACGCCCTCGCGGAAGCAGGCGCGGGCCGCGATTTCGAACGCGATCGCCGACGAGTCGACGTCATGGTACTTGCCGTCGATCAGGCTGACTGCGAAATCCACCGTCGGGAAGCCGGCGAGGACGCCTTCTTCCTTCTGCATCTTGAAGCCGTACTCGACCGCCGGGATGAATTCGCGCGGGATCGAGCCGCCGACGATCTTGTCTTCGAACGCGAAGCCCTCACCCCGCTCGCGCGGCGTGAGCTTGACCTTGATTTCGGCGTACTGGCCCGAACCGCCGGTCTGCTTCTTATGGGTGTAGATGTGCTCGACCGAGCTGGTGATCGTCTCGCGATATGCCACCTGCGGCCGGCCGACGTTGGCTTCGACGCCATACTCGGTGCGGATACGGTCGATCGTGATCTCGAGATGCAGCTCGCCCATGCCGCGCAGAATGGTCTGGCCCGATTCCTTGTCCAGCTCCAGGCGCAGCGAGGGATCCGCGCGGACCATCTTGCCCAGCGCCTGACCCAGCTTCTCCTGGTCGCCCTTCGTCTTCGCCTCGACCGAGACGGAGATGACGGGGTCCGGGAACTTCATGCGCTCCAGGATGACCGGATGGCTCGCATCGCACAGCGTGTCGCCGGTCTCGGTCTCGGCGAGCGAGACGAAGGCGATGATGTCGCCGGCGCGGGTCTCTTCGATCGGGTTCGTGTCCTTGGCGAACACCTCGACCATGCGGCCGATGCGCTCCTTCTTGCCGCGCGTCGAATTCAGCAGCGTCATGCCCTTCTGGGCGACGCCGGAATAGATGCGGGCGAAGGTGAGGGCGCCGAACTGGTTGTTGATGACCTTGAACGCCAGCGCCGAGAACGGCTCATCGTCCGAGCAGTTGCGCTCGCCGGTGATGTTGCCTTCCTCGTCGACGGTCGAGATCGCCTTGACGTCGGTCGGCGCCGGCAGATAGGCGATGACCGCGTCCAGCATCTGCTGCACGCCCTTGTTCTTGAAGGACGAGCCGCACAGCACCGGCGTGAAGGCGCCGGAAACGGTGCCGCGGCGGATGCATTCGCGCAGGATCTCGGCCGAGGGCTCCTGGCCGCTCTCGAGATAGGCCTCCATCGCCACGTCATCCTGCTCGAGCGCCGTGTCCAGCAGCTCGGTGCGGTACAGCGCGGCGTCGTTCAGGATGTCGATGTCTTCCTTGACGACGATGTTGAGGCGCTTGGCGATCGCCGCCGGGTCGACCTCGGCGATCTCCCACTCCGCGTCCTTCTCGTCCGAGTGCCAGATCAGCGCCTTGTTCTCGACCAGGTCGATCATGCCGCGGAAATTGTCTTCCGAGCCGATCGGAATCTGGGTGACCAGCGGCTTCGCGCCGAGGCGGGTCTTGATCATGTCGACGCAGCGGCGGAAGTTCGCGCCCGACCGGTCCATCTTGTTGACGTAGCACATGCGCGGCACGTGGTAATTGTCCGCGAGGCGCCAGTTCGTCTCGGACTGCGGCTCGACGCCGGCGACGCCGTCGAACACGACGACCGCGCCGTCAAGCACGCGCAGCGAGCGGTTCACTTCGATGGTGAAGTCGACGTGGCCCGGGGTGTCGATGACGTTGATCTGATGGTTCTTCCAGAACACGGTCACGGCAGCCGACTGAATCGTGATGCCGCGCTTTTGCTCCTGCTCCATATAGTCGGTCGTCGCCGCACCGTCGTGGACTTCGCCGATCTTATGGCTGCGCCCCGTGTAGTAGAGAATGCGCTCCGTGGTCGTCGTCTTTCCGGCATCCACATGGGCAATGATGCCGATATTGCGCATGTTCTCGAGGGGCGTCTTGCGTGCCACGTCAGGCTCCTGGTCGATAGCGCGACCGAAATTGGGTCGAAAGAAGATTGAGGCCGATGTCGAGCAGCGATACGCTGCAGCCCGGTCGGGTCTGATGGCATTGCCCGGTCGCCTGCAACGACGAAAGGACGCTGCCGCCACCCGGCACCGACGAGCGCGCAATACGACATAGCGGTGCTTTCCTGTCAAGGAACGGGGCGCGCCGCCGGCTCAAAGCTGCCATGAGGCTCGGGCGGGGTATCTAGCATTGGCCGGCGAATCGAAGCGGCGGTTTCATTTCCCGCGTCAAGTGTTTGCCTCCGCGAAGCAATTTTTCGACGGTGTCGGCAAGCGGTTGATGCACCTTGCCTTGCCAGTCGAACTGTCATAAAAGCACGCTAAATATTTCCGCTATAGGACGGGCGAGGGGGTTTAACCTTTGCCTCGGGGGAGTCTAGGGGTTCAGCATTGTACGAGCCGTGGTCTTACCCTAAGAGGCGGCAGGTCGGAATCAATCTGGACCTGATGAGGTGGGCAGCACCTGGCTCTGGCCCCATCGAAATTGAAGACAGGGATCGCAATGGTTGATGTTGCCGCTCGACAAGGCCAGTCGACTGTCCGGGCTGTTGGGCAATCGCCGGTCGGAAGCGCCGCGCCGTCGATCTACGACGGCATTCGCCAGAACACCATCGAGGTCCGGATCGCCCGGACCCCGGCCGAGATCGAAGCTGCCCAGCGGCTGCGTTTCAAGATCTTCTACGGCGAGATGAACGCGAAGCCGACCGTCGAGATGGCGGCGGCGGGTCGCGATTTCGACCGGTTCGACGAATATTGCGAGCATCTGGTGGTGCTCGACCATTCGGCCGGCCTGCCCGAGGGCGAGGTGATCGGCACCTATCGCCTGCTGCGCCGGACGCTCGCCGATCGCCATGGCGGCTTCTATACCGCGACCGAATTCGACATCTCGCCGCTGGTCGCCGTGCCGGGCGAGATCATGGAACTCGGCCGCGCCTGCGTCGATGAGCGCTTCCGCAACCGGCCGACGATGCAGCTGCTGTGGCGCGGTATCGCCAGCTACGTGCAATTCCACGACATCAAGATCATGTTCGGCTGCGCCAGCCTGCCGGGCACCGACCCGCAGGCGCTCGCCCGGCCGCTGTCGTATCTGCATTACAATCATCTGGCGCCGGAACGGATCCGGGCTCGCGCCCTGCCGCACCTGTTCGTGCGCACCGACCTCATGCCGTCGGGCGAAGTCGATGCCGAGGCGGCCGTGGCCGACCTGGATGCGCGGGCGACGATCGCGGCGCTGCCGCCGCTGATCAAGGGCTACCTGCGGCTGGGCGGCATGATCGGCGAGGGCGCGGTGATCGATCGCGAATTCCAGACGACCGACGTCTGCATCATCGTCGTCACCGACATGATGGCCGAGAAGTACTTCAACCACTACATCCGCACGGCCTGACCTTCAGGATCACGCGATTTCCCGCGGGCGCCGCTTCCGGATCGGAGGCGGCGCCCGTATCGTTTGTGCCGGTGCGATAGGACAACCGGGCGGGGAGAGCGGAGATGGCGGCCGAAGGCGGGCGGATCGAACTGGCGCCGGGGCTTTCCGTGGCAGCGATCGGCCAGGGCACCTGGCATATGGGCGAGCGGGCGGCCCGCAAGGACGCCGAGGTCGCGGCCCTCCGGCTCGGCCTGGACCTCGGTCTCGACCTCATCGACACGGCGGAGATGTATGGCGAGGGCGGCGCCGAGCAGGTCGTCGGAGAGGCGATCGCCGGCCGGCGCGACCAGGTCGTGCTGGTCAGCAAGGTCTATCCGCACAACGCGACGCGCCAGGGCACGCCCGCCGCCTGCGAGCGCAGCCTGCGCCGGCTCGGCACCGACCGGATCGATGTCTATCTGCTGCATTGGCGCGGCTCGGTGCCGCTCGCCGAAACGGTCGAGGCGATGGAACGGCTGATCGAGGCGGGCAAGATCCGCCATTACGGCGTCAGCAATTTCGATGCGGCCGACATGGCCGATTGGACCGCCGCCGGCGGGCGCGCCGTCACCAATCAGGTGCTCTACAATCTCGGTCGGCGCGGGATCGAATGGGATCTGCTGCCCCGGTGCCGTGCCGAGCGCGTGTCGGTCATGGCCTATTCGCCGGTCGAGCAGGGGGAATTGGCGGAGGATAAGACCCTGATCGGGCTGGCAGCCGACCTGGGCGTCACGGCCGCGACGCTGGCGCTGGCCTGGACGCTGCGCCACGGGAACGTGGCGGCGATACCGAAGGCGGTTCGGCCGGACCATGTCCGGGAGAACCGGGCGGCACTCGATCTGGTGCTGCGGCCGACGCTGCTGGCGGCGCTCGACCATGCTTTCCCCGCACCGCGGGGGCCCGAACCGCTCGCCATGCTTTAGGCCGGCGGGCGATTCGGGCGAGTTCGCCTGAGGTCAGCCGACCTTCAGGTTGACGGCCGAGGTGCGGCCGTTGGCGCCGCGCTCGAGCTCGAATTCAACGGTCTGGTTTTCGTTCAGGGTCGAGAGGCCAGCGCGCTCAACGGCCGAGATATGGACGAAGACGTCAGCCTTGCCGTCCGACGGGGCGATGAAGCCATAGCCCTTGGTCGAGTTGAACCACTTGACGGTTCCAGTAGCCACGATAGGTATCCTTTCGTTCGCCGCCGCATCCCAGGTGGAAGGCGACGTTTGGTGACGAATGGGTCGTTGTCGGAGTTGTCGTCAGCGCGCGAACCTTGGTCGGGTAGCTACGTCGGGCAGTCCGGAACTAGCATTCCGCAGTCAGGATACACTCGCCGACTCGGGCCGGACAACCAAAACCGGTTGCCCGGCCCGGCGGGCTACAGATTGGTCACGCCGCCGACGAAGGCGGCGGCTTTGTTGGAAGCGAGAAAGACGACCGGCATGGCGACCAAATGGCCGCGAGACACGAAGGAACGTGACGGGTCGCCTGTGGCCTTTCCCATCTGTTCGGGTAAGCTGCTGCCGTGCGCGCACGACCAAGCCGGCCCTGATCGGGCCGAAACTGCAAAGGCCGCGACCAAGCGGCTGCTGTCATCAGGGTGGGAGCCGATGGACGGAGATCGCGACCAAAGCAAATTCATCCGCGACGTCGCCGATGCCGCAGGTGCGGTCGGCCTGGAGGTTGCCGACATCGCCGGTGTCGTCGACAGCGTCAGCGGTACCGTCGAGGCGCAATCGCGCGCCTTCGCCGCCCTGAGCGAAGCCAACGACGAGATGCTGACGGCGACCCGGCGGATCGGTGCCGCCGTCGCGACCGCTGAGCAGGTGGCGAAGAATTCGGCCGACGAGATGGCGACGTCGCGCCGCGCCATGGACGATACGCGGAATGCCATCGACGCGCTGATCGAGGCGATCGGCGCCATCAAGGCGGATGCCAGCGCGCTCGGCCAATCGCTGGCTTCCGTCGGACGCGTCGCCGCCGATATCGAGGGGATCGCGCGCCAGACCAATCTCTTGGCGCTCAATGCCACGATCGAGGCGGCGCGGGCGGGCGATGCCGGCAAGGGCTTTGCCGTGGTCGCGACCGAGGTGAAGGCGCTCGCCAAGCGGACGAGCGAGGCCACCACCGTCATCGCCCAGACCCTGGCGGATCTGACCGGCAAGGCCAATCACCTGCTGGAGAATGCCGCACGAAGCATCGCCCGGGCCGAGGGCGTGCAGAAGGAGACCGGGACGATCGGCACGGTGATCCAGACCGTCGATCGCGCCTTTCACCAGGTCGATGCCGAGACCGGCCGCATCGCCGATGCCGCCTCGGAAATCGATCGCCGCGTCGGCCATTTCGTCGAGGTCCTGGATGGGCTCGCCGGCGGGGTCCAATCGGCGAACGGCAATCTGCAGCAGGCCCGCGAACGGTTGAACAAGCTCGTCGGCATTTCGGAAAACCTGGTCGGCCTGACGGCTGCGAGCGGCATCGAGACCATCGACACGCCGTTCATCCGGGCGGCGCAGGACGCGGCGACGAAGGCGGCAGCGCTGTTCGAAGCCGCCATCCGCGAGGGACGGCTCTCGCTCGCCGATCTGTTCGACGAGCGCTACGAACCGATCGCCGGCTCGAATCCGGCGCAGCTCATGACCCGCTTCGTCAGCCTGACTGATCGGGTGATGCCCGAGGTGCAGGAGCCGGTGCTGGGGCTGGATCCGCGCGTCGTGTTCTGCGCGGCGATCGATCGCAATGGCTTCCTGCCGACCCATAACCGGAAATTCTCGCAGCCACAGGGCCCGGACCCGGTCTGGAACGCGGCGAACAGCCGGAACCGGCGGATGTTCAACGACCGGGTCGGCCTCGCCGCCGGCCGCAACATCAAGCCGTTCCTGTTGCAGACCTACCGGCGAGACATGGGCGGCGGTCAGTTCGCCCCGATGAAGGACGTTTCCGCGCCGGTCTTCGTTCAGGGCCGGCATTGGGGCGGTGTGCGGATCGGCTACAAGATTTGAGAGAGGATTAGCGATGCGGGTTGCGGAAAATCGTTTCAAGCGGGCGCTGGCGCGCGACGAGCGTCAGATCGGTCTGTGGAGTACGCTCGGCAGCGCCATGGTCGCCGAACTGGTTTCGCACGCCGGCTTCGACTGGCTGCTGATCGATACGGAGCATTCGCCGAACGAACTGCCGGCGATCGTCGCCCAGTTGCAGGCGGTGCAGACCGGCACGGCTTCGCCGGTCGTCCGGCCGGCCTGGAACGATCCGGTGCTGATCAAGCGCATTCTCGACATCGGCGTGCAGAGCCTGCTGATCCCCTTCGTCGAGACGGCCGAAGCGGCCCAGCGCGCGGTCGCGGCCACCCGCTATCCGCCCGACGGCATCCGCGGCGTCTCCACCGGCAGCCGCGCCGCCGGCTACGGCCGCATCAAGGACTATGCCAGGACCGCGGCCGCCGAGATCTGCGTCCTGGTCCAGATCGAGACTCTCAAAGGTGTCGAGAACATCGACGCGATCGCCGCCGTGCCGGGCGTCGATGGCGTGTTCGTCGGGCCCGCCGACCTCTCGGCGTCGCTCGGATATCTGGGCGATCAGCAGAACCCGGCCGTCCAGGAAACCATCGGCCGGGTGCTGGCCGCCTGCCAGAAGGCCGGCAAGCCGACCGGCTATCTGACCGGCAACGAGGCCGAGGCGCAAAAATGGCTCGATGCCGGCTTCCGCTTCGTCGCGGTCGGCACCGACAATGGCGTGCTGGTCAAGGCCGTCGATGAACTGCGGGCGCGCTTCCGCTAAGCGCCCGCTTCCGCAGCCAGGCCGACGGCCAAGGTCTTGGCGAGACCGCTCAGCGCATCGCCGCGCGGAAAGCTGCGGCGCCAGGCGAGCACCAGGGTCCGGCTCGGCTCGGGGGCGGCGAACCGCCGGTAGACCGCCATCGGGCCGAGGCCGTAAGGCGGTTCGGCCGCCAGAGCCGGCACCAGGGCCAGGCCGATGCCGGCCATGACCATTTGCCGCAGCGTTTCCAGGCTCGCCGCCTGGACTTCGCTGCGGGCACTGAGACCGGTCGAGCGGCAGAAGGAGAGCGTCTGCTCGCGCAGGCAGTGCCCGTCCTCCAGCAGCATGACCGGCGCCTCGGCGAGCGCCTCGTGCGGGATGCGGGAGGTGCCGGCGAGCGCATGGCCGGCCGGGAGCGCCAGCAGCATGGGCTCTTCCAACAGCGGTTCGGTGCGCAGATCCTCGGCCTCGATCGGCAGGGACAGGATCGCCGCGTCGAGTGCGCCGCCCCGCAGGCGCTCGATCAGCGCTTCGGTGCGGTCCTCGCGCAGATGCAGCTTCAGCCCTGGCCAGTTGGCTTGCAGCAGCGGCAGCAGCCGGGGCATCAGATAGGGACCGGCGGTCGGAATGACGCCCAACTGGAACGGGCCGACGAGCGGGTCGTGTGCGGCACGCGCCAACTCGCGCAGCCGTTCGACCTCGTCCAGCACGATGCCGGCTTGATGCAGCAGGGCACGGCCGTTGAGCGTCGGCGTCGCCCCGCGCGGTCCGCGCTCGAACAGTTGCACCCCCAGTTCGTCCTCCAGCTTGGCGATCTGGGCGCTCAAGGTCGGCTGGCTGATATTGCAGCGCTCGGCGGCGCGGCGGAAATGGCCGTCCACCGCCAGGCTCACGGCATAGGCGAGGTCTCGTAGGTTCATCGCGGATTGTCCGATCGCGTCCAAGGAAGGGGGCGTTGCTTCAGATGTATTTTACCGAAATCTGCTATGATGGTGCCTGGCCCCAGGGCCGATAGCATATTGGGCCGAAGCCCTCCGCCGTCATCATCGACCCGACGGCAAGTTGAGTGCCGCCCCGCGAGGTTGCGATTGAGCCTGTTGACGCGTCTGTTTCTGTTGGTGGTTTTGGCCGTGCTGCCGGCAATCGGCATCCAGGCCTATAACGAGTACGAACTTCGAGCCTCGGAACGGACTGAGATCCACCGTCACGCCCTGTCCCTCACGCGCTTTGCCGCGGCCGAGACCGATCGTATCGTCGGCGGTGTTCGCAACCTGCTGGTCGCCCTCACCAACGACGCAACGATCGTGGGTGGTGATCCGGCCACCTGCAAGCTGTCGTTGAGCCGCCTGGTCGCGCAGTACCCGGAAATCTCGTCGCTTGCGGTGTTCGATCCGGCCGGCAAGCCGCTATGCGCCGACCGCGCCCTGCCCGAGGGTCTGACGATCGGCGAAACACCCTATTTCCAGTCGGCATTGCGCAGCGGCGCCTTCGCCGTCGGTGGCTATGACACGCGGTTCGGCGACCGGCCGGTGCTGCCGCTGGCGCTGGCCTACGACGGGGCGGCGGGCCGGCGCGGCGGCGTGCTGGTGGCGTTGCTCAGCCTCGACTGGCTCAACGACTACTTTGCAGCCAAGGGCCTGGATACCGACACCTCGATCAGCCTGATCGACCGGAACGGCGTCTATCTCTCCCGCTTGCCGCACCGCTCCAGCGTCGGCGGCAGGGCCCCCGCCGGACTGCTCACCACCCTGCAGGCCGAGC
>DATGEK010000009.1:0-41928 GCA_035310205.1 Aliidongia sp.
AGCCCGGGCAGCGAGACGTTGCGCCGGGTCGTGCCGTCGCCATAGGCGAAGCCGACCGTGCCGTCGAGATAGGCGGCCCCGGCCGTGTAATTGGCATAGAGCGCCACCTGGGTATGGTCGATCTGCGCCCGGCCGCCGCCATCGTCGACGCTGAAGGTCGTGCCGCCGTAGCCGAGGCCGGCACCGACCCGGAGCGCCGGCGTCAGCTTGTAATCGGCGCCGACCGCGCCGCCGGCGATGGTCTCGTCCAGGCGATGGGCATTGCCGTCACCGGCCAACCGGCCGGTCTGGCCATAGCCCGAGGTCCAGACACCCCAGGGCTTGTCGACGTTGGCGACCGGATCGTCCGAACCGCCGGTCAGGCTCGCCAGCTCCTGGCGACCACCGGCCGCCATCGCGCTCTGGCCCGACGCCGTGCCCGCCGCCCCGAGCCGCGCCAGCGCGCCCTGGTTGGCGAACTGGTGCAGGAACGAGGTGCCGGTCTGCAGCGCGGTCGTGGTCAGGCCGGCATGGCTCTCGCCCGACAGCCGGGTCAGGGACGAGGTGACGCCCGAGGCATTCAACTGGTCCAGCCCGCGGATGGCGCCGGCGAAGCCGGCCGGGTTCGCGGCCAGGCCGGCATCGAACGCGACGGCGGTGGCATGCTGGTTCGGCGTCTCGACCAGCGCCGGCGGCGGCGCAACCGGCGGCGAGACCGGGGGCGAGACTGGCGGCGGCGGCGATCCGGGCGGCGAGACCGGCGGCGGCGGCGGGGATACCGGCGGCGGCGGCGGCGACGCCACCGGCAGCTGGGCCAGCGTCACGATCGCGTCGTTGGCGTCGTAGCTCAAGGTCGGTGCCAGCAGGGCCGAGCCGATGGTGACGCCACCGCGGAACGTGCCGGTGACGCCACCCGAGGCGGTCAGGATGGTATAGGGCGTGCTGGCGGCGAGGAACGTGCCCGACGGCACGACCGCGACCGCGCCGTCGAGCGCCGCCGTGCCGGTGATGTTGAACTTCGAGCCGCTGCCATTGGCGTCGAGTGCCACCCTGAGGGTGCCGGTCGAAGCCTGGCTGAAGTTGCCGGTCAGGTTCAAGGCACTGGCGAGGCTGCCGGCCTGGAACGTGCCGGCGTTGGTCACGTTGGCGATCGTCCAATTACCGGTCGCGGTCCAGTCGGCGCCGTTGGCGATGCGGAGCGCGCTGCCGGCGCCGAAGTTCGCAATGGTGTTCGCCAGTGTGCCGGTGCCGGCGAGCTGGATCTGGCCCGCCCCCGTGCCGCCGTCGATGCGGCCGTTCAGGACCGAGCCGGTGTCGAGGGTCAGGCTGTTCGCCCCGGCATCGAACTGCACGGCGACGCCGCCGGTGCCGGTGATCGTGCCGCTGTTGGTCAGGCTGGCGCCGGTGCCGGTGAAGAGCACGCCGGTGACGCCGCCGATCGTGCCCGAGGCGGCATTCGACAGCGTGGCCCCGCTGCCGAGCGAAGCGCCCGCCGTCAGGTCGTCGAGGATGGTGCCGGCATTGCTGACCGTGCCGCCGGTGACCTGGACGCCGTACTGGCCGCCCTGGATCAGGCCGCCGGTCTGGTTCGTCAGCAGGCCGCCGCTGGTCAGCTCGACGCCGGTGCCGGACGTGCCGATGATCGTGCCGCTGTTGATGATCGTACCGCCGCCGGTGACGCCGGTCGTATCGCCCAGCACGAAGCCGCTGTTGGTGAAGCTGCCGCTGTTGGTGAACGTGCCCGCGCCGGTCGTCGTGATCGTGCCGCTGTTGCTGACGCTGCCACTGTTGGTCGACGGTGCCGTGATGTTGACCATGCCGGCATTGGCGACCGAGCCACCGCCGGCCACCGTCAGCGAGCCGTCGATGGTACCGTCGTTGGTCAGCGTGCTGCCGCCGACGATCGCGGCGTTGGTGACCGTCGAATTGGCGTCGATCGTCGTCGACGTGCCCGTGAACTGCGTGCTCTGGAAACCTAGGATCTGGGCATTGACCAGCGTGCCGGTGCCCTCGAACAGCAGGGTATTGTTGCCGGCGCGGCCGTCGGCCAGGCCGCTCAACACGCCGCCGCTTTCGATGATCAACTCGTTCGTGCCGCCGGCGAAGCGCACCGCCGTGCCCGAATTGCCGATGATCGTGCCGAAATTGTCGATCGTGCCGCTGCCGCCGCCGGTGAACAGCACGCCGACGCCCGTCGTGCCCGTCGCCGTGATCAGGCCATGGTTGGTGATCATGGCGCTGCCGGCCGTCACCTGAACGCCGGCCACGACGCCCGCCGTGCCGGTCGCCATGATCGTGCCCTGGTTGGTGATCGTCGCCGCGCCACCCGCCAGTTCGGCCCCCGCCGAAGTGCCGGCGATCATGCCACCCAACTGGTTGGCCAGCAGGCCCGAGCCGGTGAGCGTCACCGTTCCCGTGATGCTGCCGCTGTTGGTCAGCGTCCCGCTGTCCAGCAAGGTCCCGCTGCCGATCGTGAGCGTGCCGCTGTTGGCAAAGCTGCCGGCGTTGACGAACGTGCTGCTGTCGGCGAACAAGCCGCTATTCGTGATGGTCCCGTTGTTGGTTGATGAGGTGGTGACCGAGACAATGCCATCGGTGATCAAGGCGGCGCCACCGGCGACCAGCACGCTGCCGTCCAGGGTGCCGTGATTGGTCAGCGTGCCGGCCAGCACCGACGGGTTGGTGATGGTCGAGTTGGCATCGATCGCATTGGTCGCGTCGAGGAAGCCGACATACTGGAAGCCGATCGCCTGCACGTCGGTCAGCAGGGCGTTGCCGCGAACCGCGAGCGTATTGACGCCCAGGCTGCCGTCGGCCAGGCCCGAGAGCACGCCGCCGCTCTCGATGATCAGCGTATTGGTGCCGCCGGCGAACTTGACTGCCGTGCCGCCGGCGCCGGAAATCGTGCCGTAATTGTCGACAGTGCCGTGGCCGCTGCCGGTGAACAGCACGCCGATGCCCGCCGTGCCGGTCGCCCGGATGGTGCCGAAATTGGTAAGGGTCGAGAGGCCGCCGCCGAGCGCGACGCCAGCAATGCCGCCGGAGATGAGCGCGCCCGGGCTGCCCGTGCCGCCGTTGGTGACGATGCCGCCTTGGGCGAGGGTCACGCCATAGCCGGCGATGCCCCGGATAGTGCCGGTATTGGTGACGACGGCACCGGCGCCGCCGATCGAGACACCGGTCCCGCCGCCCTGGATGGTCGCCGTGGCGCCGGCGTTGGCGACGCTGCTGCCGGACGAGAGCGCGATGCCGATGCCTGATGTGTCGGTCGCGATGATCGTGCCGTAATTGGTGACGGCATAGCTTGTGATCGCGCCGGTGCCGGTGACGCCGGCGAGGACGCCCGTGACGCTGCCGCCGGCTTGGTTCACCAGCACGCCCGCACCGGAGAGCGTCACGGTGCTGCGGATGCTGCCGCCGTTCGTCAGGGTGCCCATATCGATCAGGGTCGTCGCGGCGTCCGTATCGACGAGGTTCCAGCTGGCGCCGCCGTCGATCGTCACCGTACCGAAATTCGTGAGCGTGACGGTACCGGCGCCCGACACGAGCTCGGCCACGTTGGCGCCGGCCCCACCGTCGACCAGGCCTTGGAATGACGCCCCGGCCAGGATCTCCAGCACATCGTTGCCGCTGCCGAACCGCACCGCCGTGCCGCCGTGGCCGATGATCGTGCCGCTGTTGATCAGCGTGTTGGCGGCACTGCCGGCAAAGAGCACGCCGACGCCGGCCGCGCCGGTCGCGGCGATGGTACCGGCATTGGAGACGATGCCGGCCCCGCTCACCGTGATGCCCGTGCCGCCGGCGCCCGAACCGATGATGGTGCCGAGATTCTGGATCGTGCCGCCGTTGGCCATATAAACGCCGTACCAGCCACCGATCAGGCCATCCGCCGCGTTGACGATGGATGCGCCATTCTTCGCATAGATGCCGGCCGTCTTGAGGCCAGAGGCGGTCGCGCTCGAGGTACTGCCGGTGATGGTGCCGTGATTGGTCAGCGAGCCAGCACTTATATAGATGCCGAGGCTGCCGCCGACACTGCCGAAGTTGGCGATCGTGCCGCCTCTGTTTAGGACGATGCCGATGAAGGCGCCTTCGATGGCACCGTAGTTGGTGACGGTGAGCGGGCCTGTGTTGCTGTAAACCGCAAAATTATTGGCTGTGGTCTTGATGAGCGCCGTCGTGTCGCTGGTCGAGCCGTTGACGAGGGTGCCGCCGGTCGCGAAACTGACGCCCTCCTGCGCGTTGGCGCTGATGGAACCCAGGTTCTGAACGTAGCCGTCGCCCTTCAGATAGATGCCGACACCGCCGGAGATCGATCCGGAATTGAACACCGTACTGGCGGCACTGCCGGCGAAGCTGACGCCGGAGCTGGTGCCGGTAATGGTTCCGAGGTTGGTCAGCGTATGGGCCGTACCCGTGTCGCCGGTAACTGCCGTGGACGCGCTGCTGACCAGGCCGCCGGCCTGGTTTTCCAGCACGCCCGAACCTGTCAGCGTGACGCCGGCGAGGATGCTGCCGGCATTGATCAGCGTGCCCGCGGTCCCGATCGTGCCGGAAGCCCCGAGCGTGCCGACGTTGGTGAGCGTGCCGACGATGGAGAGGTTCCCGATCGTATCCGAGCCGGTCAGCGTCGCCGAGGCACCGCTATCGACGGTCACCGTGCCGAAGCTCGTGAGCGCTGCACTGGCAGCACCGCCGGTGAATTCGGCCGTATTGGTGCCGCCGCCGCCGTCGACCAGGCCTTGGAATGACGCCCCGGCCAGGATCTCCAGCACATCGTTGCCGCTGCCGAACCGCACCGCCGTGCCGGAATTGCCGATGATCGCACCGCTATTGATGAGTGTGTTGGCAACGGTGCCGCCGAAGGCGATGCCGACACCTGCCACGCCGGTGCCGCTGATCGTGCCGGCGTTCGTGACGATGCCGACGCCGGTGCCCTTCACATAGACGCCGGTGTTGCCCGATATCCGTCCGGTCGCGTTGTTCGTGACGCTGCCGCCCGTGCTCAGATAGACACCCGTCGCGCCGTCGATGCTGCCGTCATTGACGACCGTGCCGGTACCGCCCATGCGGATGCCGCCAACGCCGGTGATGCGCGACGATGCGCCGGTGTTGGTGACCGAGCCGCCGGATTGGAGCGAGACGGCGTAGCCCGTCGTCCCGACGATCGTGCCGAGATTCGTCAACGCATGGGGCCCGGTGACGTCGCCATAGACGCCGCCGCTGATGGTGCCGCCAGCCTGGTTCGCGAGCGTGCCGGCATTGGTCAGCGTGACCATGCCCAGCACCGTACCGCCGTTGGTCAAGGTACCGGCATCGAGCAGGGCGCCGACATTGGCGAGCGTACCCTCATTGGTGAAGGCGACGCCCGCGCCGATCGTGTTGCTGCCGGTGAATTGCCAATAGGCGCCGCTGTCGACGGCGACCGTGCCGAAGCCGATGAAGGACGCGCTGCCGAGGCCGGTAAAGCTGCCGGCCCCCGCTCCCGCCCCGAATTCCAGCGTATTGGTGCCGGCCCCGCCGTCGACCACGCCCGTGAAGGTGGCACCCGGTTGCAGCACCAGCAGGTCGTCGCCGGCGCCGAAGCGGACCGCCGTGCCCGAATTGCCGATGATCGTGCCGCTGTTGGTCAGCGTATTGGCCTGGGTGCCGCCGATGAGGATACCGATGTCGCTGCTGGAGAGCGTGCCGGCATTGGTGATCGTCGCTGCGGCGCTGCCGAAATTATAGATGGCGCCGAGGACGCCCGAGATGATCCCGCCGGCGTTGTTGTTGATCACGCCGCCCGCAACCAGATCAATGCCGGGGCGCGTGCCGAGCCCGTCGATCTCGCCGCTGTTGGTGACCGTGCCTCCGGCCTGCAGCTTGATGCCGGAAGCCGTGCCCGTGATCAGGCCGGTATTGTTGATGCTGCCGCCCGCCACCAGGATGACGCCGAAGGCATTGGGTCCGGTCCCGGTGATGGTGCCGTCATTGGAGACCGTTCCGGGCCCCTGGAGGAAGGCAATACCGTCACCGCCGCCGCTGATCAGGGCGCCCGCACTGTTTGAAACCGTACCGCCATTGAACAGATAGACGCCATGGCCCGTGCTGCCGGTATCGATGATGGTGCCTGAATTGATGACGGTGCCGGTGCCGAGATAGATGCCTTCGAAGGTCGCGGCGATGGTGCCCTGGTTGGTCACCACGCCGGTGTCGTTGATGGCGACGCCATAGACGCCGGAGATCACCGCCGCCGCACCCTGGTTGCTGACGGTGCCGTCATGGGCGAGATAGACGCCGATCGGCGTGCCCGTCGATCCGGTGCTCTGGATCGTGCCCGCGTTCACCACCATGCCGGTGGCGCCCAATATCTGCACCCCGTTGCCCGAACCCGTGATCTGGCTGGAAGCCGTGTTGGTGACGCTCCCGCTGCCGGCAAACGAGATGCCGTTGGCACCGGAGATCGTGCCTGAATTGGTCAGCGTCCACGCCTCGGTAGCATTCCCGTAGACCGCATTGCCGCTGCTGTAGGCGATCGTCACCCCGGAACCGACAGAGAAGTTGGTGTAGGGAGAATAGTTCGACAGGTTCACGCCACTAGTCGTCCCCGGCAGCGGCTGCACCTGGGCCAAGGCCGGGCTCGACAGCGTCACGCCCAGGGGTACCAGGACCGGCAGCGCCAGTAGCGCCCTCCAGGCCGAGCCGCCGAGCAGGCTCTGGGTCAGGCTGCGGGTCTTCGAGCGAACGGTGAGGGAATTGGCGATCGCAGTGCAGGCGGGAACGTTCATGGCATCTATACCTGGCGTGACACCGGCGCGAAGCGACCGCCGATCATGATTGCTTGGGGCATCGTGTGGGACTGGGCGGCAAGTGCGCCCGAGAGCATCGACCGGCAGGACGCGGACGATGGGGATGGCGCCGACAGCGTCGGCACCCTGCGGAGCGTGACGGGCGCGGTGCGGATGCGGACGGGCATCCTGTCACGCGCGATCCGATCGAAACAAACATGCATACCAAACCGTCCAAGGTACTATGGTAGTTAGATTTTTCCCATCAACCCCAAATAGACAAAGAAACGGTACCATAAGGCGTCGCCGACGACGAGCATTTTAACAAAACACCGTTTTATTGAATCCTGGTCGGTCCGCATCGCGATGCACAAAGGATTGTAGGGGTGTAATTGCCACCCAAAGACGATATGAAATCGCCAGATCGCCCACTGGTTTGCACTGCCGCTCCGATCGCACGGGGCAGCGATGCCGCCTATGAGTTTGTCCTGGCCCGGCCGGGCCGCGAGGATGCTTCCGCCGAAATCGGAGGGAGCGGGCGGGATCATGCGGCCGGTACATCTTCTATGGGCGCTCGCCATCACCGCGATCTGGGGGTTCAATTTCGTCGTCATCAAGGTCGGCCTCGGCAGCTTTCCGCCCCTGCTGCTGACGGCGCTGCGCTTCTCGTTCGCAGCACTGCCGGCCCTGTTCCTAAAGCGACCGCAGGTGCCCTGGCGCCATCTCGTGGCAACCGGGCTCGCCCTGTTCGTCGGTCAATATGTGCTGCTGTTCGTGGCGATGAGCCACGGCATGCCGCCCGGCCTCGCCTCGATCACCCTGCAGGTGCAGGTGTGCTTCACCATGCTGATCGCCATGATCTGGCTGGGCGAACGGCCGCAGATCCGGCAATGGGCCGGCGCCGGAGTGGCTTTCGCTGGCCTGGCCTCGATCGGATCGACCGTGGGCGGCGACGTGACGGCGCTCGGGCTCGGCCTCACGGTCATGAGCGCGCTTAGCTGGGCGTGCGGCAACCTGCTCTTGAAGCGGATGCCGCCGGCCCGGAACGGGCGGCCGATCCGTATGCTGAACCTGATCGTCTGGCTGAGCCTGGTGCCGCCGGTGCCGGCGTTCGCCTTGTCGCTCGGGTTCGAAGGGCCGGCTCGGATCCTGGATGCGCTCGCCAACGCCGGCTGGGTCGGCTTCGGCGCACTGTTCTATATCGTGGCGCTCTCGACGCTGGTCGGCTTCGGCATCTGGGGCCGGCTCCTGTCGCTCTACAGCGCTTCGACCGTGGTACCCTTCTCGCTGCTGGTGCCGATCTTCGGCGCGCTGTCGGCGGCGCTGGTGTTCCACGAGAGCTTCGGGCCGGCGCGCCTCCTCGGCATGGTCCTGATCATGAGCGGCCTGGCCATCACCGCCCTGCCGATTGGCCGGCTGCGCCCTGGGCGACAGCCGGCCTGAGGCGAATCGGCTTCTCAGGCGGTCTGGACACCGGCAATGAACTGCTCGACCTCGCGATTGAGCGCGGTCGATTGCCGGCTGAGATCGTCTGCCGTCTGGCGCACCTGTCCCGCGGCGTTTCCGGTCTCGGCGGCGGCCGCGCGGACATCGCCCAGTTGGCTCGAGACCCGGCCCGTCACGGTCGCCACGTCCTGGGCGTCGCGTGCGACCTGGTTCATGGCGCTCACCTGCCCCTGAACCGCCTGGGTAATGGCGCCGGTCAGCCCATCGACCTCGCGGATGCGCGTGCTGATGCCGCCGATCGCCTGAACCGCGGTTTCGGTTGCCCCCTGGATCGCGGCGACCTGGCGGGTGATCTGATCGGTCGCGGCCGCCGTCTGCGAAGCAAGCGACTTCACCTCCGATGCCACGACGGCGAAGCCCTTGCCGGCCTCGCCGGCCCGCGCCGCCTCGATCGTCGCATTCAAGGCGAGCAGGTTTGTCTGGGCCGCAATCGCGCTGATCACGCCGACGACCTGACCGATCTCGGCGGCGGCATCGGCCAGCCGGGCGACCTCGCGATTGGTCGATTCGGCATCGGTCACGGCGCGGCCGGTCAGGCGGGACGATTGCTCGACCTTGTTGGAGACTTCCGCCAGCGAGGCACGCATCTCCTCGGCGGCGCCGGCAACGGCATTGATGCTCTCGGCCGCCTGCTGGACCGCCCGCGCGATCTCCTCGGTCCGCTGGGTCGCGCCGCCGGCGGTGCTGGTCATCGCCTCCGCCGCGACGATCATGCGCTGGGTCGCCTGCCCGACCGCGTCGAGCGTCCGGCCGACCGAGGTCTCGAAGCCGCGGCACAGCGATCCGAGCCGGGAGGCCCGCGCCAGGTCGGCCTCTTGCGCACGCTCACGTTCGGCAGTCAGGAGATCGACCTCGAGGGCGCCCCGGCGCAGCTCCTCGAGCGTCGCGGCCATCTCGGCGAACTCGTCCTCCTGCCCGACCTGCGGCACCGGCCGAGCATAATCGCGCTGCGAGAGATGGCGGATCGCGTCGCTCAAGTGCCGGACCGGCTGCACAACCCGCCGACGGATCAATCGCAAAACCATCACAGCCCCAGCCAGTGCCAGCAGCAGGACGATGCCCGAGGCCAGCAGGGTCAGCCGTGCGGTTGCCCGCTGCTCCTCGGCCCGTTGCTGCATCAGGTCGAGTGCGGTGAGGGCAACCTTCAGGATCGGCTCGAACGGTGCGTTGCAGAGGCCGGTCCATTCGGCCGGCGTGACGGGCGCCGTTCCGTTGTCGTCCAGCTTCCGGTAGACCGCGTCGCGCTCGGCGACGGATTTCTTCATTGCCGCATCGGCATCCGCCACAGCCGTACGAAGCGCATCCGGCATCCCGGGCCGGGCCATTACGCCCTTCAACGCCGCCCAGCCGACCTCCCCGCCGCCCCTTAGCCGATCGACCACGGTACGGCCTTCGGGCGTCAGCTTCCTGCCAGCGGCGACGGCCCCACGGACGGCTGAACATTCGGTGCCGGCGACATCCCGGATGGCCCACGCGGTCTGGCGGACCCCGACCAGTTCGCCGACGAATGGATCGGCGATCCGCGCCTGGCCGGCGACGCCCAGCGACGCCTCGTTCAGGCTGTCGATGACGGCGCCAAGCGCCTTGTACCAGACTTCGGTCGCCTTGATGTCGCGCTCTGCCTTGGGTTTGCCGGCATAGGTCTCGAGCTCGTCCCAGCGCTGATTGGCCGTGCCCCAGCGCTGCTGCAGCTCGGCCGTGTGCCGGTCGAGGCCGGCGCCGCCGATCCGCGGTAGGACCGCAACCGCCGCGTTAAACTGCGCCGTGCCGCCGGCCCGCATCTCCGCGAGCTTCGGCTTCGGATCGTCGAGATTGAGCAGCGCCGTCTGGGTGTCCCCGCGCGATACGCGCAGGACCTGCATCGTGCCGAACACGGTCCGGTCGGCTTCCGCCAGCGTGACGAGCCGGCCGGCCTTGACTGTCTGATTGGCGGCCTTGATGACCTGGAGGCCGAGGACGATCAGCAGAACGACCGACAGCGCCACGAAAGCCGCCGTCAGCAAGCTACCGACGCGGAAATGAAACCCTCGTCGCATCCGGTCCCCCCAATTGACTCAGTTTCTTAGGGGGACCGTCGCACAAGAAGATTGAGGAAGCGTAAGCCGATCCCGCGCCTCGCCCCGGAGGCGCGGGATATCCAGCGGCTCAGCCGCGCAGGCTGGCGCCCGTCAGTTTCGCGACCTGGGTAACGATCGTCTTCGACACCGCCTCGATCGCCTCGTCGGTCAGGGTCGCCTCGACCGGTTGCAGCGTCACAGTCAGGGCCAGCGACTTCTTGCCCTCCGGCACGCCCTGGCCGGTATAGACGTCAAACAGGCGGACCTCGGTCACCAGCTTCTTGTCGGCGCCCCGGGCCGCACGCAGCACGGCCTCGGCGGTCACGGACAGGTCGACCAGGAAGGCGAAGTCGCGCTCGATCGGCTGGAACGGCGACGGCTTCAGAAGCGGCCGGCCCTTCTGCTGTTTCGCCGGCGGCACGGCGTCCAGATAGACCTCGAAGCCGACGGCCGGCCCCTTGAGGCCCAGTTCGCCGACCAGGCGCGGATGGATCTCGCCGAAATGGGCCAGCACGTTCTTGGGCCCGAGACGGATCGAACCGCCGCGGCCCGGATGGTACCAGCCCGGCGGATCGGCCGTGACCTGCAGGTTTTCGACCGGCGCGCCCGCCGCCGCGAGTGCCGCGAGCGCGTCGGCCTTGGCGTCGAACAGGTCGACCGGCGCACCGGCGTCGCGCCACAGCTTCTTCGCCGTGCGGCCGTGCCGGATGCCGGCGGCGACCAGAACCTGCCCGCCCGGAGTGTCGTCGCGGTACTGCGGCCCCAGCTCGAACAGGGCGACGTCGCCATAGCCGCGATCGGCATTGCGCTGCGCCGCCGTCAGCAGGTTCGGCAGGATCGTCGGCCGCATGATGTCGAGGTCGCTCGATATCGGGTTGGCGACCCTGAGCGACGGGTCGATCTCGCCGAACAGACCATGGTTGCCGGCGCCGAGCAGCGCGCTCGACATAAAGGAATAGGTCACCGCCTCGTAGAGGCCGCGGTCCGCGAGCGTCCGCCGCACCAGCCCCGCCCGGCGCTGGTTGGCGTCGACCGCCTGCCCCGGCAGCGCGCCGACCGGCAGTAGCGGCACGGCCGGAATATGCTCGTAGCCGTGGAGACGCAGCACCTCCTCGACCAGATCAGCCTCGCCCTCGATATCGGCGCGCCAGGACGGCAGCGATACATGAAAGTCGGCGCCCGCCTTCGCGACCGAACAGCCGAGGTGGCTGAGGATGCGCGAAATCGCCTCGTCCGGCACGGCGACCGCCCCCAGGCTCTCGACGCGCGACGGCCGGAGCGTGACGGTGCGCCGCCAGTTGGGTTCGGCGCCGGCCACGGTCACCTCGCCCGGCTCGCCACCGCACAGGTCGAGCACGAGCTTGGTCGCGATCTCCATGGCATCGAGCACGAAGGCCGGATCGAGGCCGCGCTCGAAGCGGTAGCGCGCGTCGCTCTGCAGATTGAGCTGGCGGCCGGTCTCGGCGGTGCGGATCGGATCGAACAAGGCGGCCTCGATCAGCACGTCGACCGTGCCCTCGTCGCAACCGGTCGTCTCGCCGCCGATAACGCCGCCGAGGCTGACCACGCCGCTCCCGTCCGAGATCGCGGTCATGCCGGCCTCGAGCGCATATTCCTTACCATTCAAGGCCAGCAGCGTTTCGCCGCCGGCAGCGGGATGAACAGTCAGGTTGCCCTTGAGCTTGCCGGCATCGAACACATGGAGCGGCCGGTTGAGGTCGAAGGTCATGAAGTTCGTGATGTCGACCAGCGCCGAAATCGGGCGCAGGCCGATCGAGGTCAGCCGCTCCTGCAGCCAGGCCGGGCTCGGCCCGTTCTTGACGCCGCGGATGACCCGCCCGACGAACAGCGGGCAGGCCTTGGCGGCCGCATCTGCGATAGCGATCTTGACCGGGCTCGGAAAGCGGCCGGCGATCTTCTCGACTTTGAGCGGCTTCAGCGTGCCGACGCCGGCCGCGGCCAGGTCGCGGGCGATGCCGCGCACGCCGAGGCAGTCGGCCCGGTTCGGCGTGATCTTGATGTCGAGCAGCGGATCGTCGAGGCCGAGCACGCTCGCGAACGGCACGCCCAACGGCGCGTCCGGCGGCAGCTCGATGATGCCCTCATGGTCCTCGCTCAGGCCCATCTCATAGGCCGAGCACATCATGCCGTTGGAGGCGACGCCGCGAATCTCGCTTGGGCGTAGCACCAAGCCGTTCCTGGGGATGGTCGAGCCGGACGGCGCGAACACGACCTTGAGGCCGGCGCGCGCATTGGGGGCGCCGCACACGACCTGGACCGTTTCGGTCCCGGTATCGACCTTGCAAAGTCTCAGCTTGTCGGCGTTGGGATGCTGTTCGGCCGAGACGACGTAAGCGACCTTGAACGGGGCGAGTGCGGCACCGCGATCCTCGATGCTGTCGACCTCGAGGCCGAACATGGTGAGCTTGGCCGCAAGCGTCGCAAGGTCCGCGTCGGTATCGAGATGCTGCTTGAGCCACGAAAGCGTCGTTTTCATCGGCTGAGCCCTCCCGTCAGGCTCGGTCGTTCCAAGGGCAGGAAGCCGTAGTGCTTCAGCCAGCGGAGATCGGATTCATAGAAGGTGCGGAGATCCGGGATGCCGTATTTCAGCATCGCGATCCGCTCGATGCCCATGCCGAAGGCGAAGCCCTGGTAGCGGGTCGGATCGATGCCGCAATTAGCCAACACTTTCGGATGGACCATGCCGCAGCCGAGGATTTCGAGCCAGTCGCCATAGTTGCCGAGCTTCAGCTCGCCGCCCGAGCGCAGGCAGCCGATATCGACCTCGGCGCCGGGCTCGACGAACGGGAAATAGCTCGGACGGAAGCGGAGCGGCAGGTCGTCGATGTCGAAGAAGGCGCGCAGGAACTCGGTCAGGCAGCCCTTCAGGTGCCCCATATGGGTCTTCTCGTCGATCACCAGCCCCTCGACCTGATGGAACATCGGCGAGTGGGTCGCATCATGGTCGAAGCGGAAGGTGCGGCCCGGACAGATGATCCGGATCGGCTGCCCCTGGGCCAGATTGTCCTTGTCGCGCTGCATAGTGCGGATCTGCACCGGTGAGGTATGGGTCCGCAGCACCTTGCGCGTGCCATCCGGCTTGTCTGCCAGATAGAACGTGTCGTGCTCCTGGCGCGCCGGATGGTCGGCCGGGATGTTGAGCGCTTCGAAATTGTAGAAGTCTTCTTCGATATGCGGGCCTTCCTCGACGTGGAAACCCATGGCACCGAAGATCGCGGTCAGCTCGTCGATGGTCTGGCTGATCGGATGGATGCGGCCGGCCGTCTCGGAGGCAACCGGGAGCGTGACGTCGACCCGCTCGGACGCGAGGCGCCGCTCCAGCTCGGCCTCGGCCAGATGCGACTGCGCGGCGTCGATCGCGGCCGCGATCTCGTCCTTCAGCCGGTTCAAGGCCTGGCCTGCCGCCTTGCGCGCCTCGGCATCGAGACCGCCCAGGTCCTTCATCAGCCCGGTGATCTCGCCCTTGCGGCCGAGCGCTGCAACGCGCACCTGGTCGAGTGCTGCCGGAGTGTCCGCCGCGGCGATCTCCGCCAGCAGGCGGGTGCGCAAGGCTTCCAACGCGTCCATCGCTTCCCTCGGGATCAAAGAAGACAAAAAGAAAGGGCCGAAGATCGGATCTTCGGCCCTGGTACTGGTGCGGATCGTTCGCTCGGGCGTCCCGCCTGGATCAGGCAGGGACGCGCGCACGACACTCGACCGGCGGGGCCGTCAGCGGGTCCCGGTGGTAAATCGAGCGACAGGGCGACATCCTTGTAGGATGCGCCTAAGCGGACGAGCGATCATCCTGCTCGTTACTCCGCCGCGGCCTGAGCCTTGTCGCCGAGCGCCTTCTGGGCGGTCTCGACCAGCGACTTGAATGCGTTCGGCTGGGTGATCGCCAGGTCCGAGATGATCTTGCGATCGAGCTCGACACCGGCCAGCTTCATGCCGTTCATGAACTGCGAATAGGTCAGGCCATGCTGGCGGGCGCCGGCATTGATGCGCTGGATCCACAGGCCGCGGAACGAGCGCTTCTTGTTGCGCCGATCGCGGTACGCGTACTGAAGGCCCTTTTCGACCTTCTCGATCGCGATGCGGAAATTCTTGCTCGACCGGCCGCGATAGCCCTTGGCGAGATCGAGGATCTTCTTGTGACGGGCGTGCGTGATTACGCCCCGCTTGACTCGCGCCATCTTCTTAGCCCCTCAGATACGGCATGTACCACTTGACCAAATTCGAATCACCCTTCTGGAGGGTGACGGTCCCGCGGGCCTTGCGCTTCATCTTCTGCGGCTTGGAGATCAGGCGGTGACGCTTGTGCGCCACGTTCATCTTGATCTTACCGGTCGCGGTGCGGCTGAACCGCTTCTTCGCGCCGGATTTGGTCTTCAGCTTGGGCACTTTTCAGTTCCTTTGACCAAGGTTGCGGTACGGTGGCTGGCATGCCCTGCGGCGCCAAACGCGCGGCCACACCACCGAGATGGAGGCGGAGGGTATAGGGCATAGGTTACAGGAACGCAAGCGGTGGCCGGGTCCCGCGCCCGCATGGAAGAGTACCGGGCGCCGCAGGCCTCCCGCGAGACAACCCTATTGCGCACATGGAAAAGGGGCCGCAGCGCCGGGCTGCGGCCCCTTCGAACCGATCCGGCCGCCGCCTCAGGCGCGGTCGGCCTCCTCTTCCCGGATCGCGGACCGGATGCGCTCGCGCAATGCCTCCGACACCGGGCCGAGATCATGGGCGCTGTGGGCGTGATCGAGTTCCTTGACCATCACCTCGGCATCGGTCGGACCGTGAACCTGATAGTCGCATCCCGGAAAGACCGAGCCGCAGTCGAGGACCTTGCTCATTTCCCTCTCCCTAGCAAAAGCCGCCGGACGGCCGTGGCGCCGCCGGTTACACTAGAAGAATGCGATCGGGCGAGCTTCGTTCCCGTGCTGGTCAATTAGGGTTGGGACTTATAATTCACCAACAGATGACCGCTGCGACGCAGACGGCAGCGGGGCAATTCCCGGTGAACCGGTCGCACCGCCGGCGATTCAGTTGAAATCCAAGCCGACCGAACATCCGCGTGATCTTCAATGAGATGTGCCTTTAGCTGGGACTCAACTCTCCTTTTTCTGCGTCAGATAGACCTTCTTCAGCTTGAACGAAATGTAGAGGCCGCGCCCCATCAACAGATCGTTCCCGACGACTAGCCAGTCGTCGTAGAAAAAATGCTGAGTGTCGCTGAAAAGGATTGGCGTGCTTTTCGAGATCGACCCGCCGAGCGCGACATCCGCCCAGGGCGTCTTATCCGTTATGTTGAATTGATTGGGATGAATGGAAATCAGCTGCGACCGGACATGCTCGGTTGCGATGACACCGTCGAGCGGGAAGTCGTTCAATGTCAAGGACGCCATGGGCAAATCCTCGTCGTTCGGCAAGTCGGATGGATGGGATTTAAAAGTTCCTTCGACGTACGGCTCGGTCCAATCGAGGAAGTTTTCGGAGCAGTGATTTGGCGAGAGAAACGCGACCTTTTTCGTCCGAAGGTTTATCTCGATATCGAAGTTTGCCAGGATGTCTGCGCCGAGGAGGCCATCCGCAGAGCCATACGCAACACCTGAGCGATTGGTATAGGGGCCGAGGCCAATGGCCTCGAACTGCTTGACCTTTGCTGTCCCAAGTTCCAGATCGGTCGCGAGCACGGTTTCAAAACCGCCTCCCCAAGCCACTAAGCCTTGCGCCAGCGGCGCATCAAAGTGATCGTGGATCCGCAGGAAATCGTGTTTGCGCGCGAAATCTTGCGTCACCGCGCTGATCTTCATACCGGTTGCCAGCGCTAGTCGCACCGGCTGCCCAGCAATTTTGGCAGGAACCAGCAACAAACCGCGCTCGAAAGTTATTGGCAGGCTGAAAACTTCAGCCAATTGGCAGGCTGGCGCCGCGCGCGTCGGCAACGATCCGAAGGCCGCGAAACACATCGCCAAGGCCGATAAGACAAACGTGCTTCTGTTCAATTCCGGATGATCCTTTGCTCATCGGCAACAAGCGTCAGCCGACAAACATCAGCGACTGCGAGATTTTTTATCGTAAGGCGTTTTGTTTGGAGCTTCACATAAGGGCACAACACCTGCCCCATGGCCGAACCAGCGCTTTGATTGACTCAGAAAATCCGCGGATTTCTCAGATCGTAACCCTAAGATTGATGGAACTCAATGCGATCGCGCAGTGCTTGCGGATATGCAGCCCGTCAAGGTGGTTCCCCAAGTGGAATAGAATTCGGCCAATCTGCCGCTTCCCGATTTTTGCCTCGATGCGCAATTCGTCACATTCAGAAAGGTCCGACCCAAACAGCAAGCCGAAGATTAAAATTCACAGCTGGCAACCTTTGGGTTGCGCGCATGCCATCAGGTTGGCAGCCAACCGCCCCCCATGCCGCGCCAAGAACCTAGTTTGTAGGCCCTGAGCTTATCCGCGCGCGGGCCGCGGCGTCGGCTTCCAATCGGGCGGCGCCAGTTCGAAATGGGCGAAGTCGAAGCCGGGCGAGACCGTGCAACTGACCAGTGTCCAGGCCCCCAGACTGACGGCCGCCTGCCAGGCGCCGGGCGGCACCACCGCTTGCGGCTTCAGGCCGGCCGCGAGATCCGCACCCAGATGGACGCCCCACGCGTCATGGCCGTTTTCGGACACGGTGAGCGCCAGCGGCGCACCGGCATGCCACAGCCAGATCTCGGTGGCGTCGATCCGGTGCCAGTGCGAGAACTCGCCGCCCTGCAGCAGGAAATAGATTGCCGTAACCGCCGCCCGCTCGCCTGGTGCCGCGGGCGAGCGGTAGGTCTCGACATAATGGCCACCCTCGGGGTGCGGCTGCATGCCGAGGGTGCGGATGATCTCCGCGGGGTTCATCATCCCCTGGGCATGGTCGCGGCGAAGGACGGCCGCTCAACGATCCCGGCGTACCAGGTCGCGAGCCCCGGGTGCGCCCCGCGCCAATCTTCGCCCGGATAGCGGAAATCGAGATAGCCCAGCGCGCAGCCGGCGGTGATCTCGCCGATCGTGAGCTGGGATTCGAATCTCTCCGCCGCGAGCGAGGCCAGTGCCTGGCGCATCTTGCGGAACTGCCCATCGATCCATTCCCGCCAGCGCTGCGGCTCGGGCCGAAGGAAGTGCTCGTACCGGATCAGGACGGCCGCATCGAGCAGCCCGTCCGCGATCGCCTGCCGGCGCAGTGCGGTCCAGCGCTGATCCCCCTCGGCCGGAAACAACCGGCGGCCATTGTGCAGCGTATCGAGATATTCGGCGATGACGCGGGAATCGAACAGGCTCTGGCCATTCTCCAGTTCCAGCGTCGGCAGCTTGACCAGCGGGTTCTGGGCCGCGACCTCGGGATTGACCAGGGTCGGTGCGACGGCGGTCGGTATCAGTTCGATCCGATCGATGAGACCGGTTTCATGAGCCACGACCAAGACCTTACGGACATAGGGCGAAGCGCTGGAATAATGAAGTTTCACGGGCGATCCTTTCCGGATTCTGGTTTCGTCGGTGTTCTGGGCGATCAGAAATTGTCCTTGTTGCGGCGGATCGCAGCAAACGCGTCCGTCGCGGTGCGCCCGGCAAGGCCGAGGGCGGCCTGGACCGCCGCCACGTCGGCCCGCAGGAACGGGTTGGTCGCCTTCTCCACGCCCATAGTCGTCGGGATGGTCGGCTTGCCGGCGGCACGGAGCGCTGAGATCTCGGCGGCGCGCGCTTCGAGCGCCGGGTTGCCGGGCTCGACGGTCAGCGCAAAGCGGGCGTTCGACTGGGTATATTCATGGCCGCAATAGACCCGCGTCGCGTCAGGGAGCGCGCGGAGCTTGCCGAGCGAGCGCCACATTTCCTCGGGCGTGCCCTCGAACAGGCGGCCGCAGCCGAGCGAGAACAGGGTATCGCCCGAGAACAGCGCCTGATCCGCCTCGAACCAGAAGGCGATATGGCCGCTGGTATGGCCGGGCACGGCCAGCACCTGCGCCTCGCTGCCGCCGACCTGGTAGCGGTCGCCCTCGGCGAGCGGCACATCGACATCGGGAATGCGGTGCAGATCGGCACGCGGGGCCGCGATCCGGGCGCCGGTCGCGGCCTTCAGCTCGGCATTGCCGCCGATATGGTCCGGATGGTGATGGGTATTGAGAATGTGGCCGAGGCGCCAGCCTTCGGCCTTGAGCACCGCCAGCACCGGGCCGGCCTCGGAGGGATCGACAACCGCCGTGTCGCCGGTCCCGGCATCATGCAGCAGATAGCCGTAATTGTCGCACAGGAGCGGCACCAACCGGATTTCCAGCGCCATCGTCGATCCTTTCCAGCCAGCTCGGACGCGACACCATAGGGGGCCAGCCCCGCATGCGCCAAGCCTTCCCCGTCACGTTTTCGTGCTAGTATCCGCCCTAATGTACTCCGACGTCGTCGATCTCCGCGATTTCTATCAATCGAGCCTGGGCCAGGTCGCCCGGCGCATGATCCGTCGCCGCATCCGCCTGATCTGGCCGGACGTCAGCGGATTGCGCGTGCTGGGCCTCGGCTATGCGACCCCTTATCTGCGCCCCTTTCACGACGAGGCGGAGCGGGTCGTGGCCCTGATGCCGGCCGCCCAGGGCGTGCTGCAATGGCCGCGCGATGCCGAGAATGTCGCAGCCCTTTGCGATGAGGCCGAGCTGCCGCTGCAGGACGCCTCGATCGATCGGGTGCTGCTGATCCATGCGCTCGAGTGCAGCGAGGAACTGCGGCCGATGCTGGCCGAGGTCTGGCGCGTGCTGGCCGGCGGCGGCCGGGTGCTGATGGTCGTGCCGAACCGGCGCGGCATCTGGGCCCGGCTCGACCGCACGCCGTTCGGTGCCGGCCATCCCTTCACCCAGAATCAGCTGTCGCGCCTGCTGCGCCAGATGGCGTTCACGCCGGTGTCGAGCGCCGCCGCTCTCTATATCCCGCCGACCGAGTCCCGCATGGTGCTCTCCGCCGCCGCCGCGTGGGAGAATCTCGGCGAGCGCTGGTTCAACTCCTTCTCCGGCGTGACCATGGTCGAAGCGACCAAGCAGATCTACGCCAAGAGCAAGCCCGAACGACGGCAGCGCCGGCACCTGGTCTATAAGCCGGCCACCACGTCCATCTGAGTTCCTCGGGAGCCCTCATGCGGATCGCGATCCTCCTCGCCGCCCTGCTTCTGTCCCCGTCCGTCGAGGCCGCCGCCGTCGACTGCGCCAAGGCGACGGAGCCGCACGACAAGGCGATCTGTGCCGACCCAACGCTCCGCCAGCTCGATGCCGACCTCGCCGCCGCCTACGAGACGCTCGCGGCCGGCGCCGCGGCGGCTGGCGCCGACCGGGTCCGGCTCGGCGAGCATGACCGGCACGCCTATATCCAGGAGCTCTGCACGCCGGCCGACGCTGGCTGCCTCGCCTCCGCCTACCGACAGGCTTTGAGCAGCGTCGCCAAATTCGCGAGCCCACCCGCCGGCCTGGTGCCGATCGAGCGTTTCCGCCTGCATCCGACCCAGAAGCCGGCGTTCCCCAAGACGAGCGTGGTGACGGCTTCTCCGCGGCTCGACCGCCCGGCCGAGCCCTGGGCCGACGGATTCGAGAAGGCGGCGCGCCTGGCAGCCGCCGACCTGAAGCCGGAGGATGGCGAGACCGACGCTGTCATCGATTACCGGCCGACCTACCTGGCGCCGGATCTGGCCGCCGTCGCCTTCGCCGTCTGGACCTATCCGCACGGCGCCGCCCACGGCATGAGCCGGCAAACCGCGTTCGATTACCTGCCGACGCAGCAGCGCCGGCTCCAGGCGACGGACCTGTTCGAGAGTGGCACGACCTGGAGCGGCTTCCTGGCCGAGCGCGCCTTCGACGGGCTCAAGGAGCAAGCGAAGGCCGGCAGTTGGGAGCTCACCGTCGGCGGCCCGGGCGAGCTCGAAAAGCCGGTGGCCGAACCCGCCAACTGGCTGGTCCGCCCGGACGGGCTGGGCCTCTATTTCGCACCGGCGAGCATCGGCCCCTATGTCGCCGGCGAGCACGAAGTGCTCATCCCCTGGGCCGACCTCAAACCCTATCTGTCGGCGGCGCCGGCGTTCGCGATCCCGACGAACTAGGTCTTCAGCCTAATCCGCCCGTCGGAGCAGGAACACGCCCTGCTCGGCCAGCCAGTTGGCGGCGCCGCTGTCGGCCTTGAAGCGCCAGGGCTGCCCGACCCGGTCGAGCATCTGGGCCTGCTCGACGACGAGGCCGAGATCGGCGGCGAGCGCCAGGAAGTCGCGGATCGTGCAGAGATGGATGTTCGGCGTGTCGTACCAGCTGTGGGCCAGCAGCGAGCTATGCGGCATGCGCCCGGTAGCGAGCAGGCCGAGCCGGACGCGCCAATAGCCGAAATTCGGCACCGACACGATCGCCCGGCGGCCGATGCGGGTCAGCCGTTCCAGCACCAGGCGCGGCTGGCGCGTCGCCTGCAGTGTCTGGCTGAGGATGGCATAGTCGAAGGCACCGGCCGGATATGTCGCCAGGTCGTTGTCCGCATCGCCCTGGATGACCGACAGGCCGGAGCGCACGCAGGCGTTCACACCCGCCTGGCTCAACTCCATGCCGCGCCCGTCGACATCCTTTTCGGCCGAGAGATGCGCCAGGAGCGCGCCGTCGCCACAGCCGATGTCCAGGACCCGGCTCCCGGGGGCAACCATGTCGGCGATCAGCCGAAGGTCGCGGCGCAGGCCGTTGGTGCCGCTCAACAAAGCCCCCGGTGGCGGGCGCAGCCCTCGACGAAGCCCTTCAGGGTCGCGAAGAATTCCGGCTCGTCGAGCAGGAAGGCATCGTGGCCGGCGTCGGTTTCGATCTCGACGAAGCTCACGTTGCCGGCGCCCGCATTCAGGGCATGGACGATGACCCGACTTTCCGACGTCGGGTAGAGCCAGTCGCTGGTGAAGGAAATTACACAATAGCGCACGGGCGTGCCGCGGAACGCCTGGGCTAGCTGGCCACCATGCTCGGCCGCGAGGTCGAAATAGTCGGTAGCGCGGGTGATGTAGAGATAGGAATTGGCATCGAACCGCTCGACGAAGCTGGCGCCCTGGTGCCGCAGATAGCTCTCGACCTGGAAATCCGCCTCGAACCCATAAGAGATCGCCTTGCGGTCCTGCAGGTTGCGGCCGAATTTCCGGTGCAGCGCCAGCTCCGAGAGATAGGTGATGTGCGCCGCCATGCGGGCAACCGCAAGGCCCCGTTCGGGCCGCTTGCCTTCCAGGATGTAGCTGCCGCCGCACCAGTCAGGATCGGCCATGATCGCCTGACGCCCGACCTCGTGGAACGCGATGTTCTGGGCCGAATGGCGCGACGCGGTCGCGATCGGCACGGCCGCGAAGACGCGGTCGGGATGGGCCGTCGCCCATTTCAGCACCTGCATGCCGCCCATGGAGCCGCCGATGGCGCAGAACAGCTGATCGATGCCCAGGTGGTCGATCAGGCGGACCTGGGCCGCGACCATGTCGCCGATCGTGATGACCGGGAAGTCGAGACCCCAGGGCTGGCCGGTCGCCGGATTGATCTCCTTGGGACCGGTCGTGCCCAGGCAGCCGCCCAGCACGTTGGAGCAGATGACGAAATAGCGCTCGGTGTCGATCAGCAACCCGGGACCGATCAGCGTCGTCCACCAGCCGGGCTTGCCGGTGATCGGGTGCGTGTCGGCGACGAACTGGTCGCCGGTCAGCGCGTGGCAGACGAGGATGGCGTTGGACTTGGCCGCGTTCAGGCAGCCATAGGTCTGGTAGGCGACGCGATAGGATGCCAGCACCGCCCCCGATTCGAGGGTCAGCGGCGCGTCGACGACCAGGATCTGACCTGCGGCAACTTCGTTCGCTCGGCGGATCGGCTCGGACAAACTCATCTCGAACAGGGGTTATGCCGGCAGCACGCGGAAGCGGCGCCCAGGGTGATCGCTTTTGCAGATGGTATCTCGTCCGCCCCTTCGGACATGTCAAATGCTTTATATGCGGTAGCCCCCTCGGATCCCCGGGGCGAAAGCCGATGCGATTCGGGTTGTCGCTCAGCCCCGGCCGAGCGCAACATGCTGCGGCCCCGATCCTCAGGCCGCGGATATCCTCGCCCCATTTCGTTGAAACTGTGGTTGTTTGACCCCTCCATCATGGCTGCAGAGACTACTCTCGATAGTTTGCGACAGAGGATCGATCAGATCGACGATCAGATTCACGATCTGTTGATCGAACGCACCGGCCTCGTCGAAGAGATCCGGGGCCGAAAAAACCGCGCCGGTTCGCCGGTCATCCAGCCGGCGCGCGAGGCGGCGATCTTCCGCCGCCTGGCCGCCCGGCACCGCGGCCCCTTCCCGCTCGGCGCCCTCCATCGCATCTGGCGCGAGATCATCACGGCGATCACCGCCCTGCAGCAGCCGCTGGCCGTCGCCGTCTATGCGCCCGATGCCGAGACCGGCGCCTGGGACATCGCGCGCGACCATTACGGCAGCCAGGTGCCGATGACGCCGTTCAGCACCATCAGCCAGGTCATCCGCGCCGTGACCGATCGCTCGGCGACGATCGGCGTGCTGCCCATGCCGTCCGAGGACGAGGCGGATCCCTGGTGGCGCCAACTGACCTCACGCGACACGCTTGCGCCCCGCATCATCGCCCGCCTGCCCTTCGCTGGACGCGGCAATGCCCGCGCCGGCCGCGACGCGGTCGCGATCGCCTGCCAGCCGGTCGAGCCGAACAGCTGCGATCGTTCGTTCATCATCATCGAGGTGTCGGCCCAGATCAGCCGCGCGCGGCTGCAATCCTGCTTCACCGCCGCCGGCTTCCGGTACGACCTGCTCACCGTCTGGGCCCGCGACGGCCTGTGCCTGGCGTTGGCCGAGCTCCATGGCGCGGTCGGGCCCGACGACCGCCGGTTGACCGACCTCTCGGCGCAGCTGGGCGAGCCGATTGATCTTGTGTTCCATCTGGGCGGCTATGCCGCGCCGTTCGTAAATACGCCGCACGCCTAGATCAAGATGATATCAAGCCGGGTCGGCTTGATCCTGCTTTGAAATTCTTTCGCTTCAAGAGGCCCTCCCCGTGACCAGCACCGAGACCCTGACCGCCGAAAGCACCCAACCCGTCGCCCGCCCCGGCGTGCTCGACATCGCGCCCTATGTCGGCGGCGAATCCAAGGTCCCGGGCGTCAATCGGGTCATCCGCCTCGCCTCCAATGAAGGCGCGCTCGGGCCGAGCCCGAAGGCGATCGAGGCCTACCGGGCGCTGGCGGGCGAGATCCACCGCTATCCGGACGGCGGTTCCGCGGCGCTGCGCGCCACGCTTGCCGGCCGCTTCGGCCTCGAGGCCGAGCGGATCGTGTGCAGCGGCGGCTCGGACGAGTTGATCACCCTGCTGGTTCGTGCCTACGCCGGCCCGGGCGACGAGGTGCTGTACAGCCAGCACGGCTTCCTTATGTACCCGATCGCCGCCAAGGGGGTCGGAGCGACGCCAGTGGCAGCACCGGAGACCGAACTCACGACCGATGTCGACGCCATGCTGGCGGCCGTGACCGAGCGGACCAAGCTCGTGTTCATCGCCAACCCGAACAACCCGACCGGCACCTACCTGCCGGCGGCGGAAGTGGCGCGCCTGCATGCCGGCCTGCCGGCCCATGTCGTGCTGGTGATCGACGCCGCCTATGCCGAATATGTCGCCAAGCATGACTACGAGCCCGGCATCGAGCTGGTGCGGCGTTCGACCAACACGGTCATGATCCGCACATTCTCGAAGATCTATGGGCTGGGCGGCATGCGGGTCGGCTGGGCCTATTGCCCGGCCAATATCGCCGACGTGCTGAACCGGATCCGCAATCCGTTCAACGTCAACGCGGCCGGCCAGGCCGCCGCCGTGGCCTCGCTCGAGGATCTGGATTTCGCCGAGCGGAGCCGCGCGCATAACGACAAGTGGCTGCCGTGGACCAGCGAGGCGCTGAGCGCGTTGGGCCTGAAGCTCACGCCGAGCGTCGGCAATTTCGTCCTCGCCCACTTTCCCGACGCGCCCGAGCGCAACGCCGATGCAGCCTGGGACTACATGAAGTCGCGCGGCATCCTGACCCGCAAGATGGGGGGCTACGGCCTGCCGGGCGCCCTGCGCATCACCATCGGTACGGGCGAGGAAATGAAGGCCGTCGTCGAGGCGCTCAGCCAGTTCCTCGGCAAATCGTGAGCACGCCGCTCTTCCCGCGCATCGCGATCATCGGCTTCGGCCTCATCGGTTCGTCGCTCGGGCGCGCGATCCGGCAGCATGGGCTCGCCGGCGCGCTGGTCGCGATCGACCGGGATCAAGCGGCGCGCAACGAGATCGCAGCCCTGGGTCTGGCCGATGAAATCACCGGCGACCTCGCCGCCGGTGTTGCCGGTGCCGACCTGGTCGTGCTCGCCACACCGGTCTCGACCTATGCCGAGATCGGCCGGACCATCGCGCCGGCCTTGAAGCCGGGCGCGATCGTCAGCGACGTGGGCTCGGTCAAGCGGCTGGTGCTGAATGATCTGGCGCCGGTCCTGCCGAGCCACATCCACCTGATACCGGGCCATCCGATCGCCGGCACGGAAAAGTCCGGGCCCGGAGCGGGCTTCGCCACCCTGTTCGAAGGCCGCTGGTGCATCCTGACGCCGGATCCCGCGACCGATCGGGCCGCCGTCGATCAGGTCAACGCGCTGTGGCACGCGATCGGCAGCGACGTGGTCGAAATGGATGCCGACCATCACGACAAGGTCCTGGCGATCACCTCGCATCTGCCGCACCTGATCGCCTATACGATCGTCGGCACCGCGGTCGATCTGGAAGAGGACATCAAGTCGGAGGTCGTCAAATTCTCGGCGAGCGGCTTCCGCGACTTCACACGTATTGCCGCCTCCGATCCGACCATGTGGCGCGACATCTTCCTCAACAACCGCGAGGCTGTGCTGGAGATGCTGCAGCGCCTGACCGAGGACCTGTTCGCACTGCAGCGGGCGATCCGCTGGGGCGAAGGCGACTTCCTGCACGAGCGCTTCACCCGCGCGCGCGCCATTCGCCGCAGCGTGATCGAGGCGAAGCAGGCCTAAGTTCGCCCCGGACGACGCATCACCACGCGATTCGTTCGAGCTTCGCGAGCCGTGCCGGCCCCAGAAAGACGGCGCTGTCCTGGATCGTAAGCGGGCTCTTGAGTTGCGGCGTTCCGTCGGCGCCTCGCAGCGCCATCATGGACAGTCCCATCCGCACCAGCGCCGCTTCGTTCGGCTTCAGACTGCCGTTGGCGATCAGCGCGTCGAGGACAGCATCATAGCCCATGATGCGGGCGCTGAACGCACCCAACGGCTGCAGGTCCTTGTCGAGCGCCATGGTGCCGTCGGCGCTGAGGGTCAGCGCCCCCCAGCCGAGATCGACGCTCTGCAGATCGATCGTCCCGCCGTCATCACGCCAGCCTGCCAGCGCCGCCGGCAATCCGCCGGGCGGCAGCGGACCGCGCCAGGTCCCCTCGAGTTGCAGATGGTCGACGACCTGGCCGAGCGGCGCCACGGCGTTCGGCAGGCTGATCTTGCGGGCCTGGAACGCCAACGAGAACAGCGGCTCCTCGTGGACATGGGGCGCCGTCGGCGGCAGGCGCACGGTCAGGTTGGCATGGGAGACCTGCATCGTGCGGCCGCCGCTGCTCATCGAGACATTGTCGACATGAAAATCCGCCAGGTCGCCGCCGGGCGTGGCGCCGGGGCCGAGAATCGGCCCGGCATGCCCGCCGAGCAGATCGAAGGTGATGCGCCCTTGCGGCAGCTCGATCGAGCTGCCGCCGAGCAACGCAAAGCGCCATTCGCTCAGGTGCCAGGGATGGGCCCAGGCGAAGGCCGACGGCACCGTCAGATGGCCGTTGGGCTCATGGGGAAGACCATCCGCGACGATCCCCGTCAGCCGCACCTCGATCCGGAACGGAAAGCCGCCCAATGTCTCGGTCGCGGCGGACAGGTTCACGCCCTCGTCCCGTTGCCGCGCCATGTAGGCATCGACGGCGCGCTCGGCCCGATGGGCGAGAAGCAGCCAGAGAGCGGAATAGAGGGCCACGAGGACGGCGGTGAGCGCGACGCCGGCGGCGAGTTTGGAGCGGGGGCGGAACATGGCGCGCGGTTATACGCGTGATCGCCGCCCCGGTCGATGGGCAAGGCGTCGCCGCTGCCGCGCTCTATCGTCCTCAGTATGGGAGCGTGGCCTTGGCCGATCCCCCCAGCACGTCGAACGTCCTGACGCCGACCTCGGGCGGCATCGGCGCGAGCCAGGGCGAGGCCCGCAACGTCGCCTTGGCGTCCGACAGTCCCTGCGCCCACCGGGCCCGCATGGTCCCATGGCCGAACTCGAAATCCTTCGCAACACCCTGGTCCTCCGTCGGCCGATAGATCAGCTCGACGATGTCCATGGTGGTCACGCAGGAAAATTCGTAGAGGATCCTGCCTTCAGGGCTGTCGCGCAGGTCCGGCTGCCGTTCCAGGAGGTCATTGATGATGTGCCGCACGTCATGGATCCTGCGGCACGTTTCGGTGCCGGCCCGCGTCCGGCTCGAGTAGCGGATATCCTTCTCCCGTTCGCCGACCGTATCGAGATCGGTCGGCAGCGGGCCGCGGGCGCTGAACAGATCGACCTGGAACGTCAGCCGGCTGCGGCGCGGCATGGTGTCGATGACGTATTGCAGCGGCGTGTTGGAGACGAGCCCGCCGTCCCAGTAGAACTCGCCGTCGATCTCGACCGGCGGAAAGCCGGGCGGCAGGGCGCCGCTCGCCATGACATGCTCGGGCCGGATCGTGATTTCGGCATTGTCGAAATAGGCGAAATTGCCCGTCTGGACATTGACCGCGCCGACGCTGAAGCGGATCTCGCGCGCGTTGATCCGGTCGAAATCGACGAGGCGCTCGAGCGTGCCCTTGAGCGCGGTCGTGTCGTAGAAGCTGAGAGGCTGGGCCTTCATCAGCCAGCTCATTGGGGGGCGCGGCGCGAAAAAGCCGGGCTGGCCGAACAGCACGGCATGCGCCGCGCTCAGGCTCGGCGCGCCTTGCACCAGATGGGCGGGCAGGCCCGGCCAGATCGGGGCCGAGGTGATCTCGTCCCAGAAGGCGCGCAGGCGGTCGACCCGATCCTTCGGCGCATTGCCGGCGATAAGCGCGGCATTGATCGCGCCGATCGAGATGCCGGCCACCCAGTCCGGCGGATAGTCCGAGCCCGCGAGCGCCTCGTACACGCCGGCCTGGTAGCTGCCGAGCGCGCCGCCGCCCTGAAGCACGAGGGCGACCTTCTTGTCGTAGGAGGCAGGTCTGGGCGGCTGTGCGGTCGGTGTCATCAGAACTCTCCGGATTGGTCGAACGGCCCGCAGCGGGTCGGGCGATGGCCCAGGCGCGCCGCGACACCAGAGAACAGAAATGAGGCGGCCGGTAGAAGTAAACTTTACGGGATCGCGTCCGGCGCGCGTCCCGCGTCCGGCACATGGCCGACCGGCATGCCCGGCGATTGCCGGCAACGGCCAAGCCACGCCAAGCTGTGCGCCGCCTTCCCCGTTCGGGACGATCGATGACCGTGGCCCAGCCGACCGCCGCCCCCGCCAAGACGACGGTGCCCGCCTCGCCGCTCCAGCGCGCAGCACCTATGCTGTTCGTATTGCTGTGGTCGACCGGCTTCATCGGCGCGAAACTTGGCCTGCCCTACACCGGCCCGATGACGTTCCTGGCCGTGCGGTTCGTACTGGTCGCCGTTCTGACGGCACCGTTCGCCCTGCTGTCCGGCACTCGCTGGCCGCGCAGTCCGGCGTTGCTGCTGCATATCGCCGTCGTCGGACTGCTGATGCAGTTCGTCTATCTGGGCGGCGTCTTCGTCGGCATCGCGCATGGCGTGCCGGCCGGCATCTCCGCTCTGATCGTCGGGTTGCAGCCGATCCTGACAGCGGCGCTGGCGGGGCTGGTCCTCGGCGAGAAGATCCGCCCGCGGCAATGGCTCGGCCTCGCCCTCGGCCTCATTGGCGTCGCCCTGGTCGTGGTCAATCCGGCGCTCCTCGACCGCGACCGACTCGGCGCCGCAGGCGTCACCATCCTCGCCATGATCGGCATCACCGTCGGCACGCTCTACCAGAAGCGCTTCTGCACCGGCGTCGACCTTCGGGCGACGGTCGTCCTCCAGAATGCGGTCGCCGGCCTCGCCATGGTCCCGGCAGCACTGACGTTCGAGCCGTTCGTCATCGACTGGTCGCCCCGCTTCATCTTCGCCATCGCCTGGCTCGCGATCGTGCTGTCGCTCGGCGCGACCATGCTGCTGTTCTATCTGATCCGCCACGGTGCGGCCTCGCGGGTATCGAGCCTGTTCTACCTCACCCCTGCAGTGACGGCGGTCATGGCCTTCCTGCTGTTCGGCGAGGTGCTGAGCCCGCTCGCCCTCGTCGGCATGGTGCTCGCGGCAGCCGGCGTCTGGGCGGTCAACTCGGGCGCCCGGACCTGATGCGCTGGTCGGAACACGCGCCGGCGCCGCCGGCATTGCCGGTACCGGACGGCGCGCTTTGGATCTTCGCCTATGGCTCGCTGATGTGGGATCCGGGCTTCCCGACCGAGGCGATCGCGCCGGCCGAGATCGAAGGCTATAGCCGGGCATTCTGCGTTCGCTCGCGCGGCCACCGCGGCACGCCGGACAGACCGGGCCTGGTCGTGGGCCTGACCCCCGGCGGCCGGTGCCGCGGCCTGGCCATCAAGGCCGAGGAACGGCACAAGGCATCGACGCTCGAGTATCTCTGGCGACGCGAGATGGACCTCGCTGACGGCTACGCGCCACGCCGGGTGACGGCGCTATGCGACGACGGGCGCCGGATCGAGGCGCTGACCTTCGTCGCCGATCTCGATCACGAGGCCTATGCGGGCCCGCTCTCGGTCGAGGAGACCGCCCGGCGTATTGCCGTGGCCCACGGTGACCGCGGCTCGAATCGGAGTTATCTGGAACGGACGCTGGCGGCCCTCGAACGGCTCGGCATTCGGGATCCCGGGCTTTCAGCCCTGGGTCGGGCTGTCGCCGCCCTGGCGTGACACGGCCAAGCGCCGTCAAACGCAATTCCCCTGTTGACTGGCGCCGCCGTCCGCGCAATCTGCGCGTCGCTCCCGAACGGTGGAGCAAGTCAAGGCTGGGGACGCTAGGGGATGACGGAGAAGACGACGAACAACACGGCTCAATTCGCGGGCCGACCCTTGTTCTTCAATCGGATGATGACGCTCGATCGCGAGGTTCACGCCAATTTGAAGATCGACACGAACGCCGGTTTCGCCTTCGCCGCGAACACTCATATCATTCCGATTTCGATTTTCGAGTTCCGCTTCGTCGCCCGCCACTTCCCGATCATCTTCAGCAATGAGCCGATCCCGATGCCGCTGGCCGTCGTCGGGGTGGAGATCGGCAAGAACCTGCTGGTCGACAGCGAAGGAAAGTGGCGGCTGCGGACCTACATCCCGGGCTGCGTCCATACCTATCCATTCATCTTGACGCAGGCGGCCCCGGGCTCCGCGGAGACCGCCGTGGTCATCGATCCGGATGCGCCGAACCTCGGCGACAAAGGCGAGGCGCTATTCGTAGATGGCAAGGCGACGCCGGTGCTGGATCGGATGCTCCAACTGACCAGCTACTTCCGCGCCGGCATGCAGAAGACGATCGCCTTCGGCAAGATGATCGCCGAGGCCGACCTGCTGACGCGCCGCGGCGTCGAATTGACCCTGCTCGACGGCACCCAGTTCCGCTATGACAACATGCTCGTGCTGGATCCGGAAAAGATCGACAAGGTCGCGAACAACATCTTCCTGCGCTGGCGCAAGGAAGGCTGGCTGCTGCCGATCTACCAGTATCTGCAGTCGATCGACTCCTGGAGCCCGCTGGCCGATATCGAGAACGACCGCCGCGTCGCAGCGGCAGCGGCGGCCAAGGCTTAGACTGACATAAGAAACGGGAGCAATATCCGGTACGAGCGGCCGGATATTGCTCCCACAGTCATTTTACCGGTTCGCCTTACATCCGCCGAACGTGGGCGGCTCAGGCGCTACGCGTGAACGGTCTCGGCATAGGCGTCGAGCACCTCGTCGACCGGGCCGAACATCCGCACCTGACCGCGTTCGAGGAACAGCGCCTTGTTGCACCATTCCCGCACGATCGCGTCGGAATGGGAGGCGAGCACCAGAATCTTCGAGCCGGTGACGAAGCTCGCCAGTCGGTGCCGCGCCTTTTCCAGAAAATGGGCGTCGCCGGCCAACAGCCACTCGTCCATCAGCAGAATTTCCGGATGCACGCAGGTAGCGACGCCGAAAGCGAGGCGCATCAGCATGCCCGAGGAATAGCTGCGAAGCGGCATCCGGAGATAATCGCCCAGTTCCGTGAAGGCTGCGATTTCCTCCAGGCGGCCCGCCATCTCGCTCGGCGCCATGCCCATATAGACGCCGCGCAGGGTGATGTTCTCGTAGCCGGTCGCATCCGGATTGAGGCCGAGCGCGGAATCGAACAGCGGCGCCACATGGCCGTCGACATCGATCAGGCCCACGGTCGGCTCATAGGTGCCGGCGAGAACCCGTAACAGCGTGGTCTTGCCGGCACCGTTCGGGCCGATGAGCGCCACCCGGTCGCCCTCCTCGATGTCGAGGGTGATCCGGTCAAGGGCATGCACCACCAGGCGCTTGCTGGCATCCGAGAGAATTCTCCCGCCGGCACCGGCCCGCATGAGGGTCTTCTTCAAGGACCGGCTGCCACCCTGGTAGACCGGAAAATCGACGGAGACGTCGCGCAAACGGATCGCAGTCACGTTAGATCAAACCCAATAGGCGATGCGCGCGCGGAAGCGGGCGAAGAAGGGGAAGGCGACGAGCCACAACAGAAGGGTCACGCCGAGCGTCATCATCCAGGAAGTCGTCGGCACCGGCTGGTTCAGCAGCGGCGCGCGGATGAGATCCAGGAAGCAGTTGAACGGATTATAGAGAGCCAGCGCGATTTTGGTCCCGAGCGTTTCCGGCCGCCACATGATCGGCGTCATGAAGAAGACGACCTGCAGCAGACTGGCCACCACCGGCGGGATGTCCCGGAACCGCGCGCAGGTCGCCGCCAGCAGCAGGCCGGCGGGAATGGCGGCAAGCATCAGCAGCAGCAAGCCCGGCACCACCACGAGATCGGCCCAGCCGACCGAAATCTGATACCAGAGGGCGACCACGACGAACACGACCATATTATGGCCGAAAATGATCAGGTTGCGTGCCATCACCCGATAGAGATGCACCGACAGCGGCATGCGGATCTGCTTGATGACGTGTTCGGCCGAAACAAACGCCGTACAGCTTTCTATCAGCAAGACCGAAATCAGGCCCCAACCCAGGATGCCGAGCGACAGATAGGGCAGATAGCTCGCCATATCCATGTTGAACAGTCGCGAATAGAGCAAGCCAAGGGCGCCGATCATGACCGCGGTGCTGAGCGTGAGCCAGAACGGACCGAGCACCGAACCGCGGTAGCGCTGCTTGATGTCGACCCAGGCAACGAGGCCCCAAAGCCACCAGCGGGTCGTACCTTCGCTGAGATCCCGCATCGCACGAATCGAACGAGACGCGGGCGGGGCGAGCGCGACCGGCGTTGCCGGCGTGCCTTCGGCGAGATCGAGACGTATCACAGGAGAAACCATTCCAAAATCATCAGTGCTCATACGGCCCGCCCGTGTGACGCGAGACGCTGCAGGTGCGGAATCCCGGCCCAGGCATCCAGGCCGAATTGGCGGACTATGTCTTCGGCCGCCCGGTTGCCCAGCGCGCGCCGCAGTTCATTTTGTTCGGCCGCTTGCCGGAGGCAGACGACCGCATGCTCGATCGACGGATCCGCCCAATCCATATCATGGAAGTTATAGGTCTTCTGGGAATCCTGCGCCGGCACCAAGGAATAGTCGATCAACATCGAATTGTCGCGATTCATGAACTCGAGATTGCCCGACCAGCCGGTCGCAATCACCAGCTTGCCGCACTGCATCGCCCGCGCCAGCGGCAGGCCGAAGCCTTCGGTGCGGTGGAGGGAAAGCAGAATATCCGCGGCCCGCAACAGATCGGACATCTCCGGCTCGGTCAGCTTCTGCTCGATCAGATGGATGTTCGGCCGACCGCCGATCGCCTGGAGCAGCTGTGCCCGCAGGTCGGGCGCCACGCTGCCGTCATTCATCTTGATGACCAGATGGGCCCGCTCGTCGCTTCCCAGGGCGCGACAGAACGCCTCGATGGCCCCGAGGGGATTCTTGCGGGCAAAGGACGAGCCCATGTGGAACATCGTCGCGACGACCAGCTCGTCGGCGGGGATGCCGAGCTTCGCGCGCCAATCCGACTGCTTCGGCGGAAGCGGCAGCATGGGATGCGGCACGATGTGGACCGGCACGTTGACCTGGGCGCTTACCGCATCGGCCGTAAAGCGGCTCGGGACCCACACTTCATGGACGAACGGGAAACCAGCCCGCCAGCTGTCGGGGATAGTCGGCAACTCCCACGACCAGTAGCCGATCATGCGTTGACGGCGGGTTGCCGCCCGACCCATCGCGAGAAGCGCCAGCGGCAGATAGGGTGCATTGATGTGCACGATCATCGAACCGCCCGACGACCGTTGCGGAGACAGCGCAACGCCGTCGGCCCCGGGCATATCCGCCAGGTCCAGGCGCTCGCTGAAATCGATGCTGGCAGGCTTGAAGTCCAGCGCCTCCAGCGCCGCAAGGCACAGCCGCGCGCCCTCGCCAATGCCGGTCGTGCTCCGCAGCAGGCCCGCGACCGTAACCGGCATCCCGCCGACGGCACCCTGCCATGGGCGCGGTGCCAGCATCGAGGTCAGCGTGTAAAGCGCCGCACGCCGCGGCTCGCTTGGCAATCGGCGCCACAAATCATGAGCGAGCGAACGCCAGCTCAGGCCTCCGATCGAAGTGTTCGCTGTTTCAACTGCCACAGCCGCCGCTGTCTCCCCTCTTCGCCCTAACACCAACGCCATAGGTTTTGCTCGGTTCACCCAGGCTGCGAATTCTCTCTGAGACCGTTTTGAGCTGCTCCGCGGCATCCTGCAGCCCTGTTCCAGTCGGAACAGAGCTGCGCGCCCGCCTCTGCATACCAAGCAATGTCTAGAAATCAAGCCACAATTCGAACAAGGCAGTATTCTTGAATTTTTTTGCGCTGCTCATCTGTAAATTTAACGTGAGATTTTTTCATATCTCTCGATTACGGACCGCAGCCGGCCTCCAAGGCCGCCGTAATGTCACATTTTTGCCCAAATCTCCGAGATTGGATTGTCAGCTTCGGATGTCGCCTGCCGGGCGGCAATTGCCAAATATCGTATAGCGGTTGCACCTTACGTCACGAGATGTTTCGGCTATGTTGGCCCAAATCCGGCCGAACGAGCCGGCGTGCGTTGCCCCAACGAACGATCCACTACTCGTGAAAGCCCTGCCGATGAAACCGGTCCCGAATTCCGCCCTGATCTTCGGCATTTCCGGCCAGGACGGCGCCTATCTGGCCAAGCTGCTGATCGAGCAGGGGTTTGTGGTGCACGGCACCTCCCGCGATGCCGAGGGAAGCACGCTCGCCAATCTCCGCGCTCTGGGCATCAGCGAGCAGGTCCGGCTGCATTCGGCCACGCTCGCGGACTTCCGGAGCGTCGCCCAGGCCGTGCAGAACATCCGCCCGGCGGAAATATTCAACCTGGCCGCGCAATCCTCCGTCGGCCTGTCGTTCCAGCAGCCTGTCGAGACGATCGACAGCATCATGCACGGCACGATCAACATCCTGGAGGCCATCCGCTTCCTCGGCCTGGAAACGCGCTTCTACAACGCATCCTCCAGCGAGTGCTTCGGCAACACCCCGACCCCTGCGGACGAAACCGTGCCGTTCCGGCCGCGCAGCCCATATGCCGTCGGCAAGGCGGCCTCGTTCTGGGCCGTCGCGAATTACCGCGAGGCCTATAATCTGTTCGCCTGCTCCGGGCTGCTGTTCAATCACGAATCGCCGCTGCGGCCGACCCGCTATGTCACCCAGAAGATCGTCCGTGGCGCCGCCGACATCGCCGAGCGCAAGGCCGACAAGCTCTCTCTCGGCGCCCTCGACCTCACCCGCGACTGGGGCTGGGCGCCCGACTATGTCGATGCCATGGCGCGGATGTTGAAGCACGACACGCCGGAAGATTTCGTCATCGCCACCGGCATCACCTCCCGGCTTCAGGATTTCGTCGATGCCGCCTTCGGCTGCTTTGGTCTCGACTGGTCGAGCCATGTCGAGAGCGACCAGGCGCTGATGCGCCCATCCGACATCTCGCTCAGCGTCGGCAATCCAGCCAAGGCCCACAAACTGCTCGGCTGGTCGGCGACCATCACGATGCCCGATCTGGTCAACAAGCTGGTCGAGGCCGAACTGATCCGCCGCCGCGCCCTGGCCCGTTGACGCACCCGACCGCGCCGGTCAGGGCGCGGCAGGCATCTCCAGGACTTCGTCCGGCACGATCGCCGAGGCCAAGGGATGGTCGAGGCCGCGCAGCAACGCGTCGACCGTCGCCGACCACGGCACCGGCTTGAACTCGCGACGGATCTGCGCCTCCCAGGCGGCGAGCCCGGCGCGATCCGTGATCGCCTCCAGAATGACGGCATAGGCGTCATGGAGATTGTCGGGATCGAAGCTGCGCGCCAATGCACCGCCGGCTTCGGGCAGCGACGTCCGATTGGAGATCAGGCAGGGCTTGCCGAAGGCCAGGCTTTCCGTCACCGGCAGTCCCCAGCCTTCGAACAGTGACGGAAACAGTGTGAAGAGGCAGCCCTGATAGAGTGCGGTCAATTCCGCATCCGTGGGGCTCGGGATCACAACCAGCTTGCCGCCCAAATGGTCGGTATTGGCGATCTGCTCCATGAGGTCGCCGACCAGCCAGCCAGCGCGGCCGGCGAACACCAGGATCGGGACCTGATCGTGCGGCAGCTCCTCGAGGAGCCGGCGCCAGACCCGGAACAGCAGCAGATGATTCTTGCGCACCTCGATCGTCGAAACGATGAGGGCGTAGCTGCCCGGCGCCGGCAGCCGCGCAGTCGGAGGCACGGGAACGGCGGGTGCCTTCGCACCGAAGCCCGTGCCGATCGGCACGGGGATCACCGGACCCGAGAGGGCGACGCCGTGCTCGCGCGCATAGTGCTCCACATCGGAGGCCGTGGCCTTGGAAACCGCGAAGAGGTGGTCGGCGAGCGGAAAGACCCCGTCGAACCAGGCGCGGAACAGGCGCACCAGTCCGCGCTCGCACCATTCGGGACGGCGCAGTGGGATGAGATCGTGAATCAGCAGGGCGATGCGCAGGCCATATCGTTCCCGCTGCGCATGGACCAACGCGCCATAGTTCGGGTGAGACCACGGCGCCCCCAGCACCAGGAGGACATCGCCGGGCTTCGCGAGATCGGCGAAGGATTGGCGTGAAACCGCGGCACCGGACGAGGTCCGATCGGCGTCGGCGCGATACCGCTGCGCCAACCAGCGTGGGCTGTCCAGCATGCAGCGGCCAAGCAGAGCGAACAGCTTGCCCCAGGCCTGCAATGCCTTCACCTGCGAAAGCATCACCTCCGTCACCCGGATCCGCAGTACCGCCGGCAGGCGATGGGTCCATTCGCGAAAGAACTGGCGAACCGGCGAGTGCGGCCGGATCGCACCCGGCTGCGCCTGCGGTGGGACGATCTCCGCCGCCACCCTGGTGAACAGACCCGCCACCTCGGCCCACTGCACGATGCGCAGGCTGCCGCGAACGGGATCGTGCCGCACGAAGCGGACGAGCCCCCGTCCGTCATCGCGCTGCTGCAGGACCTGATATAGCTCGAAGACCAGGCGTTGAATGCCGGTCGGGCGCGCGTTGTTGCGGAAATACTCGAACAGATCCTCGACGTCGATCCAGAGGGTCGCAACCATGCGTCAAGCCCGCCCAATTTCGGCATGCACACCGATCGCGGCGGCATGGAGCAGACAGTCCAGGATATGGTTCGGCAATTTCATTCCAGATAAAGCGAGCCCCCTCGCCGCCAGTTCCCTTTGGGGCCCGCGGATCGGCGGCCGGACTTTATCGTCGGCGTTCGGACGGAGCAAGCACCGGGCATGGCGCCCCTCCGAAGGCCTGCCCTGCCCGCGCTCGTTCGATCACGCGCTTCGGAGCGAACTCACGAACCGGTCCACCTCGTGCTGCAGTTCGTCGAACTGCCGCCCGAGGCGGGTGGCGCCGTCCTGGACATGCGTTGCGGCCCGCCGGGTCTCGCCGGCGATTCGATTGACGTCGGCTATGTTCGTCGAAACCTCCTGCGTTCCGGCCGCGGCCATCTGGATGTTGTGCGAGATTTCGACGGTGGCGATGCCCTGCTTTTCGACCTGCCCCTCGATGCCGACGGCGATCTCGTTCACGTCCATGATGGTCTTGGCGATCGAGCGGATCGCCAAGACCGCCTTGTGGGTCGCCGCCTGGGTCTCGGCGATCTGCGCCCCGATGTCCTCCGTCGCCTTGGCCGTCTGGTTCGCCAGGTTCTTGACCTCCGACGCCACGACGGCGAAGCCCCTGCCGGCCTCGCCGGCCCGCGCCGCCTCGATCGTCGCGTTGAGCGCCAGGAGATTGGTCTGGGCCGCGATGCTATGGATCAGTCCCACGACCTCGCCGATCTTCTGGGCGCTCGCCGCCAGTTGATCGACCGTCGCCCCCGTATCGCGCGCCTGATCGGCAGCCTGGCCCGCCATCTGGGACGAGCGGGCGATCTCGCGGGCGATATCCTGCCCGACGATCGTCAGGTCCCCGGACGCCCCCGCCACGGTCTGGACATTGGCCGAGACCTGTTCCGACGCCGCCGCGACAGCGGTCGACTGGCGGCTGGTCCGGTCGGCCGTGTCGGCCATGCCCTGGGCGGCGGCGAGCAGATCCTCCGACGTGGTGGCGACCACGGTAACGACCCGGCGCACGCTGTCCTCGAGCGCGGTCGCCATCGATTGCAGCGCCGCCTTCTTCTCCGCCTCCGCCAGGGCCGTTGCCTGCGTCCGCTCGGCCCGAAGCAGCGCCACCCGGAGCGCATTTTCCTTGAACACCTGCACCGCCTTGGCCATGGCGCCGACCTCGTCGCGCCGGGCGAGCGACGGCACCTCGGCCTCGGTATCGCCCCCAGCCAGCCGCGCCATGGCGGCGGTCATGCCGGTGAGCGGGCGCAGCACCGACCGGGCGGTGAACCAGGCCATCACGATCGCCATCAGCGTCACGAGTGCCGCGCCGGCCAGTTCCACGTAGGTACTGCGGCGCACCGCGTCGAACGCCGCCGCTTCCACCAGGCCCGAGCCACGATTGGCCTCGACCCGCAGCGATTCCGTCATGGCCGCCAGGTCGCGGCCCTGGGCATCGAACTGGGCGAAATGATTGCCGACCTTGTCCTGCAGTGCCTCCATCTGCTTCAGCTGGTCCGACAGCGTCTTCATGTCGGTCCGGATCGGATCGAGCGCCGCTTTCTGGACGGGATCGGTCAGCAGTGCTGCGAGGCTGTCCCCTTCCTTGAGCGCCGCCGCCAACGCCTTCTTGGCATCGTCGATGAGCAGCGAATCGTCGGTTGCGCGCGAGCGTTCGATGTCGATCAGCGCGCTTGCGAAGTCATCAACCAGCCGCGACGCCCCCGCGAGCGCGTCGCCCGCAAGATTGCCGCCGCGCAGCTTGCGCAGCCGATCGAGCGTCTTCGGACCCGGATCGTCGATCTTGTCCTGGAACTGCTGGGCGCTCTGATTTTCCAGCGCCTGCTGGTCCTGCCAGCTCTTGCGATAGTCGCCGAGGGCGGCATCCAGCCGATCGAACAGCTTGATCTCTTCCGGCTCGTTCGCCCCCGCGCGGGCGTCCTTGATTGACGTGCCGAGCGAGCTCAGCAGCTGCTCGACCGTTTCCTGGCTGGTGTCGCTCGGGCTTTTCAGCCAGCGGCCGATCTCGACCCGCGTCTTCTGCAACGCCGTGTCGATCGTCTCGATCTGCCGGCTGCGCCCGAGTGCCGCCTCGAGCCCCACGATCCCGGTCCCGATCTGCTTCGACAGCTGGATGCCAAGGCTGCCCATGGCGATGACCAGCGCCATGATCAGGGCGAAACAGCCGTAGATCCGGGTCCGCAGGGTCAGTCTCATGTGACTCACTCCACCTCAATGTCCGACAACACCCTCGATCCGGTGGAAGGGCCTCACCCGATCGATCAGCCCGGCGATTGCCGGGGACAGCAGTACCGCACCCAGCATGTTCGCCAGGAAGACGAACGTCAGCAGCAGCCCCATGTCGGCCTGGAAGCGCAGGCCGGACAGGATCCAGGTGCAGGTTCCGGCCGCGAGCGTGAGCCCGGTCAGCAGGATCGAGCTGCCGGTCTCACGCAGGGTCTGGAGATAGGCTTCGGCGAAGCCGCGCCCGCCGCCCAGATGGGAATTGAGCCGGCTGAACATATACATGCCGTAGTCGACGCCGATGCCGACGCCCAAGGCGGCCACCGGCAGGGTCGAGGTCTTCAGGCCGATGCCGAGCAGCGCCATGATCGCGTCGGTCAGGATCGAGACCAGGATCAGCGGGATGATCACGCAGATCGACGGGGCCAGGCCGCGGAACATCACCAGGCACGACACCAGCACGACACCGTAGACATAGAGCAGCATCGGCGTTTCGGCCGCGCGCACGGTCTGGTTGGTCGCCGCCATCACGCCGACGTTGCCCGTCGCCAGCCGGAACGTGACCTTGGGCGATGGGTGGGCCTTGAACCAAGCCTCTGCCGCGTTCGTGATCCGGTCGATCGTCTCGGACTTATGGTCGACGGCGAACATGATGATCGGCATGACCGAGCAATCGTCGTTCAGGAGCCCGGTCGAAGTCTCGATCGGCGCCGAAGCGCGCACCAGCACGCGACTGTCCCGCGGCAGCTCGCGCCATTTCGGATTGCCCTCGTTCCATCCGGCATTGACGATCTTCATCGCCGTCGGCAGCGACAGGGTCGAGCGCACGCCGGCGATATTGCGCATATGCCAGTCGAACCGGTCGATCGCCTCGACCACATCGTGATCGACGCAGCCGTTCTTCGGGCCCTCCGCGATCACCTGCACGATGTCGACGCCGATCGCGAAGGTCTTGGTGATGAAGGCCGCGTCCTTGTTGTAGCGGCTGTCGCTCCAGAGCTCGGGCACGCCGGCGTCGAGATCGCCCACGGCGCGGTGCTTCGCTTCGACCGAGGCGAAGCCGAACACGGCGACGGCGAGCACCACTGCCGGTATGGCGCCCTTGGGCGTCGCCAGCACGGCGATCGCCCGCCACAGCCCGTCGAGCCGGCCGTAGGTCTTCGCCATGCGCTGGCTGTATTCGGGGCCGAGCGGCAGCAGGCTCATGATCAGCGGCAGCACGAACAGGTGCGTGGCGATGATCAGCACCATGCCGAGGCTGGCGGCGATCGAGAGCTCGCGGATCGACGGCACGTCGATGAGCGTGATGGTGAGGAAGCCCAGCGCGTCGGCGACGAGCGCGCCCACCCCGGGGACCAGCAGCCGGTTGAAGCCGGCGAGGCTCGCCGCCTTGACGTCGTGACCCTTCGCCATCTCCTGCGTCAGCGTGCCGATGTTCTGCACGCCGTGGCTGATGGCGATGGCGAACACCAGGAACGGTACCAGGATCGACAAGGGATCGATGCCGAAGCCGAAGAGCGCCAGCAGGCCCAGCTGCCAGATCACGGTGACGACGGAGACGCCGAGCAAGGTCACGGTCAGCGCCAGAGACCGGCCGTAGAGGGTAACGATCCCGGCGGTGATGAGGAAGGCCAGGCCGAAGAACTTCAGCACACCGCCGGCAGCATCCGCGATGTCGCCCATGACCTTGGGGAAGCCCAGGATATGGACGTCGGCGACCGGCCCGTCGTACTTGCCGCGCAGGTTCTGCTCCAGCTCCTGCGCAACCTTGAAGATATCGGGGTGCTTGCCCGTCGCCGGATCGCGCTCGACCAGTTCGGCCGAGATCATGGCGCTCGAGAAATCGGCGGAGACCAGGCGACCGAGCTGTCCGGATTTGAGGATGTTCTTGCGGACCTCCTCGATGCCTTCGGGGCTGGGCTTGAAGGTGCCCGGCACCACGTTGCCGCCGGCGAAGCCGTCGCGCACGATTTCGATGAAGCGGACGTTCGGCGTGAAGATCGACGTGACGCGCGAACGATCGACGCCAGAGACGAAATAGGTCTCCTCCGTCGCCTTCTTCAGCACGTCGAGAAACTCGGGCGTCAGGATCGAGCCGCTTTTCGAATGGAGCGCGATCAGGATGCGGTTGGCGCCGCCGAACTGCTGCTGATACTGCTTGAAGGTCGCCATGTAGGGATGGGACTGCGGCAGCGTCTTGTCGAACGAAGCGTCGATCTGCAGCCCGGAAGCCGCCCAGCCGAGGCCGAGCGTCACCAGTGCGAAGAGCGCGAGGACGGCGCGGCGATAGGCGAACAGCCGCTCGCCCAGACGGGGAATGAATGCCTTCGCCATCATGGTGTCGCCTTGAGCGTGGTTGCTTCGAGGCGGCTCGCCCCGCGTTCGCCCAGCAGCACCGCGATACCGTCGACCGGCAGCACGGCGGTCAGCGCCGTGGGCGTCGCCAGGTGACGCGGCAGGAAATGGCCGTGGGGCTGATCCTCGACCAGGATCGTACCGTTGAGTCCGACCGCGACCAGACGGTTGTCCTTGAGCAGCCCGACCGAGGTCAGGCCGGAACCTTGCCCGGTCTCGATCGGCCGCCAGGTGGCGCCGGCATCAGCCGTTTCGAGCATCTTGCCTTCCAATCCGAATATCAGCCAGTCGTCGGCCGATTTGGCCAGGACCCCGAAATAGGACCCGGCATAGGGCGCCTTGACCGCCCGCCAGGAAGCGCCCTGGTCGTTGCTGATCAGGATGCGTCCGGCCTCGCCGACGACGACCCAGCGATCGGATGCCGGGGTGGCGGCGGCATAGAGATGGGAATCGGCGCCGTCATCGTCGGCGTCCGGAACCTTAGCGGGATTCCACGTGGCGCCGCCGTCCGCGGTCACCAACAGCAGGCCGTAGGCGCCGCCGGCGACACCGTGTTGGCCGTCGGCGGCGAGCGCCACGGTCAACAGGGGACCGGCGTCCAGATCCCGCTGCATCAGCTGCCAATGCTGGCCGCCGTCCTCGCTCCTGAGGATGATGCCGTCATGGCCGACGGCGATGCCGCGCTTGTCGTCGGCGAAGCTGACCGCCGTCAGCAACACACTAGTCGGGCTCTGCTGCTGGGCCCAGCTCACGCCATCGTCGTGCGAGATCACGATGACGCCGTGTTCACCGACCGCGACCAGTGACGAGCCGGCCCGGCTGACGCCCAGGAGAAGGCTTTGCGCGGCGAGCGGGACCTGCTCGGCAGGGATCGGCGGCTGCTCCTCGGCCGCGGCGGTGCCGCAGCCGAGGAGCATGACCGCCAGGATCGTCGTTCGTCTCAAGAGATCAGCGAACACCGGCGTTCCTGAGGGTTTCTGGGGTGAAGTCTTCTGGGGTGAGTTTGACGGCGAAGTCCGGGGGGGTGGATTCGTTGTAGAAGCCGACGGCGGTATAGCGGCCGGACTGCAGGTCGTAGATGGAGTCGACGCCG
>DATGEK010000010.1:0-13704 GCA_035310205.1 Aliidongia sp.
AGCCCGGGCAACTATCCGGCGGCCAGCGCCAGCGCGTGGCGCTCGCGCGCTCGATCATCAAGCGGCCGAAGGTGCTGCTGTTGGACGAGCCGCTGTCGGCGCTCGACAAGAAACTGCGCGAGGCGACTCAGTTCGAGCTCAGGACGATCCAGGAACAGGTCGGCATCACTTTCGTCATGGTCACCCATGACCAGGAGGAGGCGATGACCATGTCGACCCGCATCGCCGTCATGAACCACGGCAAGATCATCCAGGTCGGCAAGCCGAACGAGATCTATGAGTTCCCGCACAATCGCTTCGTCGCCGACTTCATCGGCTCGGTCAACCTGTTCGAAGGCCAGCTGAAGGAGCAATTCGCCGATCATGCGCTGGTCGAGAGCGCCGAGGCCGGCGGCGACCTGACAGTCGGGCCGACGGCGATCCACGCGCCGGGGGCGGCGGTGTGCGTCGCGGTGCGGCCGGAGAAGCTCCGGCTGGCCAGGCCCGGCGAGGGTCTCGACCTGCCGAACCGGCTGCCGGGCCGCGTGCGCGACATCGCCTACCTGGGCGATGCCTGCATCTACCACGTGACGCTCGGCAGCGGGAAACTGGTGAAGGCGACGGCCCCCAACCTCGGCCGCTGGGACGACCAGCCCTTCGCCCGGGACGAGGCGGTGACGGTCGGCTGGACGGCGGCGGCCTCGATCCTGGTCGACCCGTGAGCGGGCTGGTAAAGGCCGTCCGCGCGCGGCTGCCGGGCCGGGGGCTGGTCATCGCCGCGCCTTATTTCTGGCTCGCGATCTTCTTCCTCGTGCCGTTCCTGCTGGTGTTCAAGATCAGCTTCGCCGACAGCGACACGACGATCCCGCCCTATACGCCGCTGTTCTCCATGGGCGACGACAGCGCGCTGCAGATCACGCTGCATCTGGATAATTTCATCCGGCTGTTCAGCGATGACCCGATCTATCTGCTGTCGTACCTGAGCTCGCTCAGGAACGCGGCGGTCACCACGGTCTTCTGCCTGCTGATCGGCTATCCGATGGCCTATGCCATCGCGCGCGCCCGGACCGAGCTCCGGCCGGTGCTGCTGATGCTGATCGTGTTGCCGTTCTGGACCTCGTTCCTGATCCGCATCTACGCCTGGATCGGCATCCTCAAGGACAATGGGCTGCTCAACAATTTCCTGATCTGGATCGGGGTGATCGACGAGCCGCTCAACATCCTCAACACCCAGACCGCCGTCTATATCGGCATGGTCTATGCCTATCTGCCCTTCATGGTGCTGCCGCTCTACGCGACTCTGGAAAAGCTCGACGTCTCGCTGCTGGAGGCGGCGATGGACCTCGGCGCGCGGCCGCTCCGCGCCTTCTGGGCGATCACCCTGCCGCTGTCGCTGCCCGGCATCGTCGCCGGCTCGCTCCTGGTGTTCATCCCGGCGGTCGGCGAGTTCATCATCCCGACGCTCTTGGGCGGGGCCGATACGCTCACCATCTCGACCCAGCTGTGGAGCGAGTTCTTCGCCAACCGCGATTGGCCGATGGCGTCCGCCGTCACCGTCGTCATGGTCGCCCTGCTGGTCGTGCCGCTGATGCTGCTGCAGCGCGCCCAGGGCCGGGCGGAGGCGCAGTCGTGAGTAGGGCAATGAGTGCAACCAGGCGTCCCGGCTCGATGATCGACGGCTTCGTCCGCGGCCGCTGGTTCCTGCCGACCGCGCTGGTGATTGGCCTGTTCTTCCTCTACGGCCCGATCGCGACGCTGGTCGTCTATTCCTTCAACGAATCCAGGCTGGTCACGGTCTGGTCGGGCTTCTCGGTCAAGTGGTACGGCGAGCTTGCCCACAATGACCAGATCCTGGACGCCGCCTGGCTGTCGCTCAGGGTCGCGGTGGCGAGCGCCACCGGCGCGCTCGTGGTCGGTACGCTCGCCGGCTTTGTGCTGTCGCGTTTCACTCGGTTTCGCGGCCGCACGCTGTTCGCCGGCATGGTGACGGCACCCCTGGTCATGCCCGAGATCATCACCGGCATCTCCATGCTGCTGATGTTCGTCGGGCTGGAGCAGGCAATCGGCTGGCCGGCCGGCCGCGGCGTGCTGACCATCATCATGGCGCACATCACCTTCTGCATGAGCTTCGTCGCCGTGATCGTGCAGAGTCGGCTCTCGGGCATGGACGTGTCGGTCGAGGAGGCGGCGATGGACCTGGGCGCGCGGCCGGTCCAGGTGTTCTTCCTCATCACCTTGCCGCTGATGGCGCCGGCCTTGGTTGCCGGCTGGCTGCTCGCCTTCTCCTTGAGCCTCGACGACCTGGTCATTACCGCCTTCGTCTCCGGCCCCGGCTCGACCACGCTGCCGCTCGTCATTTTCTCCAAGGTACGCCTGGGCCTCAGCCCCGAGATCAACGCGCTCGCCACCGTGATCATCACCGTGGTCTCGATGGGCGTGTTCGCTGCGGCACTCTACCAGTACAAGCGCGGCAAAACCCAGGGGTGACATGGCGATTAGAGTAAGCTTATTAAGGCGTTGTAAGGCATATGTTTCCCATCTGATATTTTCTATTGCTGATTGAATTTCCTGTGGGGTGCTTCACAAGTACCCAGTGATAGTGAGGGCTATCCTCTAGGGAGATCGTCGGATTATCGACGGTCTTGTGTGGGAGGAAGTCATGAGCTTCAAGACCCTCATCAGCATTGCCGAGGATGGTCCGTGGTGCGGTACGCACGCCCCCGGGCGTCCTCGGCCTCGGCCCTCGGTCGTCACCGAACTTTCCGAGTTCAAGAAAAGCGCCGGTCCGCAACCCGATCCCTGGGCAATCGGGCGCATCGAAGTCGGCCTCTATGGGGCGATCAGGCTCCATCAGATCGGGATGACCGTGACCGGTCCGATGGCCGAGGCGCTCTCGTCCGGCGCCGAATTCCTGTTCGATGACACCTGCGGCTCGGTCCCGCTGTCGGAACTGATCTGGATACTGCTGCATCTTCCGCCGCCGCCGCCGCCGTGGTGGCTGCAGCAGATCGTCGTCGCCGGCGAGATGCTCGCCTTCGCCCAGGCGGGACAGCAAGAATCTTTGGCCGCCGCCGCTCAGCGCCAGGCATTACAGGGCTTGCATGCGCTCGGCGCGGCGCCAGCCGTCGCGCAGACCGCCGCCTGACGGGCGATCCGGCCGGCAGCCCGGGACCCTGGGCCCGGCCGGATCCCTTACGCCGGCCGGAGGAGGGCAAACCCTTGGGACGACGCCGTCGATGGCAGGCGATTCGCCGAATTTTCGGCATGTCGGCCGGACTACTCGTCGTCTGGTCGATGCGGGGCGGAAAATGCCCGGAAAATGACCCATGAAGCCGCGGGCACGCCCCACCCAGGATATGCGTTGATCCATATGGGCGGTCGCGTAGCCGCCCATGGGTTAACCGCCGGGAGCATCGATGTATCAAGCGTTCTTCGGCCTGCGGCGGGCGCCGTTCGACCCGGTGGCGGATGCATCCTTTCTCATCGAAACGGCCGGTCAGCGCGGGGCGCTCGACGCGATAGCCGATCTCGTCCGTCGCCGGTTTGCAGTCATTACGCTCGAGGGCTGGCCGGGGGCGGGCAAGACCGAGTTGCTGCACGCCTACGAGCGCAGCGTCGACCCGGACCGGGTGCGCACCCGGTCGATCACCCGGCCCGATCTCGACCGCCCGGCGCTGCTGGCCATCCTGGGCGAAATGCTGGTCGGCCCCTTCGCGGCGGCGCCGTCTTTCCCGGAATTGAAGGGACTGCTGACCGAGCGTGCCAATGCCGGGCAGGCGACCGTCCTGCTGGTCGACGACGCAGGCGGGCTGACCGACGAAGCGCTCCAGGCTTTGGGCTCGATCGTGGATCTTTCGCGAGACGAGCTTTCGCTGCTCTCCATCGTGCTGGCCGTGCGTCCCCCCTTCGTCGAGCTGTTCTCGCGCCCGGCGGCGGCGGCGCTCGACCGCCGGGCCAGCGTCCGGGTCCGGGTGCCGCCCCTGACGCCGATCGAGGCACGCAGCCTGCTCGAGCATCGGCTCAGCGAGGCGGGCGCCGCCGACCCGCACGGTGTCCTGTCAGCCGAGGCGATGGATGCGATCGTGGTCGAGGCGGGCGGTATTCCCCGTCGGCTGCTCTCGCTCGCCGATCGGGTGCTGCAGGCCGGCTTCGCCCGGCGCCGCCAACCCGTCGACTATGCCACGGCCGATGCGGCGATCCACGGCGGAGGCAGCGCGCCGCCGACCCCAGTGCCGGCACGGACCCGGTCGCCGATCAGCGTCGAGGGCCGCGGGTTTGCGCCCGCTCGACTGGGCCCGAGCCCGAGGCCCAGCGCGAAGCGCGGGTTCTCTGACAGATTGGCCGGGATGGCAATCCCAACGACACTGCTGATCGTGGCGATCGGCCTCGGCTATTGGCTGTGGAACCAGTCCGAAGATGTCGGACCGCCACCGCCGAGTGCAGCCGCGGCGCCGGCACCTGTGCCCGCGCGGCCCGCGGCACCCATGCCGGCCCCGCCGGCCGCCTCGTCTCCGGCGCCACCAGCGGCTTCGTCACCGGCCCCGCCACCGGTCCCGGCGCCCGCACGGGCGCCGCCGCAGGTCGCTGCCGCTCCCCCGCCGCGCCCTGCAGCACCCAGCCCTGCGCCTGCAAACCCACCGCAGGCCGCGCCGTCGCCGGTCAATGTCCTGTTCATTCCCGCGCGCCGGGGCGACACGCTGCGCTCGCTCTACCGTTCGGCCTATCGCACGCCGCGCTACCGGCCGTCCTTCGAGCAGATGCTGGCCGTCAATCCGGACCTTACGGCGGATACGCGGCTGGCAGCGGGCCAGCTCGTTGCCCTGCCGGCACCGCTCATCGATCGATAGGGGCCGTCCGCCACTCCGTGTCGATCTGGGCCGCTGCCTGTTTCTCCGTATCCGAGAGCTTGGCGCCCAGCAGCCGGCCGTTGGTCCTGGCCGCGTCGCGCAGCCGTGGCGGACCCGCCGAGGCTTCGGCGCGCTTGTACCAGGCATAGGCGCGGGCCGGCTGGGCCGGGACGCCCAGCCCATGCTCATAGGCATAGGCGATATCATATTGGGCGAGCGGATCGCCCTGCCGGGCCGCCGTCTCGAGTGCGGCGATGGTGCTGGAGTCCGTGCCGTCGAGCCCATGCGTTCGCCAGTTCGCAAGTGCCCGCCCGAAGCTGATCGCCGGATCGGGCGGCGGTTGCGGGCGGGGTTCCGGTGCGCGGACGACGGCGGGCGGTGCCACATCGGCAGGTGCGGGCGCCGGTGCACTCGGCCTGGCCACGTGCAACTCGCCCTCGCCGGCGCCGAGGGCGGCGAGCCGTTCGCGCGCCCGTGGATCGCCGGCGGCGAGCGCCTGGCGATACCAGGCGATGGCGCCGTCCAGATCCTGCGGTGTGCCGTCGGGCCGCTCCGTGCTTTCCGCCATGAGGCCCAGGGAATAGGCCGCCGGCCCGGAGCCGTGCGCCGCGGCGAAATTGTACCAGGACTGGGCCTGGCGCAGATCGCGCGCCACGCCGTGGCCGGTCTCGTAGGCCTGGCCCAGCCGATAGGCGGAGTCGGCATCGCCTTGCTGCGCGAACGCGTACCAGCGGGTGATGGCGGCCCGATAATCCCCGAGCTTCGCAGCGGTCGCCGCCTCCAGATCCTCCGCCCATCCCGCCGTCCCCGGAATCGCCGCCGCGGCGGCGAGGGCCAGCAGCCCGATCGCGCCAAGGCGTCGCCAGGATGGCGTTGCGTTTTCGGCTTCTCGAAACGACGTCATCTACCCGTTCCGCCCGTCCCTTTAGGTCCTGCCTCTCGAAGCGAACGCCGGAAAGCGGCAACCGTCTCAACGGTCGCGCGCAACCGACGCGGTAGCGTTCGTTTCGGAGCCGGAAAGAGTGGTCTTGTTGAGGGCGCCCGAGGCGGAGGGCGGCCGCTCTATGCCGGCTGATAGAACGGCGGCGGCACTTCGATCGGCTGGCCCGCGGCAGCGGCTTCCTGCTGCTTGCGCCACATCTCGGCATAGCGGCCGTCGGCCGCGACCAGTTCGTGATGGCGGCCGCGCTCGGCGATGCGGCCGGCTTCGAGCACGATGATCTCGTCCGCGTCGATGATGGTCGACAGGCGATGGGCGATGACCAGTGTCGTGCGCCCGCGGCTCACTTCCTTGAGGTTGGTCTGAATCTCGCGTTCGGTATTGGTGTCGAGCGCGCTCGTCGCCTCGTCGAATAGCGTGATCGCGGGGTCCTTGAGGATGGTGCGCGCGATCGCCACGCGCTGCTTCTCGCCGCCCGAGAGCTTCAGGCCGCGCTCGCCGACCATGGTCCTGTAGCCGTCCGGCATGGCCAGGATGAAGTCATGGATATGGGCCATACGCGCCGCCTGCTCGATCTCGGCGGTCGAGGCGCCCGGTCGGCCATAGGCGATGTTGTAGGTGATCGTGTCGTTGAACAGCACCGTATCCTGCGGAACGATGCCGAGTGCGGCGCGCAGGCTCGCCTGCGCCACCGTGCGGATATCCTGCCCGTCGATCAGGATCTGGCCGGCGTCGACGTCGTAGAAGCGGAACAGCAGCCGGCTCAGGGTCGATTTGCCGGCGCCCGATGGGCCGACCACGGCGACGGTATGGCCGGCCGGCACGGTGAAGCTGACGCCCTTCAGGATCTCGCGGCGCGGATCATAGCCGAAGCGCACGTCGCGGAACTCGAGCGTGGCGCCGCCGACGGCGAGCGGCGGGGCGCCCGGTCGGTCGGCGATCTCGCGCTCGACCGACATCAGGTCGAACATGCGCTCCATGTCGATGAGCGCTTGCTTGATCTCGCGATAGACGAAGCCGAAGAAGTTCAGGGGCTGATAGAGCTGCACCAGGTAGGTGTTGACCAGCACGAAGTCGCCGAGCGTCATGCGGTTGGCGATGATGCCGACGCCGGCCATGTACATGACCACGGTCAGCCCGACCGAGATGATCGCCGCCTGGCCGATATTGAGGATCGAGAGCGAGACCTGGCTCTTCACCGCCGCGCGCTCGTAGCGCTTCAGCGCGTTGTCGAAGCGCGCGGCCTCGTGCTCCTCGTTGCCGAAATACTTGACCGTCTCGTAATTCAGCAGGCTGTCGATCGCCTTGGTGTTCGCCTCGGAATCGACCTCGTTCATCTGCCGGCGGTATTTGGTCCGCCATTCGGTGATCATCAGCGTGTAGGCGATGTACAGCGCCACCGTGATGAAGGTCGCCACGGCAAAGCGCCAATCGAACAGCCGCCACAGGATCACGCAGACCAGGCCGATCTCGAACAGGGTCGGCAGGATGTTGAACAGCATGTATTGCAGCAGCGTCTCGATGCCCTTGGTGCCGCGCTCGATCGAGCGGGTCAGGCCACCGGTCTGCCGTGCCAGGTGAAAGCGCAGCGAGAGCGCATGGAGATGGCGGAACACCTGCAGCCCGAGGGTCCGGATCGCACGCTGGGCGACCCGGGCGAAGACCGCATCGCGCAGCTCGGCGAAGATCAGCGACAGGACGCGGGCCGAGCCATAGGCCAGGATCAGGGCGAGCGGCACGGCGGTGATGGTGGCCGCGACCGTGGTCGCCCCGTTGCTGGCGCTGCCGCCCAGGGCGTCGATGGCGTGCTTGTAGAGGATCGGCACATAGACGTTCGCGGCCTTGGCCACGACGAGGCAGCAGACGGCAAGGATGACGCGGATGCGCAGGCCCGCTTCGCCGGGCGGCCAGAGATAGGGGGCAAGCGTGCCAAGGGTGGCCAGGCTGCCGCGGCGACGGGGCGCGGCGGGCGAAGGGGCGTCCAAAGTCGGTCCTTTCGGGGGAATTACCGTGGGGTAAGTGGCCCTGCGCCGGATTGGATCAAGGGCGAGGGCGGCCGATCAGCCAAACTCCGTCCTTCCCGTGCCGGCGGGAATCCGGCAGGAGCCGCGTCTACGCAGAGCCGGCAGGTCCGGTTTACGGCTTCTTGGTATCCAGTCCCGGGCTGCCGCCGAGGGGATTGCCGAACAGGTCGCGGGGTTGGACCAGCGGGCCGTTTGCTGCCGGATCAGGCGGGGGCTGCAGCCGGTTGATCTGGCTCACCTCATCCTTGGTCGGCGCCTGTCCGGAGCGGGGCTGCAGTTGCTTGCCGTTGACGATCGGGCCGTGCGCGAAGTCGGTGACACTGGTGCCGGGCGGCGTGGTGTCGTCCGATCCGGAGCCGGTCTGCTGCAATGTCGAGGTCGTCGTATGGGTTTGCGCGAGCGCGCCGCCGGCCGTCAGACCGGCGATCGCCCAGGCGGCCAATGCCAGCGCCGCAAGCCTTGATGATACCGAAACCATGGTTTCCTCCGTCCGCCCGGACCCGGGGCGTGGTCTTCTTCGGAAATATGTAGGATCAGGTCGCCGCCAACGCCAGTCGCTCGAAGCCCGCTTCCAGATCGGCGATGAGATCGCCCGGGTCTTCGAGCCCGGCGTGGATGCGCAGCAGCGGGCCCGGCATATCCCAGCGCGTCGCCGTGCGCAGCAGGCGCGGATCGCTCGGCATGATCAGGCTCTCGTAGCCGCCCCAGCTCGCCCCCATGCTGAACAGCTTGAGCCCGTCGAGGAAGGCGGCGAGCGCCGGCTTGTCGACCGGATGCAGCACGATCGAGAACAGGCCGGAGGCACCGCGGAAATCGCGCTGCCAGATGCCGTGGCCCGGATGGCCGGGCAGGGCAGGGTGCAGCACCCGCGCCACTTCCGGCCGGCCCTGGAGCCAGCGGGCGAGCGCCAGGCCGTTCTCCTGGTTGCGCGCCATGCGCACCGCCATGGTGCGCAAGCCGCGCTGGGCCAGGTAGAGATCGTCGGGGCCTGAACAGTTGCCGAGCAGATGGGCCGTCTGGCGCAGCCGCGGCGTGTCGGCGCCGCGCCCGAGCGCGATGCCGATCATCACGTCGGAATGGCCGGAGACATATTTCGTCGCCGCCTCGACCACCACGTCGACGCCATGGTCGAAGGGATTGAAATAGAGCGCGGTCGCCCAGGTATTGTCGGCCACCACCTTGGCGCCGTGCGCGTGGGCCGCGGCGACGATGGCGGGGATGTCCTGCATCTCGAACGTGACCGAGCCGGGCGATTCGGTGAAGACGAGGCTGGTCTCCCGGCGAATCAGATCGGCGATGCCGGATCCGATGGTCGGGTCGTAATAGCTGGTCTCGACGCCGTATTTCCGGAGCAGTCCGTTGCAGAATTTCCGGGTCGGGTAATAGGCGCTGTCGGTCACCAGGATATGGTCGCCGGCCTTGGTATGAGCCATGAGCGCCACCGAAATCGCCGCCAGCCCGGACGAGACGGCTACTGCGTCCTCGGCGCCGTAGATTTCGGCTGCCGCCTGCTCGAACGCCCGACTCGTCGGCGTGCCGTGGCGGCCGTAGCTATAGCCGTCATAGCCGGGCTTGCCGACGGCTTCCCAGGCTTCGAGCGACGGCTGCAGGATGGTCGAGGCGTGATAGACCGGCGGGTTGACTGCGCCGTGATTGTCATGGGGCGACCGGCCGGCATGGGCGAGGCGGGTCTCGATCTTGGTGGGCTTCTCGGCTGACATGGCGCCTCGGACGAGCGGTCTTAACAAACGGCCGCCATGTCAGCATGAAGTGCCGGGCGGAGTACACCCCGCCCGGACGAGTGGCGCGAACTATTCCGCGGCGACTGCCACCGGTTGCAGCTTGCCCGAGCCCTGGCCGCGCCTCACGCCGATGAACAGCACCATGATCGAGGCGCCGAGGCAGAGGCCGCCCGAGATCATGAAGGCTTGGGTGTAGGAGCCGAGGTCGGTCCTGAGCAGGCCCGCACCGTAGGCGGCGAACGAGGCGCCCAGCTGGTGCGCGGCCGCGATCCAGCCGAACATGATGCCGACGTTCTCCTTGCCGAACGCGTTGGTCGCGAGCCGGACCGTCGGCGGCACGGTCGCGATCCAGTCGAGCCCGTAGAACACGGCGAACAGCGACAGGCCGGCGAAGCTGAGGTCGAACGAGAAGGGCAGGAACAACAGCGACAGCCCGCGCAGCCCATAATACCAGGAGAGCAGATAGCGGTTGTCCCACCGGTCGCTGAGCCAGCCCGACAGCGTCGTGCCGAAGAAGTCGAAGATGCCCATGGCGGCGAGCAGGCTGGCGCCGGTCACCTCGGCGATGCCGTGATCGACGCAGGCCGGGATGAGATGGGTTCCGATCAGACCGTTGGTGCTGGCGCCGCAGACGAAGAAGCTGCCGGCGAGCAGCCAGAAGTCGCGCGACCGGAAGCCGCCGATCAGCGCCTTGATGGCACGGGCGGCCGGATTGCCGGTGACATGGACCGGCGGCTCGACGCCCTCCGGCTCGCCATAGGGGCGCAAGCCCACGTCGCCCGGCCGGTCGCGCATGAAGAATGCCACGATCGGCAGCATGACGGCGGCGGCGCCCGCCACGGTCAGCGAGACCGAGCGCCAGCCATAGGCCTCGGCGAAGCTCGCCAGCATCGGCAGAAACACGAGCTGCCCGGTCGCGGTGCTGGCGGTCAGAATGCCCATGACCAGGCCGCGCCGCTCGGTGAACCAATGGGCGACGACGGTGGCACCCAGCACCATGGCGGTGACGCCGGTGCCGCAGCCGACCACCACGCCCCACAGCAGGACCAGCTGCCACGGCTCGGTCATCAGCGGCGTCATAGCGACGCCGAACGCGATCACCGCCAGCGCCGTGACCATGGTGCGGCGAATGCCGAACCGCTCCATGATGGCGGCGGCGAACGGGCCGATCAGGCCGTAGAGCAGGATATTGACCGCGACCGCGCTCGAGATGGTCGCCCGGCTCCAGTGGAATTCTTCCTCGAGCGGCACCATCAGTACGCTCGGCGTCGAGCGCACGCCGGCGGCGGCGAGCAGGGTCAGGAACGTGACGGCGGCGACGATCCAGCCGTAATGCATCTTTCTGAAGCGCGACATTGACCGACAATCCCTGCTCATGCTCGTTGGGCTGGTAATGTGAGAGACAGGTCTGTATCATGTCAACCATGATTAACGAGAAGACGGCAAATTTGATGGGCGGAATGCGGAAATTGGCGACCGAACCGGCGTCGCCCGACAGTCCTCAAGCCGAGCGAATCTCCGCCCGCGAGCGGATTCTGAGCGTCGCCAGCGAGCTGTTCTATCACCAGGGCGTGCGCGCGGTCGGCATCGACACGATCATCGCCGCGGCTGGCGTCGCCAAGATGAGCCTCTATCGGGCCTTTCCCTCCAAGGACGATCTGGTCGCGGCCTATCTGGAACGGCGCAATCTGGAATTCTGGGAGCGCTGGGACCGCACGGTCGCGGCCCATCCGGACGATCCGCGCGCGCAGCTCGAGGGTCTGCTCGACGCCATTACCCGTCGCACGGTGAGCGAGGCCTATCGCGGCTGCCCGTTCCTCAACACGGCGACCGAGTTTCCGGGCTCCGACCTGCCGGCCGACCGGGTCATCCGCGAGCATATGCGCGCGGTCAACGACCGGCTGCGCGCCATGGCGGCGGCGGCCGGCGCGCGCGATCCGCAGGCGTTGGCAGACCAGCTGCAAATCGTCATCGACGGCGCCTATGTCGCCGGCCAGTCCCGGGGCGCCGACGGTCCGGCCCAGGCGCTCGCGACCGCCGGCCGCGTGCTGATCGCGGCGGCGTTGGGCGCATGAAGCTGGTCGAAGCCGGCGACGCCTATTTCGCTTGGATGCTGGAGGGCGAGGGGGCCGGTACCCGCGACGGCTTGCGCCTGCCTTCCGGCGGGGTCGACCATCCGGCCGTCCTCGCCTATCTGCAGCGGATCGCGGCCGACCTCAGCGACCGTCCGGGCGGCGGTAGCTGGCTCGTGGTCGACGATGGCGAGGTCGCGGGCCTGTGCGGCCACAAGCAGCGTCCGACGCCCGAGGGCGATGCTGAAATCGGCTATGGCATCGTCGCGTCCCGACGTGGGCGAGGGCTGGCGACGGCGGCGGTCGCGGCCCTGGTCGATCGGGCGGCCCGGGATGCGGCGATCGCTCGGCTGACGGCCGAGACCGCGGTCGACAATATCGCCTCCCAGCGGGTCCTGGAGAAGAATGGGTTCGTCCGCGCCGGCACAAGGACCGATCCGGAAGATGGTCCGCTGCTCCTGTGGTGGCGCGCCGTTCGTTAAATCCGACTGTCGGGCCGATCGGGCGGAACGCCGGGGAGCGGTGTGCTGTTCTCAGGGCACTAAGCCATCGTGCTCGCTTCGAGCCCGCGGCACCGGAAGAAGGTCCCCCATGGTTCAGACCGCGCCGCTGACGCAATTGCCGGGCGCGAGAGTTGCCCGGCCCGCGCGGCCGATGGCCTCGGGCCAGATGACGCTGGTCGTGTTCTTCGCCATCGTTGCGGCGCTCTATTTCGCCCGCGACGTATTGATCCCGCTCACGCTCGCGGTGCTGCTGTCGATCCTGTTGGCGCCGCTGGTCGGCCTGTTGCGCCGCCTGCGGCTCGGACGGGTGCCCGCTGTCCTGCTCGCGGTCATCACCGCGGTCGGCCTCATCTGCGCGATCGGCGGGCTGATCGGCACGCAGCTCGCCGAGCTCGCCGACAATGTGCCGGCCTATGCGCACACGATCGAAGGCAAGGTCGGCACGGTCCGGACCTATGCGCTGGACCAGATCGGTCAGGTGGCGAGCCGTCTCGGCTACAGTGCCGCCCCGGAAAAGAAACCCGCGAAGCCGGCGGCACCGCCTGCGTCCCTGCCGCGGATGCCGACCAAGGAGGGGCCGCAGCCCTTACCGGTCGAGGTCCATCAGCCCGATCCGTCGCCGCTCGAACTGGCGGGGCGCTACCTGTCGCCAATCCTGTCGCCGCTCGGCACGGTCGCAATCGTCTTCATCGTTGCGATCTTCGTCCTGCTGCAGCAGGACGATCTGCGCGACCGGCTGATCCGCCTGCTCGGATCGAGCGACCTGCGCCGCACCACCGCGGCGCTCGACGACGGCGGGCGGCGTCTCAGCCGCTATTTCCTGACCCAGCTCGGCATCAACACCAGTTTCGGCATCATCGTCGGCATCGGCCTAGCCGTGATCGGCCTGCCGAGCCCGTTGCTCTGGGGCGTGCTCGCCGGCCTGATGCGGTTCGTTCCCTACGTGGGTTCGGTCATCGCGGCGCTGTTCCCGATGGCACTCGCCGCCGCGGTCGATCCGGGCTGGGCCATGGTGCTCTGGACCGGCGGCCTGTTCGTCGTCGTCGAGGTGACGGCCGGCCAGTTGGTCGAGCCGCTGCTCTATGGTCGCAGCACCGGCCTGTCGCCGATCTCGGTCGTCGTCGCCGCGATCTTCTGGTCGTGGCTCTGGGGGCCGATCGGCCTGATCCTCTCGACGCCGCTGACACTCTGCCTGGTGGTGCTCGGCCGCCATGTCGACCAGCTCGAATTCCTCGACGTCATGCTGGGCGACCGGCCGGCGCTGACCCCGGTCGAGAGCTTCTACCAGCGCATGCTGGCGGGCGACCAGGACGAGGCCCGCGACCATGCCGAAGAGCTGCTGAAGGAACGGTCGCTGACCGTCTATTACGACGATGTCGCCCTGCCGGGTCTGGAGCTGGCTGCCGTCGATGCCCAGCGCGGCACGCTCACGACCGAGCAGCTGGACCGCATCAAGGAGACGATCAAGGAGCTGGTCGAGGATCTGGCGGACCATCTCGACAAGCGGCCGGCGCCGGATCGATCGAACGATCCGGCCGGCCCGACGCGCGACGAGCAGGCGCTGCCGAACCCGAAGCCGCCCGGGACCATCGCGCCC